>CALVBL010000013.1 GCA_944325775.1 uncultured Helicobacter sp.
TTACCAAATCTACCTTGTTTGGATTCTTCTACGATACCTACGACTTCATCTACGAGTTTGGAGTCTTGGTCGAGGTTATTTTTAGTGCGATCGATGTTTTGCTTAATAGCCGCCGCCATCGCACCAAATTCATCATTTGCAAGCTTTTTGCTTAGCACTGGTGGCGTAGTGCTCTCATAGTTGATGAAACTAAAGAAATCCCTCAAAAGTTTGCGTATGGTATTAACCGGATCAATGAGCTTCCTGATGATGATATACAACATACAAAAACCTATCACGCCCAACACAAGTGCTATGATCATAGAGTTTATTAAGTTGTGATTGACTGCATCGGTAAAGTCGTCCTGTGTAGCTGCCACAACGATTGTCCAGCCAAATGGAAATTGCTTATAATAAGTCAGTCGCTTTTCGCCCTTAGTGCTTATGTATTCTGCATAGCCTTCTGGTGCTTTCTTAACTGCTTCAGATATGGTCTGTTCTGGTATCGTGAGAGGCTTATCGTGGTTGATACTGCTTGGATTTTTGTGAGAAAAAATCCGCCCTTGAGCATCAGTGATAAAAATAGCCATACTTGGAAGTTCTGGTCGCTCAAAATTCACAAATCGCTTTTGGAAATCATCTACAAAAATATCCAAACAAATCACACCTAAGAACTCGCCATTTTTATCCACAAGAGGTGCGGTGGCAGTGGATAACATCTTGCCCTTATCCTTGCCATTTTGACTCATATAAGTGGGTGTTACTATACCCTGAAGCTGCTTAGTCTCCAAGTATTTTTTCTTTGTCTCTGTGTAATATGGGCGTGTGCGATAATCAAACCCAGATTCTACAACCTCATAATCCTGCCCATAAGCAGTTTTTGGTTCCTCGTTATATTCTACCAATGCCTTGCCATTTTTTTCAAACACCACATACGCAGCCGCATACTTAATAAGATCGGCAGTCTCTGCTAATACGGCTCTTTGCTGTGCGATTCTCATACCTTGATCAGATACAGATTCTAATGCTAAGATTTGTTTGCGTAAAAAGTCCAAGTGTTGCTGGGCTTCGATATTCATTGTGATATTAATCGTCGTATATGACGCATTCAATGCCCCTTGCTGAATGCTCTTAAAAAGCTCTGTGGTATCTTCGGAAGTCTTTTTGTAGTTGTAAATAGTAACCGCCATAATCACGACAATAAATGTCGTTAGCACACTGACAAGAAGCTTGTTAGCTAGTGAAAACTTCATCGCGTCCCCCTCACGAATCTTAATTTCTTAACACTCTAGCAAAAAAATCATTAAAAACACAACTATTTCGCGCACTTTTTAGACAAATACAAAGCACCCTACCACCCTCTCTAGCACAGGGCGTAAGGTATCAAAGCGCATTGTATCAGTACATTTACACACCCTTAGCGCATTCTTGTTTAGCTATTATGCAACATCTCTCTAAAATACTCTATGGTTTTCTTAAGCCCTTCTTCTAGCTGCACACTCGGGCTAAAGCCCAATTCACTTTTAGCCAAACTAATATCTGGCTGTCTTTGTTTGGGATCATCTTGAGGCAGAGGATAAAAGCGAAGTTGTGAGTGAGATTCTGTTAGTCTTATCACATTTTGAGCCAATTCTAAAATAGTAAATTCATTGGGATTGCCGATATTTACCGGACCATAGAATCCATCTCTACTCTCCATAAGAGCTATCATACCATCGATTAAATCACTCACATAGCAAAAACTTCGCGTTTGACTCCCATCGCCATAAATACTAATATCCTCGCCCCTCAAAGCTTGGATTATAAAGTTACTCACCACGCGTCCATCGTTTGGGTGCATTCTCGGACCATAGGTATTAAAGATTCTCATAACCTTAATATTAACATTGTGTTGGCGTTGATAATCAAAAAAGAGTGTCTCCGCACACCGCTTCCCCTCATCATAACATGCCCGTATCCCGATAGGATTCACCGCTCCGCGATAGCTCTCTACTTGCGGGTGGATCTCTGGGTCGCCATAGACTTCAGAGGTAGAAGCCTGCAAGATCTTGGCTTTTGTACGTTTAGCAAGTCCTAACATATTAATCGCTCCCACCACAGAGGTTTTGGTCGTCTGCACAGGGTCAAACTGATAATGCACAGGGCTTGCCGGACAAGCAAGATTATAAATCTCATCTACCTCCACATATAGCGGGAATGTTACATCATGCCGCATAAACTCAAAGTTTGGATTCTCTAATAAGTGCAAAATATTGCGTTTTGTGCCAGTGAAAAGATTATCCACGCATAGCACCTCATGCCCTTGTCCTAGTAGTCTCTCACATAGATGTGAACCCAAAAACCCTGCCCCGCCTGTAACGAGAATCTTTTTTGATGAAATTTGTGCCGCCGTCTTTGTCATTGTATTCCTTTGTGTGTTATTTATGTAGGTGATAGCCTTAGCTTTACGCATGCTTGTAGCTTTGAGCACAGATGCTGCGATTCTATCACAGACTCTTGCAAAATAGCCTTAGGATTCAGTATTTGTGTCTAATACTCAATCCCCACATCTTTAAGTCTATCGCGTATGTAGCGCATTTGGATATTTTTATCAAAGCACCATTTAGGCGCGAGCAAGCTCTCATCATGCGCTCCCGCGCTGATACGCTGCACCACTACATTTGGAGGCAGTCGGCGCAACGACTCCACGATAAGATCCCCAAACATCTCAAGGCTGATAGGCTCATATTCCCCATCCTTATACATCTTGGCTAGGCGCGTACCATTGACCACATACATCGGGTGAATCTTAATACTATCAATCCCCCACGCAATCACAGAATCTAGCGTGTGCAGCATCATCTCTCTATCTTCACCCGGCAATCCATAAATGATATGCGCACAGACCTTGATCCCTCGCGCACGCGTCTTGGCAAATAGTTCTTTGGCTCCCGCTATGCCATGTCCGCGATTGGTTAGCTCCAAAGTCTTATCATACACCGATTGTATGCCATACTCTAGCCAGATCTCCTTGCCAGCGCGCACATAGCCTTCCAGCAGATCAAGCACCTCATTGCTCACACAATCAATCCGTGTGCCGATACTCATGCCCACCACATTGGGCAAGCCAATCGCACAATCATACAACGTCCTAAGTGTATCAATATGTGCATAGGTGTTGGTATAAGACTGAAAATACACCATATATTTCCCAATCCCAAATTTGCGCTGATGAAATTCCGCATGCCATGCAAACTGCTCTCTTAGTTGGGTAAGCTGCTTATCCAAAAGAGGATTGTTTTTGAGCGCAAAATTCATCTTCACTTCGCTACGCTTATCTATCTTTACAAGGCTTGGCGAGAAAGATTCATTATCACAATAAATGCACCCGCCCTTTGCCACGCTGCCATCGATATTAGGACAGGTAAAGCCCTGCAATGATATGGGGATTTTGCGCACCCTGCCGCCAAATCGCTTCTTAAAATACCGCCCAATGGTAAGAATCACTCGCATATCCACTCCTTAAATCTTTGCCCTTATTTAGCATTTTGGAGTAAATACTCATCGACATATTGCCCATCAAAGCACGCTTTGCAAAACTCCTGCTCCCCTCCGATACTGCGCAGCATTCCCTCGATAGACAAAAAGCCCAAAAAGTCCGCGCCGATATAGGAGCGCACCTCTTCTATGCTCTTATTTGCACAGATAAGCTGCTCTTTGTCCGGAGTATCCACGCCATAGTAGCAAGGAGAGATAGTGGGCGGTGCGGAGATGAGGAGATAGATTTTTTTCGCCCCTGCCTTGCGCAAAATCTGCACGATTTGCTTGCTTGTCGTCCCACGCACGACAGAATCATCAATCACGATGATTTCCTTGCCCTCTATGATGCTTGAGATGGGATTTAGCTTTAGGCGCACCTTGAGTTCGCGCATTCTCTGCAGCGGCTCGATAAATGTCCGCCCCACATAGTGATTGCGGATAATCCCAAGTTCAAAATCTATCCCACTTTCCTTCGCATAGCCTAATGCCGCCGCCACGCCAGAATCTGGCACGGGTATGACGATATCTGCCTTTAGTTTATGCTCTCTAGCGAGCTCTATGCCCATTTGCTTGCGTATCTCATAGACATTCTTGCCATACACTTGGCTATCAGGACGAGAAAAATACATATACTCAAACACGCAAGGCTTAGGCGTAGGCGCAAAAACCTGCACACTTTTTGGCTCACTACTGCTAAGTGGCGTGTAAGCCCCCTCAAAGATGAGCATCTCGCCCGGTGCCACATCGCGCACATATTCTGCCTCTAGGAGATCAAATGCACAAGTCTCACTTGCCACGATATAGCCCACGCTGCCATCATCGTTTTGAATCTTGCCCAGACTCAAAGGACGCAAGCCATATCTATCGCGCACGACAAACATCTTAGATCGGGAGAGGAACACAAAACAATACGCACCATCGACATAGCCTAGCGCATCGATGATACGATCGACTAGATGTTCTTTTTGGGAATGGGCGATGAGATGAATGAGATTTTCTGTATCAAGGTGGCTTTGGAAAATAGCGCCTTTTTGTATGAGCATATCACGCACCGCCTTGGCGTTGGTGAGGTTGCCATTGTGCGCGATTGCCATCTCGCCTAGTGAGTAGCGCGCAAAAATGGGCTGCGCTTCATTAATAGAATCTTCCCCCGCAGTGGAGTAGCGATTGTGCCCGATACTTGACTTGCCTTGGAGTTTTTTGAGACTTTCCTCATCAAAGACTTTGGTAACGAGCCCATTGCCTTTTAGCGTGGCGATTTTGGTGCCATCAGAAGTGCTAATCCCACTCGCCTCCTGCCCTCTGTGCTGCATAGCAAAAAGTGCATAGTAGCTCAAAATCGTGGCATTTTTGACATTATACACGCCCACCACTGCGCATTCTTCATTCCAGTCTTTCATTTGTGTGCTCCTCATTGATTTATTTAAATGTAAGTTTGCTGTGCAAACTTACTATCGGCAATGGGAGCTAAGCCCCCATTGCCTCCGCTTACGCGAACATACGGCAGATTTTTGAGAATCTAAAACATTGCTTGGGTAAATACATTGCCCATAAACCAAACTAGATTCTATTTTCTGCGCAAATATATCAACCCTGAATCTAGCCACTTAGATTCACTAGATTTTGCAATGCCGCTAATCAGCATAGATTCCATCTATGTGCTATCCTCCTGCAATGGCACGCACATTGGTGTGCTCGCAGGATAGATGAGATAGCCGCGTGTAGGCTTGCCGCTTAGCTCGCACAAAAACCTCACATACTCCCTCACCTGCGCGAAATGCTCCTCTCTTGGGAGATATGAGCTTTTGTAATCCAGCACGATGAGTTCCCTATCATTTTGCAATAGCGCATCAATGCGGAAAAATCGCCCATTATGCAAATACGAAACCTCGGTGTGAATCTCGCTCTGCGCGCATAATGCCCTAAACTCCGCATTTCCTATCGCGCGCATAAAACGATCTTGCACCCGATCCAACGCGTCTTTGGAAAGCACAAAGCCATAGAGATTGCGCGCGATATGGTGCATTAGCTCAAGCGCTTCAGGAGTGTGATGTGGCAATGACGTAGATTCTATACGCTTACCGGACAAATCAACAATATCGCCCAACAAATACTCAAAATAGCTATGTAGCGCCTTGCCAAACACCACAGATTCTACACTAAACTCTCTATGCTCCCTCATCTCTACTCGCGTGAAATCACTCTGTCTGCCAAGTGTGGGCAGCGACGTGAAAGGATTTTTTGGATTCTCTTTGGAATGGGATTGTCCTATCGGTGCGATGGTGGATTGCAATGTGCCTAGCACACACGAACGTAATCCTAGCCGATCAAAACGTGATACTTTAGAATCTGTATTGGATTCTTCACTCCTTGATTTTTTGTTTTTGGGTTGATACGACTTGCATACGATCATTAGGCTTTGTTTCGCCCTTGTGAAAGCGACATAGAGTTGATTGAGCTCCTCTGCTTCGCTTAGACGAGTTTTTGCTTCCTTAGCAGCCCTATACGCACTATCCACAGATTCACGATCCTTAGATGTGTAATACACATTACTAAGCTCTATGCCATGATATTCATAAAGAATCTTATCGCTTGATGAAATCTTATCCTTTAGCGAATCGCTCACGATGAGATGCCTAAACTCCAAACCCTTGGACTTGTGTATAGTCATGATCCTAATGCCATGTGCGCTCTCTTTGGGCGCACTCACATCTAGCAAGACATAATCACGCAAAAACTCCTCAATACTCTCATACGCACACGCCTGATCTAAAAATTCCATAGCCGCCGCGCAACCTAAGTGCAGAGATTCTATCACTTCATAGATGTATCGCGCGCAGTGCCCCTTATACTCGGGCAATGGCGGTGTGTAAAAAAGCTCTTTGCCAAGGAGCTTTGCGATATTGTACTGATAGAGTGGATTGCCTGTGCGGGCGTAATGCAGGGCGTTGATGAGCACATTACAAGGGAAGGTATCAAAGAAATTTTGCGAAGTCTCGGCGATAATATGCAGACTGGGATCGTATATTTTCAAAAAATCCCGCAAAGTCTCGACCTCATCATTAGTGAAAGCCAAAATCGTGATGTCATCGGGGTTTGCACCATTTTCTAAGAGCTCACGCACATTTTCATACACGACCTTGCACACCTCATGGACTTGATCCTCGCTCTCGCGCGCAAATCGCACCGATACATATCCTTGTGGATCCCCATTGTCGTGCGGGAGCTTTTGGGGGATATAGCTTGCCCCATATTGCGCTTTAAAAACATCATTGACAAAATCCAGCACCACCTTGCTTGAGCGATAATTATAAGCCAGCTCATCGACTTTGAGCCTGCTTGCCATCGCTTCAAACACCGCACTAAAGCCCCCACGAAATCCATAAATACTCTGCTTAGTATCACCTACCATAAACACACTGCGATCTTCGATCCGCCCGCTACCTGAGAGAATCTCCTCAATAAGCGGCAAAAGTATCTGATACTGCACGATACTTGTATCCTGAAACTCATCAAGCAAAATATGCATAATCTTATCATCAAGGCGGAAGTAAAAAAACGCACGATCCTGATGTGTATAGAGCAGTTCTAAGACCTTATAAGTGATGTCGCTATAGCTCAAAGTATTTGTTTTGCTCAAATGCGCGTTTTTGATCGCCTTAAACCTCGCGATATAGCGCGACACACGCGCAAAGATCTCGCTTTCTTTGCTACACAAATACTGCCTTAACAACTCTCGCAACTCCGCAAACTCTGAATCTAAATGCCCAATCTTTAATTTTTTAAAATACTGATATTCCGAACCTTTGAGCACCCAAGTTTTGCTCAC
This sequence comes from uncultured Helicobacter sp., assembly GCA_944325775.1. GTDB lineage: Bacteria > Campylobacterota > Campylobacteria > Campylobacterales > Helicobacteraceae > Helicobacter_F. The sequence goes on from CALVBL010000013.1 coordinate 7,328, forward strand.
TAGAGATTCTATGCTCTCATAGTTAAACGCTTTTATCCCTAAATGGCTAATGCCCTCTATACTGGTGATTTGCGCTCTTAGAGTGGCGACTTTAGATTCTATGACGTGTTTTAGCTCCTCTAGACGTGTATCAGGGACAAAACGCGCGAACACCTCCTCCAGTTCATCATAACGCCACAAAATATCCAAAAAACTCTTAATCTTTTGGTTTGCTTCAAAATACCGATAACAAAACCTCACAAACTCCCGCAGCTCACTCACACTAAAAGAGCACAAAAACTGCTCATAGACCTCTTGGCGCACATATCTGCCGATTTCAAAATCACTTGCCACACCCACATACCAGCAAAACTTTTGCAAAATCGTATAAAAAAACGAATCTAGTGTCGTGATACGCGCGTGAGATTGGGTAAATTCCGCATAAATACGCGCGATATTTTCTTGCACAAACGCCGCGCTAATGCCCTTTTTTTGCAGTTCGTTAAAAAAATCATTACGCGCTAGTGTACCTTCTTGCGCATCTTTGGCTAGATTCTTAAGACTTTGGGAGATTCTGTGGCGCATTTCGTGCGAGGCTTTGTTGGTAAAAGTGAGTGTGAGGATCTCATAGGGCTTAGCACCCTTACAGAGTAGATACACATAGCGCTGCGCGAGAGCAAAGGTCTTGCCACTGCCCGCTGAAGCCCTAAGTGCTAAATACTGATCCGTCTGCGCCATCACTATCCCCATATCGTGGCTTTAAATTTCTCAAGCAAAAAGGCAGGCTGGTAGCTTAGCTTTGCCTTGCGCAAGCCCTCAATCCCCAAGTCCTCCTCGCGATTGACCCATACACAATCACTAAAACAATGCTCCAAAACCTGCTGATTGATCGCTTGATAAATCCCGCGATATTGTGAATCACCCTTCTCGATGTGTATCACCGCGACTTTTCCTTGCTTGCGCACACCCTGCTCTTTGGGCTCATCGCTAAGCTGCGCACTAGATTCACTCTCTAGCACACAAGGCAGCTCCTCGCCGAAGCTAAACGCCGCGACCTTACCATCGATAAAAATCACTCCACCTTTTAGCCCCAGCTCCTCATATGCTCCAAGCGCGTCTTTGATCCCTAGATACTCATATTTTAGCCCATCGCTCTTGTTTGGATTAGCCTCAAACCACTGCTCATACGCCTGCAAAATCGCTGGAATATTGCGCGCACTAATCTCTTCAAACACGAAATGTGCGTATTCTTGCAAAAACGCATTGAGATGGTTTTTTTTCTTATGGTATTTGCGTCCGCTTAGAGCGATGAGCTCGGCTACATTGTAGATATAGTCAAACTTCTCTCGCACACTCACGCTTGTGCTTCCGAAGTGTGAATCTAGCGCGATTGCTTGCTCCTTGCTCATCGAAGCGATATGCAGAGGTAGATCTAGCGTGCGATAATGCACCCTTAGATTCTCCAGCACAGAGTATGCGTGTTCTATGCTAGTCGCCCCTATGGGAAAAAACACAAATGGCTCACTCCCCACATAACGTGTCTGTATCACCAGTGTATCCTCTAGTACCGCATAAGTGATCTCGCGCGCGTGCCGCCACATATAGCAGTTTGTGAGATTCATATCTGAAAGTGCGATATTATCCCGCGCCATATACTGCTCAAAAATCTCTTGCGCCTGCAAAGTAATAGGTGTAAAATCAATCATCGTCCGCCTTTATGCTTCAAAGTCAAATCCCGCCACATAGCTTCCAAGCCACTTTAGCTCATCTTTTCGTTTGGCAAAAAGCGCTTGGATATTTTCATCGAGGTAATGCCCCTTAAAATCAATAAAAAATCCAAATGCAAAGTTATGCTGGGCTTTGATAGGACGTGAATCTATCTTGGTGAGATTGATCCCAAATGCCTTGAAGTCCTCTAATAACCTAAAAAGCGCAGCCGTCTCTTTATAATTATGTAATGTCGCAAATACCGAGGTTTTATCATTGCCACTTGGTGCATTGACAAAATCACTCACCACCACAAAGCGTGTGCGATTATCGTGTGTATCCTCGATGTTTTCAAACATCACAGGCAGCTCATAGAGCTTGGCAGCGACTTTGGAGCAAATCGCCGCGCTTGCGTCCTCCTCACTAGCGATCTGTGCAGCCTTAGCAGTAGAATCCACTGGCACGAACTCCAGCTCATCTAAATTGTGCGATTTTAAAAACTCACTACACTGCCCAAAGGCTATATCTTTAGAGTAGATTCTGCGCACTTGGCTCAAATGCTCACATCTAGAGACAAAACTATGATGGATAGGCAGCACAAGCTCGGCGATGATTTTGAGATTGGAATTATTAAGATTATCGATTGTTGCGCCCACCACGCCATTTGTGTTGTTTTCGATAGGCACGATACCATATTTCACACGCTTTTGTTCTAATGCCTTAAACACTGATGAAATCGTATTTAGCGCGATATACTCACTCATCGCTCCAAATCTCTCACGCGCGGCTTGGTGTGTATAGCTCCCGATAGGTCCCAAAAACGCGACTTTTTGGCGCATTTCAAGATTGCGCGAAATAGCAAAAATCTCTTGATAGATCGCACTCACCGCCTTTTTGTCCAGCAGATCATCGCTACTAAGCTCTGCGCTTAGGCGCTCGATGATCGCCTTTTCGCGCTCAGGACGATAGATCGCGCTGCCTGCTTGGTGCTTTTGCACCCCGACTTGATGCACGAGATTCATACGCTCTTTGAGCAAGTTTAAAATCTGTGTATCAATCTTATCGATACACTCTCGCAGTGCGCTCAAAGCCTTATCATCATTTTGCCCACTCATTATAACACCCCACTTTAGAATCTATCCATGCTTAATCACACGCACGCTTTCGCTCTCCCTGTCTTTTTGCGTCGCTGCGCAAGCACTTTAACTCATCAGCTACCATATCCTCAAAGCGCTCCGCGGGCTTGATGAGAAAATCCTCGCCATCTTGCACGCCCACTTCCACAGCGCGCGGACGCGTGTTATAAGTGTGTGCCATACTATACCCATACGCTCCAGCATTTTCAAACGCCACGATATCCCCATGCACTAGCTCTGGCAGTGCGACATCTTTGGCTAAAAAGTCGCTAGATTCACAGATTGCCCCCACGACATCGGCTTTTGTAAATTGCGATGAGCTAGTGTCTTGTGGGTTTTGAATCTGCTTAGAATCTCCCTCTGTGCTGACTATGTTAGATTCTATAATATCGCCTCTGCGCACCAAGCGCATCGTATGCACAGCATTATAGAGCGCGGGGCGCATAAGGTCATTCATCGCCGCATCGATAATCACAAAGCGCTTGTGCTCATTGTATTTTTCATAGAGCACCTTGCTCACAAGCACCCCGCTTTTACCCACGATATACCTACCCGGCTCACAGATGATTGTCACATCAAGCCCGCGCAATGCCTCTAAAATCGCCTGTGCGTAGTCATACAAAGGGATCTCGCGCTCATCTGTGTAGCGGATCCCCACGCCACCGCCCACATCAAAGAATCTAATATCGATTTTTAGCGCTAGGAGACTATGGGTGAGCTCAGCGATTTTTTTGGCACCTTGTTTGATTGGCTCTAAGTCTGTGAGCTGTGAGCCTATATGGAAATGTATGCCGATGGGCTCGATATGCGGGGAGTTTTTGGCAAAGATATACATCTGCTTGGCACTCTGTATATCCACACCGAATTTGTTCTCATGCAAGCCTGTAGAGATATAGGGGTGGGTCTTGGCATCGATATTGGGATTGACACGCACCGAGATCCGCGCTATGACACCCAACTCTTTAGCGATAGATTCTATACGCTCTAGCTCCGCCCTGCTCTCGACATTGAGAAACAAAATATCACTTTTTAACGCCTCATAAATCTCATCATCGCGCTTGCCCACGCCGCTATAGATGATTTTGTATTTGGGTATGCCCGCTAGCAGTGCGCGCCGCACCTCACCGATAGATACACAATCCGCACCAGATCCAAGATTGGCTAGATGATTAATGATACTGAGGTTGGAATTTGCCTTGAGTGCGTAGCAGATGAGGGATTTTCGCGCCTTAAAGGCGTTTTTGAATGTTTCAAACTGATTGGTGATAGAGTGGAAGTCATACACATACATAGGTGTGCCATATTTTTGCGCACAGCGCGCAAGTAGGGCGTTATCTAGGGTAGTATCCATAGGCTTTGGACTCCAAAATTTAGGGGTTTAAACAAGCGGTTATTCTAACCACATAGCTTTAAAATAGCCTTAATCCCAGCACTTTGGGGCTTATTCCTCAAAATCTTTGCACAGCTCTAGGATCAGATCAGAATCTAACATTTTTGGATCAATCCGCACGCCGATGTCTGGACTACTCCAATGCTCTAGGGGCAGCCACTCTAGCTCGCTAGCCTTACTGCTCCTTGAGGCTTTTTGGTAGGGGAAGTGGTATTGGGGCATCTCCACCCTCACAATGCAGTTTGTATGTGGCACGAGCTGCTCGATACGCCCAAACTCTTTGAATCTCAAACCAAAATTCTTAACAAGCCATTGATCGCCCTCCATGACATTACGCCACGCTTTGAGCACACACACCCTATTGTCTTTGAGGCAAAAATCTATCCTTGGCAGTAGCACCATATCCCATATATGCCTCACTGCATAAAAGCCCTTATAGAGCTTATCGGGCAGGTAGATATGATCCACATCGATTTTTACTAGCCACTCATCTTTTGGTATCACACTTAGCACATAGTTGTAATACGCATAGAGCTTATTCTCCTCACTCTGTGGGTTATAGATATCCACACTATGAGGATACTTCACCGCGATAAAGCTCGGGAACGCCTCACAAAACTCCAAAATAATCTCCTCGCTCCCATCATCACAATCGTTATAGCCTATCACGCCCCGCTGAATGGCTGGCAGGATAGAATACAAGCTCGCCCTTAGCGTATGGGCTTCGTTTCGCACGCGTATGTAGCCCCAAGGATTGCGCGGGGATTTGGGATCTTTAGCACTAGGATCGGCACTGAAGTAGCCTGTATGCACGACCTTAGTATGAGCAAGCTTAGCCTTGTCTTGGAGTTCTTTTAGGGTGCAAATGGGGGGGGGGTAAATAATGAATGATTTGCACGGATTGTGGCAAGTGGTGTGGGGTTTAGGTGGGATTTGTAGGGTTGCAGAAATGGATTGCTATGATGTGCAAGATTAGATTCTAAATCCACATTAGAATCTAGGTTTGTGAATCTAGATTCAACATCTTTGATAAAATCCAACACGTCTCTAGGCACATACTTATCCACTTCTTGCAATACCACAATCCTCTCCCCAAAGCCCATCTTCTTGCCAAACTCCAAGCGCCACGACCTTTTGGGGATAAACCAGCACAAAACCTTATACGCCAATCTCCTAACATAAAACTCTAGCATCACCACTCCTTTCATACACCTTCTACGCCTTAGGGCGAAACGCGCTAATTACCTGCGTATTTGGTTCGATATACGCCCCGCCTATGAGATCTATGCAATAAGGTATCGCGGGGAATACCGCCTCTAGGCATTCTTTGATGCTCTTTGGCTTGCCCGGTAGATTGAGTATGAGGCTTTTGCCCCGCACGCCCGCACTCTGACGCGACAAAATAGCAGTAGGCACATACTGCAGGCTCACTGCGCGCATTTGCTCTCCAAACCCAGGGAGCATTTTCTCACACACACTTTGTGTCACTTCAGGAATGATGTCCCTCGGCGCAGGTCCTGTGCCACCGGTGGTAACGACCAGATCGCACCCACACTCATCACACATTTTTTTGAGCGCAGATTCTAAAGGCGCAAAATCATCACTCACCACCTCATACACGAACTCGCATTCATTGGCGATGAAACTGCTTAGCACTTCTTTGATCGCCTTGCCAGAAATATCCTCATACACGCCACTAGAAGCCCTATCAGAAGATACCAAGATTCCTATTTTGATGACTTGCATACACGCTCCTTATCGATAAATTCCAGAATCTCCAGCGGGTTATTCAGATCTAGCACTGTGAGATTTGTCAATGTCGCCATATCTGTGCGATCCCGCAGCTCCCTATCCATCGCGATCGCTACACCATAGGGCAAATATGAGCGATCCAGCTCCCCACGCGCCACAATGATACGCCTATAGGGCAACCCCCTCAAGCCCTCGATAAACACATAATCACACGCACCAAAAAACTCCAATGCACGCTCAAACTCACACAATTCATACGCGCTCACACCCTGCTGTGTCGCTTCCATAGATTCATTTGAATCTCCATTAGAGCGAAAGCTAAATATCGTGCTTTTATTTGGTGAGATCACTGCGACCTTTTGCGCCACGCACGAAAATTTATAGCTATCCTTGAGCCCCTCTCTGCCTTTTGTATCAAACTCCGCTTTATCCTTTGGATCATGCTTGATGACACCCACGCTTTTGCCCTCCGTGCGTAATATCTCCGCGAGCTTGCAAATAAGCGTGCTCTTGCCACTATTGCTCTTGCCACTAAATGCGATGATTTTAGGCATTAGCCAAGCACCCCGCTGCCCTCAATTGGCGTGCTGCGACTCATCGCAAACACCCGCCTATCGCCTATCACATCGTATTTCCAAATAGGCGCATTCGCCTTAAAATCCTCGATAAACGCCTCATAGAGCCCAAGTGCGGCTTTGCGTTGTTTGGAGATAACCGCGCACATATACGAGCTTTGCGTATGCGCCACATCGCCCACGGAGTGCGCCATCAGCAGCACTGCGCCTGCCTGCGCGGCTTTTGCCTGCCAAGATTCAAACCACTTCTGCAGCAGCGGCTCATACACATCAAAGCTTAAGGCGCGCACAAAGGCTTGCGCGCTAGGTTGTGATGAGATGGAGTGCGATGAGGCAGGCTCTCCCTCCTTAGATTCTCTCCCTTGGGATTCTGCCTCTTTGGATTCTTTTGCGCTAGATTCTGTAAGCTCTCCCTCTCTAGACGCCTCTTGGCGCACGATACCGGTGAATACACACAGCGCACCGCAATTTTGCTCTTTAGCAAACGTCTCCCACTCCGCATAAATCTCACTTGTAGGTAACGCACCCTGATACAGCCGCAAATACTGCATCAGCCACCACACACGGGAGGTAGGATAAGGACTTTATCGCCATTTTTCAGCGCGAATCCCTCGTCCTTGATGATCTCATCATTCACCGCCACCGCACAGATTCCAAGCCATTTGCTAAGCTCTGGTTTTTGCGCAAGTTGCGCCTTTAGCTCCTGCATATTTGTCGCCTCTAGCTCCAGCGGATCCTGCGCACTAAGTGGTCCCAAAAACTCCACGCGTATCATTGCTTCCTCCTTTTGTTAGATTGCTATACCAAATCACGAAATACTAGCAGTGGCACAACCGCACCCTTGGGCAAACTCGCGCCATTTTCGTGCAGTATCACAAACGCGCTGTGCGCACCGAGATTCTCAATCATCGAACTCTGCAAGGTTTTTTTGCGCGCAAAGCTCGCATACAGCTTTCCCTCACTCACACTCACATCACACGCACGAAACTCCATTCTAGAATCTGTGCGCACCGCCTCATCGAGCAAAGTCGCCTCCAACACAAGCTGATCCGCCCTCGCACCGCACAATCGCGCAAGGATAATGCGCGAAAAGAGCAAAAAACTCACCGCGCACGAATTGGGATAACCGGGCAAGCCAAAAACATGGGTTTGCTTATCTCCATTGGTGTAGATTCCATACGCTACGGGTTTGCCCGGCTTCAAACGCACGCCCTTAAACACCATTCGTGTTTCCTGCGCCATAATGTCTTTAGTGAAGTCAAAATCCCCCACGCTCATACCACCGGTAGTGAGCAATATATCGCACTGCATAAGGGCTTGGCGATAGAGTGCGCGGATAGAATCCACATCATCACCCACCTTGGGATAGAGCACGCTCTCACCCCCTAGAGATTCTACAAGAGCGCTTAGCAGGTGGTTATTCACACTCCTTAGGACATTATCCCTCTCACTCTCTTCGCCCACTTCGATGATCTCATCACCTATGCTCAAAATCCCCACCTTTGGCTTTTGTACCACTTGCACAAACACTTGATTGAGATCTGCGAGCAGTCCGATCTCAAAGGGCGTGATACGCGTGCTAGATTCTAAAAGCTTCTGTCCCTTGGTGTAGTTTTCGCCCACTTGGCGAACCCACTGCGCGGGATTTATGGGCTGGGCACGATCTTTAAGATATATAAAACTCTTGCCATTAGATTCACACTCACTCACATCTTCGCGCAAAATGATCGTATCCGTGCCTATGGGCATTCGTGAGCCGGTGTAGGTGCGAATAGTATGTGCGCTCTGGAGATGAAACTCCTCCTGTGTGCCCGCGCTATTGGTGGCTTGGATACACAGCCCTCTGTCGCGCAAAGTCTCAATATCCGCACTCGCAATCGCATAGCCATCCATACTAGAAGTCGGTACAGGTGGGACATTCCTAGGGGCGAAAATATCTTGAGCAAGATAGCGATTGAGTGCTTGGGTAAATATAACTTTTTGGCTAGGGAGAGGAGTAATAGGGGTAGTTTGTAGTATCTCTATGGCTTCATCATAGCTAATCATCGTGCGCATATTTCACTCCTCTAAAGTCTAATCAAATCAAGCTATACATTCTAAGATATTTATCTTAAGCCTATCATTAAAGCACCAAAGCTTAGAGCAAATGCCCCATTTTGTGCTTTTTGACCTCCAGATACTGCTTGTTGTGTGCATTGCAGCCCACGATGATGCTCTGCCGCGCGACCTTAGCATACTGCGCTAGAGAATCCACCTTAAGCGGATTGTTAGTCAGTAGCTCTATCTCTGTAATCCCAAAGGCTTGAAAAATCGCTCCCACAATCGCATAATCTCTACAATCACTAGGCAAACCTAGCTCCAGATTCGCCTCTACCGTGTCTCGCCCTTTATCCTGCAGTGCATAGGCATTGACTTTATTAAAGAGTCCTATGCCCCTGCCCTCTTGACGCAGATACAGCAGCATACCGCCCTCTTTGTGCGCACAGATCGCCTTCATAGAATGCGCCAACTCCTCGCCACAATCGCATTTGAGTGATCCAAACACATCGCCCGTGAGGCATTCAGAGTGCAAGCGTACAAGCGGGATCTTGCCTAAATGCTGGGTAAAAACCACAAGATGCTCTTTGGGATAGGATTGGAGAGTGAGTAGCTGTGAATCTACACGCTCCATACCTCTAGAGCACAAGCCCTCTGTCTGTGAATCCTCTCGCGCCAAATCTGCTCGTGAGCACTCCTCGCGCGGATATTCTCTAAAACTCTGAATCCAAAATGTCCCATATTTCGTGGGAAGCTTAGCTTTTTGTGAAATCTCAAAACGCATGGTATTCCTTCGTATTAAAATGTGTAATGCAAGCTTAACATAATGCCATTATCCCCTCGCCTTGATCGCATGGGGCTAAGACGTGTGTATAGGATATGCTTATCAATCCCAAGTCGCCTATCAAGCCCCGTGATCTCGATAAGCGCGCCCACAGGATCCATAGCAATCAGCGCAAAATCCCCCAATGAGCGCGATCCTAACAAGGTGCGATCATGTGCATAAATATACTTGCTCGCCTGAAAAAACATCTCCCCAAAAATCGCGCCAAAAGCAGGAGTAACGACAAGATCCTGCCAGCTAGGCACTTCTGCGAATGCTTCCACACCAAATTCCCAAAAAAATGTGCTCGCCACAAACGCAAAAAGTGTGCTCTCAAACCACCCATAGCCCGCCTTTCTAGGCTGCATATAATACACCGCACCCCAATAGGGATGCCCTATCCAGTTTAATATCCAGTCGTCTTTATCCGCCACAAGTGCATTTGCGACATTATCGCGCCAATTCGTGCCTAGATTATAAATATCCTCTTTGTTCCAATTCGTAACGCTCTCTGGCATCAGATACAGCACCAGCGCGCCACCCACAGACCCTAGCAGCACCACACCACTGCTTAAGCCCACATACGAAGCGTTTGGCTTAGGCTCTGTATGCAAAGCAAGCCTGCTATAATCGATCTCTGATTGCGTATAAAGCACAGATAGCAACGACACAAACGCAAAAATATACCTTAGCAAACACGACCTTTTACATAGAATCTTTAGCAAATCCAACAAGACAAAACGCGTATTCTACTATCTTTTGTCTAACGCAATGGGGGCAAAATGCTATAATCACACAAAAATACCAAGGAGTTATGATGGCAATCATAGGGCATTTGGAGCAGTTTGGGGCGTTTTTTGCGCATTATCCAGCGCTTAGAAGAGCTAGGGAATACCTCACGCAAGCACTCACGCCAGATTCTATAATACACCAGCGCATTATCGCATTGCGAAGCAACACCGCTTGTAAATCTCAAGATTTGCATATGCGAGATTCACACATACAAGATTCATATGTGCAAGATTCACGAGTGGAGGTGAGCTACGATCTTGGTGGTGGCATACGCGCGATCGAGCAGACCTACGCGCTCAAACCCCACACAGAGGCGTTTTATGAATCCCACAGGGCGTTTGTGGATTTTCAGCTGTGTGTGGCGGGGGCAGAGTATTTCGAGGTGGGACATATAGCGGATTTCACGCCACTCACGTCATATGATGAGACCAAAGATCTCATTACCTACCGCAAAGGTGCGAGCGTGCCACATCAGTTGTATTTTTATAGTGGGATTTTGGGAGTGTTTTTTCCAGAAGATGTGCATGCGGGAGGGCTAGGCTCACAAGAACTCCCACAGCCTCAAAAAGTCGTGCTAAAAGTGCCTATAGAGGTGTTTTATAAAATCTAGATTTAAGCATTTAAGGCATTCGGCTTTTTACTTCGCTTACGCTCGCAACAGCAAGCTAAGGAGCGATAAATGCTTGATTGCTTCGTTCGGATTTGGTCACTACCGCTAAGGTAGCTCCTTGCATCCTCACTCGCAAAACAATCATTTCTCATCTCAAAACGAAGTTTCTTTAGTAAATCCTAGAATGCCAAGAGGCAAAGCCAAGCGTGGAATCTCAAGCAACTTCAGAATCTGCTTGAGATTTAGAATCTAGATTCAGAAATTTAGATTCAAATCTAGAATCTAAATCCTATAGAATCTAGTTTTTGGATTCTAAACTAAAAGCTTGTTTCAGAATCTGCCACTTTATAGAATCTAAACAAGGCTTTGCCAGAAATTCTAGGATTGTGCGTAAGATTTGCTTGTTTTTGGAGGTAAGACAAGGGAGCTACCTTAGCGGTAGTAACCGAAGTCGAACCGAACAAATCAAGCAAAGATTGCGTGCAAGCCGAATTTCTAGGCTCTAAAGATTCTCTATCAGAATCCATACCTCAAGCTAATCCAATAATTCCTACCGGGCAGATACACACCATAGAGGTTTGAATAGTTAGTACCCACTGCGGTAATATCTGCAAAATTCACATCAAAGAGGTTATTAACCACAGCACTTAATGTCAAGTCTTGTCGTAAATGAAAATTAAACCCTAAATCCACCACCGCATAATCCTTATAGTATGTGCCAAATAATGCCCTTGCTGCTGGTGGCTGACCACTATTGCTTGTTTGGTTGATAGGTGTTTTAAACTTCCCTTGTATGCGCAAATATGTATCAAAGAAGCTATTGAGCTTATATGATAGCTTAGCATTAAGCGTATGTTTGGCAATATAATTTACCGGCAAGCCCATTTGTGCGCCAGAGAGTTGCTTGCTATCTGTAAAGGTATAATTCACATTAAAGCCTATGCCTGCAATCGGATTCATCTCAAATGCTGCCTCTATCCCGCGTGTGAGAGCTTTATCGACATTGGTATACCAGTAGCAAGTCCCATAGCTACAAGTCTCCCCATTTGGCAGCATATCAGCACTGCTAGTGCCACTATTGCTATATGTCTGTGTATATACCTTATCCTTGAAATCTGTATAAAAGGCTGTAAGAGTGAAAAATCCCGGATCAACATCAAAGATCGTGCTTAGCTCATAGTTCCAGCTTTTCTCCGCTTGCAAGTCGGGGTTACCATAATAGGCAGCCGTATCGGTGTTATACAAAAACCCATTTCCTAGCTGCGTGATACCCGGAATCTTCATGCCATTGGTAATCCCTGCCTTAATAGTCCACCACGAAGTAGGATTGATATTGACATAAAAGCGTGGATTAGGCGTGCCAGAGTAGATATTACTATAGTTATAGCGCAACCCTAGACTTGTAGAAATGTATTGGTTAAAGGTATATTCGCCCTCGGCATACACAGCAGCTTGATGCTGAGCAAGTGTGCCACGCGTATCGCTATAGTTCCTATATGTCTCATACATATAATACACCCCGCCATTGAGTTTCAAAACCCCAGCACTATCAAAATCAAAAATCTTATTAAGTTTTGAGTCAAAGACATAGTTTTGGTTTTCCCTCATACTGCCCCAGTTTAAGATTCCAGAATCTGCCCCCACGACTACATCGCTTGCGTGTGGGATTCGCCTTGTGTTCATATATTGGAGATAGGTTGTTGTCTTGCCCCAGTCATAATCGCCATCGTGGTTTAAGATAATATTTGTCTTTGTATTGGTGCTAATAGAGGTAATCCGTCTCCCAGAAGTGTTAAGACTTCCAGAAACCCTGCTCATAAACTCCCCATCAAGATAGAAGTTATTTTTAGCACTTGGCGACCAGTTTAGTCTCGCCCCAGCAGTCCATGTGCTGTATCCTGTGGGTGAGTGTGTAGTGTAGGGATTTATCACACCATTTCCATTGGAAGTTAATTGAATACTACTTGGGATATAAAACGCATTCATTCCAGAATCTTGGTATTTCCCACGCACACTTAATGAAAGCTTGTCTTTGATAATGGGCGTAGCAAGGTAGCCATTTATCCCCCACATATTCCCAAAACTTCCGTACTTCCTATCCTCTGCATTACTCTGCCAGTTGGTATTATGCTCTTGGATTCTCGTCTCTAGCATAAGGTTTGCGGTGAGTTTATCAGGATTTTTCTTGGTAATGATATTTATCACCCCACCCATCGCATCACTTCCCCATACCACCGATGCAGGACCACGCAACACCTCGATACGCTCTATCATAGAGGCAGGAGGCATCATCGCACTCATAAAGCCATTAAACCCATTGCTATGGAATCCGGAATTGACATTTTGTCGCTTCCCATCGATGAGGATTAGTACATAGTCCGATCCTAGCCCACGCATAGAAATCGCCGTATCTCCGGTCTTAGTCGCAGTAACATCAACGCCGGGGACATTCTGCACCATATCCCCCAAATCACGCACAGGACGCGTGAGAATCTCTTCTTTGGGAATAATGCTTATACTAGCAGGTGCCTCCTTAATATCTTGATTAAATCCCGTCGCGGTGCTAACTGATCGTAACTGCACCCTCTTGCTTTTTTCATCACTCACACCCTCATTATCAGCCCACGCATAGCCAGCCAGCAACGCACTTGCTACAACAGCACTTACAAAACTTTTGCACTGCATTGTATCTCCTTAAAAAATATACTTTTGAGAAATCATAATAATAATGATTTTCAAAAAGGATTTTATTTTTGATTTTCTTTATATTTGCTTAGAAAGAATATATTTTGTACAGAATCTTATGTGTGTATCAAAACGAAACACCAAATTTCCTCTCATAGCGCAGGATCTGACTCGTATTGCCCAAAATCCCGCCACTATGCACAAATACCCACGGTTTTGCCAAATCCTCATCACTAAAATACCCCTGCTCCAGTGCGCGCTCTAGTAGCACAAATCCCACACAATCATAGAGCAGATCAAACTCAATGCCCTGCGCCAAAAGATTCTGATACATCGCCCATACTTCTGCTTGCAAACTCCCAAAGGCAAAATCCGCACACAGCACGCGACCAACACCCCCGATCTCACCCGCACAGCATAGTGTGATAAGCTCCATAACTCTCATATTGCTAGATGCAGGCTTGATTGTATCATCGCTCTCACGCTGCACACGCACAAAACTCCGCGCACTCACCCCACTCCCAGCACTTATGAAGACTACTATTTCATTACAAGAGCTATGCTCTTGTATATCGCTCGCGGGGAATGAATCCCCGCTCACTCCGCTGCGCGAACATACAACAGATTCTATAGAATCTAAAACATTGCTTGGTGTTGCCACCTCATTGACACCGCTTGGACTAACGCCTTTTCTATAAATCCACCTAGAATCTAATTTTCCATTGCAAGAGCTATGCTCTTGCTCTATCACTTCAGAGGGAGTGAATCCCTCTTCGCTCCACTTACGCATGCATACAGCGGATTTTTTAGAATCTACAGATTCACTAGATTCTATCATCTCGCACAACTCACGCACCAGCTCGCGCATTCCACACATCGCTAGCTCCTCGCTCCCACCCTGCGGGATAAATAACACGCGCTCTCCATATCGTGCCTGCTGCTGCGCAAACACCTCACGCGCGAGATATTCTAGCACCTCCACCCTACTCCCAGCGGGTGCGAACACATAGCGCACATTATGCGCCAGCCCAAAGGCGAAATTGCCCATAGGATTCTCACGCAAAAACTTCGGAGGCTCTGATGTAATATAAAAAAACTCTCTGCCATACGCACTTGATAATGCTGCAAGAGACTGCATGGCGTTAGACTGATTGCCCCCAAAACTCACAAAAACCTCATATTGTGAATCTAGCAAACTTAAAAACTTGCGCGCCTTGTTGCCATTAAAGCCCACGATACCAAGATCGAGCAAATCATCGCGCTTGATATATATTTCCTTGCCACAGAGCGTGATGATACCAAGTGTTTTCTTGCAAGAGCTATGCTCTTGTATATCGCTCATAGGGAATGAATCCCCACTCACTCCACTTTTCAAACATACAGCAGTTTTTTTAGAATCCAAAGCCTTGTTTGGTGTCGCCACCTCATTGACGCGATTCGGCGGTGGGGTAGATTCTATACGCCCACCAAGCACACCAACATCATTATCATTTGCGCTCGGTCTTTTCACCCCCAAACCATCACTATTAAATTCTGAATGCGCATACATTACTTAGATCTCACTGCCTAGATTCTATAGCGCTATCTCACTTCCCCAGACAAAATGTCCCAAACATCGCATCGAGCATCTCTCCATACTCATAAGGCTTGCTAATCGCGCTAATAGCACTAATCGCCTCATTGATGTGATAAGAAAATAACTCTAACTCACCGCTTTGGAGTTTATCTCTAGCTTGAGTAAGCGCCTCTAAGGTAGTTTCAATCTGTGTGATCTGATAGCTCGAGCTAAGTATGAGTGCATCGCCCTGCTCTGTGTGCTCCAGAATCTGTGCAATCGCATCAAGGATCTTATGAGGGCTTAGGTGCGCGAATGCCTTATCTTTGCCGCATTTGCTAGAGATCTCTAAAATCTCCACGCTAGCCTTGCGCTCCAAACCATCAAAACATCGTTTAAGCACTGCTCTATCGTGCGCACTTAGTGCGCTTGGCATATCGCTTTTATTGAGCACGATGAGCACCCACGCGTCCCTTTTAGCTTCCAAAATCTCTAATATGGCGTAATCCTCTGAATCTAACGCTCTAGAGCTATCAAAAAGTGCGATGATGATGTTGCTACTCTCCATAGCTGCGAGGCTACGCTCTATGCCGATTTGCTCGATATTATCCTCGCTGTGGCGGATCCCAGCTGTATCAATGAGGCGCACAAGCGTGCCATGCACATAGAGGCTCTCCTCTATGGTGTCGCGCGTCGTCCCTGCCACCGGTGAAATAATCGCGCGATCAAACGCCACAAGCGCATTGAGCAGAGAGCTTTTGCCCACATTTGGCTTACCCACGATACATAGCCTAAAGCCCTCGATAACCCCTGCTCTGTGCATAGAATCTCTGCGTACGACTTCTAGCAAATGATGTAAATATTCTATCCTTTGATCCATTGCCAGAGTCGTGTCCTCGTCCAAATCCTCGCTGTAGTCGATATTTGCTTCACTATAAGCAAGCAACTCGATGAGTCTCTCTCGCACCTGCTCTACAAACGCGCTCACTTCACCCTGTAGCTGACGCACCAAAATCTGTGCGGCAGAGGCACTCTGTGCATTGATAAGTTCAGCAATCGCTTGAGCCTGCGCAAGATCGATGCGCCCATTCAAAAATGCGCGTTTGGTAAATTCCCCACTGCGCGCACACACCGCACCAAGCTCTAGTGCGCGCTCCACCACCAGTCGCGCACACACCGCACCACCATGACAATGAATCTCGCAAATATCCTCGCCACTATAGCTATGCGGTGCTTTAAAATACAACAAAATGACTTGGTCAATGGGCTTAGAAGAGTTATTATAAACATAGCTAAGCGTGGCGTGACGTGGCGTGAGAGTGGATCGCTGTGAGAGCATGAGAGTGATCTCTAGGGCTCGCGCACCGCTTAGGCGCACGATAGCGATCGCTCCCAGCCCTGAAGCCGTGGAAATACCAACAATAGTAGAATCTAGCTGCATTATGAGGGCTTGAAGTCGCTGACTACGATGTAGCGTTGCCCCTCTTCATTGGTGCGAAATGAGACATATTTGTAGGGAAAAATCACGCGCAACTTACCAAGCGCGATGTAGGCAAGCACACCATCAAGGACTTTGGTTTGTGCCGAACCCTTAGCGCGCACGATTTTGATGATTCCATCAAGATATATATCAATGATACGCTCTTGATTGCGCAAAAACTCTGCGATCTCTAGGCGCACGCCATAGCCATATTTGGGATTGATCCAGTTAAATAATAGATAAGAAATCGCCTTGTAGCGATAGCCCTTCTCGCCGATGAGCAGTGCGCAGTCAGGACCATTGATCGTCACAGCCACGACATTTTCTTTATACAATTCCACCTTGATAGAATCTATCTCAAAAGGCAGATAGCTAAAAAGCTCTACAATCTCGCGCTCGATCTCATCAAAGACTTCTTTGGAATAAGGCTGCTTGGTGCGCGTCTTTTTGGGCGGTAGCTCATCGTATGAGATTGGAGCATCTATCGTGCTAGATTCTATACTATCTGATGAGTGCGCACCTTGAGGTGCAAAATCCCATGGATCTGCAAAACCAAATGAATCCACACCCTCATACGAATCTGATTTTTGTGAATCTTGTGCATCTACTCTTCGCAAATCCTGCTCCTGCGAATCTCGCACAGCACGCACGGACTTGGAGGATTGCATCTCTCGCGTTTTTGGCTCTACTCCCCAAATCACCTCATCAAAGTTCTTGTTTTGCAAACCCTCTCTTGCAGATGGTGCTTGGCTAGGTTGCACAGGGGTCTTGAGGTCGCGCTCACCCGTATTATTAGTATCTTGAGTGACACTCTTAGTATTTCGAGTTTCTTGCGTATTTGAGGGCTTGCTCGTCTTCTCATCTACGATGATGATAGCCTCCTTACGCCCTATGCCTAAGATCCCAGTGCTAGGGTTTTGCACGATCTCATATTCTAGATCCACAACCGAGCAGCGCAAGTCTTCTGAAGCCTTGAGTAGCGCGTCTTGGAGTGTTTTAGCCACGATTTTTTTCATGCTTGCCTCCTTGCTCTTTTTTATGTTCTTTGAAATGGTTTTGCGCGTGGTGCTGGGCGATCTCGGCTTGTTTTTTGCGCTCTAGCATAGCATTGATGGAGACTTGCTGAATAATCGAAAAGACATTATTCACCGTCCAATACAGCACAAGCCCCGCTGGGAATGGAAAGATAATAAAAAAGATCATAAAAAACCACGGCAACATTTTAAAGACTTTCTCCTGCATAGGATCGGTGAAATTCGATGGCGTGAGGCGCTGTGAGACATACATACTCACACCCATAAGCACCGGTAGCACGAAATACGGATCGATTGCCGAAAGGTCATTAATCCACAAAATCCACTCGGAATTTTTAAGCTCAATGGCATTATAAAGCACACGATAAATCGCAAAAAACACCGGAATCTGCAAAAGCAGTGGCAGACAGCCACCCAGAGGATTTGCCCCGTGTTTTTTATACAAATCCATCATATGCATTTGGAGCTTTTGCGGATCGCCTTTGTAACGTTCTTGAATCTCCTTCATCTTAGGCGCTAGGTCTTTTAGCTTCTGCATAGACACCATACCCTTATAGCTAAGTGGATAGAGCACGATGCGCACGATAAGAGTCAGCAGCACAATCGCCCAGCCCCAGTTCCCACACACATCATACAGCCACGCGAGTAGCCAAAACACCCAACGTGCAAAAAATGTAATGATCCCATACTCCACGACATCACTAAGAGCTGGGTTGATAGATTCTAAGATCTTAAAATCCTTAGGTCCGATATAGCCCTGCAGCACACTCTGCCCATTAGCGCGCACATAGGGCATAGGGTTTTTGTTCCCATCGGCATCTAGACTCACATACAGCCCCTTTGCCACATCGGGTGTGAAAAATAAGCTCGTGTAGTAGCGATCCACACTTGCGACAAAGCTTGCTTTAGGGAAATCCTTGCGCTCACCATCACCATCTTCAAGTTTTTGGATCGAGCCATCTTCTTTTTTGAGTAGCACGCCCCTGAAGGCATAAGTATCTTTATCGCCCATAGGACGCATACCATTGCTGATGAAATACTCTAGATTGGGATCACTCACTTCTATGCGTACATCATAAGCGAGATTGCGGTAAAAGGTCAGGGTCTTAGTGATACGCACATCGCCTAGATTCTGGACAAGCACGATGCTTTGAGATTCTCCGCCAAAATCTATGCGCGAGCTTTGAGAGTTTTGGAGCACATAGGGCGTGTTGTAGGCTTTTTGGTTGATGGTGGGGTTGCTAAAGCGTATTTCAAGGGGTTTGAGCTCCAAATCTCCAAAAAGTGGTAGCTTCTCGATATGCTCTTTTTGACTACTGCCAAACCCAAGCAATGAACCGATGATACTAAAGAGACTCTCTTGCTCATCGTGCGTGAATTTCTTGTCCTTGAGCGAAACTTGGCGGATACGCCCCAGCGCATCTATCTCGATCTCAAAATCTTGGGAATTGATCACAGCAATCAGTGAATCTTTAAGCGCAAGATTGTGGGTGCGAATCTCTTGATCTTTTGCGTTCTCTAGGCTATTTGGCGCGGGTGTGCCTTGTATGGGTGCTTTGGCTGTCTCTAGATTCTGTGTGGATTGTGTCGGAGCAGGCTTAGGCGGCTGCTTGGGTGGGAAAAGATACATATAGATACCAAAAAACGCGATACTAAGTGCTACCACGAGGATAATGCGCCCCAGAGGCGTGTTGTCGTTGTTGTGCTGATTTGGATTAGGATAATACATCGAATAGACCTTTAAAAAGATTTGATTATAACAAATAGACCTTGTATTTGTTTTGGATATGCAATTGTAGCCAAAAACATGGGATTTTTATAGGGTATGAGCCAATATTTGATATGCTTTTGCACAAAAGCACCAGAAGGACTGCTAAGCGTTAGCCTCAGGCGTATTGTGGGATAGTCTATCCCGCCTTGATGGAGTGGATTACACGAGAGAATACGCACACAGGACTTAGCAAACGCCACCAGCGGCTGCCCAAAGTCAAAAAGCCACAGCGCATAATGCGAACAACTCGGATAAAATCTGCACTGCCTCCCCAAAAACACCGAAAAGCTTTTCTGATAGCCTATAATAGCTAGGCATACCAGCGATGAGAGCCATCTACGCACTGCCCGCTCGCCTTTGGTGCTTTTTTTGGGTGTATTTGAGGGCTTTTTGGCACATCTGGACAAACTCCCCATAGCAGAGCTCTGCGATCTGAATCTTTGGCACAAACACGACACACAGCCCTCTAAAGCTCTCATCACGGCACAACGCACGCATTCTGCGCTTATAGAGATTGCGCTTAGGCGCACAGCCAATCTTGCGCGATACGCTTAGTCCTAGATATACATCAGCCTTGCGCGACCGTATGTCTTGGTAGATTCGAAACATCTTAGGGGGGATTGTGTGGGACAGAGATTTTAAAGAGAGGATATAGAGGCTAAAGTATGGGGTGTCAAAGCGAGAGCCGTTTCTAAAGATACAATCAAACTCGCGCTTGTTCTTTAGAGAATCTATCTTCAACGCGCCCATACACGCACTTACACACTAAGTCGCTTTCTACCTTTAGCGCGTCTTGCGTTGATCACACGGCGTCCATTTTTGGTCTTCATTCTCACACGAAATCCGTGTGTGCGCTTCCTTGGGGTATTGTGTGGTTGATAAGTTCTTTTCATCATCATATCCTTTGTGCTAACTTAAAACTTTGGATTCTTCCACAATAATACTTAAAAAAAGGTTATTTGATCCCAAGCTCTTTGCTCAAATCCACAATAGCTTGGAGATTCTTATCCGCCTTTGTGATCACACGAAACTCCACGCGCCGCGATTTACTATCGTTTTCTAGCGGTTTAGCAAAGCTCAATCCATTTGCGCGCAGCACCTCAATAAGCCAGTTTTTTTGTGAATCTATACGCTTTTGGTTAAAGCAATATTTGAGCACTTCAAATGCCCTAGCTTGCGAAAGCTCTGCATTGCCCAAATATCTATCCTCTAAAGTACTCGCACTCTGCCAATCACTTGAAGTATGCCCTTCAATGCGAATCTCCTCGATATTTGCCTGGTACTTTGGCAGTGAAAGTATGCGCACATAGCGTGGGAAAAAATCATCTAGTATATCTTTAAACCTCTGCTTGACATACCTATCACCGGTATCAAAGAGCACTTCAGGCTCTTTAAATCGTATCGTATTGTCCGTATCTATCTGTGCGTCCCAGCGCGCCAAATCATCAGAAAACTCCTTTTGCAGATCCACATACAGCTCGGCTTGCAGATTAGAATAATGCTGGGCAATGGAGCGCATTTTTTCATTGATCTCACTTAGGGCTTGATTTTGCTTGCTAAGCTCTTCTTGATTTTTGTGTGAAAGCAGCATAAAAGAGATCATAATGAGCAAAAAAATCATCATAATCCCTGCCATCATATCAGAGATGCTAATCCAATGATTGTGCGAGGATTTTTTGTCCATATCTAGCGCCTTGTACCGATGATGTCTTTGATACGCTCCAAAAACCACTCATAGTTTTGCCAAAAGCTATCCACGCTCGCACTCATCGCCTCATCAAGATTGCGTAGTGAATCTTGCATATCCTTAGAGAGCGTGGCATTATCCTGTAGGGTATGGCGCATATGTTGCCCGAGATTCTCATAGAGGTGGTGGATCTGAGTGACATTATGCTGCACATCGCCTTGAGTTTGGCGCATAGATTCTATGATCTGTTTTTGAAACTCCCCAAACTCCGCAATCATCTGCGCACTAGATTCTTGAGGTAGGCGCATAGATTCTTTGCTAACCTTTTGGAGCACTTTGAGGTATTCTAGGGCTAGAGATTTGATATATTTGCTTGCCTGCTGGTGCTGGGATTGGAGATTTGCGCCAAGATTTTTAGCAAACTCCAAACCCTGATCTTTGGCACTCTGCACACCCTGCGTGAGCGAATCCATACTCGCACGATAGGCTTGCAGATCCTTGCTCATCGCTAGATTTAGTGCATCTTGGTGCTCCTGCTGCAGGGCTAAAAGCCGTGTGCAAAAGCCCTCAAGAATACTCTTATGCTGGGTAGCGATATGCTCTTTTAAGCTTGCGAAGTCCTCTAGGCTCTGTGTGTGGAGCTTCGCACCCTCTTGGCTAAGTCTCTGAATCTGCCCTAGCAGAGATTCTAAACTCTCCTTGGCCTGTGCGCCAAAAGCTGTGCTCAGTGAGGTGATGTGCTGTGTCAATGCTCCAAACGCCTCTTGCAAGCTTTCTGCAGTGTCTTTGAGCAAAGATTCTATACTCTGTGTGCTCTGGGCAATCATATCCTTGTTAAAGGCTTTGAGGTTTGAGAGACTCTCATCGCCTAGCTGCGCGAGGGATTCTCGATGAGCGTGGAGCTCAGTGGCAAGCAAGCTGGTGTGTGAATCTATGCTTTGCTTCAATCTCTGCGCACTCTCCTCAAGATGTCCCTGCAGCGAGATACTCAAGGATTGGCTATATGTCTCTATGCCATGCACAAGCGCACTGATATGCTCTCTAGCTAGCTCGCCACCCTCTTTGGCTTTAGCAAAAAACACCCCTAGATTCTCAAGGCACTGCTGTGAATCTGACTGCAGCGCGGCGATAGCTTTTAGATGAGATTCTAACTTTTGGTTTGTGAGCTCACACGATTCTATCACGCGCAAGTTACTTGCATAAAATGCCTGCACTTGCGCATTTTGCGCACTGATGTCTTGGAGGCTCTGTGCGGTGTGTGCGAGGGCTTGCTCGGCGTGTTGGAGGGATTGTTGTGTGGAGGTAAGCAGCGCGCTACTCTCCTGCACAAAGTCCTTGTATTCCACCTGCCACTGCAGGAGTTTTGCCACTGCGCTATTTAGTTCTTTGAAATTCTCGCCAAACTGATCTTGGAGGTTGGTATTAAAATCTTTGATCACAGATTCTAAAGCAGCGATAAGCTCTTGAGATGCGCCTTTAGCCAGCTGCGAGACGGCTTTCTCTAGGGTGTGATTAATGAGGGAAAACTGGGATTGGATCATAGCGTTGTTACGCTCATAGAGGCTGTGAATCTCATCTGTAGTGGGTGTAGATTCTAAACGCATATGAATGCGCGGTAGTGCGCTTAGGTGCGTGAGATGCTGGGCTTGTGTAGCGAGGTATTCTAGGTTACTCTCTTCATCGCTTTTGATAGGCACTCGTTTTTGGACAATCGCTAAGAATATCGCTAATCCCATTCCCAAGATCGATGTATAAAATGCGGTCTTAAGCCCATCAAGCAGCAGAGGCACGGAGTTTTCTAAACGCGCAGTGTCAAACTCCAAAAGCCCCATAAATATCCCTACAAAGGTCCCCAGCACCCCCGTGCTCATAATGATAGACTTGAAGTCCTTGTGGTTGCCACTCCTATAGCTCCTATAATCCCACACACAAAGCCCAATCATAAAAATCGTAAAGACAACATTCACACCAAAAATCAACATAACAAATCCTTTAGAATCTACACTCACTCATTCACAGCCCACTCACTCACTTGGAGTGAGCTTATGCGTGATCACATAAACATTTTCAAACCCCAGCATTTGCAGCAGCGCACTCACTTCTAAAAAATGCTCCAGCCCACTCTCCCTATCGCCCTTGATGATAATTTGCGTTTGTTTAGGTGTGCGTTCTAGCCATGCTTTGAGCTCATTAGAATCTAGCTTTTTATTCTGCACGAAATACTGCCCTTGCTTATCTATCACGATCATTTCTTCTTTAGATTCTGTGCGCACGTTAGATTCTTTGCCCTCTTCGAGCTTGGGGATCTCCACCTCGATCCTGCTCTGCTGGACAAAACTCGCACTTGTGAGCACGATAACCAACAACACAAGCATAATATCAATAAAAGGAATGAGATTTAGTGAATCTATCTTTTTCATATCTTGTCCTTATTTTCTGTGTGCTAGATGTCATAATTGCTTTTGGCGCGTATTGTGGGATTGTGCGCGATATCCCATTGCGTGAGGATCACCTCGGCTTTGCGCAACAAAAAGTTATAAAATACAATCGATGGTATCGCGACAAACAACCCAGCTGCCGTGGTTTTGAGTGCGAGAGAGAGTCCTGACATTATGGCTTGTGTATCCACGAGCGAATTGCTCCCAATCTCCACAAATGTCACCATGATCCCAAACACCGTCCCCAAAAGCCCGATATATGGTGCGTTTGAACCAATCGTCGCAATCAGCGTGAGACGCTTATGCAGCAAAAGCTCTAGCACCCGTTTGTCGCCAAACTCACGCACATTCACATTTCTAAAAAACAAATACCGCTCTATCGCCACGCCAAGCACGATAATACTCAAAAACAACAACAATCCCAACACACCATAATCCACTACTGCTCGCATTTACAATCCTCTCATTATATTTTTCATACTGCTTTGTGCCTCTTTTTTGAGCTCTTTTTGTTTGAGTGATTCGCGCTTGTCATAGAGTTTTTTACCCCGTGCAAGAGCGATTTCAAGCTTAATGATATTTTTGTGATTAAAATATATCCTAAGCGGCACGATCGCCAAACCCTGCGCACTAAGCTTGCCAAACCACTTATCGATCTGGCGTCTGTGCAGCAGGAGCTTGCGCACACGCCGCTCATCTGGGCGAAAATGCGCGTTGGTATTACTTAACGTGCTAAAATGCGCGTTAAACAAAAATGCTTCGCCCTTCATAATGCGCACAAAGCTATCTTTGAGATTGACTGCTAGCGCTCTTGCTGCTTTCACTTCGCTACCCAGCAGCACGATCCCCACCTCCAAAGTTTCTAAAATCTCATAATCAAAATACGCCTTTTTATGCTTGTTGATAAGCTTGTAGGCGC
This sequence comes from uncultured Helicobacter sp., assembly GCA_944325775.1. Taxonomy (GTDB): domain Bacteria; phylum Campylobacterota; class Campylobacteria; order Campylobacterales; family Helicobacteraceae; genus Helicobacter_F. The sequence continues at coordinate 31,698 of CALVBL010000013.1, forward strand.
TTGTATCTCGTGATTGCACACTTTGCCTTTTGTGGAAATTATTTGTAGAAATATTGCTGGGATTCTATCCAAAATTTGCCATTTTTGAAATACCACCGCAGCTTTAAGCGTTTTGCAAAAAAAAAAAAAAAAAAAATCCTTTTCCTAGTTAAAGGCCACACCAAATGACACATATGACCCAACGCATCAAGACAATCCACACAAAAAGTCTGCCACTGCACTGGCGAGAGGCTATCTCACGATACCGCCACGCCGACAGACTCAAGCACGAACAATGGTGCAAAGACAATCTCCCAAATGTGCTTGATCGCTACATCACGCTCACCACCCCCACACACGATAGAGAAGCGCAAAAGAAGCTCCTCAAAGACAACTTACGCATAATCGAGATAGAAATCTCTGCATTTTGCAACCGCACCTGCTGGTTTTGTCCAAACTCCATCATCGATAGGAAACAAAAAATCGAGTTTCCAGAATCTGTGTTTTTACGCTGTATCGATAATCTCGCCGAGATCGAGTATGAGGGCACGCTAAACTTCCATAGATTCAACGAGACACTAGCAGATAGAGAGCTTATCCTAAAGCGCCTAAGGCAAGCTAGGAGCAAGCTCCCCAAAGCAAAGCTTGGGATCTTTACCAACGGCGACTATCTCACGCGTGAATATCTTGATGAGCTAAGGGACGCGGGTATGAGCTATATGCTTATGAGCTACTATCTCAAGAAAAATGAGAGCTTTGATAAGGCTAAGGTGCTAAAACCCGCGATGCAAAAAATGGCAAATAAGCTAAATCTACACTATGAAGTGAGCATCGATACACCGCGAGAATACGGCATCACCTTCAAATATCCGGGCGTGGAATATATCCTCTGTCGTTGTTGGAATCCAGAGATAGGCGGTATCGATCGCGGCGGTGTGATCGACCAGATCAGCAAGCGCGAGAGCAAAGTGCGCGACTATGGCTGTCACTTTCCATTAGAATCTATTTATATTGATTATAACTGCCTTGCGATGCCCTGCTGCCATTTGCGCAGCGATGTGGAAGCGCACAAAGACTTCATTATGGGCGATGTGCGTGAGATGGATCTCTTTGAACTCTTTAGCTCTCCTAAATACATCGCTACGCGTCAGCTACTCACGCCCCATACGCCCAAACCCGGACCTTGCGCGACCTGCACCGCCAATACCAACGGAATGACCCTAAATCTAATCTGCAAACCTGCTCTGTGTGAATAAAGAGAACTACTAGCGCAATTAATACAACAATCTGTTTGCGCAAATTTATGTATTGCTTCGTGGAGAGCGAATCTCCACTCGCTCCGATATACAGCGGATTTTTTAGAATTTAGATTCTATCACTCAAAATAGCTAAACACCTCATAGCCGCCCTCTTTGAGGTATTTATCCTTTTGCATTAGCTTGAGATCGCTTCGCATCATATCCGCTACCAATGCCTTGAGATCGTATTCTGGCACCCAGCCTAGCTTCTCGCGTGCCTTGCTCGCATCACCGATGAGTAGATCCACCTCTGTAGGGCGGAAATACCGCGCATCCACGCTTACCACTTCCCTACCGATCTCTAGCTTAAATTCCCCGTGGCACGCCTTGATATAGCCACGCTCCTGCACGCCTTCACCGCGGAATTCTATCTCGATACCAAGCTCGCCAAATGCCATTTTGACAAACTCACGCACCTCTGTGGTAACGCCCGTGGCAATAACCCAATCTTCTGGCTTAGATGCTTGGAGGATAAGCCACATCATACGCACATAATCCTTAGCATGCCCCCAATCGCGCTTAGCACTAAGATTGCCTAGATAGAGTTTATCTTGCAATCCAAGTGCGATTTTTGCCACTGCACGCGTGATTTTACGCGTTACAAATGTTTCGCCGCGTATGGGGCTCTCGTGGTTAAAGAGTATGCCATTGCTCGCAAAGATATTATATGCCTCGCGATAATTGACCGTGATCCAATACGCATAGAGCTTCGCACACGCATACGGAGAGCGCGGATAAAATGGTGTCTTCTCGCTCTGTGGGATCTCCTGCACAAGCCCATAGAGCTCGCTTGTGGAGGCTTGGTAAATCTTGCTTTTTTCTATCAGTCCTAATAGACGCACCGCCTCTAAGATTCTAAGCGTGCCGATACCATCGGCATTAGCGGTGTATTCTGGTGTCTCAAAGCTCACTGCCACGTGACTCATCGCCGCGAGATTATAAATCTCATCGGGTTTGGTCTCTTGGATAATGCGTGTGAGATTGAGTGAATCTGTCAAATCCCCATAGTGCAGGAAAAAATTGCGATTTGCCACATGAGGATCTTGGTAGAGATGATCGATCCTATCGGTATTAAAGAGCGAGCTACGGCGCTTTATGCCATGCACCTCATAGCCTTTTTTGAGCAAAAACTCCGCGAGATACGCGCCATCCTGTCCGGTAATGCCTGTGATAAGTGCGGTTTTCATACAAATCCTTATATAAATGAAATGGCTCAAAAGCCCATCGCAAAGCCCTTGTGAGCGAAACACAATGCGAAATTGTCTATTATACGATAAAATTACTTAAACATTAGCAGAATCTTACAAGGAGACCTATGCACACACGCACACTAAAAGACCAATTCCACATCAAAGAGCTCGATGAGTGCCACCTCGAGCAGTTTAATAAACTCCTACGTTACGCCTTCCAAGTCACCGAGCGCGATTTGTTTAATGCCGGCTGGAGCGGTGAGGAGATCAAACTTGCTAAATATCCTGTATTGCGCAATGCACAGGTATTTGGTTGGTTTGATGAGAGCAATCTCATCTCACAGATCGCACTCTACCCCGTGCAAATGAATATCTACAACACCATCTACAAAATGGGCTATATCACAGGCGTGGCAACCTATCCTGAATACGCCGGATTGGGGCTTATGAATGATCTCATTAAAAAAGTGCTGGGTATTATGCGCGAGAGTGGGCAGAGTATCTCATGCCTCTATCCCTACTCGATCCCGTATTATCGCTCTAAGGGCTGGGAAATTGTGAGTGATAAAATCACCTTTGCAATCAAAGATTCTCAAGTGCCAAAAGTCCCCAAAGTCGAGGGGATCGTACGCAGAGTGAGTGCGGATAATGAGGATTTTTTGAATCTCTACCATAGCTTTGCGCTTCGCACACATGGCGCGCTGTTGCGAGATTCTCTAAGTTGGGAAGAATACTGGCGCTGGGAAGTGGAAGATATCTCTATTGCACTCTATTATGATACCACGGGGCATGCTAACGGCTATATCGTGTATTTGCTAGATAATGATGTGTTTAAGATCAAAGAAATGATTTGGCTCAATCAAGAGGCACGTTATGGAATCTGGCATTTTATCAACGCCCATCAATCGATGTTTGATAGGATTGAAGGGGCGAATTATAGCAACGAGAGTCTTGCGTTTTTGCTCGAAGATGGACATATTAGCGAATCTATACAGCCCTATATTATGGCGCGGATCGTCGATGTGGAGCAGTTTTTGCACCAATATCCATTTGATCACATTAGCTTTGATACGCAATTTTGCTTCATCGTGCAAGATAATATGCTAGAGTGGAATAACAAAGCCTTTGTGCTGGAGTTTAGAGGCAATGATGTGAATCTTAAAGTGCTAGATTCTATAGAATCTAATGAATCTGGGCAACTAGATTTAGCACAAGGTGGAGGAGCGAGAGACACCACCTCAAACCTTCATACACAAGAACAACGCCCTTACAATCAAATGATGCCACCCTATCACGTTAAGCTCTCCATACAGACACTCACGACTATGCTACTTGGCTACAAGCGCCCATCATACCTCCGCGCCATTGAGCGACTAGAGGCAGATGAGGCAAGTCTCAATATCCTAGAGGACATCATTCCTGAAGGTAAGGCATATTTTAGTGATTATTTTTAGAAATTCCCCACAATACTACGGATCTCATCGACATTGAGCTTGGTATCTGGGTGTGGGCTCTCATTAGTCTCTGGATTCTCAAAACGCGTGAATCTCTTCCTGAACTGAATCCTAATTGTGCGTGTCTCACCATTGCGGTTTTTAGCCACGATCACCTCGGCAGGCTCTACATCGCGCTCCTCATACTCTGGCTTGAAATCCCCGCCCTTGCCCTCTTTTTCTAATCGTGCCTTGCGCTCCCTATCTGCGCGCTTTTTATACACATCGTCGCGATAGAGAAATAAAATCATATCCGCATCTTGCTCAATCGCTCCCGAATCCCGCAGATCTGAAAGCACCGGGTGCTTGTCATCACGCTTTTCAAGCTCGCGGTTGAGCTGGGATAACGCGATGATAGGCATTTGTAACTCACGCGCTAAAGTCTTAAGTCCGCGCGAAATATCGCTAATCTCGATTTGCTTGCCTTGATTTCTATCGCCCACCATCAGCTGCAGATAATCGATCATCGCAATCCCCACATTTGGGTGCTGGCGCTTGAGCTTGCGGAGTTTGGAGCGAAGCTGGGAGATATTTAGCACACTGCCATCATCGATAAAAAGCTCCTTTTGTGCCATTGTATCTGTGCAGATACTAAGCTGTTCAAGCTCGGCGTCGTTGAGATTGCCACGGCGGAGATTCTGCATAGAGATCGAGCTAAGAGAGCTTAGTAAGCGTATCATCAGCTGCAACGCGGGCATTTCAAGGCTAAAGATCGCCACGCCTACATTGGCATTTAAGATACTTTGGGCGATACTTAGCATAAATGCCGTCTTGCCCATCGATGGGCGCGCACCGATGATCACCAAATCGCCGTTATTAAAACCTGTAGTGATGTCATTTAGCTCATAAAAGCCTGTGGTAACGCCAGTTAAGATCTCATTGCCACGATTTTTGAGCTCTAGGAGGTAGCTCATCGTATCGGCTACAAGTGTGGGGCTATCGATGAAATCCTTGCCATTACTATTGCCCAGTGCGATATCGCTCACGCGCTTTTCGACGATCTCCATAATATCCTGTGAGCTCGTGTGTGAATCCAAAGACTTTTCGCGCAGCAGATTGGCTAGCTCTTGGAGTTCTCGTTTTAGCGCAGCTTCTTTGATTTCTTTGGTGTAGGCTTCGATATTGGCAATCGGGCTTGCACTCGCGATCTCTACAATCTCATCTTCGCGCACTTTGCCCTGTGAGCGTTGCAAGATGATCTGTTCATCAAGTGGGAGATTGAGCGCATCGCACTCTCGCATTACCTCAAAAACATTCTTATGAGTGGGGTATAAAAAATCCTTGGGACTTAGGATCGCTGCGACTTCTTCATAATTGCTCGGGGCATACAAAATCGCTGAAAGCACTGCTCGCTCTATATTAATAATCGTCTCCATATTCACTCCCCACTTTACAGAATCTAAAGCCCGCGATTATAGCAAAAAGCCCTGAAAAATATTATAATAGCGGCTTAAATACCCCACACAAAGGATGTCAATGCCACAACCCCCAAAGCCCAAAAAAGCCACCAAAGCTCAAATCGCGGAGATAAAAGCGCTGTTTTTGGAGCATTATGCCAATGCCAAAACCGAACTACGTTACAACAACCTCTATGAGCTACTCGTATGTGTGATGCTCTCCGCCCAATGCACCGATAAACGCGTCAATATCGTCACGCCCGCACTTTTTGCGCGATTTCCCAATGTCGCTAGCCTCGCAAACGCCCCACTAGAAGAGATTAAAGAGCTGATTAAATCCATCTCGTTTTTTAACAACAAAGCCACAAATCTCAAAAAAATGGCAACCCAAGTCCTGCAGGAATATGGCGGGGAGATCCCAACCACACAAGACGCACTCAAAAGCCTCGCTGGCGTGGGGCAAAAAACCGCTAATGTCGTGCTTATAGAGTTTTTTGAGGCTAACTTTATGGCGGTGGATACCCATGTCTTTCGCACCTCTCATCGATTGGGACTAAGCAATGCCACCACCGCCTTGCAAACAGAATCTGACCTCACCAAAGTGTTCAAAGATCATCTCTCCACGCTCCATCAAGCTTTTGTGCTATTTGGTCGCTATATATGCAAGGCACAAAAACCGCTATGTGAGGAGTGCTTCGTGCAGCATTTGTGTAAAAGCACACAGAACTTTAAGCCAAGATAAGCAAAAAATCCCTATAATTTGAGAATCTTAAGTCAAAGGGGTGAGCATGGGCGTTAATCATCAGAGCTTTAAGGTAATCCATCAAAGCTTCATAGAAGTGCTGCAAGAGAGTATCAACAAAGCCCCAAAAGATTCTATCCTACCGATAAAAAAGGGCTATCTCACAAAGATCAGTATGCTTAAAAATGGGGCGGTGGATAAAGATGTGTTTTTGCTCTTTGATAAGGCGTTTTTGAAAATCGTGGCAAAGGCTATGCTAGAGGAAGATAACCCAGACAAAGCCACCCTAGAAGATATGGCAAAGGAGCTAGCAAATCTCATCGTAGGACATGCCAAGGTCCTAGCTAAAGGTGATAAGGGCTTTAATATCTCCGTACCTAGTTATCTTGGCTACAAACTCATCAAAGATTATGATAGTGGCTTGCATTTTAAGCTAGGCAGAGGACACTGCGGAATCTATGTCAGAAATGCGTGAGCTGATAGAATCTAAGCCCATCGGCGTTATAGAATCTAGTGAATCTAAGCTAATGGATTGGGGCAATATGTGCAATATGTGTGCGCCAAGATTCAACACAAGATTTAGCAATGGCGGAGTGAGGGTAGATCACCCCACGCAAGCGAGAGTAATTTGCCACAGGCAATTGTATTAACATAACAAGGAGTAAGTATGGGCGGCGAATCGATCCTCGATAAACAACGAATCCACACACCCAAAGAAATCGAACTAGCGACCTATCTCGAAGATATGATGCAAAACTACAATGGTCTGCTAGATATGGAAGTGCTTTTTGAAGCCGAGCTAGGCTCGACAAAACTCCCGCTCAATGAGATCTTAAAATTTGAAAAAGGCTCTATCATCGATCTAGGCAAGCCCGCAGGTGAGAGTATCGAGACTTTTGTCAATGGGCGCGTGATAGGCAAAGGTGAAGTGATGGTATATGAGAAAAACCTCGCAATTCGTATCAATGAGATTTTAGATTCTAATGCGATTGTGTATTATCTCACACGCGAGAAAGTATAGGATATGCGATCTCTCATCGTATGGCTCTGTGGGGTGGCGTTGGCGTTTGCCACACAAGCGCAAAAAATCGAGATAAACACCACCAAAGAAAAAAACGAAGTCCTACTCTACCTAGACACTGCCTATGATCTCACACCCCAAATCACGACCAAAGACGAATACAAAGGCGTGATTTTCAAAAACATCACCGCACAGCCGCAAAACAAGCGCGTGGGTGGATCGCTGCTTAGTGAAATTCAGGTTTTTAACATCAATGGTGATTTGTATGTGCTAGGCATAGGCGATCCCGAGCAGATTCATATCGATGTGGGCAAGGCAGGACAGACACTCAAAGTAAGCTTTCTCAAAGCCCAGCCCTCGCACCTAGAACTTTTGATAAACAAATCTCTCACACTCCCGCTTGATCAGCCAAATCCATCGCTAGATTCTGAAATCCCTAACCAAATCGCCACACTGCCCAAGCCCGAAAGCTTCACAAACGCGCAAAGCACACACGCAAACCCAAGCACTCTAGCCGCTCAAAACGCGCAAATAGCAGGTGATACACAAACCCAAATCAATGAGGATAGGCAGATTCAGGGCGATCAGATTCAGAGTGCGCAGATTCAAAATGGACAGATTCAGAGCGCACAAGCCACAGATTCACAAGCCCAAAACACACAAACTACAGAGAGCGCACAGCCCCTCCCGCTACTCACGCAAAGTGGTGATTTGGATCTATGGCGTTATGCCGCGCTCATAGGGATTATGATGTTGCTCATTGCGATATTGCTATGGACACGAAATTCACTACGCAAAAACACTCACAAACCCTTTGCCTCCTATCTCAACCCAAATGCTCCTAGAGGCACGCATTTTGAGCTAAATCCCTTCGACCCCACGATCAAAATCATCGCCCAAAAACGCGTGGATTCTAAAAACAAAATCCTCACGATTGAAACCAATGGCTATCGCTATGTCGTGCTTGTGGGCAACTCAAACACTCTGCTTGATCGCTATCCCATCGGCAATACAATCACTAATCCAAGCAGAGCCCAAACATCCCTCTTGCACGATAATCTCGTGATTGAAGATTCACAATTTAGCAATCTTTTGGAGCAAAAAGCACAACGACTGCAACGACTAAAAAATGACCAAAACATTTAACATCACCGAAAAGGAGCGCTTGCGCTTTGCTCTACTCTGCTCGCTTCTTATCCATCTCATAATCGTGGGGGCTATGGTATTTACGATATTTCAGAGGCAGGAGCTTAGATTCAAAAAAGGCACGGGAGAAATCCCAAACAAGATAAAAATTTCAGGCTTTATCCCCCAGCAGCTCCCTCCACAACCTAAGCCAAGCCCCAGATCCCAGCCACAGACCAACTCATCACAAAGTCAAAGCAGGGATTCTAAACAATCCCAAGCAAACATAGCCAAGCGCGATAGCGATACCTCACAATCTCGCCTTAAAGCACAGGATTCACACAACCCTACCCAAAATTCACAAGCCACGCAAGAAAACACGAAACAAAATAACACAACACAAGAAACCAAAAACGACATAGATCTGCGCTCCCTCACGCTAAACTCCAATCCCTACCCTAGCCCGCAAACGCCAGATTCACGCCAAAGCAAAGCCGAGCAATCCCCCTCGCTAGCCGCGATTTTCGCCCAGTACCCAAGGATAGATAGTATCACAAAACGCGATGTGAGCGATCTCTATGGCGAGGAATTTGGGGATTATGGGCTTGTGGAGCAGGATTTTATCATCAACAACCTTCGCGACATCGGGCGTATCACCGGCAGATACCTCAAATACCCCCCCGATGCAATCCGTCTAGGACAGCAAGGCGTGAATATCGTGCAGTTTTACCTCCACCCAAATGGCGACATCAGTGACTTACGCCTCATCAAACCCTCAGGCTATGTAATCCTAGATAGAAACTCCGAGCGCACCATAGAAATCGCATACAAGGACTATCCTCACCCCGTTAGCAAAGTGCTCATCAGAATCCGCGTGAGCATGGAGCTGTATTATTACTAATCACCATACAAGTAGTCAAGTCTTAAAAACTAAATGATTTTTTAGTATTGCTTTGCTACAATGCCCAAACTTAGAGATTCACACAAGGTTAGCGCAATGCAGCAATATATCCGAAATTTTTCTATCATCGCGCACATTGATCATGGCAAATCCACGCTCGCTGATCGCCTGATCCAAGAATGTGGCGCAGTAACCCAAAGGGAAATGGTAAGCCAGATCATGGATACTATGGATATCGAAAAAGAGCGTGGGATCACGATCAAAGCCCAATCTGTGCGCCTAGAATACACCTACAACAACCAAACTTATATCTTAAATCTCATCGACACACCCGGACATGTGGATTTTAGCTACGAAGTCTCACGCTCTCTTAGCTCATGTGAGGGTGCGCTGCTCGTGGTAGATGCCTCACAAGGCGTGGAAGCCCAAACCATCGCCAATGTCTATATCGCCCTTGATAACAACCTCGAGATTATCCCCGTGATTAACAAAATCGACCTGCCCGCTGCAGACGCCCCAAAAGTCAAAGACGAGATAGAATCCACCATTGGGTTAGAATGCGATCAGGCTCTAGAAGTCAGCGCAAAAAGCGGGCTAGGCATACGCGAACTCTTAGAATCTATCATCACGCGTATCCCCCCACCTAGCGGTGATCCAAATGCCCCTACCAAAGCCCTTATTTACGATTCGTGGTTTGATAATTATCTGGGTGCATTAGCACTCGTGCGACTCAAAGATGGCGAACTTAGCGTGGGGCAGGAGATTCTCATTATGAGTAGTGGCAAGCGATATGAGGTGCTAGGGCTGTATTATCCCCACCCAGTGCAAAAAATCCCCACACAAAAAATTGCTTGTGGCGAAATAGGCATCGTGTCCTTAGGGCTCAAATCCCTCACAGAGCTTGCTGTGGGCGATACTATCACAGATTCTAAACACCCCACAATTAAGCCAATAGAAGGGTTTAAACCCGCTAAGCCCTTTGTGTTTGCCGGACTCTATCCGATCCAAACCGATAGATTTGAAGATTTGCGTGAAGCACTCAATAAACTCAAGCTCAACGACTCCGCCCTGCAGTTTGAGCCAGAGACTTCTATCGCGCTTGGGTTTGGATTCCGTGTGGGCTTCCTAGGGCTTTTGCATATGGAAGTGGTTAAGGAGCGATTGGAGCGCGAGTTTGACCTCCAGCTCATCGCCACCGCGCCCACAGTGATCTATGAAGTCTATGGCACTGATGGCTCACTCACTCTCGTGCAAAACCCCAGCCAGCTCCCCGAAGTGCAAAAAATCGCAAGTATCAAAGAGCCTTATGTCCGCGCGCATATCATCACACCAAGCGAGTATTTGGGCAATATCATCACACTCCTATCCAACAAACGCGGCGTGCAAGAAAAAATGGAATATCTTACGCCCGAGCGTGTAATGCTTGAATATGCCTTACCAAGCAATGAAATCGTGATGGATTTTTATGACAAACTCAAATCCTGCACCAAGGGCTATGCAAGCTTTGATTATGAACCCATCGAATACCGCGAGGGCAAGCTTGTGAAGCTTGATGTGCGCGTAGCAGGCGATGTAGTCGATGCACTCTCTATCATCGTGGATACTTCCAAAGCCTACGAAAAAGGCAGATCACTCGTAGAGGCGATGAAAGAGCTCATACCGCGCCAACTCTTTGAAGTCGCGATACAAGCCAGCATAGGCAATAAAATCATCGCGCGCGAAACCATCAAATCCATGGGCAAAAATGTAACCGCAAAATGCTACGGCGGGGATATCACGCGCAAACGCAAGCTCCTAGAAAAGCAAAAAGAGGGCAAAAAACGCCTCAAGGCTATCGGCAAAGTAGAACTGCCACAAGAGGCGTTTTTGGCAGTGCTTAAGGTGGATTAAAGAGTGATTAATACGGGATTATTATTCATAGGATCAAAGGAGGGAGCATGCTAGAATTTAACGATGAAACTATGAAGCGCTACTCGCGGCATTTTGTGCTGCAAAATGTCGGCGTGGAAGGGCAAAAAAAGCTCTCTCAAGCACAGGTTTTCATTGCTGGGGCTGGTGGGCTTGGCTCACCCATCGCACTTTATCTTGCAGCTGCTGGGGTGGGGCGGATTGGGATCATTGATGATGATGTGATCGATCTAAGCAATCTCCAGCGGCAGATTCTCCACACCACGCCCGAGGTGGGCACACCAAAGGTGCAGAGCGCTAAAGCTAAGCTCCACGCGATCAATCCCTGTGTGCAGGTGGATATCTACCAAGAACGCCTAAGCGCGCAAAATATCACAAAACTCATAGAATCTTATGATATTGTCGTTGATGGCACGGATAATTTCGGCACCAAATTCCTCATAAACGACGCGTGCGTAATGCTCAAAAAGCCCTATTCCTATGGTGGGATCTTGCGATTTAGCGGGCAGAGTATGAGTATCAAACCCGGGCAGAGCGCGTGCTATGCGTGCGTGTTCCACTCTCCGCCTCCAGCAGATTCTGTGCCTACTTGCTCAAGTGCGGGGATACTTGGTTCAATCGCGGGAATGCTTGGGAGTATCCAAGCCACCGAGGTGCTTAAGATGATTTTGGGCATAGGCGAGCCGCTGTATAATACTATCCTTAGCTTTGATGCGCTAAGTATGGGATTTCGCAAAATACGCGTGAGCAAAAACCCACGCTGCCGTGTATGCTCTAACATACCAAAGGAGCTTAAAGACTATGAACAAGCCTCCTGCTGGGAATTGTGATTTTTAAAAGGATAACTATGTCTTATAACACTCATATAATGCCCCCCCCGTATAGTCCTCTAGCTTATATTTTAGCCTTTGTGCCATGGTGCATTCTGCCATTTAGCCCAATTGCCACCTTACTTATTGCTCTTAGTTTTTTGTATCTCCTTACCTTTCTTGCTCCTAGTGCATTTTTGCGCATTGTCATAAGCCTTGCCATCATCATAAGCGGAGCCATCACTTATGGCAACAACACGCCATGCTATTCTGACGCGCTTAACTACTACACGACTTATCACAGCATTGCTAGAGGAGACTTTAGCCAAATCTTTGCTTATGGGAGCGGCGTTGAGTTTCTTATGCCTCTGTATTGGTGTGTTATCTCTTTCTTTTTTGATTCTCTGCGATGCGTGGATTTTTTAATCCTTAATAGCATTTGCGCTGGCATCCTCACTCTTATCTGGCTAGAAAAATACGCACTCAAAGATACACAGGCGCGCTATGCCACACTTTGTGTGTTTTTTGTCTTTTGCCTCTTTAGCTTTTGGACACCCACCTTTTTGACGCGACAGCTTTTTGCCTGCATTTTTATTCTTTTTGCCCTCTACCAAACCTCAAAATACAAAACCCTTATCTTTGTATTACTTGGATTTTTTTGCCACACAACAGCCATTTTATTTTATGTACTCTTTTATTGTTTTAGGCATTATTTTAAACTTTCTATTATTATCACTCTTATAGTTTCTCTTATGATTGCATCATCTAGTCTTTTCCCCACACTTATCTCAAATATGAAGTTTATTCCAGATTTTTTGTCACACAAGCTCTTGTATTATGATAGGGTCATGGATGATGCTGGACGAGCTGTTTTAAAAGATTCTGTTTTTGTGTGTGTCCTCATGCTTTTGACAGCATATTATTACAAAAATATTGATCCCAAATGGCGCAATATCATCATTTTTTATGGAATTTTATTTCTTGTTTCGCCCATTGCTTCATGGAATTTTTCTATACGTGTAGGATTATTCTATCATGTCATATTTGGTTTTTTATTTTTTAAAACATTAGAAAACAAACTCCTATATTTGTATATCCTAGCATTTGTTTTGCTCATAGACAGATTCCGAACTATGATAAAAATGTCCATTCTCAAAGAAGGTTTTTATGATCTTGATGGAGGATGGTTTTATTACTTATTTAACTAATAAAAATATTCTCTTAACTTCTTCTAGCTCAAATACCCCATTTTTTGCCCGCGCATTGAGTGAGGCAAAAACCTCCTCTACCACCACAGAATCTAGCCCATAATCTCTAGGATTTGTGCTAACCTTTAATGTGCTAAAAAGCTCCTTTATAGCTCTAGTATATGGTGCTAGAATCTCTCGCGCCTCACACTTTGGCAAACAATCTAATAACAATGGAATACTAAAGCTACACGCCAACCCATGTGGCACGCCAAATCGCATAGTGATAGGATAGCTTATCGCGTGTGCTAAGGCAGTTTGGGTGTTAGAAAACGCTAGGGCTGCATACATACTCGCATATAGCATACTTTCACGCAACTCAAATGATTGTAGATTCTCTGCAAGATCAGGCAAGATACGCACAATAAGCTTGATAGAATCTAGTGCATAATGCGTAGAAATAGGATTAGCATTTTTATTCCATATAGATTCACACGCATGAGATAGTGCATCAAGCCCAGTAGCTATGGTATTTTCCCTGCTAAGTGTGCGCGTGAGATTCACATCATACAATGCGGTATGTGGATAGAGGCTATCGCTTTGAAGCGAATACTTCACCCCTGCTTTGCTATCCCAGATTGTCGCCCACTTGGTCAGCTCACTCCCCGTGCCTGCAGTCGTTGGAAAAGCAAAAATTGGCTTAGAAGCTATGCTAGAATCCCCCTCTATGATGACTAATCCATTATCACGCACCACCACATCACCCCGCACACTTAAAAACTTCGCACTATCTAACACGCTTCCACCACCAATAGCTAAGACACTCTCAAACTCCCCTATATCTCTAAGTGTGTTTTTGAGTGCCACAAGCTCGCTTAGTTCCGGATTTGGTGTGATAGAATCTAGCACTGCCACCACGCGTTTGCCTAGCACCTCTTGCACTTTGGCAGTAAGCCCACGCGCACTAAAGCCCCGCGAAGTTACAAGCAAAATTCTATTAGATTCTAACTCCCTGCAAGCTTGTAGCAAATCTACGCCAAATCGTATCCTAACCGGATTGTGATAGCCAAACTTCATTCCTCGCCTCCATTTGATATTGCCAGAAATCTACTCAAACGGGTTGCCACTTGCTTTGGTGTGATTTTAGGGCGTCCTAGAGGCTCCTTGCTCCCTTTTGCGATCCGTAGATACACAAACCACGCACCCCCACGCTCACAATCTATAAATGCTCGCAACACCTCGCCAAGCTCACTCACATCACGCGCGTGATACACACATTCATACCCACTCGCTCGTGCAATCGCACAAAAATCCACAAATGGCGAGAGATTAAACTGCCCACCAGTACTATCATGACTCTCATTATCTAGCAAAATATGGCAGAAATTCCCCCTATCGCGTATTTTGGCATAATACGCATTGGTGCTAAGTGCGCCAAGTCGCATAAGCAGCGCAGAATCTCCATCGATCGCTATGACCTTGGTTTCATTCTTAAGCGCGATCCCAAGCCCCAAAGCCCCAACACAGCCCATAGAGCCAACCATATAGAGTTGGTTTGGTGTATCGCCTAGCTCATAGAGCTCACGCCCACATTTACCTGTGGTCGCTAGCAGTGTGCTTTTAGATTCTATAGCTATATGCTGAATAACCTCTAATGCTTGCAGCCTCGTTGGCAAAGCCTCCTGTGTCTGTGCTATCGGACAATCATCATTTTGCAATCCCATCTCTTGCAATGGATTATATCTAAGGGGCACTTTAATAAAAGTCTTATCCCTCACGATAAAAAAGAAACTTTTGTTAGATTCTAAAACTTTGTGCGCATATAGCACCTGCTTCTTTGCTTCATCAAAATCCGCACTCAAAAACGCATACTCTATCTCGCAAGTCTCTAAAAGTTTATCAGTGATCACACCCAAAAGCTCATGTTGTGGCTCATCAGTATTATGCCCCCGCTCATCACGTTCTCCACGCAAAGACACAAAGCCAAGAATTGGAATACCAAATGTGTGGTTAAGACTTGTGAGGGGCGAGAGGGCATTACTAAGTCCGCTATTTTGCATAAGCACCACGCCATATTCCGTGCTAGGCTTGTCTTTCGCGCGCTTTTGCTTGATTGCATCACTCGGACTTCGGTCACTACCGCCTAAGGTAGCTCCCTCGTCCTCACTCGCAAAACAAGCAAAATCATCGCAAAATACTTCGCCTCTCTCTGAATCCCGCGCACTAACTTTCCGCGACAAATGTAGGCTTGCGTTATCGCGCATATTATTTGAATTAGGCAAAGCCTCGCTAGGATTTTTTGGCGTTAGGGATTCTGCGATTGTTCTAGATTCTGAATCTAAGCTGCTAAATATAGAATCTAAACTTTCTTTAGATTCTATATTTTCTTTACATTCCTCGCTTGGCTTGCCCGAGCATTCTAAGATTTGAGATGAGAAATCGGGGTTGTGCAGTCGCGAACGAGGAGATAAGACTGGAGCGTCTATCGACGAAGTGAGCGACAAACTCCCCGATTTATCGCTCAAAGCTGAATGCTTACCTAGAGCTGAATTTGCAAGACTAACCCCGCTCGCTATCGCCACCGCCTCCCCCTCATTATTCGCCATCACAAACCGCCCCTCATTAATCGCATAATTAATAAGCGGCGCGAGGTAGCTGCAGGGCACCCCGCTAAAATCCCTAAACCCACTCTCCCCCAAAAGCTCCCCAAACGCGTAAGTATCTAGCATAGCACTCCTTTATATTTTAATCACAGCAATACTCAAACTATCTCCAATAGGCACTTTTAGGGCAGAATCTATCTTATGAGATTGGCAAAACTCATGCACCGCCTCTTTGACCCCCACATAACCTTGTGAAAAATACTCATGGACTAAAATCACGCCCCCGCGCACCATTTTGGGATAAAAAAACTCCAATCCTGCCAATATAGGCTCATACAAATCACAATCCAAATTCACAAAACAAAACGCACTCTCCTCTAGATTCTGTGCGCTTTTTGGAAACCAACCTTTTTTGATCACACACTGCTCTTTGTTGGGCATTTTTGAGAGCACCAGCTCCACGCTTGTGTTTGAAAAGTGTTTTTGTCCTAAGTTTTTACCCATTGCCCCATCTCTAGCCTGCTCCAAATCCTGCACGCTAAAGCCCTCAAAAGTATCAAACAAATACAACCTTCTGTCTGCAAACGCTTCATTGATCACGCGTGCAAAATCCCCACGATACACGCCTACCTCTGCCACGCTTCCACGCATTCCACGCTCACGCACTTCTTTGGCAAAATCTTTGACAAACGCCTCTCGCGCTTTCACACTTAGCTCGATATAACCCACATCAATTTTTTGCTCACAAATCCCCATATCACGCAATTGATTGGCTATTTCATACAATCCTGTGAATGTGCCCACGACAATCCTATCAAACACTAAATGTGTGATTTTGTCAGCGGGATAAATGGGTATATTGCCCCCCCCCCCCCCGAGAGAGAATCTAGCGCGATACTTTGCCCCTCTTTGTGTGGATCATTGTCGATAAAGCATACGACTTCCTTGCCTTCATCGCGCAATTGTTTCCCTATAAGCCTCCCGCAGTTTCCTGCACCAAAGATGATAATTTTTTCCATATTTGCTCCTTTTGTGTTTTATGAAGCCTCAATTTGCAAGGCATTCACTAGATTCTCAAACACTTCAGAATCTAGTGAATGCCTCTTAGATCAGCCACTTGGCTTGCCCCAGAAATTCTAGGATTGTTGAAAAATCTAAGGCTTAACTTGTCCTTTGTGCGCCATTGTCTTATTTTTTGGCATTCTAAGGATTGAGATGAGAAAAGTGGGTTATCAAGCGAGGATTGAGGGAGCTTACTAGGCGTAAGTGACCGAAAATCCGAGTGAAGATTCCCACTTTTATCGCTCAATACTGAATGCCACTTTTTATATCGTCCCCGGGATCAGCGAGAGTATCTCCCCCACACTCATACACCGCCCCTCAATCTCTGCGCTCCTATCGTGTCGCAAAATCCCCTCCGCCACCTCTTTCATCGCCACAAACGATGCCCTTAGCAAATGGTTGGCATAAATGATGATATTTGCTCCTGCTTCACCAAGCTCATATGCAGTAATGGTATTAAAACTCGTTGGTACGACTACGATAGGTGTGTGTGCATCATGTGCTCGAAACCGAGCAAGAAACTCCAGCACCTCATCGGGGGATTTTTGGCGCGAGTGTATCATTATGCCATCAGCCCCCGCCTCCACATACGCGTGTGCGCGCCTTAGTGCATCTTCTTGTCCTTTTTCTAGGATTAACGATTCTATACGCGCGATAATCATAAAATCCTGTGTGAT
>CALVBL010000014.1 GCA_944325775.1 uncultured Helicobacter sp.
AATGCGAGTTTGAAAAAACTGCTAACTTTTATGGAGCAAAGTTTGAGAAAGCCCCTAATTTTTCACAAGTGCAGTTTAAAGGAAGCTTGAATGCTGTGAATATGGACTTGGACTTTGACTTTACGAATCTAAAAGAGTGTATTATTGGCGAGTTTAAAAAATACAACAATATCGCCCCGCAAAAACAAGGCTGTTTTCAGAAAATCAAACAACGGATTGGTGCTAAACTCAAAAAAGAACAGGCAAACGACAAAAAACCCACAATCACAAAACCCCTAACCCACTTTGCCAACGACTTTCGCGATAGCTTTAGAATCTTTAAAAACGCTCTAATCAAAGATAACAACAATCTCGATGCCTCGGAGTTTCACAAGCTGGAGCTGTATTGTAAAGAAATTGAGCTAGGCGAAAGCCCCAACAAGCGAGGTATCCAAGCACAAAGTGAAGAAGATGTGAGAAAAAATACAAAGCCCTTTAAAGAATTTATAGATTATTGGCTTTTAAGATTTTATAGAAATCTAAGTGAACACCACACGGATTTTTTGAAGGTTTTTAATAATCTTATACTCTTGGTTGCCATGTATGCCATATTTTTATATATATGCTGCTTTCATGACACTCAAACAGCAACAAGCGTAGATACCTTAGGATCGGCTGAAGATTATAACTTGTGTATGATGGTATTTTATGCGGTTATACTTACAGCTTTCTTGTTATACGCATTGTTTTCTGCTATATATTTCATCTATCAAGCCCTAAAAGACTGGCTATGTTCGATACTCACAAAACTTTTGATCCTTATGCTTGCCTCTGCATTTTACATAGCATTCATAATACCCTATATACCAAGCACTTTTGATACTGTCTCTGTTTTAAAAAATTCTATGCTTTTTTATCTCTTTTTTGGTCTTTATTTCTTATTAATCTTTTTGGATAGTTTTGTTTTACGGGTTATTTTTATAGTTCCAGCTTATATTATAACTTCTATCGCTTTAGGTCATAATATCGTTATTCTAAATCCCCTTATAAGAAAACTAGCAGACAAAGCCATAAACACAGACGACCCCACATTTAAAATCCTAACCCTCGCCTACACTATCCTCACACTCCTCGTGCTTTTCTCTCTCCAAAAAACTGCGCGTAAAAACTCCATAGTGCCAAGCTAACCCTCTCACTATAATCTTTAGAATCGCACAAAATTAACCAATCCATACAATCATCGGACAAAATGTCCGCTTTTACTCATTTTTCTAGTAGATAATAGAATCAATAATCTCAAGAGTATCATAGAATCTAGCGACTTACCCTCATAAGATTTTGCGTTTATCCAACAAAACAAAATACAAAAAAAGAATGCAAAACAAAGTAAAATGTAGGATAAGTGGTTATGAGATTGTCTCAACCACGATATGAGCCAAAACCAAAGTGTATAGAATCTACATAGCGGGTATTATAGCAAGGTTTTGCAAGGTTTTGCTAAGTTTGCTGATAATCCTTGATGCCTCTGTATATGGATTATGCTAAGATATGGGTTTTAGAATCTAACAATGAGAATCTACTGAAAGGATACACAATGGATAGAATTAGCACAATGCGTATAGGTATGATACTTATAAGTCTAGCGGTTGGATTGCTTTGTGGGATTTTAGCCGTTGGTGTGGTCGATACATATTCTATGTTTGGTATGAGTGATGCAAGTCTCTTTTTTCTGTTTGGATTTTGGGGATTTGGTGCGTGGGTATGGTATAGATTCACACATGAGATACGGAGGGCATATATCACATTAAGCTTTGGGATTTGTATCGTGGTGTGGGTATTGTGCTGCATTATTCTTAATTCAGAGGCTTGTGGGTGGTTATCACTATTGTTCTTTGGGTGTTTTGTGAGTATGAGTGTGAGTGGATTTCTCATACTTTATAAGCCTTTGTGGGTATGGTGGATTCTCATTGTTTTCTTAGGAGTGTGGCTGTATTGGTTGTGGTGGCTTTTTGGCACTTAGAGCTTTCATAAGTCCTGCCTGTTTTTAAGCATGTATGGTTTATAATACACAAAATTTCGCGCTTGGAGTTAGGCATTATGGAATCCACACACAAATCCACAAAAACCAAATACATCTTTGTAACCGGTGGCGTCTTAAGCTCCCTTGGTAAGGGTATTACTTCTTCTTCTATCGCCACACTTTTGCAGCACAGTGGTTTTAATGTCAGTATCCTTAAAATCGATCCCTATATCAATGTCGATCCGGGCACGATGAGTCCATTAGAGCATGGTGAGGTGTTTGTAACAAGCGATGGCGCGGAAACAGACCTAGATATTGGGCATTATGAGCGATTTTTAAACAAAGACTTCCATAAGGCAAATAACTTCACCACTGGGCAGATCTATCTCTCTGTCATCGACAAGGAGCGTAGGGGTGAGTATTTGGGCAAAACCATTCAGATTGTTCCTCACATCGTCGATGAAATCAAGCACAGGATCCATCTTGCAGGAGCGCAGAGCGACTTTCTCATTGTCGAGCTTGGTGGCACGGTGGGCGATATGGAGGGTATGCCCTATCTAGAGGCGATGCGCCAGCTCAAGCACGAGCTAGGGTCCAAACAAGTTATCAGTGTGCATGTTACGCTTATCCCGCTTATCCGTGCTGCAGGCGAGCTCAAGACCAAACCAACCCAGCATAGCGTGCAAGAACTTCGTCGTATAGGGATTTCCCCGCAGATTCTGGTGGCGCGATGTGAGCGTATGCTTGATAAGGAGCTAAAGAAAAAGCTAGCGCTAAGCTGTGATGTAGATGATGATAGCGTGATTGTGGCAAAAGATTCACAGAGTATCTACAAATGCCCGCTAGATTTTTTACAAGAAGGGATCTTGCTACCTATCGCACGGCGTTTTGAGCTAGGCGAGCTCAATCCTAATATGGACGAGTGGGATATGCTTGTCAAAAAAATCATCTCTCCCAAAGATAGCATCACTATCGGATTTGTGGGCAAATACCTCTCTCTCAAAGAATCTTATAAATCTCTCACGGAAGCACTTATCCACGCCGGTGCGCATATCAACACACGCGTGGATATTCGCTGGATAGACAGTGAGAATCTCCAAAAAGAAATCCAAGAGAGTGGGAATGAGGAGGGCAAGCACGCATTAGATGAGGTGGATTCAATCCTGATCCCGGGCGGATTTGGTGAGCGCGGGATTGATGGTAAGCTCCAAGCTATCAAATATGCGCGCACACGCAAGATCCCCCTACTTGGGATTTGTCTAGGTATGCAGCTAGCCATCATCGAGTACGCGCGCAATGTCCTAGGTATAGCCGAGGCGAACTCCACGGAGTTTGACAAAGATTCTAAAGAACCTATCATCTATCTCATCGAGGATTTTATAGATTCACAAGGCAAAAAACAGGTACGCACGCACAGCTCTCCTATGGGCGGCACGATGCGCCTAGGCGAATATGCGTGTGCGATCAAAAAGGGTAGCAAACTCTATGAAGCCTACAAGCAAGATTCTATCAAAGAGCGTCATCGCCACCGCTATGAGGTCAATCCCGCCTACAAGCAGAGGCTAGAAGAGAGTGGTATGTCCATCAGTGGTGAATCTAACGGACTCATCGAAGCCATCGAGCTTAAAGATCATCCGTGGTTTGTCGCGGTGCAATTCCACCCAGAATTTACCTCAAGACTCAAAAACCCAAACCCCATCATTTTAGAATTTTTGCGTCAGACATTGGCGCATAAGAGAGTGCATTGAAATACCTTAGCAAATCCCAGATACGCGAGATTCTCTTACAACGTGATTTAGAGCGGGGTATAGCGAAGTTGGGGGATTTACCCCTACCCCATACGCTCAAGGGCGTTTCAGAGGCTGCGCAGCTCATCACTTCATATATGCAGCGAGATTCACAGATCCTCATCGTGGGGGATTATGATGCTGATGGTGTGAATGCGAGTGTGATTATGCAGAGGTTTTTTGAAGCGTTGGGATATGCACATTTTGAAGTTATCTTGCCCAATCGCTTTAGCGATGGCTATGGGCTTAGCCTCAAGCTTTTAGAGCGACTTGATGCTGTGCAAAAGTATGATCTCATCATCACTGTGGATAATGGCATTAGTGCCTTTGAAGCGGGGGAGTTTTGCAAGATGCATAATATCGCGCTCATCATCACCGATCACCACACCCCCCAAGATTCACTGCCTACTTGTGATGTGCTCATAAACCCCAAGCAAGAGGGCTGCGAGTTTGCCTTTAAGGATATTTGCGGGGCGATGGTGGCGTGGTATCTGTGCGCTGGGATTAAACTTGAGCTTAAAGCCTCCATTGATATGAGTGTATTTTTGCCTTTCGTGGGTTTGGCGACACTGGGTGATGTGATGCCATTAGTTGGGATTAATCGCGCTGTGGTCAAAAAAGCCCTGCAGATTCTGCGCACCACCGATGCGCCCTTCGCGCGGGTGTTACTCCAGAAGCTAGGAATGCTTAGCGCGCAGACACTAAGCTTTAAGGCGATTCCTTTGCTCAATTGTGCCGGGCGCCTTAGTGATGCGCGCGTGGCGTTTGAGTTTCTCACAGCCTCTAGCCTGCCACAAGCCTTGCAAGCCTATGAATCTCTGCAGATTCTAAACACACAGCGCAAAGCCTTGCAAGCCCAAACCCTACAAAAAGCCCAAGATTCACTCATACAAGACAAGGCATTTGTGTATGCCATAGGGGAATGGCATATCGGCGTGGTGGGGATCGTGTGTGCCAAGCTCGCACAAGCGTATCAAAAGCCCGCCTTTGTGCTTAGTGATGAGGGTGATGGCGTGCTTAAGGGCTCTGGGCGCACCTATGGTGGGATAAATCTCATAAAGACTCTGCAAAAAACCCAAGAATCTAAACCACTCTTGCTAGAGTTTGGCGGACATCAGGGCGCGGTGGGGCTGCAGATTCACAAAGATAATTTTGCGGAGTTTATGGAGATCCTCCATACTTGCGTGCAGAATGAGCCAGAGAGTGAATCTAGCGGTGTATTGGGTTATGTGAGCGCGTGCGATATCGATATGGAGCTTTTTAGAATCTTAGAGGAGTTTGAGCCATTTGGCGCGCACAATCCTAAACCTCATTTTGTGTGTGATGATCTCACTCTGATAGATTCAAAGCCTATGGGCAAGCACAAAGAGCATTTGCGACTAGGCTTTAAAGCACCAAATGGCGAGCGGCTCTATGGTGTGGAGTTTTTTGCAAGTGAGACTGTAAGAGAAGAGTGGTGTTTCGCCCTCACATACGATGCGTATTTTGGGCGTTTGTGTCTGCAGATAGAGGGCTAATCTATGCCTTTTGTGCGGGAGGAATACACCATAGAGCAGCCGCTAAGGGCGTTTGTGTTTTTGGTGTGCACATTGGGGCTTAGTCCAAATGCCGCGCAACGTCTCATCGACAAGGGCAGAATGACCCAAAATGGTGTGAAAGTGGGTAAGGCAGAGGAATTACAGGGCAAGGTGGAAATCACGCGCTTTGTGCCGCAGGATTTGGGACTAGCCGCGCTTTTCGTGCATAAGGATTTTTGCGTGTATGACAAGCCACATCATCTGCTAACCCACCCCAAGGGCTTATTTTCGCACTCTAGCCTCAATGACGCGCTAAAAAGCACTTTTGGAGTGCAGGCAAATCCCGTCCATAGACTAGATTCACTAACAAGTGGGCTTGTGGTGTGCGCGCGCCACAGACAGAGTGAGCAGGCACTCAAAAATCTTTTTTTGCACCAAAAGGTGCAAAAGACCTACACAGCGATTGTGCATGGGATTATTGAGCAAGAGGAGTTTGAAATATGCGCACCGATCTTAGTGCAAAATAATGGCAGGGATTTGAGCATACGCAGTGTGATTTCACCCAAAGGTAAGAGTGCGAGGACATACATCAAGGTGCTTGATCGCGACAGGGTGCGCGATCGCACACTGCTAGAGGCGCGACCGCTCACGGGGCGCACACACCAAATCCGTGTGCATTTAGATTCTATCCAGCACCCTATTGTTGGGGATTGTCTCTATGGTGTGAGTGATGAGATCTCGCGATGTTTTTTAGAATCTAACCCTAGGGATGAGGATTGTCTTGGTGCTTTGCGCTCTAGGTTTTTGCGCCTGATGGGTGTGCCGCATCTGATGCTCAATGCCTCAAGGCTTGTCTTTAGCTATGGTGGCGAGGAGTTTTGTTTAGATTCTGCGCTGCGTGCGGGGATTTTAGCGTATTTTTATGACGCGCCAAGTGAGTGAATATGCCACTAAATGCTCTATTAGCCCACACTGCCGAGCGCGTGATCTTGCCGCGCCGCTATGGTATCACTCCGGGCAAAAGCTTTTTGTATGGTCCGCCGCGATCGGGCAAAACCTCCCTAGCCCTGCAGTTTGCACTTGGATTTAAAAAGCCTATTTATATCGATCTAGCACGGATTCAGAGTGAGGAGGTGCAGGGCTATCTGCTCAAAATGCACTTAGAAAAAAAGGTCGATGCGCTGGTGCTGGATAACTACCATATACCAATCGCGCTGCCAAATATCCCAAATATCGTGCTTATAGGGGATAGGCAGCACTGCCCACCGGATTTTAGGTGCAAGCGCATTTTGCCGCTGTGTTTTGAAGAGTTTGTGAGTTTTGATAGCAAAAATCTCTCGTTAAAAACGCTTTTTAATGCGTTTTTGAAAGGCGGCAATCTTCCAGAGATTCAAGAGTTTGGGGCGTATAAGCGGCTTGAGCGGCTCTATGAGGTCGTGTGCGTGGCGTTTGGTGGGGATAAGGAGATGTTTTTAGCACTTTTGGGGTTTCAATCCCAAAGCGCCACGCCACATAGAATCTACGCCCAGCTAAAACCCACGATGAAACTCTCAAAAGACAGAATCTACGCTAAACTCGCACATTGGCAGGATAATGGCGTGCTGTTTTTTCTCCCGCATCACTCTAAATCCAATGCCAAGAAGCTCTATTTTGCAGATTTTAGTCTCTCGCATTTGATTAATCACAACCTAGGCGCGCAGCTAGAGAATATGCTTTTTTTAGAGTTGCTAAAGCTTAGTGAGCAGAGCGGGGGAATGCTCAGCTATGGTGATAGCGGGGAGCTTTTGTATCAAGATCGTGCGTTTGTGAGTATTCCCTTTGCCACGCAAGAGCTCATCGCGCATAAGATTCAGAAAATCCAAAGCCAGCAGATATATATCATCACCCTAAGCTTTGAAGGGGAAGGGCGAGTGGGGCAAAGGCAATGGCGCGCGATGGATTTTATTGATTTTGCGCTTGGAGAGGAGTAGGCTAGCGATATTTACCCTTAACCCCAGCGAGGATCACCTTTACCTGTGGGTCAGAAAATGCTGGTATGAGCATATTGCCCCGCACATCGCTTCCTTCATTCCAAGTCAGCAATGGGAGATCTTGATTGTCTTTACTAAAGTGCTGGGCTTTGATAAACTCATAGAGATAGTAAGGGAAGCTAATGGCTTGTATGCAATCACTCTGGATAATGGACTGGATATGCTCGCGGATCTGTGGAGCGCGAGAATCTAGATCTAATCGAGAATAATATGGCACATAATAGCTCGTGAAAAATCCCGCTTGCTTAAACATACAGAGCTGCTCGTAATTGGGGCTTTCGATAATGAAGTGCGCTGGTGGGTAGTCGTAGATCGTAGCAAGGTTTTGGAGTGTTTGGAGGGCATTGGTGGCATTAGTAGAATCTAGATTTTTAAAATCAAGCCAAATTTTGCCTTTATGTCTATTGAGATGAGAATCTCGCTCGTGGAGAATCTCTAGCATAGATTCTAGCTTCAGATGTATGCTGTCCTTTGCTCCATCGTGTCCGACATCAAAATACCACCCACTCTCATCGTACAAAAAATGCACATCGATTTCGAAATTCGCAAATACAGACGCGAAGTCCTTGAGCTTTTGTGTGTCATCGCTTCTGTGTAGCCAGATTTTTTCGGGCGTGCTAAATGGATAGGGGTCGCGCAATTCTCTATCGTAGTCATAAGAGCCATTTGCAATCCTCGCTCTGTGAGTATTATAATCTTTGTGAAAGAGGCTTCTTTGTGGGCGAAAGTCTTGGTGGGCAATGCCTATGATGTCAAGCAATGCGTGGATAAAATCATCACTCATAAATGGCAAATCTCGTGCGCGCTCTAAGCTTTGGAGTAATCTTGGGTATTTGTGCGCGAGCTTGGGGCTGACATATACCATAAAGGGAATCTCAAGCATATATCTTGAGGTTTTTGTCAGGCTATGTCCTGCAAAATCCCCTATCTCATAGACTTCATCGCCATGGTCGCTAAGATAAAAGATAAGCGCCTCATCATCGGCAAAATGCTCAATGATTGTCGAGACGATCAGGTCGTTGTATGCAATGGCATTGAGGTATTGGGCGCGGATGGCGGATTGTTTGGGTGTGAGTGTTGTAGAATCTAGACGCGTGTCTTGGTGCGTATCGGCGAGGGTTTGGTGGGAAAAAATCTCAAAGCTTTTTGGGTAGCGATTATGGTAGGCAGAATGCGTCCCCATAAGGTGCAAGACATAAAAGCTAGGATCGGTGGCTTTGAGCGCTGATAATAATGGCAGAATCTGCTCATCAAGTGTGAAACCCATATAAGAATCGGTGATAGATGTGTATCGCAGGACATCTGCGCGTTGGGCTATCACTTGTGGGGCGTTGCCATAGATAGATATTGCCTCTTGGTTGCTAATCCAGTGGGTTTTGTATCCTGCTTGTTTCATTATGTCTATGAGGTTTTGCTGGTAAAACCAAGGTGTTTGGGCATTTTCGTAGTGGCTAAATGTGAGTAGGCGTGCCAATACACTATCGGTGTAGGCATAGGGTGCGATGACATCGTTAAAGACAAAGAGGCGTTTATCTCGTGCGAGTGTGTCTAGGCGCGGTGTCGTGGGCAGTGGATATCCATAGAGACTCATATAGTTTCTCTGGGTAGATTCTCCGATGATGAGGACGACCTTGGGAATCTCCCTAGATGTAGTATATGCCCCCCCTAATAGCACCATTTTGTGTGTTTAGGATCGTGTGTAATTCTTTGTATTGAGCGATCATAGCGGATTGTCCAAGAATTGCACTATAAAACACATCAAATGTGCGCAGAAATTCGTTTTTGTTGATGAGGGCATTTGGCGAGTAGTTCGCCCGCACGATGAACGCACAGAGTGCTAGCACACTGCATAACCCCACACCTATGGCATAAGTTGGCTTGAGATAGAGATGTTTTTTGTAATACAAAAGTGCGACACTCCCCGCGACAAAAACAAAGAGCGTAAGAAAGGTTTTGGTATCAAAATAAAATTCCATAAACTCCCGCGATTCGTTGAGGTTGGTATTGAGGATAATGCCTGCTAGGGCGGCGTTTAAGAGGCTATTAAAATGGAGGAGCAAAAAGATAGACACACACCCTAGCACAACGCCCATAATGACCAAGAGATTCTGTAAGCCCACGAGGAGCTTGTAGTGAATCTTGAGCGCGACAAAACAGAGGAGATAAAAAAATGCAAAATTAAACACACATAAGCTTATAAGGGATTTGAATCCTTGTAGTGAGGGTATTTGGTAGTGTATAGCGACAAAATAATAAAAGATACTATTGACAAACACAATATAGAAAAATTTTGTATTCAAAAACGAGTTTTGGCGAGTTTGTTTGCTCATCGTAAGCTCCTACTCCTAAGATAAAAATTCAATTACTAAAATAAAGTGCTAAAGTAAAGCCCCTCACAAGAGGGGGATAATGGAGTTTATGCAAGCTCGAGTTCTTTTTTGGCGTTTGAGAGCATAAGCTTGATGCGGTTTTCTTGATTGACTCTTGTCGCGCTTGGGTCGTAGTCGATGGAGACGATGTTGCTCTGTGGGTTTTTTTCTTTGATGATTTTCATCATTCCACGCCCTACGATGTGGTTTGGCAAGCATCCAAAAGGCTGTGTGCAGACGACATTATTCACGCCTTGCTCGATGAGCTCTAGCATTTCAGCAGTGAGCAGCCAGCCCTCGCCCATATTCATCGCTTCACTCACATAGCCATCTGCTAGGGTTTTGGTGTGTTTGAAAGGCGATGGTGCGCGGAATACGCCGTGTTTTTGGATCATTTTGATCATATCTTTTTGCTTTTTGCAAAAATACTCAAATACTAGCTTGTAAATAAGGCGTGTGCTGAGTTTGCCACCATACATTTTGTTCTCAACAATGCTATCATTGATACAATATAGGCAAAAATCCAAAAAGCCCGGGATCACGACTTCGCAGTTTTCGCCCAGCAAGAAGTCTTCGAGATTATTATTGCCAAGCGGAGAGAATTTGATATAAATCTCGCCCACGATCCCCACCTGTACTTTTTTATCGCGCTTCATTGGGATAGAGGCAAAATTATTTAGAATCTCCTGCATATCGCGCTTTTGGGCTTTGTAGCTAGTGAGTCCAGCATTTGTGCCCGGTGTGGTGATGCGATCCACCCATTTGCTCACCATCGCCTCTGTATCGCCTTTGTTGATCTCATAGGCTTTGCATTGATTGGAAATGTGCATAAGCAAATCGCCATAAATGATCGCCGATAGGAAGTTTTGGAGCATTGGACGCGTGACGCTAAAGCCCTGTCCTGTCTCTAGCCCGCTGAAGTTGAGCGAAATCACAGGAATCTCGCCAAAGCCCGCTTTATTAAGGGCTTTGCGCAAAAGGTGGATATAGTTGCTAGCTCTACAACCACCACCGGTTTGCGTGATGAGTAGTGCGACTTTGCTTAGATCCCATTTGCCACTTTTGAGTGCATCAATCATTTGCCCAATCACCAAAAGTGCGGGATAGCAAGTATCATTATGCACATTGCGCAAGCCCTCATTGACCACGCCCGCACCTTCGTTGTGCAACAGCTCTGCCTTGTAACCATGCAAATGCAAGATATTGACCAAGAAACGGAAATGTATGGGCAGCATCATAGGCACCAAAATCGTATGCGTTTCTTTCATCTCTTTGGTAAAAGGCACTTTGATGATTTCGCGCTCACCCTTTAGCACCGCATCGTTGCTGCTGATGCCTACATTCCATTTTTTCACGCTTGGCAGGTTAGAATCTCCAGCACTCGGACTTTTAAAATTTACAAACTCACTGCTTGCCATAGAAATTTTTTGTGTCATTCTCTCTCCTTTGTTAGTTGGTAAATGCCATCATTTTGCGCATTTCTTTTTGGGTGTTGTTGTAAAATAAAATACTCGTAAGGGCGTTGTGTTTCTTGCCTGATAGTTTTTCTTCCATCGCACCTAGAAGTGATCGGATACGGATTTTGACAGCACCTAGGTTGCTAATCTCATCGATTTTGATTTGTGTATAGAATCGCCCTCTAGATTCTAAGATCGCGCGCACTTCATCAGTCGTGATAGAATCTATCCCACACCCAAAGCTTACAAGCTGCACAAGCTCGGTATTTGGATTCTCACACACAAACTCCGCAGCATTATACAGTCTAGAGTGGTAGCTCCACTGGTTTAAGATCTGTAGATCCTTAGCCTCTGCGAGATGTGAGACACTATCCTCGCTTAGTACTACGAGTCCTAGGGAGTTTATGAGCTTATCAATCCCATGGTTTATCTCTGGGTCTATGTGGTAGGGGCGACCACTTAGCACGATGGCTTTGAGATTATTTTTCTTGATGTGTGCGAGTACTTTTTCGCCTTCATGCTGTATATCATCTAGCCACTGCTCTCTGAAGGTATAGGCTCTATCTAACGCTTTGGCATATTCTTTTTTAGAGACCTTGAGTTCTTTGACGAAGAAATCCAGCGATTTTTTGTAAAACTCATCTTTTTTGTGTAAGCCCACATACGGATACAAAAACCGCACCTCGCGCAGCCTATCGACATTGGCATTGAGCAATTCTGGATAATACGCCACCACCGGGCAGTTATAATTATTCGTGCTAGTATCTTTGTGCTTGTCATCGGACTGGAAGTTATAGCTCATACAAGGGTAGAAAATCATCTCCACACCCTTATCCATAAGATTCTCAATATGCCCGTGCTGGAGCTTTGCCGGGTAGCACACCGTATCACTCGGGATAGAATATTGCCCCTTAGCAAAGGTTTTGCGCGTCGTCATATCCGAGACTACCACTTCATAGCCTAGCTCACTCAAAAGTGTATGCCAAAAGGGCAGATTCTCATACATATTTAGTCCTAGAGGGATCCCGATCTTGCCCTTAGAGGCAAATTTCACGACACTGCCCTCTTTGTCAAAGTTTTTATACTCAAACAAATCTTGGAGTTTTTGGAGCTTGTAGTCATACATATTGGGCAAATGCACGATTTTTTTAAATCCTAGAGGCTTATCGCAGCGATTGCCAGAGATGAATTTCTTAGAACCATAGGTATCACTGAATCTATTGATTGTGAGGTTGCAATTATTGCCACAGATTTTGCACACGGTGGCTTTTGCGATGTGGTTGAAGTTTTGCAGTGCCTCTTTGGTGATGATAGCTGAGCTCTGCAGACCAAGTCCTTTAGCATAGAGTGCCGCGCCAAATGCTCCCATAAGCCCGCTAATTTTGGGGCGGATCACATTGCGTCCAATCTCTTTTTCAAAGCTCCTAAGCACCGCGTTATTGAGGAATGTCCCGCCTTGCACCACGATCTGCTTGCCTAGATCGTCAGCATCGCGCGCACGGATCACTTTGTAGATAGCATTCTTAACCACGCTCATAGAGAGTCCCGCAGAAATATCCTCGATACTAGCACCCTCTTTTTGTGCCTCTTTGACCGAGCTATTCATAAACACCGTGCAGCGACTGCCCAGCTCCACAGGGTGCTTAGAATCTAGCCCAAATTGCGAAAAAGTCTGCACATCATAACCCATTGATCGTGCGAAAGTCTCTATAAAGCTTCCGCACCCACTTGAGCAGGCTTCATTGAGCATAATAGAATCTATGGTTTTGTTTTTGATATAAAAACACTTCATATCCTGCCCACCGATGTCGATGATGAAATCCACCTGTGGATTGAAGTGCTGTGCAGCTTTGAGGTGTGCGATGGTCTCCACAAGCCCGGCATCGAGGTTAAACCCAGCCTTGATAAGCTCCTCACCATAGCCAGTCACCGCACTGCCTTTGATATGAATCTTATCGCCAAAATTCTCATAAATGTATTGGAGCTGATCGTGTATCACGCTTGCGGGATTGCCTTGGTTGGAGTTGTAGAATTGATAGAGGATTCTATTAAACTCATCGATGATCACGAGTTTTGTCGTCGTCGAGCCGCAATCGACTCCGATAAACGCATCAACCTTACGGAATCCATTGCGTTCAAACGCCTCATCTATGCTGACTTCATCGACACTCGCACTTTCATGCCTTGCAAGAAACTCCTGATACTCCTCATCGTTAGCGAAAAGTGGCTCAAGGTATTTGTTGCTTGAAGCGACATTTTTAGATTCTTGGAGCTTAGCAAGCAGGGAGTCGCAAGTGAAGCTCTGGGAGTTCATTCGTGCGCACAGAGCCACGCCGATAGCCACCGAGTATTGCGCGTATTCTGGGAATATCGCGTGCTCATCATCAAGCTTCAAGCTCTCTTGGAATCGCTTCTGCAAGCCTTTGTAAAAAAACAGCGGTCCGCCCAAAAACATCACCTTGCCCTTTATCTTGCGTCCTTGAGCAAGCCCGCTGATAGTCTGATCCACGACAGCTTGGAAAATACTCGCGGTAATATCCTCTTTATTCACACCTTGGTTGAGCAGAGGCTGCACATCGGTTTTGGCAAACACCCCACAGCGGCTTGCTACGGGATAGATTTTGTTGTAATTGAGCGAAATCTCATCAAAAGTCTTGGCATCAATGGCAAGGAGTGTGACCATCTGGTCGATAAATGCTCCCGTGCCCCCAGCACACGAGCCATTCATACGCTCTTCTGTGCCACCACTTAGAAATAAGATCTTAGCATCTTCCCCGCCAAGCTCGATCACTACATCCGTATCGGGCTCTAAAAACTTGATCGCCTCAGCCGTGGCGAAAACCTCTTGTGCGAAATCTATCCCCACTGCCTTGCAGATTCCAAACCCAGCTGATCCAGAGATAGAGACTTTAAACTCCCTATCTTTGATAATCTCACGCAAGCCTTCAACGATCTCTATGCTCTTTTCACGCACCTTAGAATAGTGCCGCTCATAATGGCGATAGATAACCTCATCACCCTCCATTAGCGCGATTTTAGCGGTCGTGCTGCCGATGTCAATGCCCAGTGTCAAACTCATTACATAACCCCCTGATGTGTTTTAAGATAACAATACGGTAAGTGTGGAATATACGCAAAACCTATGAAAACAAGCCTTGATTATACAAAAATTGATTAATCTTGCTATGGATTTTCGTGAAATTTCTAGTGCGATTGTGCAGGTGTGTTTCTTAGCTTAGAATTTTGAGCGTTTGTTGCCATCACCATAGTATGTTTTGAACCCATAAAATACACCAAACATTAACACGAACCCCACGATATGCCCCCATAATACAGAATCTAGCCCGCCAGCCACGCCAAAGCTCACCAGCGCGATTGCAGCCACCACGCTCACATAGGGTAGCTGCGTGATGAAGTGGCTCTGCACCGAGCAGCCTGCCCCTGTGGCAGAGAGGATCGTCGTATCCGAGATAGGTGAGGCGTGATCGCCATACACTGCTCCAGAGAGCACTGCGGATATGACGAGCACCAGATCCACGCCATTAGCTTGCGCGAGGCTTGAAGCGATGGGTATCATAATGGCAAAAGTCGCCCAGCTAGTCCCTGTGCAAAATGCGATAAATCCAGAAATCCCAAAGCTCACCACCACGATGGTGATGTGGGGATTGAGCGCGCTAGATTCTAAAAACTGCTTGCTCAAGCCTGCCAGATACACGCCCGTGCTCAAATCGTCTTTGATAATAGGTCCTATCGCCCACGCTAGCACGAGTATGAGACATGCGGGCAGCATAGAGGCGATGCCTGTCTTGAGGATAGGCGCGTAGTGGGGCAGGGCGATGTGGCGCGCAGAGAGGAGGAGGCTTAGCACCAGCGCGCCAAGTCCGCCAAAAAAGAGTGAGAATCCCGTATCTGTATGCCCTAGCATTCCTAGGAAGCTAAACTCCCCACTCTCTAAATATCCTGTATAAAATATCAGCCCCGCCACAAAGCCCAGCAAGGCAAGTATGGGGATTATGAGAAGCCACACACTTGCTCCTGTGTGTGGTGTGAGATCGAGGTGTTCGCTCACGCCGACATTCTGATTTTGGCGCATTGCAGGGAGATTGATCTGCCACAAAATCGTGAGAAACACCGCCAAAAGTGCAAACCACGCATAGTAATTCCCCCAGATACTAGAAAACAGCAGCA
Organism: uncultured Helicobacter sp.; assembly: GCA_944325775.1. Lineage (GTDB taxonomy): Bacteria > Campylobacterota > Campylobacteria > Campylobacterales > Helicobacteraceae > Helicobacter_F. The sequence continues at coordinate 15,348 of CALVBL010000014.1, forward strand.
CGAAGCTATCACTTTGGAAATTCTTATTAAACTGCATAATGATATACGCGCCCCAGCTAGAGATAGGCATTAAAATACAAATAGGCGCGGATGTAGAATCTATAATATAAGCTAATCGTTCGCGCGTGGAGTGGTTGGCGTCATTGAGCGATTTGCTCACCTGCCCCACGGTGAGGGCATTGAAATAATCATCGACAAAAACCACGATCCCGGCGATAAATGCAAAAAATTCTGAGCCTCTCTGTGTGCGCACGCGTCGCCTAGCCCATTGCACAAACGCTGCGATCCCACCCGAGTAGTTCATAATCTGTGTGAGAATCCCCAGTATAAACAAAAAACCAAAGACATAGAGGCTTTGGGCATTGATGAGCAGCACGTCATCGTGGTATTCATAAAACACCGAGGCTATGCGCTCATACGCGTAAGTTAGGACATCTAAAGGGTGCTGATAATGCAGCATAATGCTTGCTAGCACGATACCCAAAAAGAGTGAGAGCACCACGCGGCGCGTGAAAAATACCAGCGCGATAGTAACCACCGGCACGACAAGACTAAGGGCGGAATGGGCATACATAGGGATTATAACCTTTGTTTGAAGTAAATTTTGGGCAATTGTAGTCAAAGTGCGCTTAAGCAATGCAGAATCTACAGCAAGCCTTGTGCCTGCATTTGCTCTAGGAGTTTGATAAAGGCTTGTGTGCGTAAAATTGCCCCCTCACTATTAAGATGATAAGCCGTATCAAAGAAATATTGACGCTCGAAGTGAAAGTCCCTAAAATCCCCATAGATATTGATATTATGGGCTTTTAACTGGGCTTTGAGATTTTCAATCTTGGCAAAAGTTGTTGGGTCATTTAGGCTAAATTCTGGGTTTTCCAAGGTCACGGGATAGGTTAAGAATACCTTGATATTTTTGCTTTTAGCAAACTCTAGCAGACGCGTGTATTCGGAAAGGAAAAAAGATGAGAGTGTGAGATTGGGAGACAAGTATTGTGTGTTATTTGTATAGAAGCTACCCACTTGTGTGCAAAAATCTCCATATTGATTGAGTGAAGTGTATTCATAGCCTTCAAATTCTTGGTGACTTTGCCATTTTGTTTGTATAGTCGCTATGGGGTTTTCGGATATATGCATAGGGTGTATAAAAGATTTGAAAAAGTTTTTGAGCATAATCATGGGATTGTTTTTGATATAAGCCAAGATAGTATTTTGTGTAACGATGTATTTTGTGTAGGTTTTATTCCAAGTGAGCATGTTTTGGATATACCAATAGTCCTCATTTGGCTCATTGCGTGTGTAGTAGATAAATTCTAATGGCATAAAGATAATGTCGCCCTCATTGGCTTGCTCTATAATTTTATCAATATGGAAACTTATAGGCAATCCAGCGTGTGTGCCGTAATTTATGGGTTTAAATCGTGTTTGTGAATCTATGAGCGCACCATCGAATCCAAAGAGTGAGTTTGAGCCACTTATGATAAGTAATCGTTGCTTGGTTGTGGGCTTGGAGTTGATGAAGTCTTTGACAGTATAGAGGGGTTTTAGCCATATTTCGGAGTTTTGGAATCTCGGTATATCACAAATCATAGTGTTATAGACTATGGTAGCGGAGTATGCAGAGAGAACTATAAAAATTGTTAAGAAAAAAACCTTGATTTTTGTCATCAGTACTCCTAGAAATTGAAATACAAAAATGGTGCTTGATAGCCGGAGGTCGTGACAATAATTAGCGAAAGACTGAAAGCTATAGCACTAAATATCATAGTGACATTTGTGATGTGATTAAGCCGCTCTATACTATTTTTAAACATTAGGCATATCACTAGCGCACAAAGAATGCTAGGCATAGTAAGTAATGAATCTGAAGTGGAGTTAAACCACTTCCCAAATCCCACAGCCACACCATTGATATAATAAGAGCCTAAAAACCCTAGCTTAGATTCTAAAAAGCTAGGCAATACCACCACTCCTCCAAACATTCCTTTGATGAGATTAAATGCTCCTTGGATATTTTCTGATCTAAAAAATATCCAAGTGATATTGACAAAGTTAAAGGTCAGTAGCCAACACAAAAGTGCGTAGAATCTCGTGTGTCTAAAAGATGTATAGAATCTAGCAAAGCTGTGGGGGCGATTATCGGGCTGTGTGGATTGCGTGATTGTCTTTGAATCTATAGGGTTAGATTCTGTAAATGCCTTAGAATCCAAACTTTGCTTTTGTGAATCTTGGTTGGATTGCGTGAAGCTAGATTCTGTATTTAAATCTAAAACCAAATCCGCTTTAGATTCTGAATTTGCCTCTTTACTTAGTGTGGATTCTCTAAGCTCACTATTGCACACAATAAAATTAGTATTTGCAGTGTGGCTGTGTAAGCTTTGTGGATTTTTTGGAAGGTTAGCGGACTTGGTGTCCGTGCCTTTGCAAAAATCCACAATCTTATCGCATTGCATACCCAAAGAGCCATTTTTTAAAGATTGCTCCAACCCCCTATACCACCACATATACACTCTATGCACACACATCGCCACTCCATGCAGCCCTCCCCATATCACAAACCCCCATCCAGCTCCATGCCATATACCACTCAAAAAAGCCACTATGAAAAGATTGCGTAGAGTAAAGAGTTTGTTTATTTTATTGCCCCCAAGTGGTATATACACATATTCTTTTAAAAATCTCCCTAGTGTCATATGCCACCTTCGCCAAAAATCTGCAATATTTAATGCCTTATAGGGTGAATTAAAATTGATTGGTAGCATTATCCCAAAGAGTAGCCCTAAGCCTATTGCCATATCGCAATACCCACTAAAATCAAAATACAGCTGAAATGTATAACTCAAAGAAGTTACCCAAGATTCAAAGAGATTGAGCATGCCACCATTTTCTACCACGCCAAATCCTGCATTTGCCCATTTAGCAAAGCTATCTGCAATAAAGACTTTTTTAAACAAACCAATGGAGAAGATGAATAAGCCCTTAGCCACAGACTCATAATCACACAAATGCGTCTTTTGTAATTCAGTCTCTTGCGACAAATGCGAGAGCGACGACAAACACTGCGGGTCATTACCCTCTAGGTAAATCTCCTTGTCTTTTTCTTGCAACCCACATTTTTTATCAAAACGAAGTTTCTTTAAAAAAGCCTTAGAATTGCATTGTTGTGTGGCAAACTTGGATTGTAAATGCGCTTGACTTGTCTTTTTTGCGCTTTTTTGGGAATCTACACTTGGTGCTTGGTCACTATCGCTTTGCCATCTGGGATTTGCTCGCTTTGTAATAACTGCCCCTAAGTCTTGCAAATCTGTGGAATGATTGCCCAAAGACGAATTTCTTGATAATCTAGCAAATTGTGGCATCATCTCTCTATGATGCACAATAGGTCCGGCTATGAGTTGGGGAAAGAAAGTGATAAAGAGGCAGTAGTCAAGGAAGTTGATGTGGGTGAGGGAGTGTTTGTGAGAATGTGAATCTAAGGGGTTAGATTCTGTCATTGTTTTGGATTTTATTGAGTTAGATTCTAGGTTTTCACCAAATTGTGAATCTCCCTTAGATTCTTGGTATTCTAAACTAGATTGTTTAGAATCTAAAATTCTGGTATCTTGTGCAAAGTGAGGTAAAGGAGTTGCCTTGTGGGTTGAGCTAGTGTATTCATTCAAAGATTGCACAAGAGATGAATGTTTATAACAATCCACCAAAAAGGCAATCTGCTGAAAGGTCACAAACGACAAAGCCAAAGGCAAAAGGATATGTGGCAGGGGAATATCAAAATCCAAATGCACCAGCTGTGTAAAAAGATGGAAATTTTCTAAGAAAAAATCAGTGTATTTAAAGAATCCAAGCAAGCAGAGATTAAAGAGTATGCCTAGGATAAGATAAAACTTGGGATAAAAAGAGAATCTAAACAAAGCAGAGAATCTAAAAGAATGATAGAAGTTAGAAGCAAGAGAGAATAAAGAGCAACGATAGAATCTAAGAAAGGATTGAGAAAAAAATCCATTGTTCTGTGTAGATTCTTTATTTAGATTATTTAGTTGTGGATTTGTTTGGGAGTTGTTATACGTGAGAGAAGAAGTGCTGTGAGGGCTAGAATCTGAAGTGTTCCAAAGATTAGAATCTAAGCAATTTGTGCTCTGCCCCCCCCCCCAATTGACTTATTAGGATAAACACTAGTGGTGTGGTGTGCATAGGTGCGTGATAAAATCGCTAGGGCAAAAAGATAATTTATCACAATAGAGCCTAATAGTATGGGGAGATATTCGAGTTTAAAATACGCATAGAAATACAAAGAGCTAAGGACTAAAAAGAGTTTGGCGAGTGTATAAGAATGCTTAAAAGATAAGGATTTAAGGATATGAAAGCCTAGCCATACAATGGGCAAGAACATAAAGATAAAGATATAAGAAGAGAAGAGCATGGGAGTCCTTTGGGGATTTATCATCGAAGCAGAGATTATAGCAACAAAACCTTAAGGGTTTATAGAATCTAGCTCTCCTCACTCCTGCCTCAATATATCTAGCCTCGCTTCATAGTCCTGCGTGTGTATTCCTAGCAAATGTAATAGTGTGTGGAATACATAATCGTGATTTAGTCTCTCATCTTGCCTGCGTTTTGCCAAAGCCCTTTGTGATGGATCACTCACATATAGCAGCGAGGGGATATGGGTTTGTTCTTTGGGGCTTAGCATATAGGGCAGCCCACCATGCATATACATTCCATTTTCGCCCAAACTCTCCCCATGATCGCTGATATACCACACAAAAGCGTTGAGATTTTGCACCTCTTTTATGATTTGTGCGATGAGGAAATCCGTGTAGCGCAGTGAGTTGTCATAGGCATTAAGTAGGCTTTCTCTGGAGCATTCTTGGAGATTGCTCTGTGTGCAAATGGGAGTAAAAAACTCGAATTCTTGCGGATAGCGCATATAGTATTGCGCCCCATGCGATCCATGTAAATGTAATACCAAAAATATCGGTGCGCTACTCTCACTATGCACGATTTGGCGTGCCTTTTCTAGCATATCCCCATCAAGATGTTTGTTGTTGTAGTAGATGATTTTGTCAGAATCTAGTCTTTTGCACACTGCACATATACAATCCCCGCCGTTGTTACTCAAAAAATACACGCTAAATCCCGCTCTTTTGGCGATGTCTAGGATATTGTCGCGATAATGGCTTAGGTTGCGTGCGGTGTAGGTTTTGTGCGTGAGATTGGTGAGCATACAAGGCACAGAGATCGCGGTGATGACACCACAGGAGGTAAAGTTACTAAAATTGATGAGATCATAGGACTTGCTAAAAGGATTGGTTGGGCGATTGTAGCCGTTATATTCGAAGTTTTGTGCTCTGGCAGATTCACCGATGATGAGCACTCCAAGCTGCGGGGGCATAAAAAGCGTAGCGTCTAAGCCAACTTGTGTGTAGGATTGTGGTGTGGAGAGTGTGGTTTGTGTATAGCGAATGCTTGATCGTATCGGAGCTATGGGGTTTAGCATATCCATCATAGGTTGGTGGGCTTTGAAGGCAAAGACGATGTTAGTGCCATTTGTCACATACACACCAGCAAAGATGAGTAGATAGCACAGGAGGTATTTTAGCTTGGATAGGATATTTGGGTGAGTTGATGTAGGTCGTAGGTTTAGTGTTGATTTGGACTTATGATAAGAACTAAAGGATGCTCAAAGTCTTGTGTGTGTAGTGCCATAGAGCTAAAGAAAAAACGATGATAACATAGCACATACAACGCACTAAGCAACGCTATGGCAATATGGTAGTGTGTACGTGGTCTGTGTAGGTATCCTCGCACACTGGTAATGATAGATGACAACTGCATATAAATCTCCTTTGTTCTTGTGTCAGCGGATAATTTCCCTCACGCCCTTAGCGTTGCGCTTAGAGAGGAAACCTTCTTTTTCTAGCTGCTCGACATAGTTTGTGGCGCGGTTAAATCCTATGCTAAAGCGCCTCTGCACGCTGCTTGATGAAGTGTTGCCACTCTCAAGCATAAATCGCTTGATCTGCTCGAGCATATCTTCATCGCCATCATCTTTGAGATCTCCGCCTGCTAGCACCTGCTCCTTGTCATCAAGCAAGAAGCTTTTGTCATATTGAGGCTCTCTCTGGGATTTGAGAAACTCCACGACAGATTCTATCTCTGCCTCGGTGCTAAAAGGTGCGTGCAGGCGCATAATTGTATCAGAGATTTTAAAGAGCATATCGCCCCTGCCCAGTAGGCTTGCCGCACCTACATCATCAAGTATCACTTTAGAATCCACCTTGCTACCGACTTTGTAGCTTATGCGTGAGGGGAGATTGCCTTTCAATGTGCCGGTGACGACATCCACACTTGGGCGTTGGGTGGCGATGATGAGGTGCATACCACACGCACGCCCCATCTGCGCGATACGACTTAGTGGGGCTTCGGCTTCGCGCCCAGAGGTCTGCATCAAATCGGCAAGTTCATCGATGACGATCACAAAATACTGCATCTCCTCTTCGCCCTCTTCGCGCGCCTTTTTGTTGTAGCCTTCGATGTCTTTGACACGCATATCTTTCATCTTTTCATAGCGTCTGTCCATTTCGTGCATAGCATTGTTTAAGCCCACAATCGCTTTTTTGGGATCAGTGATAATGGGCGTGATGAGATGGGGTATATCGCTATAGAGCGCAAATTCCACGCGTTTGGGGTCGATCATCATTAGTTTTAGCGAATCGGGTGAGTTTCGATACAGCAGGGAGAGGATCATCGCATTAAGCCCCACGCTCTTGCCGCTACCGGTAGTCCCGGCGATGAGTAGGTGTGGGAGTTTGCGCAGATCTTGGATAAATGGATTGCCCACGATGTCCTTACCAAAGGCAAGCGCAAGGGGGGATTGCGCACTTTTGAAGAGTTCAGATTCTAAGACTTCGCGCAAAAATATCGTTTCTATGGTGTTGTTTGGAATTTCTATGCCTACCACATCTTTGCCCGGTACAGGGGCTTGGATCCTGATGGATTTTGCCGAGAGTGCTAGGGCGATGTCATCTTCGAGGTTTAGGATTCTAGAGACTTTGACATTGGGCGCTGGGCGAAACTCAAAGGTTGTAACGATAGGACCTGTGTAGGTGCGCACGACATCGCCATCGATCTTGAAAGTCTTGAGTTTAGCAAGCAAGATCTCGCTCTTGGTATCGATCTCGACTTCATCGATTTCGCTTTTGTAATGATCGGGTTGGTTGAGGAGGCTCGTGGGCGGGAGCTTGAAGTTTATCGGGGCGGCGCGCTTGCCAAAATCAAGGCTTTTTAGCAATGCAGTGTTTTCCTCAAGCTCGCGCACGATAGGGGCTCTGGGGGCTTTAGGTACAGAATCTGGCTCGGATATGGGCTGTGTGTGGGCGGGCTGTGTAGAATCTGATGGGTGAGGCTGTGTCGGGGTGGATTCTGGAGATTGCGCAGATTCTGGGCTTGATGTGCTTTGGCTTGGCTGCTCAATCTGTGGTTCGTGTGAATCTTGTGAATCTGTGGCGCGTGAATCTAGTATGTGCGTGGGTATGTGTGAATCTTGTGAATCCAACGTAAGGGTGTCGTTTTGTGGTGTGGATTCTATGCCTCTAAGTGGCAAATCGTGGGAATCTAAATCGTGAGATGGCGAATCTTGAGAGCTTGGAGCGATCTCGGGGCTGTGTATCTCTTGGATAGCGAGACTAGAGATAATCTCTGCTGTGCTGGGGCTGGAGGGCTTAGGCTTAGTGGGCTTGATCTGTGGTGTGTGTGAATCCTTGGGCGCGTTCTGATTTGGTTGTTTAGGTTGGGGAGTCTTGGGGGCTTTGGTGAAATTGGCTTGGTGGGAATTGCTGATGATGGCTTGTATATCAAGTGCTATAGGTGCATTGGGCTGTGTGGTTGGCTGGGTTTTGGGGGCAACTTGCGCACCATAATAAGCTGTTTTATAAGCGTTATTGAGCGCATCTTGTGTGATTTCTTGGTGTTTGGGGAGTAGGACTTCTTGGATCATTTCGTGAGTCTGCGGGGCGGGGTATTGGGGGGTTTGTGAATGGGATTTAAGATCATAACGTTCTTTGAACTCTTGGATATGCTTTTGGAGCAGCGCTTCTGAATCTAGCGCGTGATTTTGCACAAGCTCGATGTGCAAATCCGATGTAGAATCTATCGTGTGCTGGTGTATCACAGGCTGATGTGGATCTGGTGTCGCGTATGTCGGGGTCGCTGGATCTAGCCCCAACTCCGCGCTAGATTCTGTAGAATCTACGCCTGTGTATCCATACTGTGTATCTAGGTGAGATTCTGTGATATGCGGAGTTTGGGAGGGATTTGGGGTTTTGTTTGGGGTCTCATTTGGATTTGAAACCTCACCTTGATTTAGGATTTTGCTTGGATTTGGAATCTCTTGGGAGAGCCCTCTCTCGTGTGGAGTGAGCGAATCTAACGAGAGGGCATGTATGGCTTGGAGGTGCTCTATACGCTCTTTTTCACGCTCTTTGCGTGCTTGGGCATAGAGGCGAATTCTATGCGCACAGGCTTGGTAGGATTTCTTTATGATGTTTGTAATCGCGCTAGAGATCTTGTGGATGAGCATTTTGCCAAGTACATATATCGTATATAGCAGGGCAAAGACTGCGCGCAACATCGCCCAAAGCTTTGTAATGAGGTGTTTTGCTAAAGGCAAGAGTGCGCGATAGATTTTTGTGAGCAAGAGGCGAGATTGTCTAAAGATCGTATCCACATTGCTCTGTGTCGCTACAAGCACAGAGAGCAGCAGGCAGCCCACCACAAGCACCCACACGCCAAAAACACCGATAAAATCCTGCAGCACTCTCACCACGTTGTTGCCAAAAAGTCCGCTAGAAAAAAGAAGCGATTGTGCTAAAAGCAAGCTTACAAACCCGAGCAACCACGCGATGATAAGCTCAAGCTTGTGAAATGTGAGTGCGGGGTGTTTGTAAAAATAATACACCGGATAGAGCAAAAAGAGTAGATACACATAACCGATGTAGCCAAAGATACTAAGATTGAGCATCGCAAACTGCTGCCCAATCACCCCTACCGCGCCACTTTCACCCACGATCGTAGCCATAGAGAGAAAGACAAGCAGGATATTGCTAAAGATATAGAGGTAGATTCTGCTATGGAAATTTTTCGCGCTTTCTTTTGGTTTTTTGATGGGGAATCCTTTTGGTAAAATGACAAGCAATAAGCCAAAATTATAGCATATTGTGTGCAATTTTCGTTACTATTTGTTACGATTAAAAGGGTAGGGGATAGAACTCTGCTAAAGATTGTCGTAAGTTTAAAGTTAAATGATGTAGTATGCGACCCAAGTGACTTTAGATTCTAGCTTGGGGAGGAGAGGGAATGCACGGCAAGATTCTGCGCTATTCGACACAGACTAAAAATGGCGTGGTTACCAACGCATCTAAGAAGATTTTTGAGCTTCGCGGCAATAGCTGGCATGATCCTAGGACGATGCCGGCTGTGGGTATGCTTGTGGAATTTCGCTGTGATGATAATGGCTATACGATTGTGGATTGTAGGGCTTCGAGCTATCAGAGTTTCCCAGAGGGCGGAGTTTTGCGTGAGATCGACTTTTGGCGCACCAATACCGATGAGGAACTCAAAGCAAAGGAAGCCGATGCCAAGGCAAACATCGCCAAGCAGATTTTTGCTAAGACCAATTATGTCAAGCTTACCAAAATCGAGCTAAGTGCCTCCGCACAGGAGTGTATCAAGGATTTTTTTCGCGATGAGTTTAATGCCATTTCGTTTTTGGATACAGTGCAAAACGACTCTACTCCCGTGCAGGGCACAATGCTTAGCTATCTCATCATCAAGCCGTTTTTAACCAAAGCCATCGATTTCCTTGTCTATAACGATCGCCATATCACGATGGATAACTTTGCTTCAGAGCTCCAAACGCTAAAACAGCTTGAATACTCGTATAACCACTTCAAAACCAATGTCAATATTAATCCTTCTAAGATCTATAAAGAATGCTTCCTCGATGCGCAATACCACTACAAAGGTGTGCTGCGCGCTATTGAGGTGTTTAACGAAAAAAAGCTCCAAATCGAAAACAAAGTGCGTGTGTGCGGTATGGAGCTGCGCTCTATCCAAGCCAAGCTTGATGCTAAAAAAGGCGATCCCAAGGTATTAGAATCTAAGCGGACAGAGATCGGTAAAATCGTGGCTAAAGCCAAGAGCGATACCAAAAACATCGAAATGCTCATCGCGAGGCTTAAGGCTATGAGCGAGGCGTTTGTGAAAGATAATTTCGCGACCTTTGACGTGGTGTTTAACAAAATCTATCAGGTGCTTGTGGATAAGACAAAAGAGGCACTTGATATTTGTGGCACGAAGCTTGATGATAAGGTATGGAGTTTGGGTATGGGATCTCAAGCAATCAAAAATGTGTTTTTCCGTCAGCATATCAATACACCATTTTGCGCGATGACTTTTGTAGAAAATCACATCAAGCATCTCAATAAAGCCAAGATTAGCAATAATGAGAGTGTGATATATGCCTATGCCCAACGCTATGGCAAAGGGTATAAAAATTATGTGATTTTTTGTGAGAATGAGGCGTTTGAGATCGATCTCAAGGTCAAGATTCTGGCATTGGCAAAAAATAACTATGTGCATGTATTCCAAAAAGAGATCGAGTTTTTTACTGCGGTGAATAAGATGAAGTTTGAAATATGCTTTATAGATTCGGATTTGCGCCTCTCAAACCCTAGAGAGATACTCAAAGCCGGTGTATCCTCTAAGCGCAATAAAGATACAAAGTTTATGCTTCTTAAAGCTTCAGATATCAAGACTCTCACGCTCCAAGCTCCCACTGCTTAGCTTTGAGAGCTTAGTATGATCCTGCGTAGCCTAATGACTTTGTGTAGCCTGCCATGACTCTATGTAGCTTACTTGGTGCGAGCAAATACTACGAGCACACGCCGATTTTAGAATCTATCAACTTCAGTGTATCCTCATATGAGCGCATCGCTGTGATCGGGCGCAATGGCGCGGGCAAATCCACGTTGCTAAAGCTCATCGGTGGGGATATTGAGCTAGATTCTGGTGAGCGCATCGTGCCTAAGAATCTCAAGATTCTCCGCCTTGCGCAAAATCCGAATTTCCCACCAAATGCAAGCGTGGAAGATGTGATCGCTAATGCCCTAAATGCACTTAAAACCGCGCATACAAAGTTAGAATCTCTCTCACAAGCTATCCAAAGCCACCCACACGATAGAGAGTTGCTCACACAATACGCAGAAGTGAGTGCATTTATCGATGAGCACAATGGATGGGATCTGCAATCACGCGTAGATGAGGTGCTGGAGCGATTTGGGCTTATGGAGTTTCGAGATAGGCTGGCTGTGAGTCTGAGCGGTGGGGAGCAAAAGCGCGTGGCGCTGTGTGAAATCTTGCTTGAGAGCGTGGATTTGCTTATCCTTGATGAGCCTACCAATCACCTTGATGTAGAAATGGTAAGTTTTTTGGAAAAATTTATCCAAGATTCTAAGTTTAGTATGGTGTTTGTGAGCCACGATCGGTATTTTATCGAGAATATCGCCACGCGTATCATCGAGGTAGAAGACGGCAAAATCACAAGCTTTGAGGGCGGATATAGCAACTATCTGCGCAAAAAAGAAGAGATGTTTCGCGCGCTCACAAATGCCCATGAGAATCTCCTAAAAACCCTAAAAAGTGAGGAAGAGTGGCTAAAGCGCGGTGTCAAAGCACGGCTTAAGCGCAATGAAGGGCGCAAGAAGCGAATCTTAGAGCTTAGAGAGGAGGCAAAGAAAAACCCCGGCATTATCCGCAAGCTAAAATTAGAGCTTGAGCGTGAATACAAGCGATTTAATGCCGCCGAGGGCAAAAATACAAAAAAATGCCTTTTTGAAATCGAGAATCTTACTAAGCGGCTTGATGATAAGATGCTTATTAACAATTTTAGTCTTAGAATCTTAGCAGGGGAGAAAATCGGTGTGGTGGGCAAAAACGGCGCGGGCAAATCCACGTTGCTAAAGCTCCTGCTAGGTAATAGCACTCCAAGTAGTGGTGTGATCAAGCGCGGTGTGATACGCGTGGGGTATTTTGATCAGCATTTGGGTATGTTAGATGATAGCAAGGATCTGCTAGAGACTTTTTGTCCTAATGGCGGGAATATGGTGAATGTGCGCGGGAAGCATATCCATGTGTATGGCTATCTCAAAAACTTCCTTTTTCCCAAGGAGTTTTTGGACAAAAAGATTGGATTTTTAAGCGGTGGGGAGAAAAAGCGTGTCGCGCTTGCGCTGCTCTTTACCCAAGAAGTCGATGTGCTTATCCTTGATGAACCCACCAACGACCTTGATATCAGCACGATGACTATCATCGAGGAGTATTTGGCGCATTTTAATGGGAGCGTGGTGTTTGTGAGCCACGATCGGTATTTTGTGGATAAGCTGGCTTCTAAACTGCTCATCTTTGAGGGTGAGGGCGTGGTGAGCGTGGCGTATGTGAGCTATAGTGAGTATCTGGAGAGCAGGGCGGAGCTAAGCGAGATAGAATCTCTTAGTAAGAGCATTAAGGAGAGCGCGCACGAGGAAAAGACACAAAAGCCCAAAGCCCAAACTAAGCTTAGCTACAAAGAAAAGCTAGCCCTTGAGGCGTTGCCAAATGAGATTGATGTGCTAGAATCCCGCATCGTTGCACTAGAATCTGATCTCACAAACCCAGAGAAATACCAAGCTCTGGGTATAGCTACGCTAGCAAGTGAGCTAGAGGCGCTAAAGATCGAGCTAGATTCTAAGCTAGAGGAGTATTTCGCATTGGAGCACAAAGCGCAGAGTGTGTGATTTGAGAATCTAGGCTTTGAATTTATCTTATTTCAAATATACTTTTTTGATTTGATGGTAATGCAAGTAAAGCAAAAGCGCAGCACTTGCTTAATAAATTAAATTCTACCGCCCTTCTACTTCAAAGATCTTAGTAGTTTTCACAAGCACCAGCATCACGATATAAATCACCGCGCTTAGCACAAAAAGTGCGCTAATGAGTGGCTCAAACACGATGACAAAATCCCATAACACATACGCGCTGATAATCCAGTGAATCAAAAAAAGCGAAGCCGCTAGCCCAAAAAGCGAATGATACTCGCGTTTAAGCATGGATTTCATACTAAAGCCAAGCGTGCTTTTGGTGTAGTTACGAAAGCTAGGGACAAACGCCGGCGTGTTTTGTGCCCACCGCAAATACGCATCGCCAAATTTCTGGGTCAAGAAACTCTCCTCGGCATAAATGATACGCTCATAGTACAGCCAAAATGCCAGCGTGAAGCACAGCGCAAAGAGCCAGTTGCCAAGCAGCAGCACAGGGGAAAGCATCATAAGGAAATTTCCCAAATACAGAGGATTGCGGCAGAGCGAATACATACCCGTAGTATTGAGCACTTCTGCCTTTTGGGCTTTGGTATTGCGTCCAGAGGTATCGCGTGGGACATACCCAGCGACCAAGATTCTGATAAATTGCCCCAGCAGTCCTATGATAATCGCACAAACCACCAAGGGTGTATTATAGACGAAATTAAGCTCTGCGCCCGTCCCCACAAAGACATTTAAGAAAAATAGTTCTTGCATTTGGATGCGTGGCAAAAGTAGGTTTTGCGGGAAACTAAGCAGACATAAGACAAAGAGCGGAATTACCACCAGCGGCAAATAGCTCCTGTATCGGAATAAAAAATCACCTTCTTTTTTGAAATTATCCTTGAGCACCATGAGATAGTCCTTGAAGCAAATTGAATGCGCAATTTTAGCATAAATTTTCACAAATAGGCTTGGCTTTGTCTCTCTCAATAAAGCGGAATTGTGCTAGCACGAGTGAGAGAGATTCCACGCATTTATATGATATCTCCCGAACATTTGCACATATATTATAGTAATAGACATATATTTCATAAATAAAAATATTTAGATAAGTTTATATAAATAGACTAAGGTTTAATGAAATTTAGCAATTCATTTACCAAATTGCTAAAAATATTGGTATAATACCCTCCAAAATTTGATGGATAGAATCTGTAATTTATTGATAAATCTTATACGAAAGGAGAGGCGATGAGTTCTAAAAAAGATATATTACTTGAGCAAGTGATCGTGCAGTATCTCAAGTCCAAAGAGCCTATCGGATCAGAATCTCTTAAAGCCTCTTGTCGTATGGGAGTATCATCAGCGACTATTCGAAATTACTTCAAGGCATTAGTGCAAGAGGGTTGGCTTGCGCAACCCCACATCAGTAGTGGGCGGATTCCCACTTACACCGCGTTAAAAAATCATTGGATCAAACACATAGATCCCAGATCACCCTGCATAGCACACAATCTCGAAAGTGTGAAGCAAAGCAGCTATGCGCACAATATCTGCTGTGTGGTGCGGCTACACACACGCAACACACTTCAAGAGATCATCAATATTCGCAATGATTTTTTAGCGCTTAGACTGGAGCAGGGTTATGCGATCGTTGCGTATAATGCCTCACTAGAGCGGTTTTTGCACGAATTAAAGAATCTTGACATCACCGATATCCAAAAAATTGCCTATCAGGTGCGTGCAAAGGAGCTACTAGAGGCACTTAGTAATGCGCAAGAGGGCGAGCTAGTGCGCTATTGTGTGAGTGCGCTGTATGAAATGCTCACGCTAACTTCAAATGAGGAGGTATTTTTAGACATTATAAATGGATATAGTTTTCACAAGCTTCAAGATGGAATCTATTTTGAAGAATTTTTGCCCAAAAACTATCTTGGTATCATGCAGGAGTTTCGCACTGCTCAAGGGCAAAGCGGACATATCCTTGTATGTGGCAAGGTGGATAGGGACTATGTGAGTTTTTACAAAGAGCTCGCAAGTTAAATCTAAAAAGGAGGTTATATGCAAGAACAAACATCAGAGACATCACAAGATCTCGCACAAGATCCGCAGCAAACGCACGATTCACAAGAATCAGAAAATGCTGCACAACATACCGAAGAAAATGTGCAAGATTCTCAGGATCTGCAGTCCAAATATGATGAGCTAAAAGATCAGTATATGCGGGCATTTGCAGATTTTGAAAACACCAAAAAACGGCTTGAGCGGGAAAAATACCAAAGCTTAGAATACGCAAACGAACGTTTTGGTATTGATTTGCTCCCTGTGCTTGATACCTTGCAAAAGGCATTAGAATCTGCACAAGCTGCAGAACAGCAGGCAATCGTGCAGGGGCTAGAACTCACGCTTGAGAGTTTTTACAAGGCATTAGGCAAGCATGGGATCGAGCATATACCTGCTGATGGGGAGTTTGACCCTAATATGCACGAATGCCTGATGCAAGTGCCAGATCCTGCCAAGCAAAATGGGCAGATCGCGCAGGTCTTGCAAAATGGCTACACATACAAAGGGCGCGTGTTGCGTCCTGCAATGGTTAGCATTGTAAAAAACGACTAAACTTAACACAAAGGATACACTATGGCAAAAGTAATTGGTATTGATTTAGGGACTACAAACTCTGCAATGGCAGTGTATGAGGGCAATGAAGCGAAAGTCATCGCCAACAAAGAGGGCAAAAACACCACACCTTCCATCGTGGCTTTTACCGATAAGGGCGAGATTTTGGTAGGAGAGCCGGCTAAAAGACAGGCGGTTACTAACCCGCAAAAGACGATTTATTCGATCAAGCGCATTATGGGCTTGATGTTTGATGAAGATAAGGCAAAAGAGGCGGAGAAACGACTTCCTTATAAAATTATCGACAGAAATGGCGCGTGTGCGATAGAGATCGCGGATAAAATCTACACACCCCAAGAGATTTCAGCCAAGATCTTGATGAAGATCAAAGAGGACGCAGAGAGCTATCTAGGCGAGAGTGTTACCGAAGCAGTGATCACTGTGCCAGCGTATTTTAACGACTCTCAACGCAAAGCGACTAAAGAAGCAGGAACGATCGCAGGGCTCAATGTCTTGCGTATCATCAATGAGCCTACTTCTGCGGCACTTGCCTATGGACTTGATAAGAAAGAATCTGAAAAGATTATGGTGTATGACTTGGGCGGGGGGACATTTGATGTGACCGTGCTTGAGACGGGTGATAATGTCGTGGAAGTGCTTGCTACCGGTGGTGATGCGTTTTTGGGCGGAGATGATTTTGATAATAGAATCATCGACTGGGCGGCTAAGGAATTCCAAGATGAGAGTGGGATTGATATCAAAAACGATGTGATGGCACTCCAACGCCTCAAAGACGCGGCAGAAACTGCCAAAAAAGAGCTTAGTAGTGCGCAAGAGACAGAGCTTAATCTACCATTTATCACTGCAGATGCGAGTGGTCCTAAGCACTTGGTCAAAAAGCTTACACGAGCGAAGTTTGAGAGCCTTATAGAGGATTTAATCGATGAGACGATCGCTAAAATCGACTTCGTGATCAAAGACGCGGGGCTTAGTAAAAGTGATATTAGCGAAGTCGTGATGGTGGGTGGCTCTACGCGTATCCCTAAAGTGCAAGAGCGTGTCAAAGACTTCATCGGCAAGGATCTCAACAAATCAGTAAATCCCGATGAGGTCGTGGCAGTGGGTGCAGCGATCCAAGGTGGTGTGCTCAAAGGTGATGTCAAAGATGTGCTATTGCTTGATGTGACGCCTCTAAGCCTAGGGATAGAGACTGCTGGGGGGATTGCTACCAAAATCGTAGAGCGTGGCGTAACAATCCCAACGAAAAAAACGCAGGTATTCTCTACTTATGAGGACAATCAGCCCGCTGTATCGATCAATGTATTGCAAGGTGAGCGCGAGCTAGCGCGTGATAATAAATCACTTGGGCGCTTTGACCTCACGGGTATCCCTGCAGCACCACGCGGTGTGCCACAGATCGAGGTAACCTTTGATATCGATGCAAACGGAATCCTCACCGTGAGTGCCAAAGACAAGACCACAGGAAAATCTCAAGAGATTAAGATCAGTGGCTCAAGTGGGCTTTCAGATTCTGAAATCGAAAAAATGGTCAAAGATGCTGAACTCCACAAGGAAGAGGACGCGAAGAAAAAAGAGCTCATCGAGCTACGCAACCAAGCCGATAGTCTCGTGTATCAGACACGAAAAAGCCTTGATGAGCATAAAGACAAGATCGCTGCTACAGAAGTGGAGGGCATAGAATCTGCACTCAAGGACTTAGAGGACGCGCTCAAAAATGAAAGCGTGGGCAAGGAGGAGCTTGAATCTAAGATTCAAAACCTTAGCCAAAAGGCACAATCACTCGCACAAGCTATGCAAAATCAAGCCCAAAGTGGTGGCGCACAGGATAGCAAAAAAGGCAAAGATGATGATGTCATCGATGCGGAGGTGGAGTGATAGCATAGATATGTTGGATTTTAGGTCTTTGTGAGATGTTGCTGAGGCTTAGGTATAGATTCTAAGCCTGCTACTCTGACATTCCCACCAAGCAATCACACAATCTCACGCGAGATTGTGTGTATAGACACAAGCAGAGATGCATTCTCTGTGAGCGATACACAAAGCAATACTTTTGCGACAATACGATAAACCCCAACTTCCATATTGAGTCAAGACCTAGCCTAAAACCTTAGTGCGTATTTAAGAGACTTATTCCAAATATAGGGATTGAGTGCGCACCACACCTCTTGGGCACGATAAAAAGAATTGTCCTTACCAGAACAGATTTTCATAATCGCTTCTTGGATATATTGCGGATTTTTGACAAATGGAGATTGCAAAAAATCTTGTGAATGTGCTAGATCTAAAAAATACTCACGCAAGCCATTGTGTGCCCTATCTCGCTGCATCCATTGAATCATTGGAGCATTAAATCCAATTTTGTTTTTGCGCCATATGACACCTTTGGGGACAATCCCACTCATACTATCTCGCACAATGCGTTTGGTAAAACCAGATCCATTTTTGTAATCAAAAGGCAAGGAAAACATAAACTCCACCAATCTATGATCCATAAATGGCATACGAATCTCTAAACTACTCATCATAGAATATCTGTCATAATCCCTCAAAATTACGGGCAAAAGCGTTTCATAAAAAATCACATAAAGTTGCTGTGTGAAAAAATCCATTTTGGAAAAATTGGGGTGAGAAGTATCTTGAGAAACCAGACCAAATGGCTTAGCAATCATTTTTTTGATACAAGATTTTATAAGAAAACTTATACCATGTTTCAAAACTCGCGCCAAAGGTAGTGGATTAGCCAAAGTTTGGTTGGAAGTATTGAGCAAATCATAGGCTTTTGAGGGATGATACCAACAATCCCAAAGTGCGTATATCAAATGCCCATATCCGCACAATAGCTCATCTGCCCCATGTCCATCAAGTGTAACACTCACGCCATTTGCTTTGATGGCTTGGTATGTGCTAATTTGAGCGAGAGGAATCCTGCCATACAAATCCTCTAGGATATAAAAATAATATTCTAACTTATCCCAATTGTCTAAGGGATTTATTTCCAAAAAGCTAGCCTTTACACCGATATAATCAACAACCTCCCTGGCATAATGACTTTCTTCTTGTGGTGTATCCTTAAAGCACGCGACAAACGCATGCTGCCAATCACTAGATTCTGCCTTTAATCCTTGTTTGGCAAGATATGCCATCGCACAAATCGTCGAGCTAGAATCTACCCCGCCACTAAGTGCTGTGCCTATGGACACATCAGAGCGCATTCGTAACGATACAGATTCTAAAAATAGCTCCCTAAAACGCTCTACTGCGTCCTCGTAGCGACTTGGCGGTGTGATGAGGTGATCGAGGATACAATAATAGCGTTTGTATTCTAAGATTTTGTGTGATTGTCTTGGGTCATAATACGCATAGTGCGAATAAGGAAAACGAAAAATACCTTCAATAAGAGTATGATCTTGACATTGATTATAGTCAAAAATATGTCGCACATCACTCATAACATCAAAATATTGAGAAGGTTTGAGAGAATCTAAATACGGATATATCGCCTTCATCTCGGAGGCGAATACAAACATATCGCACCCCTGTCTGTCTTTGATAAACGCATAAAATAGCGGCTTTTTGCCAAATCTATCGCGTGAGAGGAAAAGGCGTTTTTTGGTATGATCCCAGATAGCCAGTGCCCACATACCATTGAAGCGATTGAGGCATTGCTCCCCCCAGCAGTCATAGCTCGCTAGCACGACCTCCGTATCGCTGTGCGTGTGAAATATATAGCCCTTAGTCTTAAGCTCCTCTCTAAGTTCTATAAAATTATAAATCTCTCCATTAAAGACAATAGTATATTGCCCCCCCCCCATTATAAGACATCGGTTGATGTCCAGCCGAGCTTGTATCGATGATCGCCAAACGCCTATGCCCGAGGCTGATCTCATCGCTATGATACACACCAAAGTCATCAGGTCCCCTATGTGATAGGGTATTGAGCGCTTGCAAAAAATGCTCTCTATTAGCCGTCGCTGGAATACTTCCTAAAATTCCACACATTGTCATCTCCTTCGAATCTAAAAATACAAAGCGGGCATTATAGCAGATTCTGCATCTCCTCCAAATCTAAGCTTTGGTAGATTCTGAATTTGCCTTAGATTTTAGCTTTGCTTATGAATCTGTGCGTGCAAACTCTAAGATCAATCCGAGGATTTTAGCACAGACACTCCCACGCCCACCACATACACCACCGCGATCGTGATCCCCGCAAATAGCCCCGTGGGCATAAGCATATCATAATACAGCAGCCCACCAATCCCTGCCAAAAACAGCACATATCCCACCACGCGCATTAGTGAAAAACTTAGCTTCGTGCCCACGACAAAGCGCGAGAGAGGAGGGATTTTAGCAGATTTATCTGTTTGTATTGTTTGGTCTGTATTTTTGTTTGCCTGCGTAGATTCTGTGCTCTGGAGATCATCGTGTGAGTCTTGTGAATGTGTGGTTTGAGAGGTATTCTGCGCGAGCCACAGCTGCCGCCTAATATGCAAAAATGAACCGCTCATAATCACGCCAAATGCCCCATATCCTAGCAAAAAACTCACACCGCATTCTTTGCCAAACACCCACGCCACACCCACGCCTAGCACCCAAAGTAGCGCAAATCCAGCGAGGATTTGTGTAGGTTTAGCGCGCATAAGGATCGTCCTCATCATCAAAATCTTGCATTTGTGAATCTCCCAAACTCCCCGAGCATGCATTCCTTTGCCCATTTTGTGAATCTTGCAAATACTTATGGGCGTTGTAGCGGGGATCTGTGGCGAGTTTATCAAGCTCTTTTTTGTGGCGCTTGTAGGCTTTGTAGATATTCAAAAACGCCGCAGCCACACCCCAAGCGATCCCAACCCACAAAAGCCACGAAATCCCAGTGAGTTTTTTAAGTCCATAACCTATGCCATAGCCTAGTGCTACCGCCACGATGATAGAGATCCCCAAACTTAGATCATACGCACCCTCCACGATTTTTTGGAATCTTGGGGGCTTGAGGTCTATGTGCTTAGAATCTTGCTGCTTATCCATATGTCTGCCTAGATATCGTTTGCTATCTCTGCGAAGCTCTCTTGTGCGCGTTCTATGGTCGTGCGAATCTCCTCCTCACCCATAGCCGTGCAGATGAATCCACTCTCAAACTGCGAGCAGGCAAAATACACACCTTTTTCAAGCATTTTTTGATGAAACTTCGCAAACATCGCGGTATTGCTACGTTTAGCATCATCGAAATTTTTCACCGCACGATCATTAAAGAAAAATCCAAACATCGAGCCTCTGTGGCATACCTGCAGCGGGATACCTGTGCTTTGGGCTGCGTCTTTTAGCCCTTGCGTAAGGATTTGGGCTTTGTGAGCAAGCGCGTCAAAAATACTAGGATCACTCTTTAGCTTCAAAAGCGCGGTAAGCCCAGCACTCACTGCCACGGGGTTGCCACTTAGTGTGCCGGCTTGATACACACTGCCAACGGGCGAGAGGAGATTCATAATCTCATCTCTACCCCCAAAAGCCGCCAGAGGCATACCCCCACCAATAACCTTGCCAAAAGTCGCCATATCAGGCAGCACATCACAATACCCCAAGCTCCCGCGCAAGCCTGCCCGAAATCCGCTCATCACTTCATCAAAGATAAGCACCGCGCCATATTCATCGCACAGCGAGCGCAATGCGTGCAAAAACTCCCTATCAGCAGGCACAAGCCCCATATTACCAGCGATAGGCTCTATGATCACACAGCCCACGCCACTACCCTTAGTCCTACTCTCTTCAAAGCACGCGCGCACAGAATCTATATCATTGTAGCGCGCTACCAATGTGTGTTTAGAGAGATCACTTGGTACGCCCGGCGAGCTTGGCGCACCAAAGGTTGCACATCCACTCCCTGCACTCACAAGCAAGCTATCGCTATGCCCATGATAGCAGCCATCAAACTTGATGAGGTCGTCTCTGCCACTATAGGCGCGTGCAAGCCTAATGGCACTCATCGTGGCTTCGGTGCCAGAGCTCACCAGTCGCACTTTTGTAATCCCATCATACACACTGATAATCTCTTTTGCTAAAGTCGTCTCAATCTCGGTAGGTGCGCCAAAGCTCAAGCCATTTTGCACGCTTTGTAACACGTTAGATTCTATATCACTATCGCAATGCCCAAAAATAAGTGGTCCCCAGCTCTGCACATAGTCGATGTAGGCATTATCATCGACATCATAAATGTATGCGCCTTTAGCTTTGTGGATAAATCTAGGCACCCCACCCACCGATCCAAACGCACGCACAGGGGAATTTACCCCACCTACAATCACTTGCTTTGCTTCATTAAAATCATTAATACTATGCAGGAGATTCATTAGAGTATCCTTGTATTTGGAGTTTGGGGCATTATATCGTGCTTTGACATAAAAGCACCTAAAGGGTTTGTGGTTTGCGATGGGTGCGCGTGGGTGGGTATTGTGCAAGCAGGGCTTTATACAGCCAAGCATTTGTGCGTAAAAACGCGCGTGATTGTCTGAAATGATCACAAAACTCTTCCACAAACGCCCAAAAGGCTTTAGAGTGGTTTTTGTAGCGGATATGGGCAAGCTCGTGGATCACTACATATTCGATACAAGATCGTGGTGCAAAACACAGCATACGCGAAAAACGCAAATGATTATCGTGTGTGCAGATTCCAAAAAAGCTCTGTGCATTACTTAGGCGCACGCTCTCATAGGCTACTCCCATTTTCTGCGCCCAGAGTGTGCAACTACGCTCTAGCAATGCCTCAAGTTCGGCGCATATATCTATAAAACCACACGCGCGCAATGCCTCACTAAGCCGATCTGCACTCACCCATTCACCAAAATACAGAATCTCCCCGCGCTTAGATTCTAGCTCCTGCGCGTGCGAGCGCTCTCTATCGCGCATAATGGCGCGCGCGCGTTCTATCCAAGCATTATGGCGCGCTAGCACCTGCTCACAATCACTCTGTGTGTAATAGCTAGGCACGCTAAGAAGTAGAGTGCGAGAATCTTTTAGCCGTAGATTCACTCTTTTGGTGCCTTTAGTGATTTTTATTTGCAACTATAGAGCCTTTGTAGTATAATTTTTGGCATTATAGCCAAAAGGAGAGAAGATGAAAGTCCTACTCGTAGAGAATGTGCAGGGGCTGGGCAAAGCCGGTGAGATTTGTGAAGTCAAAGATGGCTACGGACAAAATTTCCTCATCGCCAAAGGTAAGGCAAAACTTGCCACAAATGAGGTCATCAACCGCTACAAAGCTCAACAAAAGCAAATCGCCCAAACCAAAGCCCTAGAGTTAGCCGAGATCAAGCAACTTGCCCAAAGTCTAGAATCTTTAGAGATTAGTATCGCTAAAAAAGTCGGGGTGAATAACGCGCTTTTTGGGGCGGTTACCAAAGATGAGATCGCCCATGCGATCAATGAACACATCAAAGTATCTATCGATAAAAAATGGATCGTGATACACGATCCAATCAAGCACACAGGGGATTTTAAAGTGGAAATCAAGCTAGGAAGTGGGCTAAGTGCGCAGATTCTGCTCCATATCATAGAGCAGTAGCGCGACTTGCTTTTAGCTCTGCTTCCCTAACCCTACTTTCCAACTCTTTAGTGCGTCTTTTTAAACACTGCTTTGAGTGAATCCCTCTCAAGTATCAGCTCATCATCTTGCAGTGTATAGGGCAGTTTGCCATCTTTAAAAAGTGCGAGGAGCAGAGATTCTATCTGCATACTTTTTAGATCGCACATTTTCCTAGTTACCCCCACACCCAAAAGCGACATCGCAGAATCTCCCCGCTCATAGCTCCCAAAGAAATTATTGCACCCACTGCTCCCGCTAAATCTCTCACAAGTTTGGAACTGCAGGCTTACCTTTTGGGCAAGGCGATGGGTGCTTAGAATCTCACCATTATGATTGAGCACATAGAGCTCCCAGCTAGTAGGCGCACAATCCCCCCGATCCGCCCACAGCGCGACAGCCCACACACACAGCACAAATACCATCTTTTTCATTACCCCTCCTTACAAAATCCACGCTTTTGCATAATAATCCCACGCCGCAAACACGATCATCACGCACAGCCCAGCCACAAAGCCAGCTAACGCATCATCGCCTACTACGCCAAGCCCGCCTTTGACTTCTCTATCGATTTTCCCGATAAATGAGGGCTTCCAAATATCAAAGATTCTAAAAAACACAAAGCTCAAAGCCACTGCCGTGATGCTCTCATACATACTAAGGACTTTAAGGTTGATAAAACTCATCGCAATCCACACACCCACAAGCTCATCAATCACGATACTTTTGTCATCATGTAGCCCGCCAGCACGTTCATAGGCATTGATCTCGCGCACAGCGATACCACCCACCAAAATCGCAAGCAACAACAATGTCTCTTGTGAAAAATACAAAAACGGCAAGCCCAAAAAGACACTGACTAAACTCCCCCAAGTCCCGGGTGCTACGGGGATTTTTCCACTATATAGCACGCTTAGGAATGCTATTCTTAGCATATTTATGATTCTTTATGGTTTTTCGTGCGCAAGAGTCCGTATTTTTTGCGCTTCTCCCATAGGCTCTTGCGGCTCATACCAAGCCGTTTGGCAAGCTCTATGTCCGGATAGCGACTCTCAAACTTTGAAATGATAATGCGCTCATATTCTTTGACCGAGAGGATATCGCCTCCAAGCTCTAGTGTGTTAGAGCAGTTTGAGATATCCACGACTTGTGGGAATGGGACTTTGTCATTTGAGATGATAGAGACGATACAGCTGTATTTGAGAATCATCTCTAAAAACTCTCTCATTTCGATCCTTCTAAGCTCCTCAAGGTTTGTGATATAAAACACCTGATTTTTGCTTGGCTGGGATTCAAAGATCTGTCGCCATTTGTCCTCTTTGAGCGTGAGAAAATCAAACCTAATCCCCTTTCTACGTGCATAACGCATAGCATAAATATCCGCGCTACGCTGGGAATTTGTCTTGATGATAAAGGGAGGGTTGTAGGCGATAGGAGTCGGCGTGGCGAGCTCTTTTTCGATGAAATTAAAATAATTACAATAAAACTCTATTTCTTTTTTAAGATCCCTGTATGATTTGTAATGTCTTATTTTGCGCACAAGCTCATCGATCACGAAGGGCTTGACGATGTAATCTGTGATCCCATTTTGTAGTGGTTTGGTAACGGTGTCTTCATTGATATAAGAAATCATAAGTATGATGATTGCCTCCTCATAGCACTTTGTGAGCTCTTGATAATTGCCCTCAATGCTACTAAGTGATGCGATCACCACATCATAGTCTTTGCGCTCGGCTTCTTGGAGATTCTCTGCTATGCTACATTCTAGCTGAAAATCACTAAGCTTATTCACAATACCCTGTGCCAAATATGTTTCATTCTCGATGATCAATACTTTCAAAGTCTCTCCTCATTGTGTAAGATTCTATCCCATTGGATATAGCCAAGGGTTGCGTTTGCTATCACTGCCACACCTTCCTTGCGCCCGATAAATCCTAGAGATTCTGTCGTCGTGGCTTTGATACTCACGCGCGAGATAGGCAGCGATAAAAGCGCGGCGATACTCTCTTGGATCTGGCGTTTGTAGGGCGCGATTTTGGGGATTTGTGCCATTATCGTGAGATCCACATACCGCACTTCAAAGCCCACGCTCCTAGCATACGCGTGAATCTGTGCCAAAAGCTGCTTAGAATCCGCTCCCCTAAACTCCTCGCTCGTATCTGGGAACCACTGCCCTATATCCCCCGCGCACATCGCGCCAAGGATCGCATCGCTTAGTGCGTGCAGCGCCACATCACCATCACTATGAGCTTTGAATCCTAGTTTAGATTCTATGCTCACGCCTCCTAACACCATAGGCTTGCCCTCCTCAAACGCATGCACATCAAAGCCGCTTGCACAAAAGCTCTCCCTATTAGGAGGTGAGAGTCGCATATCGTGCAAATCCTCGCCCAGAGTGAGCTTAGAGAGACGCGCACTACCACGCACAAAGTCTATGCGTTTGCCAAGCGCGTGTATCGCCGAACTCTCATCGCTAAAATCCCCAGCACTCAAAGCATCGCGTAATATCTGTGTGCGGCTAAGCTGCGGGGTTTGGATAAGTTTTAGATCCTCACGCACGAGGTATCTGTCTTGATAAAATGTCGTATCAGGCACACTCACAAATGGTACAGCGCAGGCAAAATCGGGATTTTCTAAACATGCGAGCAGTCGCTCACACACCGCTACATCTATACACCAGCGTGCCACATCACTCACGAACACAAACTCCGCATCCACACACTCAAGGGCATTTCTAAGACTTTGGGCGCGTGTATCACCACCCTTGATGACAGGAAAGGGGCTGATCTGCTCCATATATAGCACATCCGCCGCTGAGGCTGTGATAAATGTCTGGGAAAACGGATAAAGCGCGCTTATGTCCTCTGCGACTTTGTGCCATAACGGCTTATCGCCCACGCGAAGCCATTGTTTTTTAAGCGAAAGGTTTGTGCTTGCACAAAAACGCGTAGAATCTCCAGCAGCCATAAGAATCAAAGCTATGCGATGAGACATTGATCTCCCCAAATGTCGTGAATTTTCGGAATTGTAGCGACAAAAACGCAAAAGATTGCTGAAATTGTTACAAAAATATACATTAATTGAGCGTGGATTGTGTCGCTGAGAGAATGGCTATAATGTGTGGGGTTGCAAACTCGCAAGAGAGTAGCAGCCTTTTAGCGAATTTGTAGCCTACTTAGATTCTGTGATTTTGGATTCTGTACTCTTGCAGGGGTTGGATCTTATTTGTTTTCTTAGGGATTGTAAGTAGCTGTGGATATTTTCTTTAGTCAGCTCCACACCAAAGTCCTCTGGCAGAGATTTAGTGCCATCATCAAATATTCTTGCCAAGATGAGATCGCCTACTTTGGGTTTGAAATGCCACGCGTAGTCATCGAAATTATCCTTATCACATGTGATGGAATTGTTCCCATAGAAGCTAAGCACACGCGCCTTGGTGTTGCTCACTAGAATCTCTATGGCTTTGAAATATGGCTCCTGCACCTCATAGCGCGCAAATAGCTCATAATAATACGCGTATTTGGGGAAAATGATAAAGATGTCTTGAGAATCTCCTAAGTGCGCGAGCTTGAGGATTTTGGATTCATTGATATTGTAGTGTTCGTAGAGGGCGCCAGATTGCATATCTGAATGTAGGCGCTTGAAGCGATATTCTTCTATCTCTTCATGCGTATTTCTCTCTCCTGCGCGCTCATTTTCTAGGGTTAGTCCCCTATCATGCGGTGCGTGCAAAAGCATATCTTTGATCAGCAAGGCGACACTTGCCCGAGTCGTGTATGGGTGGATAAGGAGGGTGATGTAAGCCGTAAGATTGTCTTGTGTGAAAGGTTCGCTAAAGCGGTTTTTGTCTTTTCTTGCTGTGCTTAGGGCAAAGGCATCAAAGCCGCTGATAAAGTTACTACCATTGTGTTTGAGTGCTTGGAGCAAGAATAGATTTTCATCTAGGCTTTGGGACACTATGCCTACAAAAATCACATGAGATTTGAGATAGTGTGTTAGTTTTTGGGCATTGAGATTAAATGTGCGGGAGCTACCACTCACATAATATGGGGCTTTTTGCAGGATTTTTGGCTTATAGATATAGGAGTCAAGTTTCTTTGAAATAGTCATTAGATTCTTGCCCTCTATGCTCCTTAGTCCAAAAGGATCGAGCAGGTAGTTGCCTACACCCATGCCCAAAGTGCCGACAAATGTGAGGATCACAAATGCGAGTGTCCAGAATCTATAGTGCATACAGCCTCCTTGCTAGAAATTGAAATACAAAAATTCTGTCGTGGTATGTATGCCGAACATAAATAGTGCGGTATAAAAGAGCAGCGCACCAAAGGCTAGAGTGTGGAGTCTAGGAGAAAACGCACGCAAGAACTCTATACTATTTTTAAACATTAGGCATATCACTAGCGCACAAAGAATGCTAGGCATAGTAAGTAATGAATCTGAAGTGGAGTTAAACCACTTCCCAAATCCCACAGCCACACCATTGATATAATAAGAGCCTAAAAACCCTAGCTTAGATTCTAAAAAGCTAGGCAATACCACCACTCCTCCAAACATTCCTTTGATGAGATTAAATGCTCCTTGGATATTTTCTGATCTAAAAAATATCCAAGTGATATTGACAAAGTTAAAGGTCAGTAGCCAACACAAAAGTGCGTAGAATCTCGTGTGTCTAAAAGATGTATAGAATCTAGCAAAGCTGTGGGGGCGATTATCGGGCTGTGTGGATTGCGTGATTGTCTTTGAATCTATAGGGTTAGATTCTGTAAATGCCTTAGAATCCAAACTTTGCTTTTGTGAATCTTGGTTGGATTGCGTGAAGCTAGATTCTGTATTTAAATCTAAAACCAAATCCGCTTTAGATTCTGAATTTGCCTCTTTACTTAGTGTGGATTCTCTAAGCTCACTATTGCACACAATAAAATTAGTATTTGCAGTGTGGCTGTGTAAGCTTTGTGGATTTTTTGGAAGGTTAGCGGACTTGGTGTCCGTGCCTTTGCAAAAATCCACAATCTTATCGCATTGCATACCCAAAGAGCCATTTTTTAAAGATTGCTCCAACCCCCTATACCACCACATATACACTCTATGCACACACATCGCCACTCCATGCAGCCCTCCCCATATCACAAACCCCCATCCAGCTCCATGCCATATACCACTCAAAAAAGCCACTATGAAAAGATTGCGTAGAGTAAAGAGTTTGTTTATTTTATTGCCCCCAAGTGGTATATACACATATTCTTTTAAAAATCTCCCTAGTGTCATATGCCACCTTCGCCAAAAATCTGCAATATTTAATGCCTTATAGGGTGAATTAAAATTGATTGGTAGCATTATCCCAAAGAGTAGCCCTAAGCCTATTGCCATATCGCAATACCCACTAAAATCAAAATACAGCTGAAATGTATAACTCAAAGAAGTTACCCAAGATTCAAAGAGATTGAGCATGCCACCATTTTCTACCACGCCAAATCCTGCATTTGCCCATTTAGCAAAGCTATCTGCAATAAAGACTTTTTTAAACAAACCAATGGAGAAGATGAATAAGCCCTTAGCCACAGACTCATAATCACACAAATGCGTCTTTTGTAATTCAGTCTCTTGCGACAAATGCGAGAGCGACGACAAACACTGCGGGTCATTACCCTCTAGGTAAATCTCCTTGTCTTTTTCTTGCAACCCACATTTTTTATCAAAACGAAGTTTCTTTAAAAAAGCCTTAGAATTGCATTGTTGTGTGGCAAACTTGGATTGTAAATGCGCTTGACTTGTCTTTTTTGCGCTTTTTTGGGAATCTACACTTGGTGCTTGGTCACTATCGCTTTGCCATCTGGGATTTGCTCGCTTTGTAATAACTGCCCCTAAGTCTTGCAAATCTGTGGAATGATTGCCCAAAGACGAATTTCTTGATAATCTAGCAAATTGTGGCATCATCTCTCTATGATGCACAATAGGTCCGGCTATGAGTTGGGGAAAGAAAGTGATAAAGAGGCAGTAGTCAAGGAAGTTGATGTGGGTGAGGGAGTGTTTGTGAGAATGTGAATCTAAGGGGTTAGATTCTGTCATTGTTTTGGATTTTATTGAGTTAGATTCTAGGTTTTCACCAAATTGTGAATCTCCCTTAGATTCTTGGTATTCTAAACTAGATTGTTTAGAATCTAAAATTCTGGTATCTTGTGCAAAGTGAGGTAAAGGAGTTGCCTTGTGGGTTGAGCTAGTGTATTCATTCAAAGATTGCACAAGAGATGAATGTTTATAACAATCCACCAAAAAGGCAATCTGCTGAAAGGTCACAAACGACAAAGCCAAAGGCAAAAGGATATGTGGCAGGGGAATATCAAAATCCAAATGCACCAGCTGTGTAAAAAGATGGAAATTTTCTAAGAAAAAATCAGTGTATTTAAAGAATCCAAGCAAGCAGAGATTAAAGAGTATGCCTAGGATAAGATAAAACTTGGGATAAAAAGAGAATCTAAACAAAGCAGAGAATCTAAAAGAATGATAGAAGTTAGAAGCAAGAGAGAATAAAGAGCAACGATAGAATCTAAGAAAGGATTGAGAAAAAAATCCATTGTTCTGTGTAGATTCTTTATTTAGATTATTTAGTTGTGGATTTGTTTGGGAGTTGTTATACGTGAGAGAAGAAGTGCTGTGAGGGCTAGAATCTGAAGTGTTCCAAAGATTAGAATCTAAGCAATTTGTGCTCTGCCCCCCCCCCCAATTGACTTATTAGGATAAACACTAGTGGTGTGGTGTGCATAGGTGCGTGATAAAATCGCTAGGGCAAAAAGATAATTTATCACAATAGAGCCTAATAGTATGGGGAGATATTCGAGTTTAAAATACGCATAGAAATACAAAGAGCTAAGGACTAAAAAGAGTTTGGCGAGTGTATAAGAATGCTTAAAAGATAAGGATTTAAGGATATGAAAGCCTAGCCATACAATGGGCAAGAACATAAAGATAAAGATATAAGAAGAGAAGAGCATGGGAGTCCTTTGGGGATGGGATAGTTATGTGCGCATCATGCTTCCTGCAGTCTCTGACGCAAGAAGCTAAATGCTGGCAACGGCAGCGGTAATAGGAAGTAATTGGTGTTGCCACTATGGATAGAATCTAGTTCTTTGCCATTTTCAAGCACGATCTTAAAAAACCGCATATAATATGCACCATCGCGTTCATACACTTCGCCTAGCTCGTTTTTGCCACATACGATGTGCGAATCTAGTGGTGCGACGATTTGCAGAGATTCATTGGGGACAATCGTGTGCTTGCAGAGTGCTTTATCACCGCTTTGGGCGACTTGTGCATTGACCTGATAGCTTCCCTCGCTGATGGCACTTTGGTGGTTTTGCGTATCGAGTCGTTGATGCGGGCGATGCACGAGATAACCATCGCTAAAGCCACGATTTTTGAGCGTATGGAGCTCGGACTGGTAGAAATCCTCATCAAATGCGCCCGCGTAATAGTCGTCGATCGCCTTGCGATATGTGCGCGCTGTGATCGCAGCGTAATATGCTGACTTTGTGCGCCCTTCGATTTTGAGCGCATCGATCGCTCCAGAATCTAAAATCTCTTTGAGGTGGCTTGCGAGATTGAGATCTTTGGAATTAAAAATATGCGTGCCCACACCCTCACTCTCTTCAAGTCGCATCATTACACCATTATCGGGATTTTTGACATAAAATTCGTGCCCATCGAAGCGCACAAGCTCATCATTTGCGAGGTTCCGCACATAGTATTCGTAGTCGAAACGGCAGTCGTTGGCACAACTCCCGCGGTTGGGCACTCTGCCATTTTGTAATGCAGAGATGAGGCAGCGCCCAGAAAAGGCAAAGCACATCGAGCCATGCACGAAAATTTCTAACTCTAAATCAGGCAGGGCTTTTTTGATCTCTATGGCGTCTTTGAGGCTAAGCTCGCGTGCGGCGACTATGCGCTTGACACCCATTTCGTAAAATACCTGCGCGTCTAGGACATTGAGCACATTGGCTTGGGTAGAGAGGTGGATGGGGATTTGGGGTGCGATGCTCTTAGAGAGCTTGAGTACGCCCGGGGCAGCTATGATGAAGGCATCTGGCTTGAGATCTGCCATTTTGGCGATGTGGGATTCTAAGAGTTTGAGCTGGGCATTGAATGGGAAGCCATTGATGGTGACATAGATCTTTTTGCCAAGAGCGTGCGTGTAATCAACTGCCTGCGCGAAAGTTTCAAGATCGAATTCTTTGCCAGAGCGCGAACGCAATGAGAAGTGGCTCACGCCTCCATACACGACATCTGCGCCATAAGCTAGGGCGATTTTGAGTTTTTGGAAATTGCCAGCGGGCGAGAGCAACTCACATTTTTTTGTAGAATCCAACATATGGCTACTTGTGGCTATTATTTGGTGCCAAATGAGGCGATGAGAGCTTCGATATCATCGTCGCTTGCGATATCTTCTTTATTATCGCCTGCGATATATACCGCTGAGCTTACACGCTTGCTATCATCGATCTTGCCTTCAAACAGCGAGTTCATATATTGTGCAAGGGCGCGCATCACATTGATCACGCGCTCGATTTTTTGGCGATGTATGTCTTGGTACTGCATAATATCCATAGCCTGCATAGACGCGTCACTTACTTCATCACAGTAGCTTATGGCTTCTTTGATGGTGGTTTTAGTGTTTGCTATCTCTTCTGTAGTTTTGGTAAATGTCTGCACATGTGGGAAGCTCTCGCACAACTTGGTAAAAAGCTCCTCTTGGGAATCTAGGAATTTTTTGATTTGTTTGAGTTTTTTGATGGCATTGTCCGCCGCTGATCCCATAATCTCAAGCTGGTCAAAAATCTGTGTAGCTTTGACTTCTGAATCTTTGGTAACATCATCAAGCTGATGAACGACTTTGTGATCTTCTGTTGGAGGTGGTGGTGGCCACTTTTTGTCAGCTTCTACGCGATAATTTTCTACATCAAGATCTGATGATTCGCTGGTGTTGGTCTGTGATGAGTCTTCGCTCTCTTGTGTAACAACATCATCAAGATTATCGCTATTCATCAGCATATTGAGTTCTTCTTGTGTCATACACACGCCTTCAAAGTGATTTTGCGGATAATTGTAGTATATTTTGTTTTATGCTTTTGTTAAATTGTCGCGTTTTTGTAGAAATTCGGATTCTAGTAGGCACTAGAATCCAAGAAAGTTACACACAAGGATGTGTGCCATCTCTCATATCTGCTGTAATAGAATCTCGATTGGTAGAGCCAAGCTCACTCCATACGATACAACCATCAGTGGGGCATGCACTAGCGCACGCTGGCTCATCATTGTGCCCTACGCACTCCACGCATTTATTAGAATACACATAATAAATGCCCTCTCCTGTTGGGTTATCATCGTCATCTACGATTGCTCCCACTGGACACTCATCGATACAAGAACCGCACGCTATGCAAATATCAGTGATCTTAACAGCCATCTTTTCTCCCTTATTTGTTGTTGTATTTTGGTAGAACCAAAACCAAAGTATAGGATATTAATCTTAAAATAACCTAAATAATAAGAAAGTTAAGAATTATTTAACCCTAAAATGTCCGTTTTAGGAGATTCTCAAGACTTAGAATAGTGATGAGTCTATC
>CALVBL010000015.1 GCA_944325775.1 uncultured Helicobacter sp.
GGCTATATCCCCCAAACCATCTATCTCTTTGATGGCAGCGTGGCAGAAAATGTCGCCTTTGGGAGCAAGATGGACGAAGCGCGTGTGATCGAGGCGTGCAAAAAGGCGAATATCTATGAATTTCTCCAAGAGCATAGCGGGATACACACGCGCGTGGGCGAGGGCGGCATACTGCTAAGCGGTGGGCAAAAGCAACGTATCGGTATCGCACGGGCGATCTATGATAATCCCGAGATTTTGGTGCTTGATGAGGCGACGAGCGCGCTGGATTCTGCTACAGAAGAAAAAATAATGGACGAAATTTATGATGTGGCACAAAACAAAACCCTGCTTGTCATCGCTCATAGGCTCAATACTATCGAGCGGTGTGAGCGCAAAATCGAGATACGCAGGAGGTAGTTGTCACTAACAATACTAATCTGCGATATGCAATTTGCTGCGTTATAAATCATCAGGAGCTACGCGTTGGCATTCTAGCGAAAAGACGATGTTTTGTGAATCTCGCTCATAACTTTTGTTCCAATCAAGAATAATCTCCGCGCTACTTGCATTGCGCACAAAGACATTGCTACGCACCAGCGCGCATGAGCTCTCCATAATCTCCTTTGAGAAGTTTTCAATCACTAAAATATCGGGTTTGGCGACTTTGAGCGCGAAAGTCCTAGGCGCGATCTTGGCGTAAAGCTTTGATTTGTTGTTGGTATAGTAGAGTTCGCCTTCAGAGCGCGCGCTCATAAAGCCATTTTGGGTGCGGATGATGCGGATTTTTTGTGTGGATTGGAGGTTTTTGCCCTCGATAAAGTCTATGAGTGGTTTGGAGATGATATAGAGTGCGAAATGTTCATTATACGCGCCTATGCGGAAATCCTCCGCGTGCAGTGGATAGAGACTACCCTCGATAAATCCAATCTGTTTGCGCGTGGGGGATTCTTGAGAGAGGACAAAGGTATCTGCCCACATACCACATAATGCCAGTAAAACCCCTAGAATGCTTCTCATCGCTAGCCTTTAATGTAATTTGTATCAAAGTTGGTGTAACATATCGCCTAAATTTTCTTTGCTTTAAGGGAGCGCAATGAAAACCATCGCGATTTTGGGCAAACCAAATGTGGGCAAAAGCTCATTGTTTAATCGCCTATGTAATCAGCTAGATGCCATCACCTCCGATGTGAGCGGGACGACGCGCGATGTCAAGCGGGGTGTGTGCCTCATCAATGGAGTGCCTTGTATCCTGCTAGATACGGGTGGGATCGACGCTAAGCAAAACGCAGAATCTCACACCGATAAAAAACAAAAAAAACACGCCTACAAGCAAGCCGAACTCTTTAGGCGCGTATCGGAGGCGAGCATACAGGCGGGACTAAGCGCGGATTTGGTGCTCTATCTGGTAGATGGGCGCGGGGCGATTGATGATGAGGATAGAGAATCTCTGCGCAAGATTCAGCGGCATAAGCGCGTATTTTTGGTGCTCAATAAAATCGATAATGACAAACTCAAAGAGAGCGCGTGGGAGTTTGGGAAGCTGGGTGTGCGCGAGATGTTTTTCATTTCGGTGAGCCATAATCGTGGGCTTAGTATTTTGCTAGATTCTATAGGGGAGGCACTAGATCTCACACAAGCAGTGGATATGAGTGATGAGCAGGAGAGCTTAGAGGAGTTTTTGCAAACCAAAGAGGCGCAAGAGTGTGAGTTAGATTCTGTAGAGATTATAGAATCTAGTGAATCTAGCGAGGAAAATCTCATCAAAGTAGGTATCATCGGGCGCGTAAATGTGGGCAAAAGCTCACTATTAAATGCCCTGCTAGGGCAAGAGCGCAGCATCGTGAGTGATATCGCTGGCACGACGATCGATCCTGTAGATGAACGTGTGGAGTATGAGGAGCATACATTGGAGTTTATCGACACAGCGGGGATACGCAGAGCGGGCAAGATCGAGGGGATCGAAAAATACGCGCTAGATCGGACAAACAAAGCCCTTAGCAAATCCCATATCGCGCTGCTGGTGCTTGATGCGAGCGTGGGCTTTGTAGAGCTAGATGAGAAAATCAGTGCGCTTGTCCCTAAGCACAATCTAGGCGTGATCATCGTGCTTAATAAATGGGATAGTGCCCGTGCAGAGCACAAAGTCATGATGCAGGAGCTGCGCTATAAGTTTAGATTCTTAGAATACGCGCCGGTGGTGTGTGTGAGTGCGCTCACAAAGCATAATATCAATGCTCTAAAAAGGCAGATTCTATATGTGTGGGAGAATTTCAATCGTCGTATCCCCACCGCAGAGCTAAATGCCCTCATAGATGAGGCAACAAAGCGCCATCATCTCCCAAGTGATCATGGCAAGATCGTGAAAATCTACTACACTACGCAGTTTGATGTGCGCCCACCCCAAATCTCTCTGATGATGAACCGCCCTAAGAGCTTGCATTTTAGCTATAAGCGTTATTTGGTAAATGTCTTGCGCGAGAGTTATGAGTTTGGCGGTGTGCCGATACTTCTCGAGCCCAGGGGCAAAAAAGATTTAAGCTAAAGTTTTTTATAATGCAGCAATTTTTCAAAAGGAGCAAAGGTAGGCAATGAGGAGCTATAAGATTTTTTGTGGGTCGGCGCACCCAGAGTTTGGCAGTGAGATTAGCAAATACCTAGATATTGTGCTCTCAAGCGCGTCTATCACGCGCTTTAGTGATGGTGAGATCAATGTGCAAATCGGTGAATCTGTGCGGGGCAAAGATGTGTTTATCATTCAACCCACTTGTGCGCCTACTAATGACAATCTAATGGAGCTTCTGATAATGACAGATGCGCTCAAGCGCAGTGCGGCAAACACGATAAACGCCGTCGTGCCATATTTCGGCTATGCGCGCCAAGATCGCAAGGCAGCGCCGCGCGTGCCTATTTCAGCCAAGCTTGTGGCAAATATCATTCAAAATGCCGGGATCAATCGCCTTATTACGATGGATTTGCACGCAGGGCAGATTCAGGGGTTTTTTGACATTCCGGTGGATAATCTCTATGGCTCGGTGATCTTCCGCGACTATATCAAGTCTAAGCATTTTAGCGATCCTATCGTGGCGAGTCCGGATATCGGTGGCGTGGCTAGGGCGCGGTATTTCGCCGATAAGCTGGGGCTGGATCTGGTCATCGTGGATAAAAAGCGCGAGAAAGCTAATCAGAGCGAAGTGATGAATATCATCGGCGAAGTGGGTGGCAAAGATGTGATCCTCATCGATGATATGATCGATACAGCTGGGACGATGTGCAAGGCTGCAGATGTGCTCAAGCAGAGAGGTGCAAAAAGTGTGATAGCACTTGGCACGCACCCTGTATTAAGCGGTCCGGCGTTTGATCGTATAGAATCTAGCGTGCTTGATGAGGTCGTGGTGACCAACTCAATCCCCCTAGCGCGCAAAAGTGATAAAATTAAGGTGTTAAGTGTCGTCCCGCTATTTGCGGAGGTCATACGTAGAATCCACCACAATGAGAGCGTGGATTCGCTCTTTATTTAGGGGTGCATGATGAAAGGAGCTGCAGTGCGAGAGATTGATTTATTGTATTGGAATGCTGGTGTGATCAATGTTGGCGATATGCTCAATGTCGCTATGGCACATAAACTTTTTGGGCTGCAAGTCAAGCGGCTAGAGCCATTTGATGATAGTAAGTTTTCGCATATACTCTCCTATGATGCGGTGTTTGTGGGGAGTATGCTTGAGCGCGTGGTCGCGCCTAGAACATCGCTTAAGACACTTCTTCGTGTGTTGGGAGGTAAATGCGTGAAACCTCTGAAAGTCTGGGGCAGTGGGTTTTTGTATCCAGATTCTGTGCGCACAGATTCTTACTTGAATTCTATTCTCGGGGGGGGGGGGGATTTTATACAGAAAGCTAGACATACACGCCTTGCGAGGGCATAAGACAAAGGCGATTTTAGAATCTCTGCTTGACAGGAGGTTAGATTCCATCGCGCTTGGCGATCCGGGGCTATTGTATGGCAAGCTGCTAGATAGTATGCCGCCCAAACGCTATAAGGTTGGCATTATCCCCCACATTAACGAGCTTACACACCCGACATTTGCCACTATAGCGGGTGTGATGCGTGATAGTGTATTGATTAGCCCCAGCGATGATCCGCTGCGTGTGCTACAGACTATTGCTTCTTGTGAGAGCATACTTTCAAGCGCTATGCATGGACTCATCATCGCTGATGGTATAGGGATCCCAAACAAGCGCCTCATAGCCTCAGATAGCATGCACAAGCAGAGTGGAAAATTTGAGGATTATTATTCGGTGTATGGGATTAGCCCGCAGGTGCTTGATGTGCGTGGCAAGGATCTTGGTAGTTATGATTGGGCAGAGATGGCAAAGGGTATCACGCGTGATTATGCGATCCCCCACGATAAAGTGCAGAGCATCAAACAAGATCTTCTAGAGTGTTTTCCGTTTTGATAGAAACGAGCGCAGAATTTCATAGATTCTACCACTAAACGATGGAAATATAGAATCTAGGGAAAGTTGAGTAGTTGAGATTTGGTTATTGTGTAGCGGAAAAGGCGAGAGACTTTGTCTTGAAGCCCGATAACAACTTGCTATGAGCAAATTGTATCGAAACGATGGGCTCTAAATCACTCACCCATGATAATTCGGGGCTTCTTTAGTGATGATGACATCATGGACATGAGATTCTCTAAGTCCTGCCGAGGTGATCTCGACAAACTCCGCTCTCTCCCATAGTTCTGTGATGTTTTTACTGCCTAGATAGCCCATACATGAGCTTAAACCCCCTGTGAGCTGATGCACGACATCGCTGATCTTGCCACGATATGGCACACGCCCCTCTATCCCTTCTGGCACGAGCTTTTCTTGAGCTGTGCCCTCTTGGAAATACCGATCCGCACTGCCACGTGTCATCGCACCGATACTTCCCATACCGCGGTAACTCTTGTATTGGCGTCCTTGGTAGATCATCAAATCGCCGGGGGATTCTTCGGTGCCTGCGAGTAGTGAGCCTATCATCACGCTTGAAGCCCCGACTGCTAGGGCTTTGGCAATGTCACCAGAGTATTTGATCCCACCATCAGCGATGATGGGCACGCCATAGCTTTTAGCAGCTTGTGAGCAGAGATCTACCGCCGAGACTTGAGGCATACCCACACCCGCGACGATCCGTGTGGTGCAGATACTGCCCGGTCCTATCCCCACCTTGATCCCATCGGCTCCTGCTTCTATGAGGTCTCTTGTGGCTTGTGGTGTCACGACATTGCCTACGATCACATCTACACTTAGTTTTGCCTTGATATCTTTGAGGGTTTTGATCACATTTGCCGAATGCCCATGTGCAGAATCTAGCACGATCACATCTACGCCTGCTTCTACCAAAGCCTGCGCGCGCTCTACTCCAAACACTCCTACAGCTGCACCCACGCGCAATCGCCCGAAATCGTCTTTGTTAGAGTTGGGATATTCTATGCGTTTTTGAATGTCTTTAATCGTGATAAGCCCTTTTAAAATATCGTCTTTATCGACTATGGGGAGCTTTTCGATCCTATTTTCGTGCATAATATCGCGCGCCTGCTCCAAGGTCGTTCCCACGCCTGAAGTGATAAGCGGGGCTTTGGTCATCACATCGCCCACCTTTTTGTGCAAATCCGTCTCAAAGCGCACATCGCGATTTGTCAAAATCCCGATGAGCTTGCCATAATGATCCACCACCGGCACACCAGAGATTTTGTAATTATCCGTGATTACTTTAGCCTCGGCGAGAGTTGCATCAGCGAGGATATAGATAGGATCGACGATCACCCCGCTTTCGCTTTTTTTGACTTTTTTGATTTGATCGACTTGGGATTGTATGTCCATATTTTTGTGAATGATCCCAATACCCCCAAGGCGCGCCATCGTGATCGCTGCACGGTATTCTGTAACTGTATCCATCGCCGCAGAGACTAGCGGGATATTGAGAGTGATATTTTTGGTGAGTTTGGTCTGCAAACTGACTTCTTTGGGCAGGACTTCTGAATACGCAGGGACAAGTAAGATATCTTCGAATGTGAGGGCTTTTTGCAAGATTTTCATACAAACTCCTTTAGTGCTAGATTATGCGTTGCCAAGCTCTTTTTCTAAGCCATAGGCGATATTGAGGATAGTCTGCTCCTCGCAATGATTACCGATAAATTGCATGCCGATGGGTAAGTCTGTGAGGTGTGAGAGTGAATCTGAAGGCACACAAATCGCAGGAAGTCCGGCGAGATTGACTCCGATAGTGTAAATATCGCTAAGATACATCTCCAGAGGCGAGGCAGACGCACCAAACTTAGGCGCGACACTTGGGGCAATGGGTGCTAGAATCACATCGCAGGACATAAAAAGATCGCTATATTGTGCTTTAATGAGGTCGCGCACTTTTTGGGCTTTGAGATAATACGCGTCGTAATACCCGCTGCTAAGCACGAAGTTTCCTAGCATTATTCTGCGCTTGACTTCATCGCCAAAGCCCTGCGTGCGCGTGTGGAGATAGAGATCTTGCAGGGTTTTAGAATCTAGTGCGCGGTTGCCATAGCGCACACCGTCAAAGCGCGCGAGATTGGAGCTTGCTTCGGCGGTGCAGATGATGTAGTATGCAGAGATGTGGTAGCCTGTGTCTAGCATACTTTGCTCGACTATGGTGTGCCCCATAGATTCTAAGAGCTTGATTGTTTGTTCATAACGTGCTTGTGTCTGTGAATCTGCGTGTGTGAGCCATTCGCGCAGCACGCCCACTCTGTAACATATATCACTATCAAGATTAGCAAAAGTGTTGGTAGGTGGGAGTTGCAATGAAGTAGAATCCTTTGCGTCATAGCCGCTGATAGCATCAAGTAGCAGGCTCGCGTCCTCGACATTTTGGGTAATAGGCCCGATCTGATCTAAGCTAGAGCTATAGGCTACCAGCCCATAGCGGCTCACTCTGCCGTAGGTGGGCTTGAGCCCCACGCAGCCACAAAACCCCGCTGGCTGCCTGATGGATCCGCCCGTATCGCTGCCCAGTGATGCCACTGCCAATCCCCCAGCTACCGCAGCTGCCGAGCCACCGCTACTACCACCGGGTACGCGTGAAGTATCACGCGGATTTTTGGTGCGTCCATAGCAGCTAGATTCTGTTGTGCTGCCCATAGCGAATTCGTCCATATTCGCACGCCCAAATGCAGACATACCATTGTTGTGGAGATTCTCGATCACGCTTGCGTTATACGGGGCTTTGTAGCCCTTTAGAATCTTAGAAGCGCAGGTGATTTCCCAGCCCTTGACATTGATATTGTCTTTGATGAGGATCGGCACGCCCCTGTCATCCGAATCACTTGAGTCGTGAATCTCGCCTATGTAGGCGTTTAGCTCCATATTTTCTTTGGCTTTTTGTTTGATGTGTTGTTTAAGTTCGTTTATCTCTTGGGGTTTGAGATTGAGTGCTTGTTTTAGTGTTATCATAAAAACCTCGAAACAAATTGTGGGGATTTAATGCGCGCCATTATAGTGATCCTAAGCTTAAATCGCACTATGGGCTTCATTTCACGATCGAATACACACCCCTGTTGCGTTGCAAAATCTCAAGGAGGTTCCCGCTTTTAAACATATTGCAGATGAGAATGGGTAGTTTATTCTCCTTAGCTAGGGCGATAGCAGTATCGTCCATCACTTTGATATGATCGCGCAGTGCCTCATCATAGCTCACAGATTCTAGCATTTTGGCATCAGGATATTTTTTAGGGTCTTTGTCATACACGCCATCGACTTTGGTCGCTTTGATGATCACATCAGCTTCGATTTCTACAGCGCGCAAGGTCGCTGCACTATCGGTGGTAAAAAACGGATTGCCTGTCCCAGCGGCGAATATCACCACACGCCCTTTTTGCAAATGCCTAATAGCGCGGCGATAGATATAGCTCTCACACACTTCTTGAATCTCAATCGCGCTCTGCACGCGCACATCTACACCCAAATGCTCAAGGGCTTCTTGCACCGCCACGGCATTGATCACGGTAGCAAGCATACCCATATAATCCCCACTTGTGCGGCGGATAATCCCACCTTGTGCCGCACTCACACCGCGTATGATATTGCCCCCGCCGATGACGAGTCCTATTTCAAACCCCGCGTTTTTGAGGGATTGAATCTCTTTGGCTATGTATTCTAAGATCCCCACATCGATCCCAAATCCGCTCTCTCCGCTCAATGCCTCACCCGAGAATTTAATCAGCACGCGCTTAGCCTGCATACTCTCTCCCATCGTTTTCTCCTTGCAAATTTTGTGTTGTTTATTTTCTTATTAAAAGTCGTGGCGGGATTTTACACAACCTTGCTTTAAATCAAGCTGTAAGCAGAGAGTATTTTGTTCATTTGTGTGTTTATAGAATCTCATAAAGATTCTACAGAAATTTGATCAAGAAATTTTTGAGCAGATTTTGGCATAACTTTTGCTTTCACAGGGCATACAAAATTTTTACTACAAAGGATACATATGCTGAAGTCTCTGTGGTCTGGTGTCAGTGGTATGCAAGCCCATCAAATCGCGCTAGATGTGGAAAGTAACAATATCGCGAATGTGAATACCGTAGGTTTTAAATACTCCCGCGCATCATTTGTCGATATGCTCTCCCAAATCAAGCTTATCGCAACATCGCCTTATAAAAATGGCTTGGGCGGACAAAACGACTTCTCTATCGGTCTGGGTGTAGGCATAGATGCGACGACGAAAGTATTTACACAGGGCAACACGCAAAATACCGATGTGAAGACAGATATCGCTATTGAAGGCGATGGGTTTTTTATCATCAGTCCTGATAGAGGCACGACACATAATTATACGCGTAATGGGGAATTTCTCTTTGACGCGAATGGGAATCTTGTCACCACCGGTGGCTATGTGGTGCAAGGCTGGGTGAGAGATACGCTTGATAGTGCTAATACTGCGCAGATGAGCGAGTTTGACTTCTTTAGAGTGGATAATACCGGTCCGGTGCGCAATATCCAAATCGATCCGGGTATGGTGATGCCCGCGCGCTCCACGACAAGTGTAAGCTTGCGTGCTAATCTCAACGCCGGACGCCACACAGAGAGTGTGGCTGATATCGCCACACTAGATTCTACTGTGGCTACTGCTTCTGATGGGGTTATGCCAGTGTATGATTCTAGAGGGCGATTAGCACAAGTGGGTGAGGACTTTGGTGTGCTTTTTAATGGTGATGGCGATGCCTTTGGACTAACAGAAAATCAAGGAATTTGGGTGAGCTACAAAACCTCCGTGATACGCAATGAGATTCAGCGCACTGATGAAGTCAGCACTATAGGTATTAATGGCGAGACGATCACATTTAGCAACAACTCTGGACTCACAGGTATCAGCAATGTTGTGGCTGCACAAAATGCCATCAATGCCTATCGCGATAAAACCGGTGTGGAGGCGTATGTGGATGCAGGAATGTTGCGACTAGAAAATCGCAACCAAATGGACGGGAGCGAAAAGGTCAAAAATATCCGCATCACCACGGGTGGGACAGGAGCGTTTGCGAGTTTTGTGGAAGGCGAAGAGGATATCACTGCCTTTAGGTATCGCTATACTAAATCAAATGATGCAGATTCTACCACGGGGCAATTCCGCACCACAGAGGATTTACGCGCGCTTATGCAATACGATGCGAATATGATCAAAAATCCAGAAAAACAATACCATGAAAGCACTGCGAGCGTGGGTGTGACGGTCAATAAATATGGTATGTTTGAAATGGTCAATCAAAACGATGAAGATGGCGAAGTGCGCAATCTCAATATCTATGTGAGCGCGCACTCTTCGGGCAAAATCACGACAAACATTCTTTTTAGAGATACGATGAAAGCCCTCAATACTTCGATGTTTATCGAGGGTGGTCCTGTCATCGCTTCGGGTAAAATCAACAAAACCACTCATAGCACAAGTGTAGATGTGGTTGATAGCTTGGGTAGCAAGCATAATTTACGCTTTGAGTTTTGGAAGACGGGCGATGCAGAATGGAGTTTTAGAGCTATCGTGCCTGAACCTGCGCAGTTTATCGGTGGTACGGCAGAGCGTCCTAATATCTTTGAAGGTGGGCGCGCGACATTTAACAGCGATGGAAGCCTTGCGGGTATGAATCCACCTATCGTGCAAATAGATCCCAAAAATGGCAGCAATCCCCAGCGTATCGAGCTAAAATTTGGGACAAATCAAACTTTTGGCGGTCTCACAAGCGTGGATAAGATCTCTGAAACTTATGCGATTAGCCAAAATGGCTATCAGGCGGGGGATTTGATGGATTTGCGCTTTGATTCTAATGGATCACTGCTTGGGGCGTTTAGCAATGGTAAATCTATCGCGCTTGCACAAGTCGCCCTTGCAAACTTTGCTAATAACGCTGGTCTGCAGGCTGAAGGCGGCAATGTATTTTCGCGTACAGGAAACTCTGGCGAACCTATGGTAGGTGCGGCAAATACCGGTAGGCGCGGTGGTGTGAGTGGTAGTAAGCTTGAGATGAGTAATGTGGATCTTAGCCGCAGTCTCACGCAGCTCATCGTGGTGCAGAGGGGCTTCCAAGCCAACTCCAAAGCCGTAACGACTTCCGATCAGATTCTTAATACCCTTTTAAACCTCAAGCAGTAGTTTAGGCTTGTTCATAGGGGTATTGGGGGCATTGTGCTTTTTTTTTGGTGAATCTAAAAATTTGATTCTGTTAAAAAGATATTATCTTTGACTTCACGATGCTTGTAGCATCGGGCCGTGAGTGAATTGGGGAGATTCTACAAAATAGATTCTGACCCCTTTATGGTTTCACTACAAAGCTTGGTGTATGACAGATAGGCAGCTTTTGTGCATTGATAGCCTTTGTGACGAAAAATTCATCAAATCGCCTTGGTCTTAATCCGGGAAATCCCCTAATTTATCAAACATCACCACGCCTCCACGCACGACTTTATCCCAAAAAGATTCTAAAATCTAATCCAATTATCGAATCTACCATGTCACAGAATCTAGGTTCATAGATTTAGAATAGCGTATGTTCGCGTAATCGCAGCGGTGAGAGGCTCTGTCTCAAACCCCGATACACAAGTTTTGCCACAGCAAAATTGAATAATCACTAGTATGGGCATACCTCGATTTCTTTGGCTTCTTCCGCTCTTAGGGCGATTTGTGTGTCATTGGCTAGCACGCATAGGGTGGCTCTAGCAAGTGTGGTGTGGCACAGTGTGATGGTGCTATCTTGGCAGATTCCCATAGCGATGAGGCGATCTCGCAGCGCGCTATCTTTGGTGTGGATTGCCACCACTTTGTGAGGTTGGTTTTTAGGGCAGTCGTAGAGAGTCATGATGCTCCTTAAAGTTTTTTAAGATTCTAGCATTATAGCGCAGTATGTTTGCAGACCAAATTAAGAAAAACAAACAATGTTTTGCTATAATCAATTTTCTTAAACATTTCACTACCATAAGGATTTTTAGCCAAATGATACAGATATTAGACACGCGCGATGAGGACTTTTCGCGCAAGTTTGCCGAGATTTTGGGGCGTGGGCAAATGGACATCACGCAAGTG
The DNA here is from genome assembly GCA_944325775.1 of uncultured Helicobacter sp. Lineage (GTDB taxonomy): Bacteria > Campylobacterota > Campylobacteria > Campylobacterales > Helicobacteraceae > Helicobacter_F. The sequence continues at coordinate 11,561 of CALVBL010000015.1, forward strand.
AGCCAAAGTGTGCAAACGCTCTTAAATGAGATAAAGCATGAGGGCGAGGCGGCAGTATTGCGCCATATCGCTAGTTTTGATAAATGGCAACCAAGTGATTTTAAGAGTGTGCGTATAGATTCTAAAGACTGCCAAAAAGCCTATGAGGCGCTTGACCCAGAGCTCAAAAATTCCCTACACATCGCTTATGAGCGTATTTTTGACTTCCATAGCAAACAAAAAGAAAAGACTTGGATACACACAGAATCTAATGGCTCTATGCTTGGGCAAAAGGTCACACCTGTCCAACGTGCAGGACTCTACATACCCGGTGGCAAGGCTGCATATCCTAGCTCATTACTTATGAATGCCATTCCTGCGATTGTAGCGGGAGTGGAGGAGATCATCGTCTGCACACCCACACCACATAATCAGCCAAATGAGCTGCTTTTGGCAACACTACATTTATGTGGGATTAGTGAATCTTACAAAGTTGGCGGAGCAAGCGCGATCGGGCTTATGGCGTATGGCACGCGTGGAAGTAAAAAAGTCGATGTGATCACTGGACCGGGCAATATCTATGTCGCCACGGCAAAAAAGCTAGTCTTTGGCGATGTGAATGTGGATATGATCGCCGGACCCAGTGAGATTGGTATCATCGCTCAAAGCGGTGCGAATACCGAATATATCGCGTGGGATCTGCTCTCTCAAGCCGAGCATGATGAGTTGGCTAGCTCGATTCTCATTAGTGATGATAGAGAGATTATCACGCAGAGTATTGCGCACATTGAGCGCATTGTCCCCACGCTCTCGCGCAGGGATATTGCAAATGCGAGCATACAAGATCGCAGTGTATTTATCCACACATGTAGCCTTGATGAAAGTATAGAATTGATGAATGAGATTGCACCTGAACATCTTGAGATTCTCACACCTGATGCTTTTAGCCTCCTGCCGCGTATCAAAAATGCCGGAGCGATCTTCCTAGGCGAATACGCAAGTGAGCCTATTGGGGATTATCTCGCTGGTCCTAATCACACGTTGCCCACAGGTGGAAGTGCGCGGTTTTTCTCGCCACTTGGCGTAGAACATTTTATGAAAAAAAGCTCGATTATTTACTTTAGCAAGGAAGCGATGCGTGAGCTTGGGAGTTCGTGCGCCACGTTGGCACATACCGAGGGCTTGGAAGCACACAAAATGGCAGTCCTCTCACGCCTTAACCATTTATCATAAGGAGTAGCAATGCAAGATTTAGAGATGTTTGGCAAATCACCGCTGCAAAAATGGCACGAAATCATCCACAATGCCTCACCCACGCTTGTAGAAATGGAGCTAGAGCGTTTGCTTGGTGTGATTGGACTTTATGAGATGTTTTTAGAATCTAAGAACATTGACAATGCGGAGGTGCAGAGATTTTCGCTCTCACTTGATGAGGAGCAAAAGCAAAGTGTGCGTGAGATTATAGATTCTCTAGCCATTGAATCTATGGGCAATATCTTAGGAAATCACGAGTGATACGATGGCTGCTTGTCGCGCTGGTAATGAGTGTCGCGCAGGCTGTGCAGCCCGCATGGGTATGGCAGAGGGATCTCACACTTGCCAAGGAGCAAAATTATCGCGCCAAGGTTTTTTTAGCCCAAGCCCAAAAGCCCCTAGTGATGCGCTGGACGCTTTATAAAAATTATGGACTTGTGATGCATATTCGTTATGATTTGTTTAATCATCAAACTATTTTGTATCAAGACTATCAGCGCAGTGATTTTGTGCTTGCTCTGGGGGATAATCCCGAGCAAAAACCAAAGTTACACATTTTTTTTAAAGATTTTGCGGACAAAAAGGCGTTATTGCGCCTCTACATAGAGGGTGAGGGTGCGAGCATAGGCGAGGAAAATCTATAACACAAAGGGGAGTGATGCAGGATTTTGATAAGGTACGAGAGAGGATTGTCGCGATTATACAGGGATTTGTCGCGGATTGTGGCAATGAGATAGTAACCGAGCTCTTTGCTAAGACCAATCAGGGCAAAATGCTACGATCCAAACTGCTGCTAGCAGTGAGCGGGGTGAGTGAGGAGGCATTGAAACTATGTGCGATCATCGAGCTTATCCAAAGTGCATCTTTGCTCCATGATGATGTGATTGATAATGCCAGCACAAGGCGCAAATCCCCCTCACTCAATGCGATCTTTGGCAACAAAAATGCTATTATGTTAGGCGATGTGCTATATGCCAAGGCGTTTTTTGAGCTTAGCACATATGAACAATCTATCGCTAAAAGCGTATCAGATTCTGTATGTAGGCTTGCAGTGGGGGAGATCGAAGATGTGTTTATGGCACAGAGTTTTAATACCAACAAGACACGTTATCTGCAGATGTGTGAGCTAAAGACTGCTGCGCTCATCGCTGCAAGTGCGGAGTGTGGTGCGCTACTCTCTGGGTTAGATTCACAAAAATATCGATCGTATGGGAATAATCTAGGCATTGCCTTTCAGATCATTGATGATGTGCTTGATATAACCCAAAGCACAGAAGTTTTGGGCAAGCCCGCAATGAGTGATTTGAGCGAGGGCAAAAGTACGCTACCCTACATCTATCTCTATGAGCGCGCTACACGAGAGGTGCGTCAAGAGTTACTCACACTCTTTGGCACACCACTTTGTGAATCTAAAGCACAATGGCTAAAAGAGCAACTAAATGCCCATCATTGCGTGCAAGATAGTATTGCCAAAGCACGCGAATATGCCTTGAGTGCGTTAGATTCTATACAGGGTGAGGGGAACACACAGCTAAATGAAATCGTGCAAAATATGATAGAAAGAGAGTTTTGATGCAAGAGCAGAGGGAGATTCAATACATCGTAGTGAGCTTTTCGCACAAGCATATTGACATTGCTTTGCGCGAGAAATTAGCATTTGGAGACGAGGAGAAACTAGCGTTTTTGCGCGCACTTTGTGAGCATAGCGCGATCAAGGAGGCTATGCTGCTCTCTACCTGCAATCGCATGGAGGTGTATGCGAGTGTGCTAGAGGCTAAGGCGGCGCGTGAGTATATATTGGAGAATCTACAGAAATTCAAGCATATCCCAATAGAGCAATTAAGAGAGCTAGCCGACATACGGCTCAATCAGTATGCTATCTATCATACTTTTAGTGTGGCTTCGAGCCTTGATAGCCTTGTGGTGGGCGAGACACAAATCACCGGACAGCTCAAGGACGCTTATCGGTTTGCCTATGAGAATCTCCTTTGTGGCAAGGATCTCACACGCCTTGTGCATTATGCGTTTAAATGCGCGGCACAGGTGCGCAATAGCGTGGATATTTCATCAAGCCATACTTCTGTGGCAGGTGCGGCGATCCATATGCTTATGCTTAGATTCAAAGAATGCGGTGAGAGTTTGGATTCTAAACACATAGTGGTACTGGGTGCTGGGGAGATGGGTGTGCTTGCGCTCAAGCACCTTGCCAAGCATAATGTGCGCCTAACCCTCATCAATCGCAATCTACAGAACGCCAAGGAAGCCTTAGCCAATCTAGCCCAAGAGATTGGGAGAAAGATCGAGCTTGCGCCTTTTGGCGATCTGCAATCTCTCATCGATCGCGCCGATGTGCTAGTGAGCGCCACAGGCGCACCCCATAGTGTGATTAATGCTGAGATGATACGCCCAAGTGTGCATAAGCGCGTGTGGTTTGATCTCGCAGTGCCGCGCGATATAGAGGAAGTGCAGGTAGAGAATCTTGAGATCTATAGGATCGATGATCTGCAAGTCCTCATCGCTAGAAACAAGCTTCAACGCGAAGAAAATGCCAAAGATGGCTATAAGATCGTAGAACAATGCACACAGGAGTTTTTCAAATGGTTGCAGACCTTGAGCGTGGATCCTATCATCAAGCATATGCGTGCGTTGGCTAAAGATTCTAGTCTCAAGGAGCTAGATAAGGCGGTGAAAAAGGGTTTCTTGCCAAGTGAGTATCGCCAAAATGTCGAGAAGATTTTGCACAATGCATTTAATACATTCTTGCACAAGCCCACGATGCGTATCAAAGAAGCGGGTGAGAGTATCAACTCTGATCCCATCATTGAGGCTGTAAAGAGTATCTTTGATATCAATGATGAGATCGTGATGCTTAACCCCTACAAATGCGAGGAGCACCTCATAGAATCTAAACCCAAAACCCCTAAGGAGGTATAATGCGACTTTCACAGATGTTTGTCCCCACACTTAAGGAGATTCCCAAAGATGCTATTTTGGCAAGTCATCAGCTGCTACTAAGGGCGGGATATATCCAGCAAGTGGGCAGTGGGATTTATAATTTTTTGCCTTTGGGTAAAAAAATGCTAGATCGTATCCGCGCGCTTATCAAGGAAGAAATGGATAATATCGGTGCGCAGGAGATTTTGATGGGGTTTGTCACGCCTGCAGAGCTGTGGCAAGAGAGCGGGCGCTATGGTCAGTATGGCAAGGAGCTGTTGCGGCTCAAAGATAGGAAGGACAATGAGTTTGTGCTAGGACCCACGCACGAAGAGATGATAACCCACATCGCGCGTTCATTCATTAGGAGCTACAAGCAGCTGCCCTTGCATCTTTATCAGATTCACACGAAATTCCGCGATGAGGCGAGACCGCGCTTTGGGCTTATGCGTGCGCGCGAATTTGTGATGAAAGATGGCTATAGTTTCCATAGTAGTTATGAGGATTTGGACAGGGAGTTCGCACAGGTCGAGCAGGCATATAGGCGGATTTGTGAGAGATTGGGGCTAGAGTATAGGGTCGTGGAAGCTGACAGTGGGGCGATCGGCGGAAGTGGTAGCAAGGAATTTATGGTGTTAGCAAGCTGTGGCGAGGATACGCTCGTGGTGTGCAAAAACTGCGAGTATGGTGCGAATCTCGAGGCAGCCAAACGCAAGGACAAACAAGCCCCAAGAGATGAAGGCACATATGGCACACAAGCACCTAAAGCAGGGTTTTGGGAGTTTTTAACCCCGGGAGTGAAAAGCATAGAATCTTTGTGTGAGTTTTTTAAGATTCACCCATTTTTTACTATCAAGGCAGTGGTAAAAAAGGCAGTGCGCCAATCCCAAGCAATGGATAGTGGATCAGATGTAGTTGTGTTTTTTGTCCGTGGTGATGATGAGTGCGAGGAGACCAAGGCACTCAATGCACTCAATGCAACGCAGGATTTGACCAAATATGTGGCTTTGGAGGATGCGAGTTTGGCAGAGATAGAATCTGCAGGTTTGCAAGCTGGATTCATAGGACCTATTGGGCTTGAGGGCGTGCGCTATATCCTTGATGAGAGCCTGCGTGATGCTAAGGCTATGATCGCTGGGGCGAATAAGCAGGATTATCACATCGTGGGGGTTGATGTGAGCGAGTTTGAGAATCTCACAAACGCGCATTATGCTGATATCATCAAGGTGCAAGAGGGCGATTTGTGTCCGCATTGTGGCGCGGGATTGCAGTATGCTAAGGGCATAGAGATCGGGCATATCTTTAAGCTTGGCGAGAAATATTCGGCTCAAATGGACGCGAAGTTTTTAGACCACATGGGCAAGGCACAGAATCTCATTATGGGCTGCTATGGGATTGGTGTGACGCGATTGCTCCCGGCGATCTTGGAGCAAAAGAGTGATGAATTTGGCTGTGTGTGGGGCGAGGGTGTGAGAATCTTTGATGTGGTGATAATCGTCTCAAATATCAAAGACAGCAAGCAAATGGCGTATGCCACGCGTCTATATGAAGAGCTATCAGCGCGCGGGATCGATGTGGTGCTAGATGATAGAGACGAGCGCTTTGGCTTTAAGATGAAGGATTTTGAACTCATAGGATTCTATCAAGCACTCATCGTGGGCAAGGCGCTAAATGAGGACAAAATCGAGCTTATAAAACGCGAGGGATTGCAAAAGTGTCTCATTGATGCGGGTAGTGCGCTAGATTCTGTGATAGAGGAGTGTCAATGCCAAACAAACTAATCATCGGAACGAGGGGCAGTGCGCTGGCTTTGTGGCAGGCTGAACATATCAAGGAGCGACTAAAGCTTGAGCATGGGTTAGAATCCGAGCTAAAAATCATCAAAACAAAGGGCGATAAAATCCTTGATGTGCCTTTAGCAAAGATCGGTGGCAAGGGGCTTTTTACCAAGGAATTAGAGGAAATGCTTCTAAGTGGGGCGATCGATCTAGCCGTGCATAGTCTCAAAGATGTGCCCGTGGAGCTAGAGAAGGGTTTGGAGCTAACAGCAATCACTAAGCGCGCGAGTTTTCAGGATTGTTTTGTGAGCGAGAAGTATGCTAGCCTTGATGATTTGCCTACTAATGCAAAGGTGGGTACGACTTCTTTGCGTCGATCTATGCAGCTAAAACTCATGCGCAAGGACTTGGACACACTCTCATTGCGTGGGAATGTGCAGACGCGTTTGCAAAAGCTAAAAAATGGCGAGTTTGATGCGATTGTCTTGGCAAAGGCTGCGCTGGATCGGCTAGAGATCGATGAGGTGGCGTATGTCAAGCCTTTATGCTTTATGATCCCTGCGATGGGGCAGGGGGCGTTGGGGATCGAGTGCGCAAGTGAGAATCTAAGCGTGACAAAGTATGTGCGACAGCTGCAGGACACACAGAGTGCGATTTGTTGTAGTGCAGAGCGGGAGTTTATCCGCACGTTGGAGGGTGGCTGTCAAGTGCCTATAGGTGTGCATGCGCGCCAAGAATCCACACAGCTCATTTTGGAGGCGATTTTGGGCTTGCCTGATGGGAGCGCGAGTATCCACTCTACGCTTATGTGTGTGTTTGATTCTAACCCAGAGATCGCGCTGATTAGTGCGAAAAATCTTGGTGTGCAGCTGGCACAAAAATTTATCGCAAATGGCGCAAGAGAGCTGCTTGAGCAAGCCTATAAGATGATTTAGGCTAATGCTTTTTTTAGACTTTTTGCTATACAATTGAGCTTTGGCATATATTACATTTGGAGTTTGAAACTATGGAAAATCTGCTAGAACACGGCAATATCACAGATATTCGTATCGATGATAGTATCAAGGAGAGTTATCTTGACTATTCTATGAGCGTGATTGTGGGACGTGCGTTGCCTGATGCAAAAGATGGGCTAAAGCCTGTGCATAGGAGGATCCTCTATGCTATGCACGAGCTGGGTGTAACTTCACGCAAGCCCTATAAAAAGAGCGCGAGAATCGTGGGCGATGTGATCGGTAAATACCATCCGCATGGGGATTCAGCAGTGTATGATGCGCTGGTGAGAATGGCGCAGGACTTTTCGATGCGCTTGGAGCTTATTGATGGGCAGGGGAATTTTGGCTCGATTGATGGCGATAGCGCGGCGGCTATGCGATATACCGAAGCGCGTATGACTGCAGCGAGCGAGGAAATGCTACGCGATATTGAAAAAGAAACCGTGGAGTTTGTGGGCAACTACGATGATACGCTTACCGAACCTTCAATCTTGCCCACGCGTATCCCTAATCTCTTAGTGAATGGTTCAAGCGGGATCGCGGTGGGTATGGCGACATCTATCCCGCCACATAGGCTCGATGAGATTGTCGATGCGCTGATGTATTTGCTAGATTCACCAAATGCTGATGTGGAAGAGCTTTTGCCCATCGTGCAAGGTCCAGACTTCCCCACAGGTGGGATCATCTATGGCAAGCAAGGTATCGCAGAAGCCTATCGCACAGGGCGCGGACGCGTCAAGGTGCGTGCAAAAACCCATATCGAGCAGACTAAGACAAAAGAAGTCATCGTGATTGATGAAGTGCCATACCAAGTCAATAAAGCAAAGCTTGTCGAGCAAATCAGCGAGCTAGCAAAAGAAAAGGTGATCGAGGGGATTTCAGAGGTGCGTGATGAATCTGATAGAGAAGGGATTCGCGTGGTGATCGAGCTCAAGCGTGAGGCAATGAGTGAGATCGTGCTCAATCATCTCTTCAAATCCACTACGATGGAGAGTACATTTGGGATTATCCTCCTTGCTATCCACAATAAAGAACCAAAGATATTTAATCTCCTTGAGCTTTTGCAGATTTTTATCGCCCATCGTAAGACGATCATCATCCGCCGCAGTATTTTTGAGCTCGAAAAAGCCAAGGCAAGAGCGCATATCTTAGAGGGTTTGACCATCGCGCTAGATCATATCGATGAGGTGATCGCCACAATCCGCGCTAGTGCTGATAGCGAGAGTGCTAAGAGTGCTTTGGTAGAGAAGTTTAAGCTCTCTGAATTGCAAGCAAAAGCTATCTTAGAGATGCGTTTGCAACGTCTTACCGGGCTAGAGCGTGATAAAATCGCTAGCGAATACGCACAGCTACTCGAAGAGATCGCGGGACTAGAATCTATCCTGCGCAGTGAGGATAAGCTCAAAGAGATCATCAAAGAAGAGCTGCTAGAGATCAAGCAAAAATTTAGCACACCGCGTAAAACGCAGATCGAGGAGGATTATGACGCTATTGATATTGAGGATTTGATCCCAAATGAAAAAGTCGTAGTAACAATGAGCCACAGAGGCTATGTCAAGCGCGTGCAGCTCAAAACCTATGAGAAGCAAAACCGCGGTGGCAAGGGCAAAATCAGCGGCAATACGCATGATGATGATTTCATAGAATCGTTTTTTGTTGCTAATGCGCATGATACGATTCTGTTTGTAACCAACAAAGGACAGCTCTATTGGCTTAAGGTCTATAAGATCCCAGAAGCAGGTAGGACAGCTATCGGCAAGGCAGTAGTGAATCTCGTGAATATTCAGCCTGATGAGAAGATTATGGCGACGATCACGACGACGGATTTCAACGCGGATAAGTCACTAGTGTTTTTTACTAAAAATGGTATTGTCAAGCGCACTAACTTAAGTGAATATGGCAATGTGCGCAGTGTCGGTATAAGGGCGATCAATCTCGATGAGGACGATGAGCTCGTGAGTGCTAATATCATCACACCGAGTGTCAAAGAACTATTTATCGCGACATATCAGGGTATGTGTATTCGGTTTGGTGTCGATGAAGTGCGTGAGATAGGGCGCGTGAGTCGTGGTGTGACGGGAATTAGATTCAAAGCGCACGAGGATTTTGTCGTGGGTGCGACAACGATTTATAGCGATAATGACAAGCTTTTGACTGTGAGTGAGCAGGGTATCGGCAAACAAACGCTAGCTGGGGAATACCGCCTCCAAAGCCGCGGTGGCAAGGGTGTGATCGTGATGAAACTCACACCAAAGACCGGCAAGCTCGTGAGTGTCGTCAATGTCAATGATGAGGATATGGATCTGATGGTGCTCACAAGCTCTGGGAAAATGATCCGAGTGGATACAGAGGCGATCCGAGAGGCTGGGCGCAACACAAGCGGTGTGAAAATCGTCAATGTTGGCAATGACAAGGTCGCCTATGCCAACAAATGCCCCAAGCAAAAGCAAGAAGATGAATTCTTTGAACAGGAGTGAAATATACCTTAGATTCTAAGAATCAGGTATCAATATAGGTGATGAGGTAAGGTGAAAGGAGGATATAATTCTTTCACGAGGTGAGAAAACAAGGGCATAGCCCTTGTAACAAAATAAACAAAGGAGTATATTATGTGTAGGACACTATCGGGGGGGGGGCAATAGCTTAAAGGCAAGCCCCAAGGGCTTTGTTGTAGATATCGTATTTTGGATTCTTGTTATCGGGTATGCGTTGTTAGTAGCATTTTGGGCGCAGTTTAGCGTGATTGATGATCACACCTTCATAAAAACGCTTTTCGTGGGCAAGTCTATTCCATTTTTTATTTTCAAAGACATTGGGCGATTCTTTCCACTTGATGGGCAAGAGTGGAATATTTTGAGTGTGATTTTTTCTCCAAGTGCGAGTATATTTTATGCTTTCAATGCTATTTGTCTTCTTGTAGTAGCGTGGTGTTTGCGCTATGCGCTTTTTAGATTCACGGATCATCATACAGAATTAACACTATGCGGATTTTAGTCTATGCAGCCATTGTAATATGTCTCTTTTCTCCAGCGTTCGTTACTGCTTGGTTGAGGCTTTTTGTGCCAGAGCGTATGGAGTTTGTGTTTTTTAGCATCTTTTTGGCTTGCTATATGTATGTGGTATATTCGCAGGCGAGCATTAGGGCTTGGGTTTTTTTGGTGCTTGGCGTGGTGTGTGCGAATCTAGCACTATATTACAAAGAGACAGCATTTGCAATGCTTGGGGTGTTTGGGTTTGTGCATTTTGTGCTAGATTATAAAAACTCATCAAAAATCACAAAAACCTTTGATGTCGCACTCGTGCTAAGCAGTGTGGTGTGGCTCGTAGTGTATGCTCTGGTCGTGCTAGCCCAAAAGCAAGGCAGTGGTTCTTATGGCGATACGCCCTATAATCAGGTAATTGTGATGATTAAGGTTGTGTTTAACTACATCTTGCAAGAGCCATTTTTGTTTGTGGCATTGCCTTGCTTCGTGCTATATAGAATCTATCAAGTATTTGTGAAAAAATCCCCATTTGTGCCCTTATTAGATTCTGCACTTGTCGCGGCATTGGTGCTATGCGCAGAATATGTTGCATTAAAGATTGGAGATATTCATTACTTGCTTCCTGCATATATCTTCGGGCTTGTGGGGCTTGTAGGTATGGGTGTGTATCATTGGGGGGCACGCATTATAAAGGCGATTTATGTGCTGTGTTTGGTGATCTTTTTAGGCAATAGCATGTTTATGAGTGCGTATCAATTCACCTTTTACAAGGTCGTGCCAAATAACTTTCAAGATACTCTGGCATTTTTGACCAAATACACCACACAAAATCCACACACGCACATCTATTTAGAGGGGGTCAATCGTGCTTCAGGTGTGGAGGTATATCATAGTTTTAGTGCGTGGCTTAACTTTTATGGGGCGAAGGATTTTGATTTGTATTCCGACATAGAGGTGGATAATGTATTGTTAGGCAAGGAAAAGCCTGATAGCCCATATAGTGTGTTTAGGAGTAATGCTATAGTGCCTAAGCAAAGTGGGGATATAGTCGTGATCACACCATATACGCATGATAATATCACTACAGATTCATTGGCGGAGCTAGAGAGCCAATATGAATTATTGCATATAAGTAGCTTTGGCTATGAAATACCAAGGCTTGGATTAAAGGCGTTTGTTAAGGCATTTATGCGTGAGAGAGTGCAGGGTGAAATAATTCTTAGTCAAAATACCTTTGGGTTGCCGCTGTATTTTTATGTGTATAAGGTGCGTTAGGGGAGATTGAGCCATGATGTGCTAAAGGCGCGTACTTCAGAATCTAGTGCTTTGATATCTTGTATATCTGCGAGAGCGTGTGTTTTGATAGATTCAAAGTATTGCACACTTCGCAAGATACATGCACTGATCTTCCCAAAACTAATGCGTGAATCTAAAAATGCGTGCAAGGCTACTTCGTTGCTTGCATTGAGCACGATACCAAGCTTTGGGTAGGCTAGAAGTGTGTTTTTAAGCTCCCACACAGGATAGCGGCGCACATCTATGGGGCTAAAACGCAAGGTGGCAAGCGTGGCTATATCAAATCGTGGAATGAGTCGCGTGTGCTTGGCTTGCTGCTCATCTATAGCGTAGGCGATGGGCAACTGCATATCAGCGTGCGAGATATGCGCAGTGATTGAGCCATCGACAAACTCTATAAGCGCGTGAATCGCAGAATGCTCCTCTATAAACGCGTCAATATCGCTAATCCCAAAGAGCCAATATGCCTCTAGAATCTCAAAGAGTTTATTGACCATTGTGGCGCTATCGATTGTGATCTTTTGCCCCATAGACCAGTTTGGGTGCTTGAGGGCTTGGGCTGGGGTGGCAGAAGGCAGATCGGCTAGTGGCATATCGCGCAGAGCCCCGCCACTAGCGGTGATATAGAGTTTGTGAATTTTGCGTGCGGTGTGTAAATACCACAAGCCAAAATGCTCACTATCAATGGGCGTGATAGGATAGTCTGTAAAGAGCCAGCCAGCACTCACAAGACTTTCTTTGTTTGCAAGAGCGAGTTTTTTGCCACATTGTTTGATTTTAAGGCTTGGGGCAAGTCCAGCATAGCCCACCAGAGCATTGATGGCAAGATGACTTTGGGAAGATTCTATCATCTCTAATAACCCCTCTTCTCCGCTAAATATCTGTATATTGTGCGATTTAATGAAGGACATATCAAGCTTTGGGAGATCCTCTGAATCTGCAATGCAGATTTTGCGCGGATGATGATGGCGGATTTGCTCATTAAAGAGTGCGATATTTTTGCCCGCACTTAAAGATTCTATAGGTAAGCCAAACGCACTCGCGACCTTGAGTGTGTTTGTCCCGATGGAGCCGGTGCTACCTAAGAGTATCATAAATATTACAAGAAATTTATTTCGCTATATAATGGCACAAGAGAGAGGATAAAGAGCATAGCGATCGCCGCAAATAGCAGAGCATCAAGCCTATCTAGCACACCACCATGACCGGGGAAAATCGTGCCGCTGTCTTTGAGATTTGCCTCACGCTTGAGATAGCTTTCAAACAAATCTCCAAACACGGAAGCAAGTGCGACAAAAAACGCGACAACTGCCGCTAAGGGGAAGCTGTGTGTGATACCTGTGTAGAAAATCGCGCCTATAGCAGTGCCACAAGTCAGTCCTACGACAACACCTTCGATGGTTTTCTTGGGTGATGTGGGCGAAAAGGGTATCTTGCCAAAGAGCTTGCCACCAAAATACGCGCCTGTGTCCGTGCAAACAACCACAGCTATGAGACAGATGATCCCTGATCTGCCTAGTAGCTCATACACAGACCAAATACACAAAAATGGCAAAGCAGGATATAAAAATGGGAGCATAACCTTTAGGGGAAGCTTTTTGTTATAAGCGATATAAGACGCATAGATCATAATCGCGATTAGTCCGCAATATAGGGGGGCTTTGGTAAAATACGCACCCACCCACAGCAAGGTAGCCCATATGTAGTAATGTGGGGCAGATTCTAATGTGTAGAGCGTGAGAGATTCTTTAATAGAAAGTAGCAGCAGCACACCCAGCACAAACCAAATAAGTAATTTGCTATTGATAACCAAAATACCCACCAGCACCGCGATGAGCACAGCACCGGTGATATAGCGTTGCTGATCTGCGCCAAAGAGTTTTTTGATACCATCTGCGTTTTTCATGCAATCCCTTGTGAATGATGTGATGCCAAATTATAGCAAAAAAATCAGTATTTACTGAAAAATGAATAATTTTTGGTAGAATCGAGCTTTTGTGAAACATCTAAATTTACACTACCAGAGAAAGGGACGGGGGATTATGAAATACCAAAAAGTATTGTTATTTTTTGCGTGTTTTGCGCTTAGCTTAGGGGTCGTAGTAGGGGCGGATAATAAAGAGCAAAATAGGCTTGATGCGCATAAAAAATTGCGCAAAGTCATTAATGTCATAGAAGAAAATTATGTTGATGAGGTGCAGATTGATGAGATTATCAATAAAGCCATAGATGGGCTTTTGAGCAATCTTGATGCGCATTCTGCATATTTGGATAAGAAAAAGTTTGAAGATCTAAAATCACAGACTGAAGGTGAGTTTGGCGGGATTGGGATCACGCTTGGCATGAAAGATGGGGCACTCACTGTGATCGCACCCATTGATGACACACCAGCGTTTAAGGCAGGGATCAAAAGCGGCGATGTGATCCTAAAGATCAATGATGAAACCACGCTCAATATGGGGATTGATGATGCAGTGAATCTTATGCGCGGGAAGCCAAAAACCAAGCTTGAGCTCACAATCGTAAGGAGTGGAGAGGCTAAGCCTCTAGTATTTCAGCTCACGCGAGATATTATCCGCGTAGAATCCGTGAAAGTGCGTGGCATTGATGATACGAGTTTTGCGTATGTGCGCGTTAATTCGTTTGACAAAAATGTAACACTTGAGGTTAAAAATGGCTTAAAAGCGATGGGCAAGGTCGATGGTATCGTGCTGGATTTGCGCTCTAATCCCGGTGGGCTACTTGATCAGGCTGTGGATCTCTCAAAGCTTTTTATCAAAAATGGTGTGATCGTTTCACAAAAAGGACGCAATAAAGGAGAAAATATAGAGTTTAAAGCCAATGGGAGCGCACCGTATGCCGATGTGCCACTTGTGGTACTCGTCAATGGCGGTAGCGCAAGTGCAAGTGAAATCGTCGCAGGGGCGTTGCAAGACCACAAACGCGCGGTGCTTGTGGGTGAGCAGACATTTGGTAAGGGCAGTGTGCAGATGGTTATCAAGCTTGATAATGATGAGGGCATCAAGCTCACGATTGCTAAATATTATCTGCCTAGTGGCAGGACGATTCAGGCGGTTGGAATCCAGCCAGATGTGATGGTGTATCCGGGTAGTGTACCAGAAAATGATAATAATTTTTCGCTCAAAGAGGCGGATTTGAAGCGACATCTAAAAGGTGAGCTAGAGAAGATTCAAGACAAGGCACCTGCGGATGCCAAGAATGCTACAAAGAACAAAGACATTTCACAAGAGGATATTTACAAGGACATTCAGCTAAAAACCGCGATTGATATGCTAAAAGCGTGGAATGTGCTAAAGCCTAAGAAATAGTGGTGATACAGAATCTATGGAAATTCATAAGGAGTGCAGCATGGATACACAACAAATGCTTTATGAAGGCAAGGGTAAAAAACTTTTTATCACGCAAAATACAGATGAGGTGCTTGTAGAGTTTAAAGATGATCTGACTGCCTTTAACGCCGAAAAAAAAGGCTCTGAACAAGGTAAGGGTGCGCTCAATTGTGAGATTAGTACCGCGATTTTTGAACTCTTGGCAAAAGAGGGTATCAGCACGCATTTTATTAAAAAGCTAGATTCTAATCATATGCTGTGCAAAAAGGTGGATATTATCCCAATAGAGGTGGTGGTGCGTAATGTCGCCACAGGGTCGCTGACAAAACGACTAGGGATCGAGGATGGTAGGGTGCTGCCTTTTGCACTTGTGGAGTTTTATTATAAAGACGATGCGCTTGGGGATCCTATCATCAATGATGAGCATTGTAAAATCCTTAATATCACGCAGGATATGAGTGAGCTAGACTTTTTGCGAGCGCAGGCGCGTAGGATCAATGATGTGCTTAGCGAGTTTTTTATTGAGCGCAAATTGCGCTTGATTGACTTCAAGCTGGAATTTGGTAAAGATAGCGCGGGGAATATCTTGCTAGCTGATGAGATTAGCCCTGATAGCTGTAGATTCTGGGATAAGGATACCAATGATAAGCTTGACAAAGACAGATTTCGTCAGAATCTCGGCAACGTGAAAGTCGCTTATGAAGAGGTTTTGAAGAGAATTTTGCAAAAATAAGGATCGCATATGGAGATAAAAGCCCTCATTACGCTCAAAAATGGTGTCCTAGACCCGCAGGCTAAAGCCATTCACCACGCGCTTTTAGCACATAACTTCAACAATGTCAAAAATGTCAAGATGGCAAAACAGATCGTGCTAGAGATAGATTCTAATGACAAATCTCACGCGATTGCTGAAGTGGAGAAAATGTGCCAAGAGCTACTGGCTAACACGGTGATAGAAGATTATAAAGTGGTGAGCGAATAGATGAGTGTCGCGATACTGCAGTTTCCCGGGACGAACTGCGAAATGGATATGGCGTATGCCTACAAGCTTATAGGCGCGCCCTATACAATCGTATGGCATCAAGAGAGCACTTTGCCTGAAGGTACGAAGCTTGTGATTGTGCCGGGTGGCTTTAGCTATGGGGATTATTTGCGCAGTGGTGCTATAGCGAGATTTTCTCCTATAATGAAAGCTGTAAGCGAGTTCGCTGCACAGGGTGGCTATGTGCTGGGGATTTGTAATGGTTTTCAGATTCTGTGTGAGGCGAGGCTACTACCCGGCGCGCTGAAGCGCAACCAAAACCTGCATTTCATCAGCCAAAACCAAAAGCTTTGTGTCAAAAATACCAATAATGCATTTTTGCGTCATTATCAGCAAGATAGTGAGATTTCCCTACCTATCGCGCATGCCGATGGTTGTTATTTTATTGATGAGGAGTCGTTACGCACATTACAAGAAAATGGACAGATACTGCTCACATATGTGGATAATCCTAATGGCTCTGTGGCAAACATCGCTGGAATCTGCAATGAGCGTAAAAATGTCTTTGGACTTATGCCTCACCCAGAGCGTGCGATAGAATCTCTGTTGGGTGGGCTTGATGGACTAGAAATGCTTGCAAGCCTATATAAAAGTGCATCACAACGATAAAGGATCCAAAAATGGTGCGATGGTGGAGTAAGGCTGCGATGATCCTCGCTTTTGTAGCTGGCAGTATGGCTATGCTGTCTGCGGTGGAGGATACTGCCCAAGGCGAGTTTCAAGATGGTTCTAGTGAGGAGCTTAGACCAAAGATAATCTATGCAAAAATCATCTCTGCTCCCCAAATGCCACAGGATCAGCCTTCACAGGATCAAACGCTCTATGTCGGGCAAGAAGTGTTTGTGACCTATGAAGTTTCGCTCTTTGCTGGGGCGATTCTCAAAAGTAGTAGTTTCGAAAAAGCCGCACGCGATAAAATTGAGCTTCAGACCAAAAATGTGAGTTGGAAGAGCGTAGATTCTGGGCGTTTGCAGGCTACTTATGGATTCAAACTCAAGGCTTCCTCTGTGAGCATACCCGCGCTGAATGTTACGGCTCTATCGGCTGATGGGAGCTATGAGGAGAGTGCGCGCGTGAATTCTGTCGCGCTTAGCGTGATTGATCTGCGTAGCAATGCGCAGTATGTGGGGATTTTGGGTAAAAATTTCAAGCTTTTGCGCACCAAAGCTCAAAACCTAGATGAGGCGCATAATATCGTGATTTTTGAATTTGAGATTCAGAGTAAGAATCTAAAGGATATGGCGATTAAGGGTTTTGATACACAGGGCTTTGAAGAGCTTAGTCAGCGCAATGATAGTATGTATGGAATCTATTCTGTGGTGGTTCCAAAGGAGCTGCGCGAACTCTCATTTGAGTATTTTAATCCCGATTTACGGCGTTTTGAAGGTGTGCATATCCCTATCGTGGTGGTTAGCACTGAGCTTGTGAGCACACAGAGTGATCTTAATCCTAAGGCGAGTTATACACTCTTTAAGCTCGTGGTGATAGGTGCGTTTATCGCACTATTTTTGGGACTTTTTCTCTGGAGGGGTTATAAGATTTTCTTGTTTGTTGTTGCGCTTTTGTGCGGAGTGCTGATCTATAGCCTTGTGTTTAATAATATCTATGGCGTGCTTAAATCTGGTGCAGCGGTGAGTATCCTGCCGATGAAAGATTCAACAATCGTGCGTATTATAGAATCTGATACACCTGTGCAGATCGTGGGGGAGCGCAAAATGGATCTGCAGGGGCAAGAGGTGCTACTCTATAAGGTGTTGATTGGGGATTCTCAAATTGGTTGGGTAAGGAGTGAGTATGTTAGCAAAGATTAGGGGGATTTTTGCCACGCTGACTATTTTGGTGTATCTACCGGTGATTATCTTGCAGATCTATTGGACGCGTCATCGCCAAAACGGCAGATCGGCGCGGCTGCAATGTCGATATTTTTTTACTTTCAATGGCTTTCATATCGAGTGTATAGGGGAGTTTGACACGAGCGCACAGCTTATCATGCTCAATCACCAAAGTGTTAATGATATTATGTTTTTGGAGGGGTTTCATCCTAGCAATATCTGCTGGGTGGCAAAAAAACAACTAGGTGAAGTCCCGCTCTATGGGCTTGCACTCACATTGCCCGAGATGATTTTGATAGACAGAGAGGATAAAAATGGCATTATTTTCCTCCTCAAGCAAGCTAAAGAAAAGTTAGCCCAAAACCGCCCTATTGTGATATTTCCAGAAGGCACGAGGGGTAGGGGTGATGAAAAACTACTTCCTTTTAAACCCGGTGCGAAGATACTCGCACAAAAGCTAAATCTTAAGATTCAGCCTATATTGCTTATTAATACGCGCAAAATGTATGACACATCACCCATCTCTTCTAAGACAAGCAAGGCGCGTATGGTGATCCTTGAGGCTTTTGTCCCAGATTTTAGCGATGAGGGGTGGTATGAGAAGCTAGAATCTCTGATGAATGAAGTGTATGCCAAGCATTATGCGGAGTGTAATCCACATTCTTAATGTGGTTTTAAAGTCTTTATCGTTATAATGTCGCCTTTGTTTTTTGGGGTGTTAGCTCAGTTGGGAGAGCGCAACGCTGGCAGCGTTGAGGTCAGGGGTTCGACCCCCCTACACTCCACCATCTCTTGCAGAAACTTGTGCTAGCTTATGGGAAGTTATATCCTCCTTGCGGAAGCTAAGAGCCGCTCAGCATACAAGAAAATCCTATTTATCACTTACGCTTATAGCCGGTGCTTCAAATTGCAACAAATGAAATTTTTTATCTAGCACACCGCGATATTGCGGGTCAAAAAAACATAAATCAATGCTTGCAGATTCTAAGCTTTTAAGCAGCGTTAATCCGTCTATGGTGAGTTTGGTGTTCTTCATTTTATCGCTTTTGGGTGAGAGGGTTTTCCTTATCTTATTCCCCAAACACCCGTTTGAATATAGAATCTACATTCTTAGTATAGTAGCTATAATCAAAGCATTCGCGGATAATCGCCTCGCCTTTAGATTCTCTCTTGCTAGAATCCGTATCGCAATCTTTAGAATCTCCACCCCTGCTTAAAAGCTCCACAAGCTCTGAATCTCCTAAGAGATATTGCAGATATAAGCTCTCGCCATTTTCATTGACTGCTGCTTGCCCCTCTTGCAAAGATTCCCACACTTTCATTGCGTTGCGTTGCACGATTTTATACGCATCTTCGCGGCTTACCCCGCATTTTGGTAGCTCTAGCAAGATTCTTTGAGAGAACACCAAGCCTCCGGTTAGGTTGAGACTTTTTAGCATATTTTTGGGATACACGACTAGCTTTTCAATAAGCCCTGTGAGACGCGCTAGCATAAAGTCCGTCGTAATAAAGCTATCTGGCAGGATAAATCGCTCCACAGAAGAGTGGCTAATATCCCGCTCATGCCACAACGCGACATTCTCCATAGCAGGCAGGGCATAGCTTCGTATCACACGACAAAGCCCCGTGATATTCTCGGATAGCACAGGATTGCGTTTGTGCGGCATAGCAGAGCTACCCTTTTGCCCTTTGCTAAAGTATTCCTCCGCCTCATAGACTTCTGTGCGTTGCAAATGGCGGATTTGTAGCGCGATTTTCTCACAGCTACTAGCCAAAAGGGCTAAATCACTTATAAGCCTTGCGTATCTATCACGTTGAATCACTTGATTACTCGCTGGGGCAGCCTGCAAACCTAAGTCCGCACACACAAGCTCTTCTAGCTCTATGGGGGTATGGGCTAGATTGCCCATCGCACCGCTAATTTTGCCCACACTTATGACTTCTAGGGTAGATTCTAAAGCCTTTACATGCCGCGTCATCTCATCATACCATATCGCACACACAAGCCCAAAGGTGATAGGTTCGCCATGTATCCCATGACTGCGTCCCACCATAAGCGTGTCTTTATGCTCATACGCCCTGCGTTTTATCGCCTCTCTTAGTTCCTTAACATCATCGATGATAATTTTGAGCGAATCTCGCATCTGCAATGCCACAGCGGTATCAATCGTATCGCTTGAAGTGATTCCATAATGAAACCACCGCGACTCTTCGCCTAGAGATTCTGCCACACTCGTGGTAAAGGCGATGAGGTCATGCTTGGTTATCGCTTCTATCTCATCGATTCTAGTGATGTCAAAGCGTGCATTTTTGCAGATTTTCTCACAATCAGAATCTGGAATGAGTCCTAGCTTATTCCACCCACGCACTAACGCCTTTTCTACCTCTAGCCATGCACTATATTTCGCTTCCATATCCCAAAGTTTTTTCATTTTTTCACGCGCGTATCGCTCGACCATAATAACTCCTTGTTGAGATTAATATCCTTGATTTTTAAGTTTTTTATAATTTTCACAGCCTGTTTGCTCACCAAAATCACAAGCTCTGCCATAAAATTCTTTTGCTATGACAGAATCTTGTCTAGCTCCATACCCATGTAGATACAATGTGCCAAGCATAAAACAACCTTGTGCATTAGCATCTTCACATGCCTTAGTGAAAAACTTTTTTGCCTTAAAATAATTTGGCTTGTCTTTTAGGAATGGTCCTTTTGTCTTGCCAAGATAAAAGAACATTCCCAATGCCACACAGCTCTCCATATCTCCTCTATCACATTGCAAAAGCTTTCCTAATGGTGTATAAAATCTTGTCCTATACTCTGACATAAGGCTTTCACAAGCCTTAGAATCATCGTCGTCACAAAGCTTTAGGAGCTGTTGTGCTTTTTTATTGGATTCTATGGTGCTTTTTTCTACCGATATGTATTCATTGGTAATTTGGTTATTTATTTCCTTTCGCATTGATTCACAGAAAGAGTATGTATCACTACCATTCAAGCACCCATTCATTACATTTTGGTTTGCATTGTGGATAGAATCTATACGTTCGCATATCTCTTTATTACCATCGTAACATTGATATTCTAAGTCAGAAATTTTTTTAATAAGATTATCCATTCTTTGTGTGCAAGATTCAGAATCTTTAGGGTTATTTTCATAAAAACACATTTCGTTTAATCGTATAAACTCCTGTGCTTCCTGTGGCAAATTTTGTGCAAATAAACAACTAACACAAAACAAGGCTAGAGAAAAGACTGTGTATCGTAATTTTTTCATCTTTTCTCGTGTGTATCGTTGTATCATGGTTGCCTGCCTCCCTTATATTGATATTTAGGCGCAATCCTAGCATAATCCCTCTTAAAGATTCTAAGAGATACAAGGATTCTACTAATACACAAGCAACTCTAAGCTTGTGCATAGTAGAATCTTACTTAATTTTCTCACAAGGTTGTGTAATGCGTGTAGCCCTCCTACAAGTCTCCAAGGTAGAATCGCCCCTATATTTGGATGCGTATTTCCAAAACTGCGCTAAGCAAGGTGTCTCGCTGGTCGTCTTGCCCGAATACACCTTTGATCCGTTTTTTCGCACGCTCCAGTCTCTGCCCTCACCACAGCTTGTAGCGAGCCACAATGTCAGTATTTTGCGTCAGCTCTCAGAACTTGCTAAGCAATACAAGCTAGAGATTATCACGCCCATTGTGGTGGATTCTCATACACTCAAACTTTCTCAAGACATTCTCTCAAGCAAATTGTATAAAACAATCGCTCTTGTGGATTCAGAGGGTTTTAGATTCTATATTCAGCAGCGCCTCATAGGTTATGAGCATTGGAATGAGCATGCGTTTTTTGCTAATAAACATTACAAAAGAGTGAAGTTGCCCTTCACTATAGATCGAAATGGTTTGAAGATCGGCATACTATCGGGGTTTGAGTTGCACTTTGATGAGCTCTTTGTCGCAATGAAGCCAGAATACTATGATGTGCTGATCGTGCCTTGCGCGAATACCTTTGATTCATTAGCGAGGTGGCGATCTTTATGTAAGACGCGTGCGTTTCTTAACTCTTGCGCACTCTTGCGGGTCAATCGTGTGGGTATGGAGCTTATTGATGAGAGTAGTTGGAGCTTTTATGGTGATAGTCTATATGTCAATGCGTATGGGCAAATCGAGGATAGTTTGCAGGATTATGAGGGTGTGATGATCATCTCGCTGGATATAGAATCTATCCGAAAGGCACGGGAAGTGTGGGGATTCCACAAGCCGTTTGCACAGACTTAGCCATACGAGAATCTCAAATGAATCTGCAGATATACGAATGTCTAGAATCTACACAAACTTTTCTTTTGCAGGGGTTAAAGTCTGGGGACTTGCACGCTCCTGTGTGCGTGAGTGCGCGTAGGCAGACACATGGCATAGGGTCGCGTGGTAATGTGTGGGAGGAGCAGCCAAACGCGCTGTATTTTTCCTTTGCCCTGCCTTTGAATGTTCTGCCGGAGGATTTGAAGCTAGAATCTGCTTCTATATATTTTGGGTTTTTATGCAAAGAGCTCTTAAGGGAGTTTGGTTCGCAAGTATGGCTCAAATGGCCTAACGACCTATATATAGGAGAGCAAAAAATCGGAGGCGTGCTGTGCAATAAATGGCAGGATTACCTCGTGTGTGGGATAGGTATCAATCTCTATGCCAAGGATCCTAAGGAGTGTGGAGGATATGCGACACTAGAACCCGAGATAAGCGCGCTTGTGGAGCCTAGAGTGTTTTTGAATAAATATTTTGCAAGTCTTGAGAAAAAACCATCTTGGAAGCAAATTTTTAGATTCTATGCGTTAGAATTTCAAAACAATTTTGGTTTTAGTTTCCATCATAATGGCAAGGAAGTCTCTTTCAGGGATGCACAATTACTGGAAGATGGAGCGATTTGTGTAGATGCGCAAATCGTGTATAGTTGCAGATAAAAGGAGTTTGGAGAATGAGTGAGGTTATAACTGTTGCAAATCAAAAGGGAGGGGTTGGCAAGACGACGACCGCTGTGAATCTAGCGGCGTCATTGGCTGTATCCGAAAAGCGTGTTTTATTGATTGATTGTGATCCGCAGGGCAATGCGACCACGACTTTTAATATCAGGCGCACAGATATTCAGGCTGACATCTACCAAGTGCTATGCGGACGCAATACACTTACAGATGCGATTATCGATTTGTCAGAGATTCCATTTTTGTCCCTTGTGCCTTCTAGCATCGCTCTCGCTGGGTTTGAAAAGGATTTTTATAACAAAAAAAGTGGGCAAACGATTTTGCGCAATAAACTTGAGGAAATCAAGGATCAGTATGATTTTATCATCGTAGATTCTCCACCTGCTTTAGGAGCTTTGACGGTGAATGCGTTGGTGGCGTCAGATTCTGTAATCGTGCCGATTCAATGTGAGTTTTACGCGCTTGAAGGATTGGCACAGCTACTCAATACTGTGAAGGTGATCAAAGATACAAGCAACCCGAATCTAAGTATTAGAGGATTTTTACCCACGATGTATTCTAATCAGCATAATCTCTCAAAGCAGGTATTTGATGACCTCACACAGCATTTTAAGAAACATCTTTTTAAAAGTGAGCGAGGAGAATACATCATCGTACCCCGAAGCGTGCGCCTAGCAGAATCTCCAAGCTTTGGGAAGCCTATTTTGCTCTATGATGCCAAATCTAGTGGAAGTATTGCGTATCAGAATCTTGCCGAACTTATTTTAGAGGGCGCATAAGAGTTAGGAGGCGCGTATGGCGAAAAAAACTAGGGGCTTAGGGCGCGGGCTCGATGCGATTTTTGGCGAAGTATCTCAGGCCTATGAAAACAGTATGGGAGATTCTGAACGCGCGGTGCTTGAGCTAAGCGTGGATATTATCAAGCCAAATCCTTACCAACCAAGGAAATATTTTGAAGAAAATGCCCTGCAGGAGCTGGCAGATTCTATCAAGGATCATGGGCTTTTGCAGCCTATTGTGGTGTGTGAAGATGATAGCGGAGAGTATGTGTTGTTGGCTGGGGAGCGGCGATTGCGTGCTAGTAAGCTGGCTGGAATGAGCACCATCAGGGCGATAGTAGCTGACATAGATATTCAGAAAATGCGAGAGTTAGCACTCATAGAGAATATCCAGCGCGCGGATCTCAACCCCATAGAGTTGGCGTATTCGTATCAAGAGCTGATTGATGAGTATGACATCACTCATGAGGAGCTTTCACAAAGGATCAAAAAGTCGCGAGCACAAATCACAAACACCCTAAGATTGCTAAGTCTTGAGGCGTTTGTGCAAGAGTCTCTGATAGAGGGCAAAATCACACAGGGGCATGCTAAGATTTTGGTCACACTCTCGCCGCAGGAGCAGCGGCTAGCTATGGATTCTATCATCGGGCAAAAGCTTAGTGTGCGTGATAGTGAAGCGCTGATCAAAAACATCAAAAATCCGACAAAAACTCCCAATAGATCACAGAATCCAAGCAACATCAGTATGGAGCTCCTGAAAGAAGCGCAAGAAATCTTGCAAAAGAATGCTTATAAGACAAGTATCAAAAATAACCAAATTTGTATAGAATTTTCTCAAGATGTAGAAATTAAGACATTTATTGAAAAAATTTCTCACTAAATTAAAAAGTTTAAGAAAATTCATAACTTAAATTGTTAAAATAGGTACAAAATCCAAATCAAAGCAGACTTTGGAGTTTAGTAAATTTTAGGAAGGAGTGGCTTATTATGGAAATATCAGTAAATTTCAAGCTGATGATTTTGGTCTTTTGTTGTTTTGTCATCTTGCTTTTTTTGCTCAACCAGTGGCTATACAAGCCTATGATTGCGTTTATGACTAAGCGTGATGAGATGATCAAAAAAGACTTGCAGGACACACAAGGTAATCTACAGGAGATCACGAAGATTCAAGAGGAAATAACCAAAATCATAGGTGATGCACAAAGAGAGGCAAAAGAGATTATTGAACAAGCCACAGCTAAAGAAAAAGCACTCTTAGAGGGGAAACTAGCCGAAAAAAAAGCAGAGCTTGATTCTAAAATGCTTGCTTTTAGACAGGAGCTTGTGGGATATCAAGAGGACTTAAGGAGTGGTTTGAGCTTGCACATTGGGGAATATAAGCAGAGCATCCGCAAAAAGCTTGAGCAGATATAAGGAGTAGTAATGAGACAGGTATTAGTCATAATTTTAGCGCTGGTATTGCCGGGCGTTGTCTGTGCATCAGGGAGCTTTGAGCAGAGCGATTTTATTCCACGACTTATTAACTTCGTGTTGTTCGTGGCTATTTTGTGGTATTTCACATTTGCGCGTATTAAGGCAATTTTTGTCAATCGTAGGACACATATAGCCTCGCAACTTGAGGAGATACAGAATAAACTTCACAAAGCCCAGAAAGAGAAGGCTGATGCTCTCAAGAAGCTTGAAGAGAGTAAGGCGCGGGCAAGAGAAATTGTTGAGATTGCTAGGAAGGAAGCGAGTATGATCTCGCAGCGTTTTGCTCAGCAGACACAGGCACAGATTCAGGCAATGATTCAGACGATGGAAGCAAGTATGGAGTTTGAGCAAACAAAGGCTATGCGAGAGGTTGTAGAATCTGTCTTGAGTGAGGTGGTTCATTCTAAGGATGTGCAGCTTGAAAACAAAGATTATGTGAACATCATCACAAAAAGGATCGCATCATGATGGATTTGGTAGCCAAAAAATACACAAGAGCTATTTTGGATAGTTTTTCTACTCAAGAAATAGAGCAGGTTATCACACTGTTATCTATGCTTAGCAAGACATTTGAAGATAAGGCAGTGCGTGATTTTATCCATTCACCATTTATCGAGAAAGGCAAAAAAGAAGAGTTATTGCTTAGTGTGTTTGGTAAGTGTGAGGTGAAGTTTGAGAATCTCATCAAACTTTTGGTGCGATCAGATAGGATCTCTGCCATACCCAGTATCATAAAGACTCTTGAGAAAAATATTCTTGCAGACAAAAAGCAATATGTCGCGGCGCTTAGGATAAAAGAAGAGTTGGATTCTACGACTTTGCAAAACATTGCTAAAAGCCTTTCATCTCGATTAAATGTTAGTCTTGATGTGCGCCAAGAAAAAGCGGCTATTGATGGCATTCGATTAAGCGTGGAAGACTTGGGCGTTGAAATCTCGTTTTCCAAAGAGAGATTTTTCACAGATTTGACAAATCATATTCTCAAAGCAATTTAAACCCAAAAAAGGAGCAGAAAGTGGTAGCAAAACTAAAATCGGAAGAAGTTAGCTCAATCATCAAGGAGCGCATAGAGAACTTTAATATCAATGTAGATATTAGCGAAACAGGTAAGGTTGTCACCTATGCTGATGGTGTAGCAAAGGTGTATGGGCTCAATAATGTCATGTATTATGAGATGGTGGAGTTTGAGACAGGCGACATCGGTATTGCGATGAGTCTTGAGGAATCAAGCGTTGGTGTTGTGGTGATTGGCAGTGGTAAGGATATCAAAGAGGGTGCTTCCGTCAAGAGATTAAAAAAGCTTATGAAAGTGCCTGTCGGAGATAGTGTGGTAGGACGCGTGATTAATACCTTGGGTGATGCAATTGATGGCAAAGGTGCGATAGAGGCTAGCGAGTTTCGTTTCGTGGAAGAAAAGGCACCGGGCATCATGGCAAGAAAATCGGTGCATGAGCCACTTCAAACAGGAATTAAGGCTATTGATGCACTTGTGCCAATCGGTCGTGGTCAAAGGGAACTCATTATTGGTGACAGACAGACAGGCAAGACGACAGTAGCGATAGATTCTATTATCAACCAAAAGGGACAGGATGTTATATGTATCTATGTGGCTGTCGGACAGAAAGAATCCACAGTGGCACAAGTGGTGCGCAAACTAGAAGAGCATGGAGCAATGGAATATACGGTCGTGGTCAATGCTCCTGCATCATCTTCTGCTGCGATGCAATTCCTTGCTCCATATACAGGTGTTACGATCGGTGAGTATTTTAGAGACAATGGGCGTCATGCACTTATTGTCTATGATGATTTGAGTAAGCATGCGGTGGCATACCGAGAGATGTCACTTATTCTGAGAAGGCCGCCGGGGCGTGAAGCATTCCCTGGAGATGTGTTCTATCTACACTCACGACTTCTTGAGCGTGCTGCGAAGCTTAGCGATGAGTTAGGTGCTGGTTCTTTGACTGCGTTGCCTATCATTGAGACATTAGCAGGAGATATTTCGGCGTATATTCCAACCAATGTGATTTCCATCACAGATGGACAGATCTTTCTAGAAACAGATTTGTTTAACTCTGGTGTGCGTCCTGCGATCAATGTGGGCTTGTCGGTTTCTCGTGTGGGTGGTGC
>CALVBL010000016.1 GCA_944325775.1 uncultured Helicobacter sp.
TTGCATCGTGATTATGCCGCGGCTGCTACTTATGGTGCACCCATCGCCACAGATATCACGACACAAAACCTCTCAGCTGCATATATTATGAGATTCTAAAAAGGAGTTTATGTATGAAACGATTAGCTTTTTTATTCGCTCTTGTGATCGTTCCTAATATCATGCTAGGGAACTGCGAAGCACTAATGCAAAAATACGGCGCACCAGATCCAGCCTCTAAGACGATGAATCAAATCTCTCGCTGGGTATCAAGCAAGGTCGATGATAGCAACGATGCTAAGACTTTAGAATCTTGCATGATCGCCAAAGCTGCGGATAACCCAAACAAAGAGCAAGTCGCTGGTAAATAATCCCCTTTCTCCTCGTGAAAGGGCGATTTGAAACATCAAAAAGGAGATGAGTGAATGCAAAAAACTTCGATTATACAGACCCTCAAAGGCTTAAGCCTAGCCACCAAACTCAATGCTGGACTCACAACACTAAGCATTTGGATCTTGCTTTTAGCCATTTCTTTTTTTAGCTTCAAATACGCCTTTAGCGGATTTATCGATACAGAATCTAAAAGTATGCAAGGCATACACAAGAGCTTTGGGAATATCAGCACCCTCTCACAAAACGCCATCACCCAAATAGGCACACTCAAATCCCACATACACGAGACAAGCGAGACTATGGAGGACTATGAGGGGCTTATCGAGCAGTTTGAGTTTATCGGGCAGATAAATATGCGGCTAATCAACCTCCTCCTAAACCCGAGTGATAGTCAAAACAAATCCCTAATCCTCCAAATGACTGCAAGCTGGAATGAGAGCTTTATCAAAACCGATAAGGATCTTGCGAGTTTTTATCCCAAGATCGCTGCCGCTTTGAAAGCCAAGAGCGCACAAAATCTATCAGTCCAGCTCCAAAAGCATTTCGAGCAGATCTATGCCACACTCATCGAGCGGACATACGAGACGACAAAAAGTGTCAGCAAAAAACTCAATAGCTCTATGAAAAATATGGAAGAAATCGGCGAGGGATTGACACAAAACTCCAATGAAATAAACTCAATCCTTGGGGATTTGGATGAGCTTGATGAGAAGAGGGAGTTTGCCAACACACAATCCAATGTGATATTTATCATGCTCTTTGTGATTATGCTCATTACCGTGCTTACGATGCTAGCGATTTTTAGAATCTTGCGGCTGTTTAAGAGGGATTCTAAAGCAGTGGTGAGCTACCTCAATGATGTGAGTCGTGGGGGCGATAAACTCCGCGCAGGTGGCACGCTCAAACTCAATCGTGGGAATAAAGACGAGCTACAAATCGTAAGCGTGTTTATCAATTCGTTTGTGGATAAGATGAAAGAAACAATCGAAGTCGCAGGACACACGACTAAAGAAATCGTGCAACTCAATCAATACATCGCCAACCTAGAGGCAAACATCACCGACATCGTGGAAAAAACCGAATACAATGTCAAGAGCGGCAATCATATCCTAGGCAGCCTCGATGAGAATATCGAGCTTGCCAACGCCTCGAGCGAGAAAATGGGGCATTCTAAAGAATATCTCGATGAGACACAATCCCACTCTGACGCGCTAGGCAATGCGATGGCGGGTGCAGCACAGAGTCAGGGCGAGCTGCATGATAAGCTGGATTTTCTCTCTGAAAATATCCAGCAAATCAGTGCGATCTCTTCACTCATCGCCGATATTGCCGGGCAAACAAACCTCCTTGCACTCAATGCCGCGATCGAAGCCGCGCGCGCCGGGGAGCATGGCAGAGGGTTTGCTGTGGTGGCTGATGAAGTGCGCAAACTCGCTGAACGCACAAATCATAGCTTACAAGAAATCGAAGTCAAGATAGGCGCAACTATGCAGAGCCTCGATGAGATGAACAAAACCATCAGTGTCAATTCTAAGACTTTCGAAACACTCTCAGAGCAGACAGAACTATCCAAAGAATCGTTGCATAAAGTGCAGGAATTTATGTCTGAAGTGGTGAGCAATATCCATCATCAATCCGATAGCTCGATCACGATTACCAAGCGCACCAAGAGTATCATCACGGAGCTAAACTCTATCAATAACCTCCTACACAAGTCTCAAGAGGTCATCGCCACGGTGGTAGAGCGATCGCTCAAGCTCAAAGAAAACGACGCAATGCTTAGCAGAGTGATACAGGGATTCTAATATTTTAATACAAGTTTTGCTGTGGCAAAACTTGTATATCGGGGCTTAAAGCAAAGCCCGCACCCCTCCGATTACACGCGTATGCACTAGATTGTGATAAAATCATGCTCATTGTGGAAAAAGGCAAGCCTTGGCAGACTAAGGCTTTCAGTCTAGTCATAGCCACCTCATTAGCGCATTTTGGCAATGGCATAGATTCTATGCACCAAGCCAAATTCTGCGCTTCTGCGCTCTCAAACGTGGTGATATTATTTGCTATTTTGTGTTTTTTGGTTTGTATCATTAGCCCAAAATTCGTAAAAGTGAGGGTTCTATGGTCCTAATACTGCTTTTTTTGTGCGCGTATATCGTGCCTAGTATCGTGCTAAATCTCTTGCAAATCACACATATCAAATCCGCTCTAACTCAAAAAGCCGTGCTTTTAGATTCACTAGATTACAAAAAAGCCGGGAATTATGCGCTAGAAAATCTTTGGCTTGACACGTTTCATAAGCTCGTTGAGCTTGGATTGTTTGTGTTTTGGGTGGGCTTTGGGCTTGCGTTTTTTTGGCAATGGCTCCAAGAGCTTGGGCTTAGCGGAGCGTGGCATCACATCACCTTTTTGCTTATCTTGCTTCTTTTGCCCCTCTTTGTCTATCTGCCTCTAAACCTCTATCAGACCTTTAGTATTGATAAACGTTATGGGTTTTGCAAGCAAAGCATAGGCTTATTTTTCATCGATCTGTTTAAAACTAGCTTTCTTAGTATTGTCATCGGCGGTGCGATTTTTTATGTGCTGCTGTGGGTGATGGATAGTTTTAGCCTCTGGTGGCTTGGGGGATTTGTGCTGATGTTTGGCGTGGTGGTGCTTGCTAATGCAATCTATCCCACGATCATCGCCCCGCTTTTTAATAGATTCACTCCGCTTGAAGACACAGAGCTAAAATCCCGCATAGAAGGGCTTTTGGATCGGGTTGGATTCAAAAGTAGTGGAGTTTTTGTGATGGACGCGAGCAAGCGCGATGGGCGACTCAACGCGTATTTTGGCGGTATCGGCAGGACCAAGCGTGTGGTGCTCTTTGACACGTTACTTGAAAAAATCAGCAAAGATGGGCTTTTGGCGATTTTAGGACATGAGCTAGGACACTTCAAGCACAGAGATATTCTCAAAAATCTCGCCACGACAAGCATTTTTCTCTTTGCGCTCTTTTTCCTTGCTGCGCACTTGCCACAGAGCTTTTTTACTCAAGCCTCCTTACCCCAAGAGAGCAGCACGACTTTGGCGCTTATCTTTTTGCTCTCTTCTGTGATTTCGTTTTGGTTTTTGCCGATGGTGGGGTATTTTTCACGCAAGGCAGAGTATCGCGCCGATGCCTTTGGGGCTTCTCTCTCTTCCAAACAATGCCTTGCTAACGCGCTTGTGCGTCTTATTAATGAAAACAAATCCTTCCCTAGCTCGCATTGGCTGTATATATGCTTTTATTACTCGCACCCACCGCTTTTAGAGCGGCTTAGGGCGTTGGATTATGAGGTTTAGCGCGCATTCTGCCTTAGAATCTGCGCGCAAGATTCTAAACGCAAGCCCGCTTCGAGTTGCCCAGCCAGACCTCCGCATAGGATTAGAATCCCAAATCCTTCTTGCCCACCATTTGCACACAGATCGTGTATTTCTCCACACACACCCTGAATCTTCGCTCACACCTACGCAGGCACGCCGATTTTTTGAATCTATCCAAAAGCGCGCGTTAGGCTATCCTATCGAATACCTCACGCACAAGGTGAGTTTTTATGCACGCGAGTTTAGTATAGATTCACACACGCTTATCCCACGCCCAGAGACTGAAATCCTCATCGACAAGGCACAAGAGGTATTGCACACACACGACCACCGCACGATCGCGGAAGTGGGCACAGGCTCGGGTGTGATCGCCATCACGCTTGCCTTGCAAAATCCAAAGATTCACATCTATGCCACCGATATAAATCCGCGCGCACTTAGGGTGGCGCGTCAGAATGCTGCGCGCTTTGGGGTGGATTCACGCATCACATTTTTACACACTTCGCTCCTTGATGGGCTAAATACTCATATCGATATGCTTATCTCAAATCCCCCATATATCCCAGATACCTATCCTCTGCCACTAAGCGTGCGTTATGAGCCACAAGAAGCGCTTTTTGGCGGGGAGGTGGGTAGCGAGATCTTGCACGCACTCATAGAGCTTGCTAAAGCACGGAAGATCGCGTGTGTGTGCTGTGAAATGGGTTATGACCAAAAGGCGGATATACAAGCATTTGTGCGCGATATCCCGCACAAATCTTTGGCATTTTATACGGATTTAAGCGGTTTTGACAGGGGATTTATCCTACAATTCTAAGATTTTTAAAACTTTCACAAGGCAAGGTAATGAATGTCGCGATACTAAATTACAACATCGGCAATCTCGCGAGCGTGCAAAACGCCCTCATACACGCAAGCAGGGAGCTAACAAACACCACCATCACTATAGAATCTAACCCACACAATCTCGCGCGCTATGATAAGATTCTCTTGCCCGGGGTGGGAGCTTTTGGCGATGCGATAGCGCATCTGCGTGCGATTGGTATGGATAAGGCAATCAAGGAATTTGCCCAAAGCGGGAAATATATACTTGGGATCTGTCTTGGTATGCAGTTGCTTTTTACTCAGAGTGAGGAGTTTGGCATACACGAGGGACTTGGACTACTAGAAGGCAAGATAGAATCTTTTGATCGCAACGCACTTAAGGGGCTCAAAATCCCTCATGTCGGGTGGAATCAATGCCATCTCACCACGAAAGGTGTGCAAAGTGCGCTTTTTGCTGGGCTGCCGAGAGATTTTTATCTGTATTTTGTGCATAGTTTTCATAGCTTGGATTGCTCGGATACACTTGCAGTGTGTGAATACGGCTATACATTTAGTGCGATCGTAGGACGTGATAATGTCTTTGGTATCCAACCCCACCCCGAAAAAAGCCACGAAGTGGGACTAAAGATTCTCGCCAATTTCTTAAAACTCTAACTCATATCAAGGCACAATCACGCGATATTTAATTAATATTTACACAACCTTGTGTTATCGTATCTCCGTTTTTTGACTTCAAGGGGAGTTAGATTCTAGTAATGATACATGTATAGAAAGAGTGGTTATGACATTTAAACCAAAGTTTAGAAGCACAATGCGTAAGAAATTGCAAGTAAAGACCAAAGATGAAGTGTTAGTGGGCTTAAGTGTCGCTGCGGCTGTGTCGGCACTCGTATGGAGTTTGAGCATTTTGTATTATGATGCAAGTTTTCAGGTAAGTGCATTTTTGGGAATACTCGCTTTTCTCATCGTGCTTTGGACTAATGGTGCATTGCCGCTTGGTATGGTTTCCCTCCTGCCTATTGTGCTTTTCCCTGCTTTTGGGATTTTAGATGTCAAATCCGCCACGAGCAATTATGCTAATCCCATTATTTTCCTTTTTCTTGGAGGCTTTATGCTCGCCACTGCTGTGGAGAAAATCGGACTACACAAAATCATCGCCAAAGTGCTTTTAGCTCATTTCCCCAAGACCCCAAAAGGCATTATCACTGCTTTTGGAGCAGCTAGCGTGATACTAGGGAGTGCACTCTCAAATTCCACGGTAGCTTTGCTACTCGTGCCTATTGCATTATCTATCACACAAGATTCTGTACTTAAGACCCGCTTTTTACTCGCTGTGGCATTTGGGGCGAGTATCAGCGGGATTACCACGCCCATAGGTACACCACCAAACCTTATATTTTTGGGATTCCTAGAGACTACCGGGCTTGGGAGCATTAGTTTCGTGGGGTGGATGATGCTTATGCTGCCTTTGAGCCTAAGTATGCTCTATGCGATGATTGCTATTCTCTCCTATGGGTTGGATAATAGTGAGGAAATCTCTATTAGTTCTTTTGAATCTATTACGATGAGTTTTGCACACAAAAAGCTCTTGTGTTATATCGCTGCTCTACTAGTAGTACTGCTGCTCAATTCACCTGTTAAGCCCATTTATCCCGGACTTGGGCTAAATGAAAACATTATTCTTCTAAGCTTTGGGCTTATGATGTTTATCCCAAAATTGGGTTTTCTCACTTGGGAAGATTCGCGTTCCATTCCTTATGAGATTATCTTTCTTTTTGGGGCGGGATTCTGCGTGGCAATGGCTATTTCCAAGATCGAGTTGGGGCAGGCATTTGCTCCTGTGTTTAGCTACTTTAGTACCCTGCCGCTTTTGCTTTTTGTGCTGTGTGTGTGCGTGTTTGTGTTGTTTCTCACGATGTTTGTAAGCTCCACAGCATTAAGCGCGATTTTGCTCTCTGTGCTTTATACCTCGACTAAGGAGTTTTTGGAGCCAAGCTATCAGAGCCTCATTATGCTGATTGCTACGATTTGTATTGGCTTTTCATTCCTGCTACCTTTTTCCACACCACCCAATGCTATTGTGGCAAACAAGGGCAATATCAAGTCTATGGAAATGTTTAAATTTGGTGCAGTGCTTAGTGTATGTGGGATTGTGCTTACGACGATTTTTGGACTTGTATATTGGCAGTGGTTTTTGTAGGATTCTCATACTTACGGATTAGGTGAGCTTAAAACGCATTCCAAAGACTGCAAATACCGCTCCAAGATATAGCACGCACTCAAACTATCAAGCCGCCCGTCCTTTTGAGCTAGAGCGCGTGCCTCACACCCCAAATGTGCCAAATCCTCCAACGCCTCTTGTGAAGTATAATCCTCATCGACATACACGATCTGCCCATCAAACGCCACCAATCCCACAAAATGCTTGATACGCACGATCATGTCCTGATGCTGCGCCTGCCCACCGCTGGGCAACCCCACCACAAGCACCTCAATCTGCTTCTTAACAAGAAGTGTGCTAAGCTCACGACTAGCTTGATTGCGGTTTTTGCGCACGATAGCTGGAAGCGGTAGCACGATCCCCTGCGTGCATTGGGCTAATCCTATGCGTTTAAGCCCCACATCACACGCAAGGATATGGCTAGATTCTGTGATTTTCAAGCTAGAATCTATGATCGCTGACTTAGAATCTAACATATCCGCACCACTCCATTTTCTCGCATAATTTTCCCCTCTAGCTCGTATTCGAAGATTCTATCACCAAATTTTTGTAGTGCCTCTTCAAAGCGCGGCGCGTTTTTGCAAAACTCCAGCACCTCATCGTATTCCTCTGCTTGCCTGCCAAAAACCTGCGTGATAAACGCCTCCACATCATAGATACATTGAGCCTGCCCCTTAGCTAGGAGGCTTTGGGTGCCTAGACTTTCGTTGATCCTATGGGGTAGGACAAAAAGCGGCTTGTGAGATTCTAAGCAAAAGCGCGCACTACACATCGAACCGCTCTCAAGATCTGCCTGCGGAATGATAACCATATCGCTAATCCCCACCACAAGGCGATTGCGCTCTAGGAAACTATGGGCTTTGGGCATATAGCCCCGCTCATATTCGCTTAGCACAAGACTCTGGCTCATCATCGCTTGGATAATGACTTTGTTTGTCTTAGGATAGATGATCTCAAGACTTGAAGGCGAGAGCATAATCGTGCGCGGCAGGGCGTTAGCATGCGCGATAATATCCACGCCCAGCGCACCCCCGCTCACCACCACACCACCGGCTTTAGCGATCTTGCTAGCTAAAATCGCGCAAAACTGCTTGACATAGGGATTGGGGTGCCGCGTGCCAACGATGGCGATCTTAATCGGTGCGCTTAGGAGATTCACATCGCCGAGATAAAACAACGTCTTTGGGGGCTTTGGCAACGCAAGCAATGATGGCGGGATAGATTCTAGAATCTGCGGGGTAGCTTGGTGAGTATCTCTCATTAGTGGCTTTGAGCAAAGTGGAATTTGGAACGATCGTATGAGGTGATGTGCTGGGAGTTGAGATAAGATTCTAACTGCGCAGGACTCACAAGATCGACCTCTTGCAAAAGTTTCTCACGCGCTTCTTGCAAGGAGAGCAATGTGCTTGGGAGTGGGTGGCAGATAGCGATGGCATAGCCTTTTTGCTTGGCTTTTTGGATCGCTAGATCGATCTGGCGATGCGTGTGCTCTCTCTGGGCTATGGTGTCTAAAAATATATCGCGCTGCATAATAAGCCTGCCCTGCTCCTTGGCGATTTTATGGCTTGCAATCTCGGTATTGGTAACACTATCGATAAAGTGCAAACCAAGCTCATCAAGCACACTTAGGAGATTTTGCATATCCTCATAGCTCGCGGTAAATTTACTGCCGGTGTGGTTGTTTAGGTATTTGAGATTGGGGAAATCGTTTTTGAGTGCGCGCATATACGCTAGGATAGAATCCCTACTCGCCCCTACAGCGATAGGCTCTAGCTCTTTTTGGTAAAAATTCAGTGCTTCTAGGGGTAGGTGGATCATATAGTCTTTGGCAATAGCAGCGATTTTGGGCGTATCTGGACTATAGGGAGTCTTGGGGAAAAGTGAAGGGGTGATGGGGAGATTTAGCTTGTGCAGGGCTTTGTATTGGGCAGAATCTTTGATATCATCCATTATGATCACAAGCTTTGGCTTCTTCATACTACTATGTTGAATCTTAGCCTGCTCATAAGAATGCTTGAAACTCTGCCCAATCTCTAAAATAAATGAATCTGCCCTCACAAAAGCACACAGCACCAACGCACACACAATAAATCTTTTCACTTTCACTAGCCTTTTGTTTTTGGCGATTGTAGCAAGTTTTGCGTTGCGCTTGGCTTAAAGAGATATCTTAAAGAGCAGCGGATTGAAGGCTTTTGAGACGATGAGCACCTTATCACCCACTGCAAATTCCTGCGCCTCACGGGCAGGATAGAGCACACGCACCACTTGTGAGCCACACACGACATCGATGATCTCCACCACACCTTGTGGTACTTTGCGCAAAATCTCGCCACTTAGCTGCACCTTGCCACTAAGTCTAGAGCCAAAGATCTCATCAATACTGCCGCTTTTGCTCACTCTGCCCTCCTCTATATACCATACCTTGCTACAGAGGCGCATAATCTCTGTGATCTCATGGCTGATGAGGATCGTGCTAAGCCCTAGCTGCTGATGGAGCGTGGCTATGGTGTTTTGGAGACTAAGACGCATAGCAGAATCTAGCGCACTTAGAGGCTCATCAAGGAGCAGGATTTTTGGCTTGCGCGCTAATGCGCGTGCGAGGGCGACTCGCTGCGCCTGCCCACCTGAAATCTGGCTGGTGTGATGTTTCAAAATAGGTGTGATCTCCATAATCTCAATAAGCCAATGCACAAACGCAAGGTTTTTTTTGTCTTCTAAGGCAAAAGTGATATTTTGCTCGACATTGAGATGTGGAAAAAGTGCGTAGTCCTGAAACATAAAGCCGATACGGCGCTTTTGTGGTGGCAGTGAGAATCTCCCATCTTGCCACACTTCATCGCCGACTTTGATATAGCCGCTATCAGGCTGTGTGAGCCCGGCTAAGATTCTAAGCAGGGTCGTTTTGCCCGCGCCACTTTTTCCAAATAGCGCAAGAAAATCACCAAAGTGTAGAGTTTGAGAGACCTCAAGCCTAAAGGGAGTATGTGAGGGATTGTGTTTGCCTGCGGTGGGTGGGTGCAATGTCTTGGTGCATTCAAAGATAATATCCATATCACAACCCTCCTCTATAAAATCTGCGCTCTGCGCCTATGCACTAAAGCAAAGATCGCTACCAAACTCACAAAGCTAATCACAAAAAGCGTGAGCGCGTATTGGTGCGCTAGGGTGTAATTAAGCGTCTCGACCTGCTCATAGATGGCGATACTCGCGACTTTGGTCTCGCCTGCACGCGAACCCCCTATCATCATCACCACGCCAAACTCACCTATGGTGTGTGCGAAGCTCGTCACGCACCCAAGTAAGATCGCGGACTTGATGTTGGGTAGCAGCACAAAGATAAAGGTGTAGATTCTGCTCTTACCAAGCGTGTAGCTGGCTTCTTTGAGTGATGGTGGGAGGGCGGAGAGCGCATTTTTGATGGGATTTACCATAAATGGCATGGAAAAAATCACGCTTGCCACCACCAGCCCACCAAAGCTAAAGGCAAGCTGAAAGGAGCAATGCTCAAGCAAAAATGCCCCGAGGGGATTGTGGCGATTAAAAAGCACAAGCAGATAGAATCCAAGCACAGAAGGCGGGAGGATAAGTGGCATCCAGATGAGGGCGTGGAGAATGATAGCAAGCTTTGAGCGCAGAGAATCAAGCAGCACGGCAAGTGCGATACCTATGGGGAGCAAAAATAGGGTCGTATAGAGTGCAAGTTTGAAGGTCAGGCTCATTGTTTGCAGGAAGTCGTGGGTTAGAAAGCTCATAGAATATCCTTGATTTAAGATTCTAGCAATATATCCCCAGCACTCACTCCCCACCAGCACTCATCTCCCTCACACAGCCCTAGATTCTCAAACGCGCGTGTAGCCACCAGCACATCGACACCATCTTCAAGGCTCACAAGGCTCAAAATCGTATTTTTTTGGATATGCGCGATACGCGAGGCAAAGCAATTATGCGTGCAGGAGTGGGGACTTTGAGCCATAAGCAAAACCTGCGTGGGCTTGAAATACACCTTGCTACGCACTCCCACCTGCAGATCCTGCTGTGGCGTATCAAGTAGCAGCACACTAAACTCGCCTATGGGTGTATCCACTCCCACAAGAGCGAGATTTTCATCGGTGCTAATCTGCGTGATTGTGCCCTCAAGCGCGTTCATTGCCCTTCTTTATGGTGCGTCATAGCCATAAGATTTGAAAATCTCTTGCGCTTTAGAACCTAGCACATACTGCGCAAAATCCTTAGCCAAGACAGAATCTTTGCCCGCCTTGGTAATGATAAGAGCCTGTACAATGGGCTCATAGAGCTTCTCATCGATGATGGTATATGTGATAGGGCTACCCTCTTTTTGTGCCTCTTTGATCACCATAGAAAGCGCGCTAAAGCCCACTTCTGCCGAGCCCTCAAGCACATAGGTAGTCGCCTGCCCGATAGATTCACCAAGCACAAGCTTTGGACTGATCAGCTTGCCTAGCTTCGCGCTTTTGATATACGCCTCTGCAGCCACGCCATAGGGAGCGAGCTTAGCATTTGGAATGGCGATGTGCTTAATAGCGGGGTTTTTGAGGATCTCTGGTGTGCTTGCGTCAAAATCTTTATTCGCACTAAAAACCACAAGCTTGCCGCGCACATAGTTTTGGGGTGCGCTTGCACCGAGATTTGCCTGATAAAGCTTTTGTGGATATTCTGTGTCTGCAGCGATAAACAGCTGTGCTGGTGAGCCGTTTTGAATCTGTGCATACGCCTTGCCTGAAGAAATGTAACTAATCTCAATACTATCGCCTTTGCGCGTTTGCAAAAACTCCTGCTTGATGTCCTCCAAAACAAACTTAAGGCTCGCAGCCGCTAGAATCTGAATCTGTTCGGCAACCACACTGCTCACAAACAGCCCACACACCAATACAATGCGT
The DNA here is from genome assembly GCA_944325775.1 of uncultured Helicobacter sp. Taxonomy (GTDB): domain Bacteria; phylum Campylobacterota; class Campylobacteria; order Campylobacterales; family Helicobacteraceae; genus Helicobacter_F. The sequence continues at coordinate 11,659 of CALVBL010000016.1, forward strand.
AACAATATAACAACTCCTTACAAATTTGAAATATATATAGGATTTTACAATATGCTTTTTGAAATATATATTAAGAAGCAGACTACGACAGAATCGACTCTATGCAAGGGATTTAGAACTTATGACTTTAGAATCTGCAAGTAGTGCATTTGGGTATAGAATCTATTCCATCAAATCGTATTGATGAAGTGGCGGCAATAATTGAAGAATTACAGAATCTTGCTTGAGATTCTGTGTGCGAGGAGGGAGCGACAAAGCTCCCATTATAAAAACATACACACAATGAACCTGTGGAACTACAAAGTATAATGCTCCAAACTGCTTTTAAAAATCTTCACATCGTCCATACCAAAAGCTTGCAAAAGTTTATTGGCTAAGAATTTCGCATTGTCCTCACTCAAAGCGATCTTAAACATTCCATAGTCCTGCCTACCGCTCACTTGCTCCATAGAGCTATGGAGCATCGAGCTAGAGGCGTATTTAGAACATCTGTGATAGAAAAAATCATCAAATCCATCATCAAGCAGCATATCCACGATAGAATCTTTGAGATTGAATCTAAAATATATCTCAAGCACTATTTCATCACCCATTTTCTCCCCCTATATGCCAAATTTGCGCACCACAAACCTAAAGAGCGGCGGCAATATCACAAGTGTGAGGAATGATGAAGTCACCAATCCCCCAAGCACCACAACTGCGAGGGGCTTTTGCACTTCGCTTCCCACACCGCTTGAGAGCAACATTGGCACAAGCCCAAGCCCAGCGATACACGCCGTCATAAGCACCGGTCTTAGACGCCTTCTCGCACCGATCACAACACATTCTTCTAATGTCCTGCCCTGCTTGAGCAACTGCAAAAAATACCCTACCATCACCACGCCATTGAGCACCGCGATACCAAATAGCGCGATAAATCCTACAGATGCAGGCACAGAGATATATTCTCCCGAGATAAAAAGTGAGATAAGCCCCCCTGTAACGGCAAAGGGAATATTGAGCAAAATGAGTAGCGCGAGCGGAATGGATTTAAATGTAAAGAACAAAATAAAGAAAATCGCCAAGATACTTAGCGGAATCACGGTAGAGAGCCGTTTGAGCGCACGCTGTTGATTTTCAAACTGCCCGCCATACACGATACTATAGCCCTCTGGGAGCTGGACTTGCGCAGAGATTTTCTCTTGTGCTTCTTGCACAAATCCACCCAAATCCCTGCCCCGCACATTGGTTCGCACGACATTATATCGCTGCGCACCCTCGCGCTGCACCTGCACAGGACCATCGACTTCAGCGATCTCGGCAATCGAGCTAATAGGGATTGGTGAGCCATTTTGAGAGCTCATCTCTAGGCTTTTTAGCTTGGTAATATCACTGCTAAGCTCCTTACTCTGGCGGATGATCACAGGGATTCTCGCTGCACCTTGTGGAATATACTCGACCATAATCCCCTCTAGTGAGCTTTTCATAAACTTCGCAAACTCATCGCTAGGGATCCCCATATTTGCCATTATCGGGGAATAAGGCGTGATATGCAGATAATTCACACCCTTATTAAAAGTCGTGAAAGTCTCTTGCGCCCCATCAATGCCTTTAAGAATCTCCATAATCTGCTCACTTAGATTGTTAAGCTCACCAATCTCTGTCCCAAAGATCTTAATCGCTAAATCCCCGCGCACCCCTGTGAGCATTTCAGAGATTCTCATATCGATAGGCTGCAGCACAGCGAGATTCATACCTTTAATATCCGCAATCACTTCACGGATCTGATCGCGAATCTCATCAAGATTCTCTGCTTGCCATTCCTCTTGAGGCTTGAGTGAGATAAACGCATCACTTTGATTAGGTCCCGAAGGATCGAGTCCCACCTCATCAGCCCCGATACGCGTAACCACGCTTTTGATATCTGGCACACGCTCTAGGAGCTGAGTCTGGAGTGCGAGCATAATCTCTTTATTTTGATCTAGTGAGATAGAGGGTGGTCCCTCGACATTGATGACGATATCACCCTCATTGAGCGTAGGCATAAATGCTGTCCCGATGTATGGGAAAAGCGAGAGGGAAAACACCAAAAACGCGATAGCACTCAAAAACACGATCTTAAAGTGATTGAGTGAAAAATCAAGTAGTGGATCATACATTTTGTGCAAAAACTTAATAAGCACGGTTTCCTTATGCTCCTTTACCTTAAGCACATACGAACTCACCACAGGAATAACCGTCATCGAAAGTATCAGACTACCTAGCAGTGCAAACACAATCGTTTGTGCAAGTGGCACGAAAAACTTGCCTTCCAAGCCCTGCAAGGTCAAAAGCGGTACAAAGAAAATGATAATGATCAAAATCCCGCTAAACACCGAGATTGAAATCTCTTTACACGCGCGATACACGGTGTGGAGCTTGGGTGAGTTTTTGTTTTGGCTTAAGCGCTCAAAGGCATTTTCTACCATCACCACTGCAGAATCCACCAAAATACCAATGGCTATAGCTAAGCCCCCAAGACTCATAAGGTTAGCAGAGATTCCATATTCTCTCATCATCACAAACGCCACCGAGATTGAGAGTGGCAAAATCACACTCACCGCCACCGCAGCACGCACATCACCCAAAAACAAAAAGAGCGTGATAATGATGAGTATCACCGCCTCTGCAAGGACTTTGACGACATTATTCACTGCCTTTTGGGTGAGTTGCGAGCGATCATAAAACACACGCAGCTCCACGCCCTCTGGGAGATTTGGCTTGAGCTCTTCCATTTTTTGCTTGATACCATCGATGGCATCACGCGCATTCGCTCCTTTGAGTGAGAGCACAAGCCCTTGTGTTGTTTCGCCCACACCATCGATCACCACAAGCCCGAGCCTTGTCATATGAGATTCTATTACATCACAAAAATTCCCAATTTTGACAAAGCCATGTTTGGTAATCACAGGGATTTCTTTGATCTTTTCGATCGTGAGTGAGGCTGTCTGCACTTTGACTAAAAATGTCTGCCCATCACGATCCACGCGCCCCGCGCCTTCATTTTTGAGATTCGCACTTAGGGCATCTTGAAGCTGGGAAATACTAATCCCAAGGCGCGCCATATTATCAAAATCCGGCACTACAGCGATCGCACGCGCATAGCCCCCAAGTCTATTGACATCCGCCACACCCTTGGTATTTCTTAACGTGGGACGGATAGTAAAGTCAAGCAATAAGCGCTTTTCTACCTCACTCATATTGCCCTCGATAGTGAACATAAACATATCACTAAGCGGCGTAACAATAGGTGCTAGCCCACCGCTCACCTCTGCAGGCAAATCCGCCATCGCCATTGTGAGCTTTTCATTGACCATATTACGCGCGAGGTAAATATCCGTACCGTCATTAAAGTCAATCGTAATGTCTGCTAAGCCATATTTTGAGAGTGAGCGGAGGCTTTTTTGATTTGGCAAGCCTAAAAGCTCTAGCTCTAGCGGTCTTACCACTCTGTTTTCCACTTCCTCTGGTGCCATACCCGGCGCTTTTAGGATCACTTTAACCTGTGTGGAAGAAATATCTGGAAACGCATCAATAGGAATAGTCAAAAAGCTATAAGCCCCAAAAAACAAAAGTCCGCACGCACAGATCACCACCATCAGGCGCTGGCGGAGTGAAAACTCAATAATGCTAGTTAGCATGATCGCCATCCGATCCAAGCCCGCTTAGCATACCTTGCAGGATAATGATAGCACCCGTGGCAATCTGCATATTTGGCTTGAGCACGCCTTTGGTGATACCAAAACTATTGTCGCGCTCTTCGGTTACATCAACTTTCGTGGGCAAAAAGCCATTTTTGGTGCGCACAAACACCACATAATCATTGCCAACCTTGAGCACCGATGATGAGGGGATGAGCATACTATTTTCAGGGAGTTTGCCACCGATATATACTTCGACCATCTCGCCGACTTTGTAGTCTTTAGCCGTGATCTTTGCCACCGCTAAAATCGTGTTGGTATCCCTATCGATTGCCACAGAGATAGTATCAATATAACCGATGTTTCTACCAGATTGATCAAGGAGTGCATCGCCCTTTTCCACCGTGTGTGCGAGATGTGCGGGCACACGAATGCGCCCTAAGAAGCTATTGTCTTTGAGCGAGATTCTCACATAGGGAGTGAAGGCGTTGATCTTTTGCCCTATTTGTCTTGGGGCGACCGAAAGCACACCAGAGGCACGCGCCACGATAGGAAATCCATACTGCCCTTGCTTGCCACTCTCCATAAACGCCCTGCTCACACCTAGCAAGTCGAGTTTCGCAAATGTTTCATTGTATTTGAGTTTGAGCTCATTCATCGTAAGATAGCTTAGCTGGTATTCCCTACGTGAGATCACCCCACTTTTGTAGAGCATTTTGTCTTTTTTTTCGTTTTCGGAGGCGATTTTGAGCCGCTCACGTGTATTTGTGAAATCAAAAAAGAGCGTGTTGAGTTCATTAGAGCTAATATCACAGATAAGATCACCCTTTTGCACATACTCACCCTCGCGCTTGTAGATATTCACCACCACGGTTTCAAAGCTCGAGCTTTGCGCCACAGAGGTCTTATCATCAAAATCAATAAAAGCATTAAATGGTATGCCGCGTGTATCAAAATCCTTGCTCCCCACACTCACGACCTTGATACCATTTGTTTTCATTTCACTTTCACTGATCACAATCTCATCATAGCCCCATAGACAGGCGCACATACTACATATTAGGGCAATTTTTCGCATATCCTCTCCTTACTCTTGTTTCTCTAAAGCCAATACTTGCGCGAGACTCTCCTCTAGCATAGCCACGGTGTTGATATAGTCTCGCTTTGCTTCAATGGTGGCGATCATAGAATCTAGATAGTTATTTTTGACTAGCAAATACTCAAACACACTTGTTTTCCCAGCCTCATAACCGATCCTGCTGATCTCTGTAAGATTTTTCTTGTTTTCTTCATCGGCTTTTGCCACACTGATGGCGTTTTTTTTCACTTCAAGCTGTGTGAGATAGGAGTGTGCATTGTTTTGCAGGGTATTTTTTAAGATTTCACTTTCACGCACAGAGCCGCTTTGCAGGGCAAGATACATCGCTTTTTGATTGCCATATTTGGTCGTGAGTGGGAGAGGGATCTTGACTTTGAAAGCTGCACCGGTGCTAGATTCTGCGATACTCGCACCTGCTCCCACTTCTAGCGAATCAAACCGACTTCTTGAAGCCAACTTCGCACTATTGGAATAATCCGCAATGTCTAATGCCACGATTTCCAGATACAAGGAGTTTTGAAGCTTAGATTCTATGTCTGTGTTCTTTAGTCCGATATAGCTAAACACCAGCCCATCGACTTGAATATCCACACTGCTATCGATGATCCCAAGTCCGACTTTGAGGGCATTAAGGGCGTTGAGGAGGTTTTTTTTGGAATTTTCGTACATCACTTGCACGCTCAAAAAATCACTGCGGAAAAACAAATATTGTGATCGTGAGATCCGCCCTGCATCGAAGCGAATCTGCGCGATATCCAGCTGTTCTTTAGCATTTGCTAATCTGTCTTCATAGACTTCAAATTGCTCTTTTTGCGCGAGATAATCCAAATACAGCCGCTTGATCGCAATCACGCTAAGCCGCTTGGTAAGCTCATAGTTTTTTTGCGCCCTGATATGGCGAGTTTCATACATTTGGCGCAATATACTGCTTACCCACGGCAAACGTGGCGCGAGCATAAAATATGCTTCAGTTTCTAGCTCCTTACCACCGCTTGGGGATTGCACCTGCATAGAGCTTATATCAGCGTATGGACTATTCCACGCTCTAGCAGCTTTACCTTCATAGATGAGTGATTTGGCGTAGGCTTGGGATTTGGCAAGTGTTACGGAGTTTTTCTCTATGCGCTCGAGAAATTCCGCGACACTCATCGTATGCACAGGCTGTGTGGCAATGGCTGAATCTTCTTGCGCACCCACATTGACATCTCTTTGCGCACTATCTTGTGTATTCTTTTGTGTGCTATTGGTTTGGGGCTTGGCGCACACAAACGCACCCATACAACACACACACAGCACCAATTTAGCAATTTTTTTCATTTATATCACTATCCTAACGCTTAATTCTAGGGGTTATCACAAAAATCCTTCGCCTTTGAAGTATCCTAAGACATTTTTATAAACACGCTTCTTAAAGTGTGTCACATAGTGGAAAATTTCCTTATATTTGACGAATTTATAGGCGTCAAATTCTGGGGTATGGGTGCTTAGATCGATTTTTGCGCTAGACTTTAGTCGCACGAGAAAATACTTCTGAATCTGCCCATCAAAAGGATACATTTTTTTGCTAATAGTCTCTGGGAAGTCGTATTTGATCCATTGCGGGCATTCTGCGATTATCTCCACATCGCTTGTGCCTATCTCCTCACTCAGCTCCCTAAAGAGTGCTTCTTTTGGATTCTCACCCTCATCGATTCCGCCTTGAGGAAACTGCCACGCGCCCTTGATGTCATTGCGCTGAGCGATGAAAAACTCGCATTCACGCGGGTATTTTGATGAAAGTATCACCGCGGCGACATTGGGACGATAGCGCTTCTCTTGTGTATTTTGCATTATTTTATCCTTTAACTCGTGTGGATTCTATCATATCCTTGAAAGCCTTCTGTTACATAAAAGCGCGCATTATACCCTACCCAAAACAACAATACCTAACTTAGCCACATCGCTAGCTCATCGGCTAAAAATACATCACTCGCGATAATATACTCACCCTGTGTGCCTTGAGAATCTACACGCGCGACTTTCATCACCTTGCTAGAATCTAAGAGCATAGTAAGATTAGCAGCAGAGCGCACCAACTCATATCGCACACCACTTTTGCACCTAAGCCCAAGCATAATCGCCTCTAGATTCAAGTCTTCTAAGCGTAGATTTTCTTGCGTGCGGAAATGGGGGTTGGCGATATAGGTTCTTGGGCTATTTGGTGCCCTCACCCGCGCACTTCCCACGCGCCCAAACGCCCCAGCCCCACACCCGATATATTCACGACCTTCCCAATACCCCAGATTGTGCCGACAATACGCCTCGCCCTTAGTGTAGTTTGACACCTCATACTGCCCAAACCCCAATGCACCAAGTATCTCGCGCACCTCATAGCAGAGACTCTGCTCCCTCACACTCACACCTTTTGTGCTAAAGCGCGAACCCTCATCGATACTTAAAGAATACGCCGAAATGTGCGATAGAGGTAGCTTAGCGAGATTGGCATATTCAGATTCTAGACTTTGCACAGAATCTAGAGGCGTATCATAGATCATATCACAGCTTATATTACTAAAGCCCGCCCTTTGGATAGATTCAAACGCGCCAAAAATATCATGCACACTATGATCACGCTCCAAAAACGTCAGCTTGCTAGATTCAAAACTCTGCACGCCCACGCTGATACGATTTGCCCCAAGCCTACGGAGACACGCGCACCAATCGTGTGTGATGAGATTGACATTAGATTCTATACTGATCTCACAATCCCCACTCACATACCCACAAAAGCTCTCAAAAATCCGCTCATAATACCCTGCAGGCAAGATATTTGGCGTGCCTCCACCGATAAACACACTTCGCACTTCACCCTGTGCGACTTCATAACGTTGCAGCGACGCACTAATATCCTCGCACAATGCCTCCACATACGCCAGATATATCTCTTGTGAATCTAGCACAGAATTAAACGCGCAATACCCGCATTTGCTCGCACAAAATGGTATGTGAATGTATAGTAGCACTGCTCTTAAACCTCATCATAAAATCCCGCCATTATACTGCATTGCCCTTGCTTATAGCTTTAATCTAGGATACAATCTCATCACACTTGCTCTAAATTAGGATTCTTACATAATGACAAAACGATTTGTATTGTATTTCATCATCTTTGTGTGCTGTGCTATGGAAGTCTTTGGTGCGCACGCGATAGCGCTTTTTGGCACTCCTAAATACCCAAGAGACTTTAGCCACTTTGCCTACGCTAATCCACAAGCCCCCAAAGGCGGCACGCTTAAGAGCTTCGAACTAGGCGATTTTAACTCACTTAATCCCTTCGTGCAAAAGGGCAATGCCGCTCAAAGTATCCTAGCACTCGTGTATGAGACACTAGGTGTGGGGAGTCTCGATGAGAGTGCGACAGAATACGGACTCATTGCGCAAGAATTTATCCTTGATCCTAAGGGATTTTTTTTAGAATGCCATATCAATCCAAAGGCGCGATTTAGCGATGGTGTGAAAGTGAGCGCAGAAGATGTGAAGTTTAGCTTTGAGACCTTAGTCAATCTTGGCAAGATCGAGTATCGCCGTTATTATGCCGATGTGGATCGCGTGGAGGTGCTAGATTCTCACAAAGTGCGCTTTTATTTTAAGACCAACCAAAACACTGAACTTCCCCTTATCCTCTCACAACTCCCTATCTTGCCAAAGCATATCTTTATGACCAAAGAGGGCAATGCGTTTGGGCAAAATCCCCTAGCCATGCCGCTAGGAAGTGGAGCGTATGTACTAGATTCATACGATCTGGGGCGCAAGATCACTCTAAAGCGCAACCCAAACTATTGGGCAGAGGATCACCCCACGCGCAAGGGATTTTTCAACTTTGATCGCATTGAGATAGAATACTACAAAGACCCCGTAGTCGCGCAGCAAGCCTTTATGAGTGGGGCATATGACTGGCGTGTAGAATCTAGCGCAAAAATCTGGGCAAAAGATTATGAGAGTCCCAAGCCCACGCTTGCAAAGATCGTGATACCAAACCACCTGCCAAGCACTCTGCAAGGATTTTTTTTCAACACCAAAAAAGAGAGCTTTGCCAACAAACTCGTGCGCGAGGCGATTTTTTATGCTTTTGATTTTGAATGGAGCAATGCCAATTTGTTTTTTGGGCAATATGAGCGCACCATTAATATTTTTGATAACTCTATATTCGCTTCTAGTGGGATTCCAAATGGCAAAGAAAGGAAGATTCTAAAAAGCTTAAATCTCACAGATTCTAGAATCCTCACCCAACCCTATCTTATCCCGCGCACCGACCACAAGCTCCCCGCGCGTATAGAATCTGGCTATCAAGACTGGCTGGGTATCACACACACCGATGGTGCTACGATTTTCGCCCAAGACAAGCGTGAAAATCTCAAATACGCCGCCACGCTCCTTGCACAAGCGGGTTTTAGATTCAGTAATGGGGTGTTGGTGGATTCAGAGAATAAGCCGCTAAGCTTTGAGATTATGATCAACTACGATGGTTTTGAGCGCATTTGCCTGCCCTTTATCCAAAATCTCAAAAAACTCGGCATACAAGCCACACTAAGCAAAGTCGATGATACACAATACACCAATAGATTGCGAAATTTTGATTATGATATGGTGATCGAACTTGTGGGACAAAGCCTAAATCCGGGCAATGAGCAGCGGTTTTATTGGGGGAGTGAAGCAGCAAACAATCCCGGAGGGCGCAACTACGCGCGTATCGATGATCCAAATGTGGATTGGCTTATCGAAAAACTCATAAACGCCCAAGATTCTGATGAGAAAATCGCCTATGGCAGGGCACTAGATAGAATCTTACTATGGGGATTTTATGTGATACCACATTTTCACGCGCAGGGCTACCGCGTGGCGTATTGGAGTGACAAAATCGCTATGCCAGAGGTTATGCCACTCTATGGGTTCGATCCGTATGTGTGGTGGCAAAGCACTAAATGACAACAAACTAAGGCAGCAGCACAATGAAGGGCAAAATAGCAAGTAGTGAAGTGAATCTATGCACATTACCAAAAGTTGCAATCTTTGGCGGGAGCTTTGATCCTTTGCACAATGGGCATTTTGGCATAATGCACGCCGTGCTAGGGGAACTTGGCATAAAACATCTCATCATTTTGCCTGCATTTTGCTCACCTTTCAAACACAGCTCGCTTCTTAGCCCACAGGCTCGACTAAGCCTATGCAAGCTAGCCGCTGCCCATCTTGCTAAAGACTATCCAAAGGCACGCATTGAAGTGTGTGATTTTGAAATCGCATGCGCTCAAAGCACATATAGTATAGAATCTGTGCGCTATCTACGCTCCAAGCTAGGGGGAGAGTGTGCGGATTCTCTAGATTGCGCACCGGATTTGGCGGATATGGATTCTGTAGATTCTATAGAATCTAGAGGAGAGCGCAGAGATTTAGCAGGAGATTACACAAGGATTGGGTTTGTGCTAGGGTGGGATAGCTTTGCGCAATTTCACCTGTGGCGGGAGTACGATGAGCTTGCGCGCAAAGTTGTCTTGCTTGTATTTGATCGGGGGGGGCATAGCGAGGGGGAGTTTAAAATACTTGCAGAGAGCTTGAATCTTGCAGGGCTTTGTGCGCGATTTGTACCCTTTAGGCATACGATTTCTTCCACGCGCATTAGGGAGCAGCTATCCTATGGGAATTTTAGCGAGATTCCATCATTTTTGCTCCCTGCTCTCAAAGAGTTCTTACAAAAACCCTGCTATAATGCCGCACAAAATCAGCCTTAAGGAGTGCATTTGCAAAACCTTGCACAAGAAGTCATAACAATCTTAGAGGACAAAAAGGCAGAAAATGTCGTATGTATCGATGTGAGTGATAGGGAGTATCTCGTAGATGCTGTCGTGATAGCCACAGCGATGGTGGGCAAACATTCTTTTGCCCTACTTGATTATCTCAAAACCACACTTAAGGCGAAGGGCGTGGAGTTTTATGCCACAGATGAGGAGAGCGAAGACTGGATCATCGCGGATTTGGGAAACGTGATGGTGCATATTTTTACACAAAATCACCGAAATAAATTCAATCTCGAGGAGTTTTTGCAAACCCTTCCCAAACGCCTTGCTTAAACGTAGTAAGAATCTAGCTCCACAAAATCACACCACATACACATCAAAGCACAATAGACTTTGAGATTACCCCTTAAGATTCCCACTCGATAAAGGATTTTTGTGCTACTTCTATCACGCAGTCTATACCGCCAGCGAGTGAAAAAAGCCAATATTTGTGTGCATAGAGCAGATCGATTTGCTTGGCTTTGAGTGCGATATCATCTTGTGTTACGCGCACGATTATCTTGGCGATTTCCATCTCTTGATGCACGATATAAGATTGTATCGCGTCATTAAAGCAGGTTGTGAAGGTCTCATCAGAGAAAAATTCTTTGATAGATTCTATATGTTCTAGCGCGTCACTCACTTTATGAAAATCAAAAGATTCTAAATTATGCTTATTTGCTTCCAAATCCTCAATAAGCCCCGCCACTTCCAAAAACACCTCTTCTATGCGCACCTTTTTCTCCCGCGCGTAAGCTAAAAACTCCCGCGTTTTTTCTCGCGCTTTGGCGATGTTAGATTCTATAAGCTCTGGTGGTGGTGGCGTGAGGACTAGAGGCTGCTTTTTGTCCTTTGTCTCTATGCTCTGCAATGCCTTGGCAAAGGACATCTCAATCGTGCCTTGTATCCTTGCTCCACCCTCTGTGGCGTTGATCACTTCTAGCGGATATGGGGTTTGTGCGATGTCGGCTTCATAAAACTCCAAAAACAGTTTCCATACATTCGTGCTCTCTACCATACCATCACCACCATAGGCTGGGAGCAAGACGCGCTGTGAATCTTGCTTAGGAACGATTTCTCGTTCGCCATACACGGCGTTTTTGGCGTGTGAGCTGCCGTCTTTAGCAAACGCAAGATCCTGTCCGATAAGGATACAGCGCGAAAACTTCGAATACACCACCATTTCATACGCCATATTTGCAGCTGACATACCCACGCCGATGTAGCCATACTCACTGAATCCAAAGTAATAGGTATAGCCAAAGGGGCGCATACTCCACTGCACACAATCCCCCTCTAGCGCGTCTGCTAGGCGTTTATGCACGATGGTGGTGATGGCAAAAATCACATCTTTGTGCTTAGCCTTTGGGGTCTCTTCATAGAATCTAGCCGTGAGATCCACGCGCTCTAACGAAAATACCACATCGGGCTTGATTCCCTCTTTGGCTAGAATTGGCAATGATGCGTCAATGCAAAAAATCGTGAGATAATCTTGGTATTGTTTGAGCAGTGGGAGCTGCTTACTAAGGCTTGGTCCGGTGGCGACAATCACCGCGGTATCTCCCTTATTAGCGCGTTTAGCGCGCAGTTCTTTGATGAGTGTGAGGAGTGAGGGGGAGTGTAGCATTTTTGGGAGATTGGCGATGTGATGCGCGATACCTGTGATAGCGTCTTTGCTATCATTTCCCACACTGATAACACAATGTTCAAGAGCTTTAATAAAATAGCGGTTAAACTCAATGCTAAGCGCGGCGTATCGTTCATAATAGGCATTAAAAATATGGAGATTATAAAGTTTAGAGTAGATTTTGGTGTGCTTATCTTGGAGAAAAATCAAAAGCACATCTTGGAAACTGCTTTGTGAATCCAAAAATAAGATTCTGCCATTTGCAATGTCTTGTGAAAAATCCAGCAAATGCAGCACGATAAAGAGAATTTCAAGCTCGGGTTCGATGACCACCACACGCTTAAGAAACTCATTTTGCAAAAGCACCTTATAAAACACCCCATTGCCAAGCCCGAAGCAATACAAATACGGATATTGCGCATATGGCACAAATTCTATGATTTTTTGATTGGTCTGCTCAATGGGAGAATCCACAAAAATCGGTGCGCAATCGCGCGTATCGATGATATTAAAATTAAGCACATCATCACCCAAAAACACCTCATAATGCGTGTTGGGTACAATATCTTGGAGTTTTTTAGCCAGATTTGGTGAAGTTTTTTGGAGTGCGCTAAGGTTTAGCGCAAAAAAATCCTGCATAGCTTATCTCTGTGCTAAGCGCAAAAACACATAAGCCCCTTATTGCAACAATCGCAAGACATTTTGCTGCACAGCATTGGCTTGTGCCATAGCAAAGCTTCCGCTTTGAGCCAAGACATTGTGCTTGGAGAAAGTCGCAGATTCTGCAGCGAAATCCACATCGCGGATTTGGGATTCTGCACTTTTGACATTGACTTGTGTCACCGAGACATTGTTGATCGTCGCCACAAGCTGAATCTGTGCTGCGCCGATATCTGCACGCAATTTATCAAGCTGAATCCGTGCAGATTCTGCCATATCCATTACCACCATCGCACCCTTGAGGCTTGTAACCCCAGCGCCAATGCCCCCAGCGTGGAGTTCGGCTTGGGCGACATTGGCATTAGCACCAGAAGCAGAGGCGATGTTGGCATCCATTTCGCCGCGCAATGAGCGGAGATTGACGGTGTATTCTGCGATACCTTGTGCTGTATGGAATCCCACATGGCTGAAGTTGAATCCACTGATGATGATATCGCGTGCGTCTGTGCGGATAAGGGTCAATCGCCCTACGATCGTATGCTCTGTCCCACTGATCCCTGCAAAGTTACCACCACCAAAGACAAAGCCTGTCGCGCTCTGTGTGCGCACGGCGATCGCACGCCCATCGGTGCTGCGTAGGTTAATCCTACCGGTGATATCGATAAATGCCTCTGTTCCTGTGCGCTCTTTGACAGAGTTGATGGCATTTATGAGGCGTCCATCAGAGTCGTTTTTGCGCACATCATTGACCGTTCCAATCGTCACACCATTAATCACCAATCCTCGCACCGTCCCAGAGAGCACGGGTGAGCTACCTGTCCCCATCACGCTCCATGCTGCACGCACACCAAGTTTGTCAGAATGCTTATTGATCACTTCAGCAAGCACGCCGATACCAGTGTTTGCCGATGTGGAGATTTTGACCGTCTCAATCTCAAAGCTATTTTTACCATCAACCTCTTTGACATTAAACATCACTTCAGTGAGGTTGCGCGCCGCACCAGAGGCGAGCATACCCACCGCAGAAAACGACGAGCTCTCCATACGAATATGCCCAATCTTATCCGAGCTTGTAGGACCGATAGAGGCTTTGACAGTTGTATTAGAATACGCGCCGATTTGGAATTCTTTGTTAGAAAACGCGCCAGAGAGCATTTGCTGCCCATTAAAGCTTGTGGTATTAGCGATATTATCAAGCTCTTCTAGAAGGCGCAAAATATCGCTTTGGAGTGCCTTTCTTGTTTCGGTAGTTTGCCCATCTTGTGCGGCTTGAATAGCTTTAGTCTTGATAGTATCAAGGATTTTTAGCTGCTCGTCCATCGCCTTATCGGCTACTTGAATGATACCAATTGCATCGTTTGCATTCCTCACAGCCTGTCCTAAGCCCTCACTTTGACTTCTCAAGCTATCTGCAATCGCCATACCAGAGGCATCATCAGCAGCTTTATTCAAGCGCAAACCAGAGCTTAGTTTTTCAAGCGAATTGTGCAGGCTTCTATTGTTTGCCACGCCGATGGTATGGGCATTGAGTGCGGAGATGTTGGTGTTAATCCTAAAGCTCATTAGGCATCCTTTGCTAAAGTTTTTGTATTTTTGCCGATTAAAGCAAAAGATATTCCACAAATTTATGCATATTTTGTACGTGTTTTTATGTTAAAATTCTCATTACAAGGCTTGCTAGAGCCTATTTTGATCACGAAAGCGTAGTAATATGAAAAATCTCATCATCGTAGAATCTCCAGCAAAAGCTCGGACTATCAAAAATTTTCTTGGGAAAGATTATGAAGTGATTGCTTCAAAAGGGCATATCCGCGACCTTCCTAAATACACACTCGGTATAGAGATAAAAGACAAACATTTTATCCCTGAATATATGGTAGATAAGGATCACACAAAAGTCGTCGAAGAGATTCAAAAACTCGCTCAAAAAGCCAAAACCACCTACATCGCTACCGATGAAGATAGAGAGGGTGAGGCGATCGGCTATCATATCACGCAGACACTTGGACTACCTAGTGAGAAATTCCCGCGTATTGTGTTTCATGAAATCACCCAAAGTGCGATCCAAAATGCGCTCAAATCCCCGCGTACCATCGATATGGACAAGGTCAATGCACAACAAGCAAGACGCTTGCTTGATAGAATCGTGGGCTTTAAACTTAGCAATCTCATCTCTTCAAAAATCGCGCGGGGATTAAGCGCAGGGCGTGTGCAGAGCGCAGCACTCAAGATCGTTGTGGATAGGGAGCGTGAAATCCAAGCGTTTAAAAGCACTACCTACTATCTCATCAGCGCGAAATTCCGCTCTGAAAACTCTAGTGATATAGAATCTGAACTCACAAGCTACAATGGCAAGACACTCCAAAAGCTAAGTCTCCAAGATAAAAAAGAAGTGAGTGCCATGCTAGATTCTCTAAAATCCCAATCCTACATCGTCGCACAAATCAATACCAAGCGCAAAAAAACCAGCACACCACCGCCATTTATGACTTCTACACTCCAGCAAAGCGCCTCTACCAAGCTAGGGTTTAACCCCACACGCACGATGAGTATCGCTCAAAGACTCTATGAAGGTGTGCAAACACATAGTGGCGTAATGGGAGTCATCACCTATATGAGGACTGATAGCCTAAATATCGCCAAAGAAGCCAGCACCGCTGCAAGATCGCTCTTAGCCAAAATGTATGGCAAAGAATATGTGCCTGCTAAGCCAAAAGTCTATACCACCAAATCCAAAGCCGCCCAAGAAGCACACGAAGCGATCCGTCCCACAAATCTTGACTTCACTCCAGAAATCGCTAAAGCCTATCTCAAGCCCGATGAACAAAAGCTCTATAAGCTTATCTATGAGCGATTTTTAGCCTCCCAAAGCAGCGATGCGGAGTTTGAGCTCCAAAACATCATCTTTGAATCTAGCGGCAAGATACCAGCGCAGTTTAAAGCAAATGGCAGGAAGCTTGTGTTTGATGGATTCTATAAAATCACGGGCTATGAGGAGAGCGACACACTCCTGCCAGCACTGCAAGAGCAAAAACCCGCTAGACTCACAGATCTGCAAAGCCACCAAAAACATACAGAGCCACCCGCACGATATTCTGAAGCAAGTCTCATCAAAACCCTAGAATCTCTAGGCATAGGCAGACCAAGCACCTATGCACCCACCATTGCGCTATTGTGCAGTCGTGATTATCTCAAAAGCGAGAAAAAGACCCTGATCCCACAAGAAAATGCGTTCAAAGTTACCCAGATGCTTGAAGAGGCGTTTAATGAAATCGTCGATAGCTCTTTTAGCGCGTCTTTGGAAGATAAGCTAGATTCTATCGCGCAGCAAAAGGCGGATTGGAATGCGGTGCTATGGGAGTTTTATGAGCCATTTATGCAAAAAATCGAAGAAGGCAAGCAAAATATCGCCAGCCAAAAAATCGCTATCCCCACCGGCGAAATCTGCCCCAAATGTGGCAAAGAGCTAGTAAAACGCAATGGCAAGTTTGGTGAGTTTATCGCGTGTAGCGGGTATCCAAAGTGCAAATACATCAAGCCCGATGCAAACACTCAAGCCGAGCTTAGCAATGAAGTGTGTGAAAAATGCGGCAAACCTATGGTCAAAAAATTTGGCAGAAATGGTGAGTTTATCGCGTGTAGCGGGTATCCAGAATGCAAAAACACCAAATCTCTCAAAAGCAAACCCCAAGAAAAGCTAGAAGTCCCATGCCCAGAGTGTGGTGGCGATGTACTCAAGCGATTTAGCAGACGCGGGGCGTTTTATGGTTGTGGGAATTACCCCAAATGCACCTTTATCTCCAAATATCCGCTTGTCTCTACCAAGTGCCCCAAATGTGGCGGAACAATGTGTGAGCGTGAGCTACGCAAAAAGCACATCTATGAATGCCTCAAATGCAAAGAAAAAATCGAGCAAGAGGCATAAGTGCTTGCCTACATCTCTAAGCGCCTTTTGCTCCTTATCCCCACACTTTTTGGGATTTTGACACTCAATTTCTTACTGATCCAAATCGCGCCCGGAGGTCCGGTAGAGCGCACCATAGCCCAGATCGAAAATCTAAACAAACCTACAGAATCCACCATAGCCCAAAAAAATTTTTATAAAGGTGCAGTGGGGTTAGACCCCGATCTTATCGATCATATCAATAAGCTCTATGGCTTTGACAAGCCCCTGCTAGAGCGGTATTTGATAATGCTAAAAAATTATTTGTGCTTTGATTTTGGTGAGAGCTTTTATCGGCAGAGCAAAGTGCTAGATATCATCATAGAAAAGCTGCCTGTGAGCATTTCGCTAGGTGTGTTTAGCACGCTTATCATCTATCTCGTGAGTATCCCGCTAGGCATTGCCAAGGCTAGGAGACATGGTAGTAGCTTTGATATGGCAAGTAGCTTTGTTATCATCGTGGCAAACGCGATCCCCTCATTTTTGTTTGCGATTTTTCTCATTGTGCTTTTTGCGGGGGGGAGTTATTTTGATATTTTCCCTCTGCGCGGGCTTGTGAGTGAAAATTTCTCCACGCTTAGCCCATTTGATAAGCTCAAAGACTATCTGTGGCATTTGGTGTTGCCAGTGCTTTGTATCTCTATCGGAGGTTTTGCCACGCTCACAATGCTAACCAAAAACTGCTTTTTAGAAGAGATTCACAAAACCTATGTGCAGACTGCGCGTGTAAAAGGGATAAGTGAGGGCAAGATTCTCTATGGACATATTTTTCGCAATGCTATGCTGCTTATTGTGAGTGGCTTTCCGGTGGTGTTTGTGAGTATGTTTTTTAGCGGTAGTCTGCTCATAGAGATTATTTTTAGTCTTGATGGGCTTGGGCTTTTGGGCTATGAGAGCGTAGTCAATCGCGACTATCCCGTGATTTTTGGCACACTATATATTTTTACATTTTTGGCACTCATCGTGGGGATTGTGAGTGATGTGCTCTATATGTTTATCGATCCACGCATACATTTTGACAAAAAGGTGTAATATGGACTTTAGGGCTATATATCGGGGCTTTAGAGCAAATAAACGGGCATATGTGAGTCTGTGGATTTTTGGTATTTTGGTAGTGCTAAGCCTCTGTGCGCCATTTATCGCTAATCAAAAGCCGCTTTTTATCTATCACAATGGCACGGCGTATTTCCCAGTATTGGTGGATTATCCAGAGAAGACATTTGGCGGGGATTTTGAGAGTTTTACGGACTATTTGGATCCCTATGTAAGCGATGTGCTACTTAGAGATAGCTTTGTGTTGCGCACATTCGTGCCTTATAGCGATGATAGTATCTTGTTTGACTTACACGCGCCCTCACCCACGCCACCGGATTCTAGGCATTGGCTAGGCACAGATGATAAGGGCAGAGATGTGCTCTCAAGAATGCTCTATGGGCTTCGCACTTCGCTGGCTTTTGGGTTTGTATTAAGTTTGTGTGTGCTACTCATAGGCATGAGTGTGGGGGCACTGCAGGGATATTATGGCGGTGGGATCGATCTTTTTGGGCAGCGACTTATCGAGATATGGAATTCCATTCCCGTACTCTTCGTGATCATTATCGTGGCAAACACCATCGCACCAAGTTTTTGGTGGATTTTGGCGATCGTGCTAACGTTTTCATGGATCGGGCTCGCAGGCGTGGTGCGCGCAGAAGTACTCAAAGTGCGCAATCTTGAGTTCATCAAAGCCGCCAAAGTGCTTGGGTTTAGCGATTGGTATATCATTATGCGCCATATTTTGCCAAATGCAATGGTGGCGACCATCACCTATCTGCCCTTTATCATGGCAAGCGGGATCATCACGCTTGGAAGCTTAGATTTTTTGGGTTTTGGGACACAGGAGGCAAGTCTAGGTGAATTACTTGCACAAGGCAAAAACAACCTCACATCGCCACATCTTGGCATTAGCTCGTTTGTGATTGTTTCCGTACTGCTTTCTGTACTGGTGTTTATCGGTGAAGGGCTACGTGATGCGCTCGATCCAAAGGGCAAAGTGAAAGCACAGATCTAAATACAGCTCTTGCATGGACAATGTAGAATCTAAGCCCACTAGCGATATTACAGAATCTAAGGCAATAGATTTGGGGGTAATGTATGCGCACTAAGATTTAAGAATGGTGGAGTAAAGAGGGGATTGGCTCGTCATAGATGGTTTAATGTAGCGGGTGGGTTTGTAGAATCTGTGTCATTACTAGGGGGTGTCGATGAGGCGACGACATTAAAACGCACTTTAGATTCTAAAAATCACTGTATGAATGCGTAAGCGGAGTGAGCGGAGATTCACTCCATGAGCGATACACAAGCTTGCGTCACACAAGCTTGCATTAAAATTCAAAGCATCGCTCCCGCAGGATTATTGCACGATAGGCGCCTCAAAAGAAATAGTAACTTGTGACCAAGTGATGCCCTCATGCAAATCATATACGGCTTTTTGGAGATTTGCTCTAGCTTCATCGAGCTTAAACTCACTCAAATCAAGCACGCCACTTGCTTTGAGCACACCATTAGCGATTTTATATTCCATAGGCACTTTGTTGGTCTTGCCATTCATCTTGACAGAAGCGAGAATTGTGCCTTGGTCTTTACCCTCTAGGACATCACGAAGTATGACTTTGATCTCTTTTGTGCTAAATTTTGAAAAGAAAAAATCGCGCAAATTTGCGTTTTTTACATCATCATTGAGATTGACTTTCATCGGATCGATGCTAGCGCTTGCCCCCTCAAGTGTGGAAGCGATAGAATCGCGCTTTTTGCCAAACTTAAAGTCTATATTCTTAAAAGTCCCGCTCACAGCGACTTTTGATGGAGTCTTATACGCAGTCCATACGACACTGACTTTATTTGTATCGATACTTGTGGCATTAAGCCCCACCGCGCTCAATACACCCAAAATGAGTAGTTTTAGTTTCATCTTAAATCCTTTGTGGTGAAATCACACATGCGTGTGTGGGACGCATTATAAACTAAATAAGGCAATCACACACAAAATACTTCTTAAAATTTTGGTACAAATGTAACTAAATATTTAGTCTATAAAGATACCCTTTGTGAATCTCAACACAAAGGATACATCATGCTGCATCACATCAACACACAACAATACCTAGAAAACATCAAAAACGGCTCTAGTGTCGTGATACTTGGGGCTTCTTGGTGTCCAGACTGCCGCAGGATCGAGCCAATCCTTGATGTTTTGGCTAAAGAATACGAAGGCAAGGTGGAGTTTTATCATATCCCTATAGATTCAGAAGGTGCGCTCAAGGACACACTTGGCGTACGTGCTATCCCCACACTGATCGGATACAAAAACGGCGAGGAAGTCGGTGAGCGCCTCATCGAGCCAGATTCTAAACCGGTGATAGAAACTCTTGTGAAGCAGACACTATAACTTCCACAAATCCAAATCACCCTATGAAATGCGCGATCGTCCTAGGGGGTGGTGGCTCTAAGGGGGCATATCAAATCGGTGCTTGGCGGGCGTTGCGTGAGCTTGGCATAGATTATGAGATCATCACAGGCACAAGTATCGGAGCGTGTAATGGCGCACTGATGGTGCAGGGAGACTATGATCGCGCGCTGGAGCTATGGCAGAGTATAGACATCGATCAAGTTGTGCTCAATGGTCTGAATCTACGCACAGATCTCACCTACTATATGGAGCACAGCAACAAACTACTAGATTTTTTCAAAACCTACACAAACAACAAAGGCATGGATACCACGCCTTTTGCGAATCTCTTAAAACGTTTTATTGATAGAGATCGGTTTTTTGCCTCATCGGTAGATTATGGGCTAGTAAGTGTGAAATTTCCCTCGATGCAGCCCACACTAAAATGCAAAGATTCTATCCCTAAGGCACAGCTGCAAGATTGGATTATGGCGTCTTGTTCGTGCTTCCCAGCGTTTCCTATCTATGAGATTGAAGGTGAGGGCTACATCGATGGTGGGTATTATGACAATCTACCTATTTCGCTCGCCTTTAGTCTAGGTGCGCAGGAGATCATCGCCATTGCGCTCAATCCCAAACCCCACGCTTACACAAACCACCCATTTGTGCGCTGTATCCAGCCTAGGGAGCGCTTGGGTGGTATGCTGGATTTTGATAGCGATATGATCCGCACACATATCCAGCTTGGGTATCTAGATACGCTCAAAAACTTTGGGCGCGTGATAGGGCAGGATTTTAGCTTTACTGCGCAGGATTTGCGACCATATAGTGAGGCGTTTGGGTGCGCACTCGCGCAGATTCTCTATAATGAGCTAAACGCTCACATGCCACAGATCCTTGATAGACTACTCACACCCACACCCGTGTATCAGCGGATACTAGAGCTTTTGGACGCACATGAGAGCCACACCATTACCCTAGCACTTATAGAATCCCAAATGCGCCTCCATCGCTACGATCCGCTGACAATCTATCATCTCACAGAGATTCTGCCCGCACTCACCGATAAGAGCAAGGCATATCTGCACACACGAGGTATACCAAAAGATATGATAAACACACTTGCAAATATAGATTCACTTGATGATGAGGCGTTGCTCGCCCTTGTGTTTTGCGCACTCTCACGCACCTTTGTGTAAGGACGCGCTTGGGGGGATTAAGGGAGTTTAAGAGCGATCACAGCTTTTGCACGAAGCTTTGCAATATCACGCGCTCATTACCACCAAAGTTTATTTTCAACGCGACTTGCCCACCACTATCGCGCACTTCGCACACACGCCCAGTGCCAAAAACCTTGTGCAGCACCATATCATTGACTTTGATCTCGCCACTCTGGGCTTGCTCGTCATCTTGTGTAATGTCTGCCGTGCGCATGGTATTTTGGCTTCCAGATTCTACTAAAAATCTCGATGGACGCAAAAATCGCCGTTTCCCATGGACAAACCTACTCTCCACATTGCACAGATAGAGCTTGTGCCGCGCTCTTGTAAAAGCCACATAGCCTAGCCTGCGCTCTTCTTGTAGCTCATCACCGCTAATTTTCGGTCTCGAGCCAAAGCTACAAGATTCTGAGGATTTGTAGTAAGAGGGGAACATCTCCTCTTCAAGCCCTATCACAAAGACATTATCAAACTCCAAGCCCTTGGCGCTGTGTATACTCATACAGCTCACACACTCCCCGCCCTGCTCATCGCTGCTTGAGCTAAGTGCGATGGTGCTTAAAAAATCCTGCAAGCTCTCATCGGGATTTTGCACCACAAAATCACGCAAAACCCCATAAAATTCCTCGATATTAGCGATTCTATCCACAGATTCTAAAGCACTAAATTCCTTGCTAAAATCCAACCATTCTTGCAAAGATTCTATAAACGCCAGCTTATCAGAATCCACCAGCTCTTTGAGCGTGGCGATTTTGGCGAAAAACTCTTCAAGGGTCTTGGTATTTTTTTGCCCAATAGCTTGCACACATTCTTGCTTATGCGCGGCAAAAGTCGCTGCGATACTCATTTGTTTGGATCTGGCTAGAGATTCTAAGCTCTCTTGGGTTTTTTTGCCAATCCCACGGCGAGGCTTATTGATAATGCGCAAGAGCGAATAGTCATCATCGACATTATGCACAAAACGCAAATAACTAAGCAGATCCTTAACCTCTGCGCGCTCATAAAAACGCATAGCCCCGATGATTTTATAGGGGATCTTGGCTTTGTTAAACGCCTCTTCAATACCACGCGAAAGGGCATTTAGCCTAAAGAGCACGGCAAAATCCTGCGCTCTCTTGCCTTTAGAGAGTTCTTTAGCAATAATCGTAGCGATCGTGCTGCCCTCGCTAGACTCATCACAAGAATGCAAGATCTCCACTTCCTCGCCATTTGTTTGCGTGCTCTGGAGATTTTTACCCAGACGACGCGTGTTGTGCGCTATGAGGGCATTGGCTACTTGCAAGATCTCTGGCGTGGAGCGATAATTTTGCTCAAGCTTGATGAGTGTGGCATTGCTAAATTGCTGCTGAAAATTAAGAATATTATTGATATCCGCGCCACGCCAACCATAAATACTCTGATCATCATCGCCCACCACGCAGAGATTACTATGCTCACGTGTGAGGTAGGAGAGGAGCCTGTATTGAATCTCATTGGTATCTTGGTATTCATCGACCATAATGTATAAATAGCGCTCGCTTGTCTCCTTGCACAGAGCATCGTCTCTATCGAGAATCTCACAAGTGAGGTAGAGTAGATCATCAAAATCAAGCATATTTTTGGTGCGTAAAAACTCATCATACGCGACATACACACGATGCAGGACTTTATATTCTGGTGTGTGGGCGTGTGCGGCGGCAGATTCTGGGCTTAGGGAGGCGTTTTTGCAACTGCTGATATAGCCTAGAATCTTTTGGGGTGTGAGATTGGGAGCGAGCTTTTTGACAATGCGCTTGCAATCATCTGAATCTAAAAGCGTGAAGTTCGCATCACGTCCCAAACGATGTATATGAAAGCGCAAAAATAGCAAGCCGAATTTATGAAATGTGCAGAGCAAGGGCGGGGCTTGCGTGGTGGATTCTAAAAGTGCCGTTGCGCGCTCACGCATTTCTGCAGCAGCTTTGTTGGTAAAAGTGAGGGTGAGGGTGTGCTGGGCTGGTATACCGATCTCTTCGATGAGATAGGCTAGGCGCGTGGTGAGGGTTTTGGTCTTGCCACTACCTGCCCCTGCGAGAATGAGCAGTGCGCCATCGGTATGCTCTACCGCCTGACGCTGCTGGAGATTGAGAGATTCAAGGCTTTGGATGAGCTTGCTCATTTAGGATTCTTAGTTTTTTGTGTTTGAGAGATTTTGAGTTCTTTTAGCGCACACAAAAGTCGCGCAAAGCCCTCATCGATCTCACTCTTTGTGATAGTGAGTGGAGGCAAAAAGCGCAATACATTGCCCCCAGAGCGCAACACAAGCACACGATGGCGCAGACACGCACTAAGGATTTGGCTAAAGATCTCTTCGCTGCGCACTTGCAAACCACACATAAGCCCTAGCCCCACGCGTTTGCTAAACACTGCAGGATAGCGCTCTAGTACAGAATCTAACTTGGTATGAAAGTATTTTGTGGTGCTCTCAAGCGTGCGGTCTTTGCGCATTTTTTCTAGGGTCTTTAGCACCGCTAATCCTGCGTTGGTGCTTAGGAAATTCCCGCCAAAAGTGCTGCCATGATCGCCAGATTCAAAAACATCTATGAGGCGCGTCATACATGCACCGATAGGCACGCCACCAGCTAAGCCTTTCGCCATCGTGATCACATCGGGCTCTATACCATACACCTTAGAGGCGAAAATCTCGCCGCTGCGATAAATCCCGCTCTGCACCTCATCAACCATTAGCAAGATATTTTGCTTTTTTAGAATCTTAGCGAGATGTTGGACTTGCTTTTTATCCAGCGCGTTGATCCCGCCCTCGCCTTGCACGAGCTCGATAAACACCGCTGCAGTCTCAGAATCTAGCTTGTTTGGTATGTCGCTTAGATCCTTGGCACGCACAAATCCATCGGGAAAGGGCGCGAAATGCTTGTGAAATTTATCCTGTCCTGTGGCTTTGAGTGTGGCTATGGTGCGCCCATGGAAGCTAGAATCTAGAGTAATGATTTTGTAGCGCCCATCTTTTTGTCCGTATTTGCGCGCGATTTTAATAGCGCATTCGTTTGCCTCCGCACCGGAATTGCCAAAAAACACGCGCCATTTGGATTTATCGCTTTTTTGTGTGTTTGGCTTGCCCTCATCGCCTCGCTTGTAGTATTCCACAAGGCGCGCGGCAAGCTTGGCTTGAGGCTCGATGTAGTAGAGATTTGAGGTGTGAATGAGGGTTTTTGCACTTTTTTTGAGTGCCTTTTGCAGGGCTTTGTGGCTATGTCCAAGTGATGCCACACCAATGCCGCTCCCAAAATCGATGTAATCCCTGCCTTGCGTGTCTTGCAATCTCGCACCCTTGCCTTTGACAAACGCCACTCGCGCGCGCGCGTATGTGGGTAGCACATAGGTTATGTCCAACGCCTCTATCGCCTTAAATCCGTGCTTTGCCATAACGATCTCCTTAAGTGATTTGTCAGATATTGTAGCGAAATAGGGATAAAAATGTATTGAGTATGGAGTGATTTTTGCTTTGTGGCTTGCTTAGATTACACCCATTTAGGAGCCTTCATTGCAGATTAATACCCTTAGCACACCATATGCACCCTATAGAGAATCTAATCCCATCAATAGCCCGCTCACTCCGCACTCAAATCACCAAGAGGACGCCAAGCAAGGCAATCTCAATACCAAAGATACCAAAGAGACGGGCTCTGCGCACCCTCAAGATTCTCAAAGTCCCCAAGTCTCACAGCTCACAGCCAGCAGTGCCACACAAGAAGTCGCTGATAAGCAAACACAAAATCTCACAAAACCCGATGAAAACCCCCACCCAGAGCGCATAACCTATGGCTTGAAGATCTTAGAGCTAATGAGTGATGAGGAGTACCGCGCGTTTGTATTTGCCTCACAAGGGCTAAGTGAATCTCAAAAAATGCTTATGGCGCAGGGCTTGTATAGATTCACAGATTTTTATCAAGGACGCAAGGACACTGAAGGTGCGTCAATCGATGCCACGATGCAACAGCAGCTCAAGGCGTTTGGCGCGCAAAATAGCCAGATTGAGAGCTTCATCACCCGCTACAAAAACGCATACGCACAGATTTTGAGCGAGGGTTATTTGGGCTAGTCCTCGCCTTGCGTAATCTTTCAATGCCTTTTAAGCAAAATTTCTTTACAATACGCGTTTTTACCCACTTACTACAATGTCAGGGTAGCTCAGCTGGTTAGAGCGCTGGTCTCATAAGCCGGAGGTCGGGAGTTCAAGTCTCCCCCTTGACACCAT
>CALVBL010000017.1 GCA_944325775.1 uncultured Helicobacter sp.
CCATCACCGCCTGTAGGCACGACTTTGGTCGTTGGGTAAGCGATCTGTATATCCTCCTCGCGCAAAAACGCCTCGATGAGTTCGCCTGAAATCGTGCTGCGCAAAGTCATAATCGCATAAGAATTCACATGATACCACAGCGAGATTCTAATCCCATTTGGCTCAAGCATACAAAATGCACGCGTCTCAAGATTGATATTGCGAAGTGAAAAGCGATCTTTGAGTCGCTCCATACGCTTGCGCGTAACCTCTGTATAGCCTTTGGAGTATTTTTTGCCAATCTCTGTGGCGATGCTTAGGGCTTTTTTGTAATTACTATCAAAAGTGATACTAATATCTATCCCGTCCCACACGGTTTTAAGTCCAGCGTGCGTGTAGTTTGCCAAAAGCGTGGTAAAGATGTAGTTATTAGGGATAAAGACAATCCTACCTGCGCGGCGATTTTCCATATACGAAGTGAGTGTGATATCCTCATAAATCGTCATACGCAATACCGAAATATCAAGCACATCACCCACATACACCGCGCCATCTTTGACCACACGCACCCTATCGCCCACATGGATACTGCCCCCCAGCACGATGACAAACCACCCAAGCACACTCATAAACAAATCTTTCATCGCAATCGCCAAACCCGCCGAGGCAAAACCCAAAATCGCCACAAGATAGCTGACATTTTCTAAATACGCAAAGAGCAAAATGATCACAATAAGGCTTAGGTTAAAGATATTGATGATTTTATTGGCAGTATAGACGCGATTGCTATCAAGGATATATTTGCGTAGCGCGATTTTGATAAACAGCGCAATGATAAAAATCGCCATAATCGCCACGACAATATACACCATCTTAACAATCTGCTCTTTTATTTCAGATTCTAAAGACGCGATGGTGCTTTCTATCTCTTTGCTATAAATACTATGGGAAGTCTCTAGAATCTGCTGGGCAGATTCTAGACTCTGGAGCATTTGGAGCGCCTCAATACTCTGAATCTGATACTCCCTCGCCTTTGGGGCATTTCGCTCATCGATGTAATAGTCATTTAGGATCTGCGCAAGCTCATAACGTTGGTTAGCAAGATCTAGGATTTCTTTTAGATTCTGGGCGTTGCTCTCGATAGTGTGCTGATTTTCTTGCAGGGTTTTGATAAAAGAATATCCACTGATGATAAGGATAGGATTGCTCACATGCGGCACATCTTTGATATTAGGAAGCTCAAGGAGCTGGGAGTAGTTTTTAGCATACGAATCTAAAATATCGCGCTGCCGCTGGAGAGTCTGGAGGGTGTTTTTGTATTGCAAGATCTGTGAGGAAACTCGTGAGTTTTTATCCTCGATAGATTCTAATTTCTCTAGTTCCTTTTCTGTATGGCGGATCTCTTGGAGGAGGCTTTCTAATGCTTTGATATTGGTGTATTGCTTATACCATGCGTTATTGCTCTGGGTGATGTCTTGGGTGATTTTCTCAAGCTTAGATTCTAGACTAGGCGCATCTATGGTATCACTTGCCCATACCACGCCCAACACCGCACACACTACACCTACGACAAATCGCCTCATCGCCTGTCCTCTCTATTTGCTATATTGCCTAAGCACTTCCATCACAAGATCTTGGGGAATATCATCACGCATACACACGCCGCCGATATGCACAGGCAGCACGAAGGTAATCTTAGAATCTTTGCTTTTTTTGTCCAAAAAGAACTTTTCCCAAAACTCCCTAACATCGGCTATCTTATAGGAAGTTGGAAGATTATGACGCGCTAAAAGTGCCTTGATACTCTCTGCCTCATCTTTGGTAATGAGTGAGAGCTTGAGGGCGAGGTCGTTTGCCATACACATACCTATCGCCACGCATTCCCCATGCAGGTAGCCCTTATAATGCGTGAGATTCTCAATCACATGCCCAAAGGTATGCCCATAATTTAGCGCAGCGCGCAAACCCTGCTCCTTTTCGTCCTTGCTCACCACATCAGCTTTGATCTCAATGCTCTTAGCAATGACATACTCTAGGGTTTGTGAATCCTGCAGATTCGCGCCTTGTAGATAGACAAAAAACTCCTTATCAAAGCACACCGCCATCTTGATGATCTCTGCTAACCCAGCACCAAACTCCCGTGAATCTAACGTAGTGAGCAAATCGGTATTGGCATACACGGCTTTTGGCTGATGAAACAGCCCGATGAGATTCTTACCAAAGGCATTGTTGATCCCGCTCTTGCCACCCACACTTGAATCCACCTGTGCCAAAAGCGTGGTGGGGATCTGGATAAACTCCACACCCCGCTGATAAATCCCGCTCACAAAGCCCACGATATCGCCCACGACCCCACCGCCAAAGGCTACAAAGAGCGAATTTCTATCAAGCTTATGCGTGAAAGCACACTCCAAAATATACTCCACGCTTTTGAAGTTCTTATACATCTCGCCATCGGGAATAATGCACACATACACTTCTTTTGCGACAATCTTAGAGAGAATCTTAGAGAGGTGCAGCCCGGCGACTTTGGGATTTGAGACCACGAGCACCTTGCCATTATGCACGATTGGCTCAAGATTATCAGTGCTATCGATACGCACGGGGTATTGCTTGGTGGGAGTGTTGATGATAATGTGTCGCATACGCAATCCTTAATAGGGGATAAAAATCTGTGGGTTTGTATCCAACCCTAGTGAGAGCCGTTGAGAATCCATCGACCCAAAGGCAAAAAGTCGCATCTGGGTAATAGTGCTATCAAATGGCACAAACTGCAAATACACCTCGTGGGAATGCTGCAAAAACAAAATGGGATTGTGCGAGCTTGAATAGGTGATCTCTGGCTTTTGTGAAAAGATCTTGCCAAGATTCTCTATATTGCCAAGCAGTGTGCGCTGATGCTCTGAATCTGGATTAAAATCATAAAATCTTGTGGTAATACCAAGCTGCTTAGAAATATCAAACATCACCGAGGCGATATTCTCGCCCTTGTGTAGCCCTTCATCGACGATAAGGAAGCTTTTTTGCACTTCTTGCAGGCGCTTGTAGCCCGTCTTTAGCACCGGTGTGGTAGTTTGGTAGAGGATTTGACGATGCTTGCGCGGGATAAAAAGATCGTGATTTAGCATAATCAGCCCGGGACGTTTTTTGTGATCTTTGTGAATCTGCGTGCAAAAATCGTGAGTATCATATACGAAGTGAATCTGGACTTTGGGCGCGACATGCGATCGGATAGATTCTAAGATGGCGAAGTTGCTAGGATTTAGCACAAAAATATGCAGTGTATCAGCCTTGATATGCGTGTGCAAAAACAGCGCGTCCTCAATGTCATTGAGCACAGACTGCACACTAGAGCGCGTGGGATCGACATACAAAAATATATCTTTGCCAAAAGGTGCTGGAAACTGCCCGATATCGCTCTTGGCACTGCGATAAATCTCACTTAGCACCACAGAATCCCCCGCCACAAGTAACACATCATTTGGCTGGATCACTAATGTATGTGTGGCGAGGATAAACTCCGCACGGCGGTAGATCCCCACGATACGCCATTTTTTTTGCTGGATCGATCCGATGTGCCGATAGGCAAAGATACTGCCCGGTGGGATAGCGATCTCCATCAGCTCGCCCTGCTCTAGCCCAAACCCACGCGGTATGAGCGGGACATTAGCAAGGCGCTGGGTGAGGCGGTTTGCCACCAAATGTTCAGAATCTATCACGATGAGATTGGTATCTATCACACCCTTTAAGCGCAAATCCTTGCGCAACATCACGACATTGTTATTATCCTCCGTCGTGTGATCGGTAAATTCGTGGTTGTTATACAGCACGATGCGCACTTTGGCATTAAACTTACGAATAAGCTCATAGAGGACAAAACGCTCCTTTGGCTCATCGATCACGATAAACACATCTTGGATATCGCTGCCACATAGGGATTCTAATCGAAATGCCGAGGTATAGTCAAAGCAGTGTGTTTCTATGGAGTTTGGGATTTGTGCGGGGAGCATCGTGCTATCCTTGCACACGATGACATAAGCGTTGTTGCTAAAGTACTGGGCAATGATTTTTTGAATGAAAATTTTTGCTACAATGCCATCGGCAAAAACAAGTGTTTTTTTCAAACCAAATCCTTAGCTAAATTTGGCGTATTATAAAAAGCCAAGACTAAAGACCCTCTGAAATCAAGAATAATTTTGTGGGTTTAGATTCTAATCTTAGATTCAAACAATTTTAGAAAATTTTAAAACACAAGGAGAGCCCATGCAAGTGCGCATCGATGGAGTGGATTCACACGCAAGAGCACTGACCCTTACACTCGCTCACGGGGAGATTGCCACGCCTATCTTTATGCCTGTGGGCACGCAAGGCTGTATCAAAGCGCTCGATAGCTACGATGTAGCCCACCATCTACGCGCGCCTATAATCCTCGCAAACACCTATCATATGTATCTGCGCTGTGGGATTGAAAAGCTAAAATCTCTTGGGGGGATTCATAAGTTTGCAAATTTTGGGGGGAATTATTTGAGCGATAGCGGGGGATTTCAAGCCTTTAGTCTAGGAGGCAATGTGCGTTTGCATGAGAGTGGAGTGGAGTTCAAATCCCACATCGATGGGAGCAAGCACCTCTTCACTCCCAAAAAGGTGCTTGAGATTCAATACGCGCTCAATAGCGACATTATGATGGTGCTTGATGATCTTGTGGGGTTACCCGCACCAAAGCAACGTATTATAGAATCTATCCAGCGCACAAGCCTCTGGGCACGCCAAAGCCTTGAGTATCATTTGCACCAAAAATCCCAAGGCAACGCTCGCACCAATCATCTCTTTGCCATCGTGCAAGGCGGCACAGATCCACAACTACGCGCCCAATCTGCCCTTAGCCTCACGGCGATGGAGGAGTTTGATGGCTATGCCATAGGGGGCTTGGCAGTGGGTGAGAGTGCGCAAGAAATGTATGACACGATAGAATCCACCATTGTCTATCTACCAGAATCTAAACCGCGCTATCTGATGGGTGTAGGCACGCCCCAAAATATCCTAGAAGCCATCGATCGGGGCGTGGATATGTTTGACTGCGTGATGCCCACGCGCAATGCGCGCAATGCCACGCTTTTCACAAATACGGGCAAGATTCATATCAAAAACGCGCGTTTTGGACTAGATAGTGCGCCACTAGATTCAGAATGCAGCTGCCACACCTGCCAAAACTACTCGCGCGCGTATCTGCACCACCTTTACAAAAGTGGCGAGATGACCTACTACCGCCTCGCTTCTATTCATAATCTACACTTTTATCTCACGCTTGTGCGCGAAGCTAGGGAGGCGATATTACAAGGGAGATTTAGACAATACAAGGCGCAGAAACTTGCGAAGATGGGTTAGGGCTTGGCAATCTCACAAGGGATAGATTCTAAAATTCATCTCTTGTGCAATCTTTAAGTGATTGACTTCGTTTGTGCATGGTTACTGCCGACTAGATAACCCCCGGCGCGGGGAGTTACCATACACGACTAATGGGAGCAAATCCCAGAGGGCAAAGCGGTAATAACCGATGCACTTTTCACCACTCCCGCATTTACCGCTCAATACTGAATGCTCTTGGTAAGCGCAATGCCCCCAACACAGAATCTATACAAACTCACTCTTTATCTTCGCCACCCATTTGGCGATACGTTCATCACTGAGCTCACTTTGGTTGTCCTCATCTAGGAGCAATCCCACGAGCTTCCCATCGACTAGCGCCTCTGTGGATTCAAAATAATAGCCCTCATTGGCTATCTGCCCTATGCGATTGGCTTTAGCGGCTTTGTGGTAGAGATAGGAGACACCGTTACAAAATGTATCACTGTATGTGTCCTGATCGCCCACACCTATAAACGCGACAACCTTCCCGGCGAAATCCTCCTCGCTCAACCCCCCCAAAAAGCTCTCCCAATCATCTTGTAGCTCTCCTAGCCCGTAAGTGGGCGTGGCAAGTATGAGATTGCTAAAGCTCAAAAACTCCTCCCTAGAAGCATTTGCCACATCAAAAACCTGCGCGTCCCCAAGCTCTTTGGCGACTTTTTGGCAGATGTGCTGGGTGTTTGAGGAATCGCTCCCATAAAAAATACCGACTTTTTGCATATTAGCTCCTTGTGGATTAAATCTCGATAGATAAATAAGAATAATTCTTATCTCTATCACTGGAATAATACTATATTTTTTGTAACAGATAGAGAAATCTCACAGCCCAAGACAGAGGATTTGCCATAGATTCTGCACCTGTGTATCCTCTAGGTGCAAGGTCGAAGTCTGATCAAAATACTCTAGAATCTGGGATTTGTCAAACACAGCTCCCTGCACGCAATGGGGGTGCGCGAATAGAAACGATCGTCCCAATGTGATACTAGAATCTAGTGCGCTATCACAGATAAAACAGCGGTTTGCCTCCCAACGCCCCAATCGCCCTTCATACGCCAGCAAACACGCATAAGATTCTAAAAACACACGCAAGGGGTTTTGTTTGGCGATTTTTTGCGCACTATGGTCTAAAAGCTCGAAATAAAACTCCCCCACCTCATACACCTCGTCCAAATGCCGCTCTAATAAACCCAAAAACCGCTGCCACGCATACACGCGCTCCCACTCACGCTCCCAGCCAAATGATAAGTGCAAGATATGGCGCACTTGGGGCAGGAAATGTGCATTTGCACGCTCCTCAAAGTCGATCTTATACCCCAACCCTATGGTGCTATGGCGCGCCCCATAAAACCGATAAAAACTCCGAAAGCTCTGCGGTGTGAGAATCTTTAGGATTAGATCTTGGGTTTTGGTTGGTATGACTTTTAAGATATAGCCTTGCATAGCGCGCCTGTGTGATAAGGATAAAAGCGTAATTATACAATGTTTTGTGATTGACAGAGCCTGTTGAGGGGAATTGGGTCAAGAGAAGAATAGAAGTGTGAGGGGAAGCCCCTCTTTGCTTGTGTTTAGGTGCGTATGGGCTTAGTGTCCGCAGCCACAGCTTCCTCCACCACCGCCACAGCAGCCACCACCCTCGTGATGATGCCCACCGCCACTTCCGCAGCCACAGCCACCACCTACACCGCCTTGCAAAATCTCCATCTCTGTCGCATCGCGTACATCAAGCACACTGATGTTGAAATTAAGCGTTTTACCTGCTAGAGGGTGATTATAATCGATGATCACAATTTGATCATTAAAGTCTTTGACAATTACTTGTGCGGTTTGTCCATCGTCGCTTTGCCCAAAGAGTGTCATACCAGCTTTGAGATCAATGCCTTCAAACTGATCGCGTGCGATCTCTTGGATAAGGTCTGGCTGATACACGCCATAAGCGTCTTCAGGCTTGACTTCCACAGAGAGCTTATCTCCAGTTTTTGCGCCCATCAAGGCGTTTTCTAGCCCACTAATGATTTGATTTGCCCCTACAAGAAACTCCAGAGGTGCCCCGCTTTTGTTAGAATCTATCACTTCTTTGCTCGCAGCATCGGATACTTCGTATTCTATACTGACAACTTTATTGTGTGCAATCATTTGATTTCCTTTATTGTTTGAGTTCTTTGGCTTGTGCTGCCTCTTTGCTCTGTGGATAGGTCGCTATCAACGCTTCCAAGAAGGAATTATAATTCGCCATATCTTTAATCCCCTTGAAACAAAGTGCAGTATGCAACAAAAGCGTAGGCATATACGCGCCACGATCGCTTAGTGCTACACTTGCCTTGTAGTATTTAATCGCTAAATGGTAATCTTTTTGCAAATACGCGATCTCACCTAGATAAAAGGTCGTCTCGGGGGCATTGTAACGATTGTTTTTGAGCCATAACATAATGTCCTTAGCGGATTTGTATTGCTTTTTTTTGATATGTTCTTTGGCTTGGGCGAAAAGCTCTGCGCTTTTATTTTTGTCAAATTCCTTTGGAGCTGTGGCTTTTTGGGGTTTGCCCTCTGATTTTTGCACACCTTTAGTGTTTGGGCTGCTTAGTTTTTCAAGCTCTTGGAGGATATTCTCTTGAGTTTTAATAGTGAGCGTATGAATCTCTTGCATCTTAGAATCTAGCGCGCTAATCTGTGTCTTTTGCTGCTCTATGAGTGTTTTTAACGCCGTAAGCTCGGTCTTTAGATTCTCAATCTCTTGAGTGTTTGTTGTGGTTTGGGCTGCGGTGTTTTGGAGCTTTTGATGTTGGGATTCATACAGGCTTATCAGCCCTTCTTGGGATTGCTTGAGATTCTCTTGCTGCTCTTGAATCTGTGTGGTGAGATTGAGCAGTGTTTGCGCGGTGCCTTGTAGAGAGGAGAGATCTCTTTTGGTCGCGCCACTTTGTTTTTCAAAAGCCGATGGCTCCGCCCCATAGCATACACCACAGCATACAAGGGATAGCACAAAAAGGGCTAGGATATGCCTCATTGCTTGTTTGGTTTATGGCAGACTATTGCGCGAGCTTGAAATCCACGCGTCTGTTAGCCTTGTAGCATTCTTGCGTGGCTTGGGTACATACGGGTTTGCTCTCACCATAAGTTACAGTAGAGAGATTGCTAGGATTGACACCGCGTATTTCAAGCGCGTTTCGCACAGAATCTGCACGCTTCTTACCAAGTGCGAAATTGTATTCATCTGATCCAAATGAGTCGGTGTTGCCTTCCAGCACAACTTTAGCACCGGATTGTTTGAG
Source organism: uncultured Helicobacter sp. (assembly GCA_944325775.1). Classification (GTDB taxonomy): domain Bacteria; phylum Campylobacterota; class Campylobacteria; order Campylobacterales; family Helicobacteraceae; genus Helicobacter_F. The sequence continues at coordinate 8,655 of CALVBL010000017.1, forward strand.
AGCATTAGCGACTTTTTCTATATTTGGGAGCATATCTTCCCCGATTGTGTATTTGTCAAACCCAAACAAAATTGTAGGCAGGCTATCAGCATCAAGCTGCACGAAATTATCGCTTGCCCCATTTCCATTGCTCGCATTTGCACCCTCATCTGCATCGCCTCCAGATACGATGATGGGATTCATCGGTGTTGTAGATGCATCCTGTCCCTGCACCGCTACAGCACCACTTCCACCACCAGAGACCTTCACATCATCTCCACACCCAGCGATAAACAACACAAACAATACCCCAACTACACTAATAATGCTAATACGCTTCATATTGACCTCCTCAAGACTTATGAACTCTTGGTATTATAGCCTGTAAAGATAGCAGAGTCAAATCCCTACCCTACCAATCATAAGATTGAATCTTTATCTTAGGTAGTGAGAAAAAATAGCTGCTATTATAGTCTAGGCGGATAATCCCTAATGCACTTTGTGTATCGGTATGCTTGATATACATGATGTTTTTGCCATCTTTGGAAAATGTGGGCATTTGGTTAGAGCCCTTTTCGGTGAGACGACGAATAAAGTCACTATTGGTAGCAATAAGATAGATATTAAAGGTGTTTAAGCCAAATTCATTATTGCTCTCGCGACTTGTATAGACGATGTATTTGTCATAGCTTGAGACCGCGCTATTGTTACGCCCATGAAACACAAGCTGCTCGACATTACCACCCTCAAGATTGGTAGCAAAAACATTAGGATAGCCTAGCCTATCGGAGACAAACGCCACTTCTTTTTCGTTATTGATAAACTTCCCGCCCACATCGATTCCAGAAAAGCTTGTGAGTCTTTTTAGATTCTTAGTCTGAATCTCATACAGATACACATCAGCTGCACCTTTGTTTGGTGTGAGGCTTAGGAGGAGCTTTTGTCCGTCACTGCTGACATCTGAAACCACCGCCATACCATCACTTTGGGTGATGATCTCGGCGGTATTGGTGCTAAGCTGATAGCGCAAAATCGTGGGTTTGTTGTTGATATAGCGCGTAAAATAAATGATACTTTTTTCTTTATTGCCCCATTTTGGGAAGATATTAAGCCCACCTTGAATAATGTCTTGCTGAAAGGTTAGTGTGTAATCCGCGAGGGCAATCACGCTATTACCCGAAGTTGTGTATTTAGCAAGCACTACAAGCTCTTTCATCCAGTCTATGCGCGGTGCTTGGACATAGGCATTGATCTCTATACACATCTCATGAGCGACAAACGGATAGCGGCTAAGCGTGGATTGGGCGTATTCTCGCTCAAACACCTTTTTGCCACTACGCACATCATAGAGCATTAATCGCCCCACGATCGCTCCGCTTTTTTTGCTTGCACTCACGCGTGCGATGAGATCGATTTTTTTATCCTTATAGGTTTGGAAGTCCGGATCGCTGTTTTTGACATTTTCGCCCTTTTCTACTTGGAAGTGATTGCTCACTTTTAGATCCCCAACAAGCTGCGAGAGGAGCTTTTGCCCATATTCGCTATTATCCGGGATATGTTCGACAATGACAAATGGCAATTTCGTAGAGCTTGTGATGATCTCAAGAGTCGCATCGAGTGCTGCCATAGGCATAGCCCACAAAGCACATAGCATAGCAAGGGTTAGGAAGCGTTTTGGCATTGTTTCTCCTTAAAAAGAGTGTATTATAACTTGAAAACTCTAAATTCGGCATTAGGTAGTTTCTTTAAACGACTTTGGAGTATCACGCTGTGGCGTGATTAGCCAAGTATCTATATCTGCCCTGATTGCCCTATCCGATAGAGTGCAAAATCATAGCACACCGGATCGCTAGGACAGAATCTACGCAATGAATCTGTGAGCTCCAACGCCGCGGCGAGATCATAGCTCTTGCGCTGCAATAATCCGAGTTTTTGCCCCACCTTAAATGTATGCGTATCTAACGGAATGATAAGCTCACTCGGCTTAATCATATCTTGCCAGATCCCAAAGTCGATCGCATCATCACGAACCATCCAGCGCACAAAGAGATTCCATCGCTTGAGCGGGCTTTTGCCTTTGGGATTAAAGGGCGCACGCACAGCTTCTGTGCCAGATTCACTGATAAGCCTCGCACCTAGCGCAAACTCCACACCCCTACTTTGTATGCCGAGCTCTTTGGCTATACTACGCAATGTCGCTATGCTGTGATAAATAGCATTGAGAATCCTATAAGGCGTGGGCGTGGTACGCTCTAGGGCATGTGCAAAAACTGCCCTAATCCCACCGCGCTCAATGCACACTTCAAAAATCCTAAACAACGTCTCTATGTCTTTAGCACTTTGGAAGCGATAGTATGGCATCGCCCGCTTTTTGCGTGTGTGTGAATCTAAAAGCCCAAAATCTAGCTTTCCCAAAAACGCCACGATCTGCTTGGCATTGCCATAAGAGAGTAGTGCGCACAGCAAAGCAATCTCTGCGAAATGTGGGTGATGTGCGTATTTGCGCACGATGATGAGCGGATCGGGTGTCTGGAGATTGCGCTGGGTATTACACAATACATAGTGTGAATCTAAAAACGCCTGTAGATTCTGCAAGCCCTTTGGAATGTCTTTTTTGCTTTGACGTGGCATTATGGCACAAATTCTATGATGATCATACCCGCAAATGCCTCGTCTTTATAAAACTCCACGCGATACATCCGCTCCTTTTTGTCAATCGCAAAGGCTTTATGCATATTTTTTTTAGATATGAGCGTGTCAAACTCTTGGGGCTTAGGACTGCTATCCCCGGGCTTTACGAACCCTATCACATTGGCGCGATAGCCCTCGCTAGATTCTACAAAAAACGATTGCTTGACTTGAATGATCGCACCCATCTTGACTTCCTGTGCTGGCTGCCCATCGATGCATATCTGCACACTTGGCAAGCTGTGGTCAAACTCCAAATATAGCGGCTTTAGCACACCCATTGTGCGCCCGCCGTATTTGATACCTATGGTACCATCTTCGCGCTGCATAAGCCCTATAATGTAGCTTTGTGAATCTAGTCGCACATCTTGAATCCGCACCTTAGCACTCTCTGGCATAGGAAAATAATTAAGCGGTGATTTGAGATTAAATAATGGCAAAGTGATGAGTGAATCTATGCTAAAGGTGATGTTAGGATCATTGATGAGTTGGGTGATCTTAGTGGGCGTGAGCGTGAAATTGCGCTCATACTCGATCCCCACCGCCTTAAAAAATCCCTCTATCCCTAGCAAATGATAATAAGTCTTCTCACGCAAAGGCAGGGTTTTGGAAGCTTCGTGAGCAAAGGCTGGCTTATCATGCGTGATGGCAAAAAATGTGAGACTTTTTTGCATTTCTGTGTCTTTGGTAGCTGTATGGGTGTTGTGAATATGGTATTTGTGCAATGGCTGCAAAAGCCCAGTATTAGTGTGTCTGACGATCTGCGCGATGATATCTTTGAGATTCCCATAAGGCGTGACATCAATAGAATCTTGATCGATAATAGAGCAATTCCCCCACCGCTTAGGATTTAGCATTTCGTTGATATAAGTCTCACGATAAAATCCACTCCCATCGTGCATATGAAATATCGCTTGCACCTCGGGGCGTAAGATCTGCTCTTTAATCTTTTGGATAATGCCATATTCTGGATCTTGTTCGCTTAAGGTGGCAAACTTGCGATTGAGATCGCCATACACGCCGCGATTGTTATAAAACATCGAATGCGGACTAAGCACTGGGATCACGCGCACATTGCCCTTTTTGATCGTGTAGTATTGGAGCAGGAGATTGGTGGCGTTATACGCTCCGGGTTCATCGCCCTGTATGCCCGACATAATCAGCACACTAGGTCCTTGTGAATCTTGGGTTGGCATATCATAGACTTTGAAATCAATGGGAGCGATTTTTGCCGCCCACATCACACCACAAAATATCATCATACACAATCCCGCACGCCATAATCCTAACCGCATATCCGCTTCCTTTATTTCAAAATAGGCGGCATTATAGCATAAAAGATTCTTATGATTATGGAATGCAATATGCTTTTGGTGAGGCGTAGATTCACAATGATAGTTTCACATAAAAGGGTTAGTTATGATCGATTTGGCTTCACTAGCTTCAGGACAGCACATCAGTATGTCTAGCAGCAATCCACACAAGAGTTTTGGCGAAGATTCTAAGGGATTAAACGAGTTTATCGGGGCATTACAAATTACCAACATCGCCCTTGGCAAAATCCTCAAAGAAATAGAATCTTGCGAGCTAGAGGATTGCGTGAGTAAAGAAGAGCTAGATTCACTCCAAAGCAGTGCGTGTGTGCGTATAGATGAGATTATCCAAAATACCAAGTTTATGGGCACACCGCTTTTTGACACACCTCTAAGTGCGAAGGTCGGCGGTAGTATGAAGGGCATTACTTTTGAAAACCCCTTGGCATTATCGCACGATTTTAGCGCGATGAAAGACTTTCTAGAGGACAAGCGCGCTGAATCTAACGACCTGCTCCTAGCTCTTAGTGAGGCACTCCTAGCCCCCACAGACACGCACTTTGAATCCATAGACAGCGCTAAACTTGCTAATATGTTCAAGAGTTAGATTCTATGCTACGCTTTGCTCCCTCGCCCACAGGTGATATGCACATCGGCAACCTACGCGCAGCTATCTTTAACTACATCATCGCCAAGCAGACCAATCAACCCTTTTTGATCCGCATAGAGGACACCGATACAGCGCGCAATATCGAAGGCAAAGACAAAGAAATCCTAAGCCTGCTCAATCTCTTTGGGCTTTTGTGGGATAAGCTTGTGTATCAAAGCCACAATTTCAGCCACCACCAAAAAATCGCGCAATATCTTATCGCCAAAGACAAGGCGTTTTATTGCTATTGCACCAAGGAGTTTTTGGAGCAAAAACGCGAGGAAGCCAAGGCACAAAAAAGAGCCTTCCGCTACGATGAGAGCTGGGCGGAGATTCATAAAGATTCTAACCCAAAGCCTGTGGTGCGACTGCGCGGGGCGCGTGAAGAAATAGGGTTTGTCGATGAGATTAAGGGTGAGATTAGCTTTAATCCCAATGAGATCGATAGCTTTGTGATTTTAAAAGACGATGGAATCCCCACTTATAATTTCGCGTGTGCGATTGATGATATGCTCTATGATATTAGCTTTATCGTGCGTGGGGAAGATCATGTGAGCAACACCCCGCGTCAAATCCTTGTGCGTAAGTATTTAGACTATACCAAAGACATTGGCTATGCGCATTTGCCTATTATACTAGGTGAAAGTGGCTCTAAAATGAGCAAACGCGATAATGCCTCAAGTGTCAGCTGGCTACTAGAGCAAGGATTTTTGCCTCAAGCAATTATTAATTATCTCATCGCTATGGGCAATAAAACGCCCACAGAGATTTTTAAGCTCCAAGATGCCATAGAGTGGTTTGACATCAAGCACATTGCGAAATCGCCCGTGAAGTTTGACATCAAAAAATTGCGCTTTATTAATCGCGAACATCTCAAAATGCTTAATGAAAGTGAGCTAGCGCTATTACTTAATACCAAAGATGCGAGCGTGGGTGGCTTGGCAAAGCTCTATCTGCAAGAGGCTAGCACGCTCAATGAAATCCGAGATAAGATAGATTCTATATTTGCACCCAAGGATATTTACGCGCTCTATGAGGAGCAGGATTTTAGCGAGCCTTGTGAGATCCTCTACAAGGCATTTGTGGCGCTAATGGCAGAGCATTCACCGGCTTTGCGTGAATATGGAGCGCTCAAAACCGAGCTTATGACACGCACAGGACTAAAAGGCAAAAACTTCTTCAAGCCTCTTAGAATCTTACTCACCGGCACATCGCATGGTTTGGAGTTAAACGATCTTTATCCGTTTTTGCAACTTTTTCTCACAGACATCGTGCGCCTAAAATCATAGAGTTATCAACAATAGAGGCTTAATATGGGTATGTATTATGTGTGTATCAAGCGACACTGTGGGATAAGAGCACACAAGAAGCAATGATGAACTTCTTAACACTTAAAGCTTATTTTTTTCGCGTGATAAAAGCCTATCCTCTTGGGTTTATCGTCCTTAGCTTGTGGGTTGCGTATGTACTTTGGGGTGTATGTACGCGTTTTCCTGTCCCACTAGTTTGGTATTTTGTTTTTGTGTTTTGCGTTAGCTTGGTGGTGGATACACTCACACACAAGATTCGTGTGAGAGATAGAGTTGCACGCGTAGGGGTTGGTGCAATAGTGGTGGTGCTAGTCGCTCTTGTGGTGTATCACACGATTTTTAAATATGGATTTTCTCTGCAAGCTCTAGAGAGTGAGTATGCACGCATAGATTCTAAGAGATATATGTATTATTATTTGGGTATCACTGCCGTGGGGTTTGGAGTGTTTGCATATGTGGTGTTACGGGATTTGGAGAGATTTGTGCGATTTGTGGGGCAGATATGTGTGAGTGTGCTTCTTTGGGCTTTAGGTTTGGGGCTTTTGGGGCTAATCTATGCAAGTGCCCATATGCTTGATTTGGACAAAATGGCATTTTTTAACAAGTTTTGGGAAGTCCCCGCGCCTATTATCCTGTGTCTGTATGCATATGGGCTATCTGTGCGCTTACTTGGTATTTTAATAAATCGCAGTGGATCTAACACCTCTGCGCGTCCTCTTGCTACTATCTTGCTATGGGTTTTTAATATCTTTGCGTTTGCGTATGTGGCATTGCTCGTCATCTATGCGCTTTCTCCGCAAAAATATTTTGATGGCGTAGTGCATTTGGTGCTATGGTTTGGAGTTTTTCTCATATTACTTGCGTGGAGCAATGTCCTCTCTGGCAAATCCAAGATAGCTTTAATTTTTTTGGCAATCGCCTGTGTCTTAGAATCTGTAGCGATTTGGGCGATTGGCGTGCGCATCGGTGAGTATGGATTTACTCCTAATAGAATCTTTGTGTTACTTGCGGGAGTGTTTTTTGTCTTTGTGGCACTAACGCATATTATCTTAGAATCTGGTGTTTTAGAATCTAAAGACACAGAATCTAAACACAAAAGCCAAAACCTTATACGCACGATCGCTATAGCGTTTGTGCTGTGCTTTGGGATTGGGGGATTTGCCGCACCTAGTGTGAGTATCCACTCTCAACTCACACGCTTAGAATCCTTACATAATAATCTGAAAAATGCCACAACATTAGATGAGAGATATGAGATCATAAATCATTACAATAGTGCGCTAGATGTTTTAGAGGAATTTGGGCAAGGGAGTGGCAGGCAACGTTTGAGTAAGAATGATATGGCAGAGTTTCCTCCCTCTATGCTCCAAGATTCTGCAAAAGATAATGAGCTACAAAGGACATCTAGGAGGTATGACTTTGGATTTTTGAAATCCCAATCTATTGGTTTGTATTCTTATATTGATGTGATGTTTGGTATTGAGTACTTAAGGGAGTCGTGCTGGGAAGATAAAGGATATAACGATGGGTTTTTGTATCGTGATAATTACGCTTTTAAAATCTGCGAGGATACGCTAATGATATATGATGTGCGTACAGCTAATGACAAAACAACTCTCAAGCTGCTCTTTGATATGCCAGACTTTAGTCAGACAATCATTAGGGCATACAATGACAATATGAGGCTTGTAGGTTTTGTGGATAAAAAGCGTATCTTTGAACTTATACTTGTGCTTGATGATGTGATAGTAGAGATAGAACACGACCCAAAGAGCAATACAAACAAACAATGGATAAAAAATCTAAGTGCTACTGCATTCATAACGACACAAGCAGATTGATTAGATATGCTTTTTAAGTAAGCAAGATGACTATGGTATCGTTGCGGTTTGTGGCGCGTTTATTATAGAGATTTGCTACATATATACAAAGAAGGTCGTTGGCACCTGCACGTGAGATATGGTATTTGATAAAGTCTTGTTTGGATTTTAGGGTATTTGTGTTTGAGAATATCTTATATAGTGCAATGCCTAGATTCTATTATTTTTATGCAAGTTTTGCTGTGGCAAAACTTGTGGATCGCTCGCAGAGAGTGAATCTCTGCTCACTCCGCTTACGCGATCATACATAGAATCCATCATATCGGCAAGGTAAGATAGTTAAAAGTTTGAACACTTTGTGAGAAAGTTATATGGACCGATGCGGGCTACTGATAGGGAGTGCTACTCGCGCACCATAGCGGCGAACTCTGCAAATAGCCTGCGTGCTTCTTTGGGTCCCGGGCTTGCCTCTGGGTGATGCTGGACAGAAAAAATAGGTTTGTTGTGATATTTAAGCCCCTCAATCGTCCCATCAAAAAGATTTCTATGCGTAACCTGCGCGATAGATTCTATAGAATCTGGCACGGAATAGTTGTGGTTTTGTGCTGTGATCTCGACTTCTTGAGTGATGAGATTTTTTACCGGGTGATTGCCCCCATGATGTCCAAATTTTAGCTTAAATGTCTCAAAACCATGCGCAATAGCCAAAAGCTGATGTCCTAAACAAATCCCAAACATAGGAATGCCTGAATCTATGAGTTTTTTAATCTGCTCAATCTCATCTGTGAGCACCAGCGGATCGCCCGGACCATTGGAGAGAAACACCCCACCTATCTCGCCACTCTCAAACCTCGCCAACACCTCATCAGCACTAAAGTTATATGGTATCACCTCGACTTCTAGTCCCACGGCGTTGAGCTCATTGAGGATATTACGCTTGATACCGAAGTCTATGGCTACGATCTTCTTGTGCCACTGGGGCTTGGCATAGCTAAAACTTTCAAAGCTAAATACAGAATCTTGGTGCGTGTAGGGTGTGGATGTAGAAACCTGCTTGATGTAATTGATATCTTGGATATGTGGCGCGGCGGCTAATTCCGCAGCAAGGGCTTGAACGTCATGCAGCTGCGTGCTTGCGATCATCATCATCGCGCCTTGTTTGGTAAGCATTTTAATAAGAGTGCGGGTGTCGATCCCACAGATTCCGATTATATTTTGGGCTTTGAGGAAATCCCCCAAAGACTGCTTGGCACGAAAATTTGAGTAGAGCTCGTTATAATTTGCGACGATCACACCTTTGCAAAAGATTTGCCTAGATTCTTCGTCTTGGGGATTCACACCCACAATGCCAATCTCTGGCATACTAAATGTGATAAACTGCCCCGCATAACTTGGATCAGTGATAATCTCTTCATATCCACTAAGCGAGGTGTTAAACACCACTTCGCCCACTGCTGTGCCCTCCGCACCAAAGCTCTTGGCTTGCAAAAACACACCATTTTCAAAATACAAAGAGATTGTCTGGAGATTCTGTGATACACTAGATTGTGAGGCTTTTGGCGTTGGCATTAGGCAAGCCCCCTCTTGCGCAATTCTTCCTCATAGAGTTTGGCAAAGACGATCTCATACTCTTCACTCCCATATACAAGCTTCCTCTTGTATTTCTCAAGTTTTTTGAGCACCTCTTCCTCGCTTCTCTCATAGATTTTAGAATACTCATTGATGGACTTATGGATAATGTTTTTGATGATGATATCAGAGACTTTGAAGTCGATGGCATCGTTTTCTAAAAGACTATTGAGAATCTGGTGCGACAGATCGCTGCAGCGCTCCTCCCAGCGGATCGAAAAATTCTCATCTTGCGCGATCTGACGCTTAAACATTCTAAACATATCGCCCTCATCCATTCTATAAACTTCTATCTCATCGGTGTATTCTTCAAGAAGTGCTCTAGCGCGCTCATCGATAGCGCGCTCGGTTTGGATATTGTCTTGCAGGATTTTCAACGCGATATCGCTTAGAGATTCTAAAGAACTATTGAGTGTTACAAAACTCGCATTCGCTAAGTCTAAACCGATTTTATTTGCGATATATGGGGCATGCTGGGCTTTTAGTCTCATAGAATCTCCTTAGCTAAATTTCTTGTAATTGTAACGCGCCTAAGGTAAAAAAAGGCTTTATTGCTGTTTTTCATACACATAGGGCACAGACCTTATGCCCGCTGCACTCACGCGCTCACTTAGATTCATAATGTCGCTAAAATCATCGTTTTGGTATTTTTGTGGCAGCTCGTAGCCTTTTTTGAAAACCTCTTGGAGCAAGGCAATCTTAGTCTGTGTGTCGGGTAGCTCGGCTAGTCGCACTCGCAGCATAGAAGATTTGAGCGCAGAATCTTTGCCCAAAAACCCTACCAGCACCACATACACATTGCTATCTTTAAGGCGCTTTTGGAGATTCTGGATTTCTTTTTGGCATGATGGGCAGTTGGGATCTGCCACGATATAGGTGACTTTTGAGGATTGAGTAGAGGCAGTAAGCTTTACCATCTCATGATCTTGGAGTGATTGGAAAAGCTTGGCTATCTCTTTGCCATCGGCTTTTTGATTGTTGTTCTGGGTTTGTTTGATGAAATTTGCCACATCCGCAGAATCTGTGAGATCTTGGGAGAAAAATACATTTGTCGCACCAAAGACTAAGCTCGCATCGCTTGTGACAAACAAAGGCACCTTGAGATCGCCCGTCTGCACGATCACAAGTTTGAGAGATTCAGAGCTTTTGAGATTTTGCACGCTTAGGACTTTGACATCTTGAGAAGTGCGCTGCTTGATAAGCGCGACTAGCTTATTTTCAAAACTCGCACTTAGAGCTACACTCATACACATAGTGAGCAACAATAAGACTTTACTAAGAGGCTTCATACGCATTCCTTGCTTTAAAAATTTTAATCTATAATTGTATTTGCTTTTTGCAAATAATCACAAAGGTCTGGTTTGAATCTCACACTAAGCGCGGCTAACCATTATCCTAAGACTTCCGCACACAAGATACGCAAACATCATCGTACGCGCAATACCGTACTCCTAGGCATAGGTGGCAACAAACCCCGCACACTTAGAGCCTTCAGAGATCTGTATAGAATCTTGCGCACTCACCCCAAAATCTCCTACATAGAATCTAGCCCGCTTTTGCACAATCCCGCGTTTGGATTTGTCAATCAGCCGCCATTCCAAAATGCCACGATTTATCTGCACACTACGTACAATCTCACCGAGCTCTATGCGCTTGTGTTTTACCTAGAGAGGCGCTTTGGACGACCTAAAAAACGCGCGTTTAAAAATGCCCCGAGAATCTTAGACATTGACATAATTTTTTTTAACAAATTGATTTTAAAGCGAGCTTATCTTACAATCCCGCATTCACATTGGCAAAGTCGAGAGAGCGTGTGCATTCCAATGAGTTTTATGAAGTTTGACTAAAGGGGCGTTATGGCAAAAAAACTACATACATTTATGGGGGAAACTCCGGCAGAAGCGATGAAAAAGGCTAGAGAGAGCTTCGGGGAGGACGCGCAAGTCGTGCAGACAAAGGAAGTGCGCAAAAAATCGCTCAATCAAGCGGGATTGTATGAAATGACGGTGATGATTGATGAGGAAGCCACTCCGGCGACAGAGAATCTAGATTCACAAAATATCGTGCAAAATAGCGTGCAGCAGCGACTAGAGGAAATCGCCAAGCGCCAACTTGCCAAAAAGCGTGAGGAAAAAGAAAGGGGGCTTGATGAAGTGAGCTTGCAGCTAAGTGACGCGGTGCGCGAGATATCAGAGATCGCCAATGTCCCTACCAAACTCCCAAACACACCACCAAAAACACCCAAAAAAATCACCAATAACCTGCCCAATGCCAATCCCTACAAGAGCGCTGCTGCCACCACTGCCCCTGTGAATCTATCTCAAAAAGATGTAGATTCTAAGATCGAGGATATGCAACGTATCCGCATAAACCAAGCAAGCCTAGAGCGCGGTGAGCTCAAAGAAATCCGCCAAGAACTTGACAAAATCAATGACAAAATGAAGATTATCCAAAATATGTTTTGGGAGGAGCGCGCGCCAGAGGGACTAAACATACCCCAAGAATTTGCAGAGATCTATAGGATCGCTAAGAGCAGCGGTATGAATAAGGAGCATTTGGATATGATTATGCGCCTAAGTCTTGAGCTGATGCCTTTAAGAATGCGCGAAAACTCCACGATGATCAAGCGGTATTTTCGCGAGGTGCTGCGCAAGATGATTTATTGTCGCAGTGAAAATCTCCAAGTAGGACAAAAACGCATAATGATGTTTGTCGGTCCCACCGGTGTGGGCAAAACCACGACCCTAGCCAAACTCGCCGCACGCTACTCGCTTATGATGGAAAAACGCCATAAAGTGGGTATCATCACGCTTGATACCTATCGCTTAGCGGCAGTGGATCAGCTGATGGCGTATGCGCGTATGATGCGCCTTAGTATCGATACAGTGGTAGAACCCGATGAGTTTGGCAAGGCTATAGATTCACTACGACATTGTGATTATATTCTTATCGATACTGCTGGGCATTCCCAACACGACAAGCAAAAACTCGAAATGCTAAAAAGCTACATCGACAACGACTATAAGATCGATGTGTCACTTGTGCTTGCGCTCAATGCCAAATATGAAGATCTGCGCGATACTTATAGTGCTTTTAGCGGGAGCTTAGAGCTTGATACACTTATTTTTAGCAAACTTGATGAGAGCAGGAATTTTGGCAATATGTTCTCACTCATCTATGAGACCAAAAAACCCGTGAGCTACCTCTCTATCGGGCAGAGCGTGCCAAATGATCTACTTGTCGCCACCAACGACTATCTCGTGGATTGTTTGCTGGAAGGCTTTAGAAAACCTCAAGAAAAACCAAACTTCTAGGAACTAGTATGCACGCCCACCAAGCTAGCGCCCTCCAAGAGCTGGTCAGATCCCAATCCAAAAGACAATATAGCAAAACGCGCTTCATCGCCATCACTAGTGGCAAAGGTGGCGTGGGCAAATCCACCATAAGCGCAAATCTCGCGTATGCATTATGGAAAAAGGGCAAGAAAGTAGCAGTGTTTGACGCAGATATCGGGCTAGCAAATCTCGATCTAATCTTTGGTGTGAAAACACCTTATAATATCCTGCATGCTTTGCGCGGGGAAGTGAGTTTCAATCAAGTGGTGCATACCATTGAGCAGGGGCTTTATCTCATTCCGGGCGATAGCGGCGATGAGATTCTGAAATATGCTAATACGGGGGTCTTGGAGCGATTTATAGAAGAAAGTGATATTTTGGATTCTATTGATTATATGATCATCGATACGGGTGCGGGCATAGGTGGCGTGACACAGCGATTTTTAGACGCGAGCGATATGCTCATAGTTGTTACGATGCGCGATCCTTCCGCGCTCACTGATGCCTATGCCACTATCAAACTCAACGCCAAGAGCAAAAATGACATCGCACTCATCATCAATATGGCACAAAACGCTAAGGAAGCCAAAGCAATCTATGAGCGCATACGCGACGTGGCGTGTGAAAAGATCCCTTCTTTAAGCCTGCATTATCTAGGATTTTTAGCTCAAAGCAGTGCAGTCTCTCAAGCCACGCGCGCTAGAGAGTTGTTTTATAAAGCCCAACCTCTCTCGCCACCAAAAATACAGCTTGATGAGATTCTCAAAGAGCTTTTTACATTAGAATCTAAGTTTTTTTCTGTGGAACAAAATATGCTTTCACAATCCCAAAGTGCATTGGGCTCTTTTTTTAAGAGAATGTTGGGTTATTTGTAGGTGGGGAAGTAATGAAGCCAGATAATTATATGAGTTTTGGCATTGTTTCGGGGTTTTTTATCGGACTCGCTTTCTCAATCGTGAAGTTTGAAGATCCCGCGTTTATGGTTATTTGGACGATCATCACCACGATTGGAATCTACCTCATTATCGCTGTGTCTATTGCATTGTATTTTTGGTTTTTGGACTTTAGCAAATCCAATGTGAAAAAAGACAAGCTAGAGCAAAACCTAGAATACTACCGCCTAGAGTTTGACAAGCGAGAGCGCGAAGTGGCAAAGATCCGCACATTCTTAAAAAGTATAGAATCCGATCACGAAGAAGAGAACGCTAATGCCTAAAAGCCCAAAAATACAATACAAAAGGTAGCAAGTATGCCAAAGCACGCAAACGCCTACAATCAGAATCTCAAATACGCACAAGATGAGCTTGCTACGCAATATCTCCCAGCAGTCAAGGCGATGGCATTTCGCCTCAAAGAGCGTCTGCCAAGCTCGATTGATGTGATGGATTTGGTATCTATCGGGGCGGAGGAGCTTGTCAAACTTGCAAGGCGTTATGATAGCTCGATTAATGACTCTTTTTGGGGCTTTGCTAAAACGCGTGTCAATGGGGCAATGCTGGATTATCTGCGCTCACTTGATGTGCTTTCGCGCTCTAATAGAAAGCTTGTAAAAAGCATAGATTTTGAAGTCTCTAAGTATTTTAACCAATATCAAGAAGAGCCAAGCGATGAATATCTTGCCAAAGTGCTGGGTGAAGAGGTCTCAAAGATCAAAGAGGCGCGTATGGCAAGCGATATTTATGCGCTCGTACCTATCGATGAGCAATACAACGCCATCATCGGGGACAATATCCTAGAGGACTTGCAGCAAGAAGAACTCATAGAAATCATCTCTAAGATTTTGCAGGGCTTAAGCCAAAGGGAGCAGATGATTATCCAGCTGTATTATTTCGAAGAACTTAGTCTCAAGGAGATAAGCGAGATCCTTGGTATCACAGAATCTAGAATCTCACAAATCTCAAAAGAAGTGATCAAAAAGGTGCGCCTCGCTCTAGGAGAACTCAATGGCTGATATTCTAAGTCAAGAAGAAATAGACGCGCTCTTAGAGGTTGTCGATGATGGCGGCGATACCGAAAGCTTAGAAAAAGAAGATGTCCTCCATCAAAAGCAAGTAACCCTCTATGACTTCAAGCGCCCAAACCGCGTCAGCAAAGAGCAACTTCGTGCGTTCAAAAGTATTCATGACAAGATGGCGCGCTCACTCTCTTCACAAATCTCTGCAGTTATGCGCTCTATCGTGGAGATTCAGCTCCATAGCGTGGATCAGATGACCTATGGGGAATTTTTGATGAGTTTGCCAAGCCCCACGAGTTTTAATGTCTTCTCGATGAAGCCCCTAGAGGGCAGCGGTGTGCTAGAGATAAACCCCAGCATCGCCTTCCCGATGATCGATAGACTCCTAGGCGGCAAAGGCGATCCATACGAAAATGCGCGCGAATTTAGCGATATAGAGCTCAATTTACTTGATACGATCTTACGCCAAATGATGCAAAATCTCAAGGAGGCGTGGAGCTCGGTTACGGATATTTTCCCAAGTATCGATGCTAAAGAATCTAGCCCCAATGTCGTGCAAATCGTGGCGCAAAATGAAATTGTGATTATGGTGGTAATGGAGATCATCATCGGGCATTCTAGCGGTATGATGAATATCTGCTACCCAGTGATCGCGCTAGAGACGGTGCTCTCACGCCTAGCGACTAGGGATCTTATGCTTAGCGATACCAGCTCCAAAAAATCACGCAACAAAGAGCTCCAAGCACTTGTAGCCGGTGCGAATGTGATCGTCTCTGCTTTCATCGGTGAGACAGATCTCACATTGCGTGAGGTGCTGGATCTAGAAGTGGGTGATATCGTGCGTCTTGATGCGGTGGCCGATGATACGGTGCGTGTGTGTATCGATGGTAGGGAGAAATACATCGCTACGATTGGCTTACAACGTTATCGCAAAACCATCTGTGTCAAAGAAGTGATCAAAACCGAAAAAGATTATGTCAAAGAAGTGCTTGAAATGCTTGAAGCACAGCGCAAAAATAAGGTTATTGATCTTGAGGAAGAAGAGAGTGAATAGGAGAGAAAATGAAGCAGTTTCTTGATTTGATCATCGCCGAGACGACCGCCACGATTGAAGGCTTGATGGGACGCAATGCAAGCGTGGAGCACACACGCGATAATAATGTCAGCCTTGATATGCTTCCTGCAAACTATGGTATAGCCTACATCACAGCTAGTGGTGAGGGCAGTGGCGAGCTTGCAGTAGTGATCCCCGCAGATATGGGTAGCGCACTATCAGATATGATGCTAGGGGGCGATGGAGAGAGCAAAGAAGAGCTAAGCAGTGATGATCTAGACGCGCTCAAAGAAATAGTCTCTAATATCTTTGGAGCGATTTCTACCAATTTAGGCTCACAAAAGGATTTGCCTAAGCTAAGCTTTAGCTGCACGCAAATGGATTTTGTCCAGCAGAGCATTGACTTGAGTAGATTCCAAAAAGCCTATATCTTTCATTTTTCGCTAGATTCTATTAATGCAGATTTTATCCTGCTTGCTTCAGAATCTTTCGTAGAGGTTTTTGAGCCAAAAGCCACTGCCAATACTAACGCACAAGCCACAGAATCTCACGCGCTCTCTGCCACAGAGTTTAAAAACATCAGTATGATCCTAGATGTGCGGCTCAATGTCAAGGTGCGTATCGGACAAAAACGAATGCTTCTTAAAGATGTGATCTCTATGGATATTGGTAGTGTGATCGAGCTAAACCAGCTTGCCAATGACCCGCTAGAGATTCTCGTCGATGACAAAGTGATAGCACGTGGGGAAGTAGTGATCGTCGATGGGAACTTCGGGATACAAATCACGGATATCGGCTCTAAGCGCGAGCGGCTAGAGCAGCTGCGTGGGTAGGAGTGCGTATGGAATCTATAGCTAGGGAGATAGAAACTTTTAAAGATTCTTTTGATTCTATCTTGCTTGCCTCACTCTCACCAGAAAATCTCCCGCACCTTAGCTACTCACCTCTGCTACGCTATGAGGGGGAGTATCATCTCTACATTAGTGAGGTAGCCCAGCACTTTGCTAATCTCCGGGCAAACCCTGATCGCGCGCAAGTGATGTTTATCCAAGACGAGAGTCAAAGCCCAATGCTCCTAGCACGCACAAGACTCACCTATGATGTGCGTGTGGAATTTTTGCCACGCGATGAGTATTTTGAAAAAGTCT
This sequence comes from uncultured Helicobacter sp., assembly GCA_944325775.1. Lineage (GTDB taxonomy): Bacteria > Campylobacterota > Campylobacteria > Campylobacterales > Helicobacteraceae > Helicobacter_F. The sequence continues at coordinate 25,534 of CALVBL010000017.1, forward strand.
ATGATAGCTTTGAATCTCGCGTGGGTAGCAATGGTGGTGTCTCTGCAGTGCGCAATATGCTAGATTTCCATCTTGTGAGACTACACTTTGGAGAAGGGCGATTTGTCAAGGGATTTGGGCAAGCCTATACGATTAGCAAAGATGGCGCAATCTCACACATCGGGGGCAAAGGCATGCCCCACGCAATACCACACAAATAACCATATAATACAAGATTCACACAATCCCGCAAGTATTTAAGCTTTAAGGCTTATGGTGCTTGCGTTTGAAGTCGAAAGTTTTGAGGAAGTTTTTGGCACGTGGGGTTTTTGGATTGGTAAAAAACTCCTGTGGCGTAGCGGATTCTATAATCTTACCAGAATCTAAAAAGACGATCTTATCACTCACTGCTTTAGCAAAGCCCATCTCGTGGGTAACAATGAGCATCGTCATACCTTCATCGGCAAGCTCAAGCACCACATCAAGCACCTCACGCACCATTTCAGGATCAAGCGAAGCCGTGATCTCATCAAAGAGCATAATCTTTGGATTCATACACAGCGCACGCACGATCGCCACGCGCTGCTTTTGCCCACCACTTAGGAGCTTAGGATAGGCTTTGGTCTTAGATTCTAAGCCCACGCGCTTTAAGAGACTATGGGCTTGGTGGAGGACTTCGTCTTTGGCGCGCTTTTGCACCTTAAGCGGTCCTAACAAGATATTTTGCTCCACATTTAGGTGAGGGAAAAGCTCGTAATTTTGAAATACCATACCGATTTCTTGGCGGATCTTGCTCCAGTTGGTTTTTGGTGTGTTGATCTGGGTAGATTCTAGATAGATTTCCCCACCTTGCGTGGGTTCTAGCCCGTTGATACAGCGCAAGAGCGTGCTTTTGCCACAGCCACTAGGTCCTAGGAGCGTGACCACCTCGCCTTTTTGCACCTCTAGGCTGATATTATCAAGCACGAGATGAGAGCCATATCGCTTGATGAGATTGTGGATTGTGAGCATGAAGTTTCCTTTAGTTTTTAGATTCAATACCACTGGTGGGCTTAGATTCTAAACGCTTGGCTATGTATGAGAGCGGATAGCAGAGCACGAAGTAGAGCACAAGCAATAGCCCATAGATGACAAAAGGTGCACTTGGGACTGTGTGGTTTGCCTCGATGATCTGACGCGCGACAAAAAACACATCGCCCACCCCGATAAAAAGCAGCAACGAAGTGGTTTTGATAATGCGCGTGAAGAGATTAATACTCCCGGGTAAGAGGCGTGCGGTGGCTTGAGGCAAGATCACAAATACCTGTGTCTGAATCCAACCTAGCCCTAGGCTTAGAGCAGATTCACGTTGATGAGTGCTAATAGAACTAAACGCCCCGCGCACCAAATCCGCCATTTCCGCGCTACCCCAAAGACTAAAGACCAAAATCCCCACAAGAATATTACTGATATTAATATCCATAGCCTGTGGCAATCCGAAATAAAACACATACAATAACGTCAAAATCGGCACGATACGCACGAATTCTAAATACAACCGACACACTGCACGCACAATCATAGAATGCGTAAGCATACACAGCCCTACTAATGAGCCAAACACGATAGAAAGCCCGATAGATACCAGCGCGACAAAAAGCGTGAGCCCCAGCCCCTCAAGCAGGCGATAGAGATTATTGAGACCAAAAAGAGAATCTACCATCACTCACAGCCTTTGCTTGATACGAGATTCTATAAGGCTAAAGATAAATGATAAGGGCAAAAGGATAATGAGATACGCGCACAGCAGCATAAAGAGTGCCTCATAAGTTTTGGCATACATCATAATAATATCCTTGCTCACATACAAAATATCTGCAAGCGCGATGATACCCACCACCGAAGTTTCTTTGATGAGGAAAATCACATTTGCCGCGAGGGAGGGCATACACACGCCCAATGCTTGGGGAAGCACGACATAGCGCACGATATGGGGGCGAGATAAGCCGATACTTAGGGCAGATTCTATCTGTGTTTTGCCCACGCTCTGCAGCCCTGCGCGAAAGGATTCACACATATAGCCACCGCCCAAAAATGCCACGCCCACGATCGCACACCAAAACGCACTCAAATGTAGCCCCATCTTGCTCAAACCAAAATACAAGAAAAAAAGCTGGATAAGCAACGGGGTATTGCGTGCTACTTCGACATAGAGTGCAGCTAGAGACGAGAGGATAGGCACGGGTTTGAAAGACAACAAAAGCGCACACACAAATCCCACAATCACCGCCCAAGCTATCCCAAGTGCGGAAATCTGCAGAGTAAGCCAAAATGCGTCATAAAACATATATGTGTGGCTAATGATAAAATCCCAATCAAGCACCTCTATCCCTTAAGTCGTGGAGTGTTTTTAAAAAGCCTGAATCTTAGCACAAAAAGTTTAAGAGGAGTTAAGGGGATTATTAGGGATAGATCGCGCTTGCGCTAGAGAATCTACGCTTATATGGAAGCTCCTTTAGAACATTTATGGTGTATCCAATAGCATAGCCTTACAAAAATATCAAAACACATATTGTGTTTGTTACTTTTTGTATCACAGAATCTAAAAAATATCAAAACACATATTGTGTTTTAAAAAAATTATGTAATAATACCTCTAAACAAAATTTCACAAAAAGGATTGCCATGAGTAGTATCATCGGATTTCCGCGTATCGGACAAAACAGAGAGCTCAAAAAAGCCCTAGAGGCATTTTGGGCGGGTAAATGTAGCCAAAGCGAACTAGAGAGTGTGGCTAGAGAGTTGCGCGCTAAGCATTGGGAGGCGCAAAAGCACCTTGATTATGTGTGTGTCAATGATTTTAGCTATTATGACAATGTTTTAGATCTTGCCTATGCGCTTGGTGCGAAACCTGCGAGATTCAAAGAGCTTATCGGGCTAGAGGGGTATTTCGCTATGGCGCGCGGACATGCAAAAGGTGTGGCGTGTGAGATGACGAAGTGGTTTAACACCAACTATCACTATGTTGTGCCCGAGCTAAGCGAGAACGATAGCTATCAGGCAAACATAGATTCTCTACGTGCGCAGTATAATGAAGCAAAGGCACTAGGATATAAGCCAAAGATTTCACTCATCGGGCTTTTTACACTCTTTGGACTAAGCAAGATCGCACAAGGCGATCCAAAAACGATCTTTACCAAGCTCAAAAACGCATATCTCGCGCTCATTGATGAAGTGGCGAGGCTAGATTCACAAGTCGTGGTGGAGTTTAGCGAGCCTATTTTTGTACGTGGATGGCAGAGCGATACGCCACAAGCACAATGCGTATATGACAAAGCTGCTATCACAGAAGTATATGAAACAATAGCCAAAAAAGGCATTAAAGCAATCGTAACAACCTTTTTTGAGCATAGCAACGAGCTCACAGAGATTTTGCTAAGCACGAGCATTTATGGTATCGGACTAGATTTTCTAGCAGGGAGCAAAAACACCCAATCTCTAGAATCCATCGCCAAAAGTGATAAAACCCTCTATGCCGGTGTGATCGATGGGCGCAATATTTGGGTGGCGGATTTAGATTCTAAACTCAAATCTCTAGAATCCATTGCCGCGATCGTGCCCAAAAATCGCATCGTGCTTAGTACTTCTTGCTCACTGCTCCATGTGCCTTTTGGCAAAGACGATGAAAACAAGATAGATCCCCAAATCCTAAGCTGGATTAGCTTTGCTAAAGAAAAGCTTGAAGAATTGCGCGTGCTAGAAGATGTATTCCAAAACGGCGTAACTGCGGCAAATAAAGAGTTTTTAGAATCTAATAAAGCCATCAACGCCGCTCGCAAAACTTCTGAAAAAACCAACAACAAAGCTGTGCGCGACCGCGTGAGTGCAAATACCCTTAAAACGCGCGATGTGGCGTTTAAAGAGCGCATTAAGATTCAGCGAGGAGAGTTAGGCTATCCTGATCTTGCCACGACCACGATTGGCTCATTCCCACAAACCCCAGAGCTTAGGGCATTGCGACTAGGATACAAAAGGGGAGAAATTGGCAAAGATGCCTATGAAACGGGGATCAAAGAATATATCAAGGACTGCGTATCATTCCAAGAAGAGATCGGGCTAGATATTTTGGTGCATGGTGAGCCCGAGCGCAACGATATGGTGGAGTATTTTGGTGAGCAGCTTGAAGGATTTGTATTTAGCCAAAATGGCTGGGTGCAGAGCTATGGCAGCCGCTGTGTCAAACCACCTATCATTTTTGGCGATGTGGCACGCCCACAGGCTATGACACTTAGCTGGATTCAGTATGCGCAGAGTCTTACAAAAAAGATTATGAAAGGTATGCTCACAGGTCCTGTAACAATCCTAAACTGGAGTTTTGTGCGTGATGACCTAACACGCGCACAAGTGTGCGAACAAATCGCTCTAGCAATCGCCGATGAGATTGATGATCTCCAAAAAGGCGGTGTGAAGATTATCCAAGTTGATGAAGCAGCATTTAAAGAGGGCTATCCCTTGCGCGATGAAAATATCAAAGAATACGAAGCGTGGGCGCTAGAGTGCTTCAAGATCTCCACCGCCGTGGCGAAAGCAAACACACAAATTCACACACATATGTGTTATAGCGAGTTTAATGACATCATCAAAACCATTGAAGCGATGGATGCTGATGTCATTAGCATAGAAACCGCACGCAGTGGCAACGAACTACTCAAGGTCTTTAAGCAAGTAGGCTACACACACGAAGTGGGACCGGGCGTGTATGATATCCACAGCCCTAGAATCCCAAGTGTGAGCGAGATTGAAATGCAGATTAGGGCGTTGTTAGAAGTGCTACCCAAAGAGCAACTATGGATAAATCCTGACTGCGGACTAAAAACGCGCAAATGGGAGGAAGTCAAGCCCAGCCTCAAAAATATGGTCGAAGCAGTCAAAATTGTGCGAGGCACACTCTAGGATAGTACAAATGGGAGAATCTAAGTGCGGATCAAGCAGGGATTGTCTTTCTATGAGTGATACAAAGTTTGCAGCGCAGACTTGCATAGACACAATGATCACCAAGCTCCACACCAGTGAGCCATTTTTGAGTCTAGAGGTTACGCCGCCACTTGCAGGCTCACTCACGGAGAGTGTAGAGATCCAAGCCCTCCACACGCTTGCCAAAGATCTCCCGATTGATGCGTTTGTCTGCACAGATTCACCCTTAGCGAGATTCAAACCCGGCTCAATCCTAAGCTCCATTAAGATTCAAAACCTCACCCAAAAACCCCTTATCTGCACGCTCTCTATGCGTGATCGCAATTCTATCGCCTTGTGTGGGGATATTTTGGCAGCAAACGAGTTTGATTTGCGTGCATTTTTGTGCCTCACGGGCGATCCAATCAAGCTTGGGGACTGCACACAATCTAAGGGTGTATTTGAAGAAAATTCTCTCAAGCTCACGCATATCATCAATGAACTCAATGCGGGCAGAGTGGTGAATGGCAAGGAGCTGCAGAGCCCTATCAAGCGTATCTATAGCTTCCAAGCGATCAATGCTTATGCCAACAATCTCCAATCACTCAAAATCAAAATGCACAAAAAAATCTCCCAAGGCAGACCACAAGCACTCTTCACCCAGCCGGTGTATTCTATGGAGGTGGCGGAGTTTTTGCTAAAAAGCTTAGAAGAGCTAAACGCCGAGTATGGCACGGATACCACGCTCATCTTTGGATTTTTCCCTGTGGTAAGATATAAAGTCGCACTATTTTTACGCGACAAGCTCCCGGGTGTGTTTATCCCAAACTCTTGGATAGAGCGACTTGAGGGGGCTAGAGATCGCGAATATGAGGTGGGTATGGAGCTCTCACGCAAGATGTTGGCGGGATTGCGCGGTTTGCATGACAAGATACATTTTATGAGTGCCAACAAACCCGAACTCGCACGAGAGTTTTATACACCATAGCGTGAGGTCGTGGGCTTAGGGATAGTTTCATTATCATCTATATTTTAATGCAAATTATTGTATAACTTGGTATCGTGGCTTTGAGGCAAGCCTCTCGCCATCCGCTTCGCATTCATACAAAAGATCGTTTAGAATCTAAAACATTGCGTGGGTGTCGCCACCTCATTGACGCGATGTGGAGTGGTGCATTGTCTATGCACTGCTGACTCCAAACGCACCCGCACCTTATCAAGAATATAGACAAACTTGAGAGATCTGTAAAATTTTGAGATCATCTTATATGTAATTTGTTAGGGATCACAATACAATACCAAAGCACTTTTACAAAAAGATATGAGTGAATCTACACACTTAAACTCTATGTATATATTGTGAGCTGCAATACAACAACTCACATCATACAGTTTTTATTTCATTTCATACATTTGCGCTCGACAAAAACTCCAACGCTCTGTGTTTATCAGGCTTCCTACATGATAAGTGTGTATATAGCGATAATTCATCGCTTATACCAAAAAGCGATTTTTCTACATCAACAAAAAAATATCTACACACCTCTATAATCTCTTTTTGTGTATTGACATGTTCGTAATTCATAATCACATCATAATCAAGCTTATATTTTATTCTAAATTCAAGCCCAGTTGTAAGTTTATAGCCTAAAGTCCATAATAATCTCCCTTGCGATGGAATAGAGGCAGAAAACACTCCATCATCTGCTAAAAGTAAGCAGGAATAAGCAATAAGATTTGGTAAATCTAAAATATGTTCTAAAACAGCACACGAGATAATCCTATCATATAAATGCCCCCCCCCCGAAAGACTGCTTGGCTATAGATACATTATGCTCCGCTGCGACCTCTTTAATGTCCTTATATATATTTTTCACATATTTCAAATTTGGTGAATCTTCATACAATGCCATAAATGGCTCTATCACATCATAATGTTCTAACTTTTTTTCATAAAAAAGCTGATTGAGTGTCCCAGCACCGATCTCTAATGTCCTATATCCACCAATCCCGCTAATATCGTTAGCTACCTTGTAGTGTAGCCATTTCTCCATTTTTTGTGCCAAGCTTGTAGCAGCAGTCTCCCCATTGCGATTGCTTTTATACATTTGCTCATAAATCTCTTGATACTCTAAAGGCAGCGGTATCCTTACCTTAGGAAAATTCTTAAACATTTCTATTCCTTTATGGGCTGGTTTAACATAACTTTTATCATCAGACCTAGTCTATGGCTTTAAACCTAAAAATCAATAAACAATGCAAATACTTGCCAACACTAAGCTAATAAATCTCAAAACTTATTTTCTCCCACAATGGTTTATATAAACAATACAAATGCTAAACCATCTCTATAAATCCCAACCTGTAAGGTTGGGATAATTTAGTCATAGCAAGGTTTAAAAACCTAGCACTTTATTCAAAATTATATTTTTTTAGAATCTCCACTATCTTATTATACTTCTCCATTGTTTGAGAATCTCCTTTAGCTTTAGATTCACTAAACTTTTGAGCAGCAAACTCAAGTAGTGAATTATTTTCTTTGTTGCACTTTCTGTTTCGAGGGTCAAGTTTGCCATATTTGAGCAAAACCTCAAGGCTTTGTGCAGAGAGATTCCCATAGCATAGAGTTTTTTCAACAAAAGCACTCCCTTGCTCCTCTTCCAAAGTAGCAATGTCTTTCCCTATCACATCTGGCATAGCCTTAATAATAGCTATAAGCCCACTAATATCCTCATTTTCTATCATTGTGGTAATTGCCAAAGGCGTATCATTAGCAAATAAGCGATAATTATCATATGTGCTTGTATTACTGAAAATAATCTTATCTTTACACCAGTTATAGTCTTCAGTATTATTGATAAAGCTCACACAAGATTCAGTGATAACTTCTTGACATTGTTTATTTTTTGGATTATTGCACACACCTGTTGTATTATCTTGCATATTCTTAAGCCACGCTTGATAAGTTTTAGACTTACTTAAGCCGGTATAATCAAAAGCTGTTGATTGTTGGCACAAACACAACATAAACACTATAAAACACCAAACTTTCTTCATCTTTTTCCTTAATAAAATTTCCTTATCGCTTCTGCATTACATAAAACTCTCTATACCATTATATAAAAAAACACTAAAAACAATGCTGTACCCTATAGTCCAATACAAAAAAGTTTATTGATACTATGAAGTAGCATATTTCGTATAAGTTTATAAGCAAACAACACACTTTATGTGCTTTAATAACCCCAATTCATTCTATAAATTCTACAATCTATTTTTGTAAAACACTAACATTGCACTCTCTCTCACAACCTATTTCCAGTAAAACATCTCTTTTTTGATTTATTAAAATGTAAAATACTAAAAAGAAGAATAGTATAAAAATATTAAGATTGTAGATAATACAACGCTTGATAGACACCATTAATGCAGTAAAAGTAGAATTTTCCCCATCCCTGCATCGACCTACATTCCCACACCTGAAAGGTGCAGTATCATCAGCGAAGAGGAGCTTAACTGCCAG
>CALVBL010000018.1 GCA_944325775.1 uncultured Helicobacter sp.
ATACTAATGAGATAACCCATAAAGTTAATACCATAGCCAGTGAGATACTTGCTGATGTGGAGAAGAAGAAGTTTTAGATAAGGCATTGCGCTTTCTGTGACAAATGTGAGAGTTACAAAAAAGTGCTTCAGTCATTACTCTAGGTAGCTCCTTCGCACATTTTTCATCGGAAATCTTGGAATGCCTTGAGGCGAATCCAAGCACATAATCTCAAGAAAATCTAGAATCTAATGTGAGATTAGATTATAGATTCTATGTATGCACGCGTAAGCGGAGTGAGCAGAGATTCACTCTCTGCGAGCGATCCACAAGTTTTGTCACAGCAAAACTTGCATAAAAATTTAGAATTCCCCCCATTTCTTTAGAATCTCACACGAGCGTTTGTTGTTTTGGAAAAAGCACTCTTCATTGAGTTTTTCAAATCTCTGCTTCTTGAGCTCTTGCTTGGCTTGCTCTTGCTGCTCTTGAGCTTTTTTGGCGCGGTATTGCTTCATCTCAAAATGATTAGTTACATACATTATCACACAAATGAGCACAATCAGCAGGATATTGACACCATTTAGAGGCATTTTGCCACAAAACCCACATCGCCTTTTTTTAGAATCTCCCATCTTGCCTCCAAACGCAATTTTTACGAATTGTATCGTGTTTTTAAGGACAGGGCAACTCTTGCTAAAACTTTAAGCATTTTCATCTTATGATTGCACTTTCTTTTCTTCCACAAATCTTAGATAACAATAAGGACAGGTAATGCTGATTGTGCAAAAATATGGTGGCACAAGTATGGGTGGATGCGAGCGCATAGATAATGTCGCTACGCGTGTTATACAAACCTTAGAGCACCACAAATGTGGCTTGGTCGTGGTCGTCTCGGCGATGAGCGGGCAGACAGATACGCTTTTGGAATATGCACATTTTTTTTCTTCGCTTCCAAATACGCGTGAGGTGGATATGCTTCTTAGCTCTGGGGAGCGCGTCAGTAGCGCGCTTCTTGCCATAGCATTAGAATCTATGGGCATTAAGGCGATCTCTCTAAGTGGGCGAGGTGCTGGTATCATCACAGAAAATACCCACACCAAAGCGCGCATTAAATATATCGATACAACACATATCAATCGTCTTTTGCAAGAGGGCTATGTCGTGGTGGTGGCGGGCTTTCAAGGTATCAGTGAGGAGGGTGAGGTTACCACGCTTGGGCGTGGTGGGAGCGATCTTTCGGCAGTGGCTCTAGCTGGCGCGCTTCATGCGGATTTATGCGAGATTTATACCGATGTCGATGGGATCTATACCACCGATCCGCGTATAGAATCTAAAGCCAAAAAGATCGATAAGATTAGCTATGATGAGATGTTAGAGCTTGCCTCTATGGGGGCGAAAGTGCTGCTCAATCGCTCGGTGGAATTAGCAAAAAAACTCAAAGTAAAACTTATCTCGCGTAGCTCGTTTTCGGCTAGCGAGGGGACATTGATAACAGACGAGGAGGATATTATGGAAAAACCTATCGTGAGTGGCGTGGCGCTGGATAAAAATCAAGCAAGAGTGAGTATAGCTGATGTACTGGATCGTCCGGGGATCGCTGCAGAGATTTTTGGCGCGCTTGCAGAGGCAAATATCAATGTGGATATGATCGTCCAGACTATCGGAAGGGACGGCAAGACAGACATCGACTTCACGATCCCACAAACCGAGGTCGATCTAGCCAAAAAAGTGCTTGAATGCTTCAAAAAAGATGTCCAAAGTATCGAGTATGATTGTGATATAGCAAAGGTGTCTATCGTAGGCGTGGGTATGAAGTCCCATAGCGGTGTGGCGAGTATCGCTTTTAAGGCATTGGCAAAGGAAAATATCAATATTATGATGATTGGCACGAGTGAGATAAAAATCTCTATGATTGTAAATATCAAATACGCCGAGCTGGCAGTGCGCACATTGCACGATGTATATGCGCTTGATAAATAAGAGCTAGAGAATCTATGGAGCGCCTAGATATATGGCTTAAGAGTGCCATTAGACAAGAAGACAACAAAGGCATTATGAGTGGCTGGCTAGAGGAGCAGCGTTTGGGGCTTGTGCCGCTTTTTTCGCGTGTTTTTACGCATATCTTGCAGGGTGGCAGTTTGGTGGTACTCACTGATATGCAACGTCAGTGGTTTAGTAAATACATCACACAAAACATCAATCTTCCTAGCAAGACGCGTCCATTTTTTCCTATCTTTGAAATAGAATCTCTGGGGTTTATGATCGATATGAATCTCAACTACAGCAACGCGCCCGATAGGCATTTTAGTGCAATCAACAAAATGCTTGAGCATTCTTTTGCCAAGAACTATATGCTTTGGTATATCGGCAAAAAAACCATTCGCGGGGATTTCGCGCTTTTCCCTATGCCCACAGAGCCTTTTGTGTGGCTTATTGATGGGCAGGATATGCCTACTAAGACCATTCGCCTAAGCTCGCTTGATGAATTATTAGATTATAAACTTTTGCAGCTCTATCGTTTGTTTGAAAAAGCCCTGTGTGGTGTGGTGTTTGGACAGATTTCACTGGATTTTTCATAAGGATATGGAGGTCAGTGATGGGAGTCTTTGTCGGGGAACTGCATATCAGCACACAAACTCAAGATATCGTGCGTGATCTCATTGCGCCGCTTAAAAACGGGGATTATGTGATTTTTAATCCCACCAATGATAAGGGCAAAGAGCTGGAGTTTCGTATCGATGATGCACGAGAGGTGATCGCACAGAGCTACCTTGCTAGTGATAGGGAGCGTTTTATCATTCTTAGTGCGCCATCATATAGTGTAGAATCTCAAAACGCGCTACTTAAGATTCTTGAGGAGCCACCACAAAATGTGCATTTCGTGCTGATCGCACCAAGCAAAAACGCACTTTTGCCCACGATCCTCTCACGACTGCATATCCACACGCACAAGATTCAAAAGACTTTCGCGCCATTTGAGCTTGATTGTAAAAAGCTCACGTTATCAGGGATTTATGAGTTTTTGCGTGAATGCGATAGACAAAACCGCACTATTGTAGAAATAAAAGATCATATCCAAGCCCTGCTTTTTGCGCTTCATACGAGTTCTATCACACTAGGACACGCGGAGCTAGAGGCGTTTGATGAGGCGATCAAACTCGCAGATAGCTATGTCAAGGAGAGCTATATATTTTTGCCATTACTTTTGAAGATTCACAAAAAACAGCGTGGAGGGCGATGATGCAGGTAGTGCGTGTAGGAGAGGCACTAGCTAGTGAAACCCTAAAGCGTGTAGGTGCTGATGAAGTGGGCTATAAGATTATGGCACAAAAGGCGCAGATGTATTATTTTGCCTTGCACGACCTTGAGTATGTGGCAAGCGCGATCTTAAAGCAAGAAGCCCTAAGTGTGGGTGCGGAATATGCCACACCACGCGAGCAGATTCTATACCGAGGGGAAAAAGTCGGCTTACTTATAGCAAACAAATCCCAACTAAAGCGACTCATTACCAAGCTTACTGCACAGGACTTCGGGCTTAAATCCCTCGCTGCTATGCTCAAATCCCACCTTCAAGCGCATGCAGGGTGTGAGGCTAAGATCATGGCGATAGTCAATGTCACGCCAGATAGTTTTTATGCACCCTCACGCAAGAGCACTACAGAGGCTATAGAGCGCATTTATGAGCTACTAGAAGAGGGCGTGGCATATATCGATGTAGGTGCGGCGAGTTCGCGCCCGGGTAGTGAGATTATAGAATCTGGCGAAGAGATAGCGCGACTGCGAGAAGTGTGCGCGGAGATAGATTCTAAGCAGCTGTATAAAAGTGCGCAATTTAGTATCGACACCTATAACCCCAAAACCGCGGAGTTTGCGCTCAAAAGTGGCTTTAGTATCATCAATGATGTGAGTGGTTTTAGCAATCCCCAAATGGCAGAGGTGAATGCTGCTTTTGGCGCAAATGCGATTATTATGCATTCTAAAGGCACGCCAAAGACTATGCAGACACTCACGCATTATGAAAATCTCTTTGGCGAGATAGATGAGTTTTTTGGGCGTAAGATCGAGGAGATTTTGCAAGCTGGGGGCAAAGAAATAATCCTTGATGTGGGCTTTGGGTTTGCTAAAGATGATGCCCAAAATCTCGCACTAGTTAATCACCTTGCACATTTTAAGCACTTTGGCTATCCGCTTTTGCTTGGGGCGAGCAGGAAAAATACACTAGGGCAAATCACGGGCAGGCTTGCGAACGATCGCCTTGCTAGCACGCTTGCACTGCATTTGCTAGGGGTGCAAAATGGCGCGGATATCTTGCGCGTGCATGATAGTAAGGAGCATAGCGATATGCTAAAAGTCTATTATGCGCTAGGGAAAAGCACATTGCAACAGGGGATTTTGTAATGCAACGTAGTCGCGATATGCTCATAAGCTTTTTGAACAGACATGGCTATGATAGTGCCAAGCTAGAATCTATGGAGTTAAAGGAGCTTGAGGAGGCGCATAAGACGCTCACAAGACAGCTTGTGGGATCGTATTTTCGCCTCACGAATGATGATAAAAGTATCAAGACAAATTCCGCCCTGCTAGATACTACTGAACTCACGGAGTTTAAGGAAAAGCTCAAGGCAAGTGCCAAGAGTGTCATAGAGCTCATACAATGCTTGCAAGATGGCTACAGGAGGTTTGAATATACCGAGGTCAATGATCTACTTGCTATCGCGCTCAAAGATATGCCTATGCACAAAATGCAAAAGATCTCACACATCGCGTATCGGAGTTTTCAGGAGATTCTGCTCTCTGAGATTGCAAACACTTTGAAAGATTTGCCCAAAGAGGAGTTTAAGGTGCTTGAAGAATTTTATGAGAAGCGACGTGATGATACGCAATTTTTGTATCAAACTATTGACAAACTCAAAGATCCAGCCACGCACCAGCAGATTCTCACTATGGCACGCGTAAAGCTTATGGTAGTCAAGGATTTTATGCCTTCAAGCCTTTATGATGTGTATCGGGATTATTACAATAACACGCCACAAAAGCTCGAAATGATCAATAAGGTAATGGCACTCACAGGTTTGTATTCTAAGCAGTATCTCAAAGAAATGCCACTCGAAGATCTTGAAAATCTCTATCAGGATATTGTCCGACATAATGAGCAAGAAGAACACGATAGAAAGATGTTTCTTAAATACTCGCAGGCTATTCAAGAGAGCGTGGATAATAATGACGATGAAGGATTTAATGATGTGTGTTCGCGGGCGGTTACGCATCTCACGCCCAAGCAGCTTTCTATGCTCGTAGAGTATATGAATGGACAAAATCCATTTTTTTTAAGTAAGTTTGAATCTGTGATGCACGAATACAAGAAAAAGCTCAATATCAAGCGCTAGGAATAGCAATGATACTGAGTGTGAGCGTGCTAAATTCCCAGCTAAAAGCTTTGGTGGAGAGTACTTTTGTGCAGGTGCAGGTGCAGGGTGAGATCAGTAATCTCACTTTGCACACAAGTGGGCATATGTATTTTAGCCTCAAGGACGCAGATTCGCAAGTGCGCTGTGTGATGTTTCGGGGCAATGTGAATGCACTTAGGTTTGAGCCAAAAGATGGTATGAGTGTGGTGGTGAGTGGTGGTGTGAGTGTGTATATGCCGCGTGGCGAGTATCAGATACAATGCAAGAGTATGATCCCAGAGGGCATAGGTGAGCTGACTCTACGTTTCCAGCAGTTAAAAGAAAAACTCCAAGCTAAGGGATATTTTGAATCTAAAAAGCCGCTACCTGTTTATCCTAAGCGCATAGCGATTGTGACTTCACTAAATGGTGCGGCGCTCCAAGATATGCTCAAAGTCGCTAGGAAGCGATGGAATCTCACTAAAATCATGGCGATAAACACCCTTGTGCAGGGCAATGAGGCAAAAGATTCTATAGCGAGCAATATCGCGTATGCGGATAGTTTTTTTGGCACATCACAAGGCTTTGATGTGATCGTGGTTGGTCGCGGTGGAGGGAGCATAGAGGATCTGTGGGCGTTTAACGAAGAGGTGGTGGCTGAAGCGATATTCCACGCGCGCACGCCTATAGTGAGCGCAGTGGGTCATGAGGTGGATACGGTGATCGCGGATTTGGTGGCGGATTTGCGCGCACCCACGCCGAGTGCGGCGATGGAGATGATCCTGCCAGATTCACAAGAGTGGCTTATGCGGCTTGATGATATGCGTGGGGCTTGTGAGAGTGCGTTGGCATCTGTGTGTGCGCCAAAGCAGGAGATGATCGTGCATCTATCTGAGCTGCTACGTGCTAGGAGTGTGCATTCGCGCTTGGCAGCTCGCACAGAGCAGCTTGAGATCATAGGACAAGCTCTCTCTAGCGCAATGTCTGCAATGCTTCAGGACAAGGCACTACGACTATCTTCGCTGTGTGGTGCGCTCACGACTGGGGGTATCGTGGATATTAAACAAAAGCTAGTGGAATCTCTGCAATACACGCTAGGTGCGCTGAATCCTTATAATACCAAAAAAGATGTGGTGCAGGTGCTCAAAAATGGCAAGATAGTGGCACTAGGAGATCTGCACAGCGGGGAAGTGGTGGAGCTTGTGGATATAACGACGAGCAAGAGTGCGGAGATTTTGTAGGGATTGATTGTGCGGGGCTAACACATAGGACTAATTAGCAAATTGCTTATATTTGTCGCCACACTTTTGCTCTTTGTGAAATCTCTCCCACATTTTTGTGGGGATTTGTATTTCAGATTCTGTGAGATTGTAGGGGCGATAGACTAGAGGGATTTGATACTAGATCTAGCTTAGTGGTGTCGGCATTAGAATCTAGGGCTTTAGATTCTAAATTTCACTCCCATTCTATCGTGCCCGGTGGTTTTGAGGTGATGTCATAGACTACGCGATTTATGCCCTCAACCTCGTTTATGATTCTATTTGAGACAGATTCTAAAAACTCGTGTGGCAGATGAGAAAAGCTTGCTGTCATGCCATCTAGTGCCTCCACTGCTCGTACGCAAATCGTATTATCATAAGTGCGGTTATCGCCCATTACTCCGACACTCCTCACATTAAGTAGCACACAAAATGCCTGCCATACGCTATCATATAGCCCCCACTTGTGTAATTCCTCGATAAATATAGAATCTGCCTCGCGTAACAAATCCAAATCCTCTCTTGTAACCTCGCCCATTATGCGTATGGCTAGTCCGGGTCCGGGGAATGGGTGTCGCATGAGCATAGATTCTGGCATTCCTAGCTCTCGTCCCAATGCCCTCACTTCATCTTTGAAAAGCTCCCTTAGCGGCTCGATAAGCTCAAACTTCATCCATTCTGGCAGCCCACCGACATTGTGATGAGATTTTATCGTCTTAGAGGGTCCTTTCACGCTTACAGATTCTATCACATCAGGGTAGAGTGTGCCTTGTGCTAGGAATTTTATCTCGCCATTTGTGTTGTGCTTTTTTGCCTCTCTCTCAAAAACCTTGATAAAGGTCTCGCCGATGATTTTGCGTTTTTGCTCTGGGTCTTTTACGCCTTTGAGTAGCCCCAAAAACTCCTCACTCGCATCTACTGTTATCAAAGGCACTTTGAGATTGTCTCTAAACATCTTCTCTACCGCCTCTCTCTCGCCCTTACGCAATAGCCCGGTATCGACAAAAATCGGGATAAGATTCTCCCCGATAGCTCGGTAAAGCAAGGTCGCCACAACACTAGAATCCACCCCACCACTCACGGCACAAAGTACTTTAGATGGCGTTTTAGTAGAAGGCGTTGTCTCTTTTGAGTTTGATAGTATTTCTTGCATTCTTAGTCCTTAAATGAAATTTGATATTGTATCGTTTTACTTATTGTTTGCATAGTTTTATATGCTTTCATAACTGCTCCTTTAATAACTTGTGAATCTTTGTATCATCGCTTCTTTATCTTGAGTTACCTACTTCTATCTTGTCTTGTTTGTGGGATTTTATAAGGTTTATACATTGAGTGTGCATTGTTTATAGATTCTCTATTCTCAATAAACTCTGCGGCTTTGCATTCAAAGATATAATGTATTAAATCTTTGCCCTTATAGTTTTTGATATTTTCGCCAATTATGCGTCCGCCAAGCTTCCTAGCCACACGCATAGAGGCGAAATTATCCTCCTTGATGAGGCAATACACTCGCTCTAAGTCCAAAACCTTAAAGGCATACTCTTGCACAGCCCTTGCCGCCTCTGTGCCTAGCCCTTGTCCCCAAAATCTTTTTGCCACGATATAGCCTATCTCGACAACTTCTTGCTTTGCTATGCTCTTTTGATTTATGAGATTAATGCTCGCTCTATCTAGCCCTGCATTGCCAATGATTGTCCCA
Organism: uncultured Helicobacter sp.; assembly: GCA_944325775.1. GTDB lineage: Bacteria > Campylobacterota > Campylobacteria > Campylobacterales > Helicobacteraceae > Helicobacter_F. Next base: position 8,325 of record CALVBL010000018.1, read on the forward strand.
CTAGCCTTATCAATGATAGCCCAAATCCCAAAGCCATTTTCTTTATAATTCTTTAACTGCTTCTCTAGCCATTCTTTGCTTTCATCAATGCTAAAGCCATGCCCCCAAGCATACATTGTCTCTTTATCGCTTAGAATCGTATGCAAGGCAGGTAAATCCTCTAGCGTGTATTCTCGCAACTTCAAGCGGTTAGTCTCCAAGATATAGGGAGTTTTTGCACTATTTTGCGTGATTCGCTCATCTTTTTTGGAAGTATTGCGTTGGGCATTCTCTCTATGAAACGCACAACTTACTAAATGGTCGCACACAAGCCCGATAGATTGCATATACGCATACATTCCCACACTTCCCACAAAGCTAAAGCCACGCTTTTTTAAATCCTTTGCTATTTTGTCTGAAAGAGGCGTGCGGGTTGGAATCTGGGCTAGATTCTTAAACGCATTCACAATAGGCTCACCTCCCACATAGCTCCAAATAAACCTATCAAAGCTCCCAAACTCCTCTTGCACTTCCAAAAACCGCTTGGCATTGTTAATCGCGGATTCTATCTTGGCACGATTTCGGATAATCTTAGCATTTGTCATAAGCTCCTCTATCTTTGCTTCATCATACCCTGCTACTTTTATGGGGTCAAAATCATCAAATGCCGCCCTCAAAGCCTCTCGCTTCTTTAATATCGTAATCCACGAAAGCCCTGCCTGCATACCCTCTAGCACGAGCTGCTCAAAAAGTCGCCTATCCTCATGCTGTGGCACTCCCCATTCAAAATCATGGTAGTCTTGATAGAGCTTTTGTGTAGGCTTATCAGAAGTCTTATAGCCTTGATAGATCCAATCACATCGTTGCATAGGCGTTGGCTTTTGAGTAAAAGACTTGTCTTTTAACGATAAATCGTGGGTTGCTTTGGCTTGGCTTTGGTCATTTATGTCTAACAAACTCCCTCGCCTCGCCTTGTTTCTGCTTGCAGTGATGTGAAGCGAAGCGGAACGAAAAAACCCCGATTTCTCATCTAAAATACTTTGCCCACTAGGGTTGCCACTTTCACAATCCCCGCAAATTCTTGCTGCCTGCGAATTTTTAGAATCTGCAGATTTTGTATTTTTAGAATCTCTCAAAATCACCCCTCTTGTGAATTTGTAGATTCTAACCCTGTGATTTTGCGAATCTTTTCTATCTCATAGGCGATGAAATTTTTCATATTCCAATCAGTATTAGCGTGGCAGATTTTCACTGCAAAATTCTTTAAGATTTCTCCGCCGCATTCGCTATGCACGACTTCTGGGTGAAACTGCAAGGCATAAAATTGGCGATTAAAATCAGCCATAACGCAATAATGCGTGTTGCCAGACTTTGCCAACTCGTTAAAGCCAGACGGTATTTGCTCGACTTTATCAGCGTGGCTCATCCACACGATAGAATCTTGCTTGACATTGGCAAATAAGGGCGTTGAATCTTTGGCTAAAATGCTGGATTGTTCGCACTCATCTTTAGTCATTACCGCTTGTGAATCGCCCTTAGATTCTAGGATACTTCGCGTGATGTGTAGCTCTAGCATATCACCATGGCTTTTGCCTTGTGTGAATCCTAACTCTATAAATGCCTGCACACCCTTTTTGTCGTGTTTATCCCATTGTGTTTCAAAGTGTTGTGCTTGTGTGGCTGTGCAGATAGTTGCAAGAAAATCTCTTGTGATGTCTTGTTGTGTGCGTGTCCTATCTATGAGATAGCACTCAAAATGGCAGGTTGTGCCTTGTGTGCGGTAGATTCCAAAGGCTTGTGGGTGATGTATAGAATCCACATAGAGGTTTTGAAAGTCTTGTATGCGCTGCTGTAGCTCAAGGGCTATACGCTCTAATAGTGCGGTATCCATAAACCCATGGGCAGCAAAAAAACTTTTTTTCCACGCTGTGAATACACCCTCTGTATCACTACTGATAACAAAATGTCGCTTATGCGTCTGTCGTGTGCTTAGATAGGGTTGTATAATCTCTAGCTTTGCTTTGCCAAATTCTTGCTCCTTAGCACGCACGACCTTGCCACCGAAGTGATGGGCGATATACTGCATACCATAGCAGATTCCAAGCACGGGGATACCGAGATTAAAAATTTCAGAATCTGGCATATACGCCCCCTCTTCATATACAGAGGCAGGACCGCCGCTTAGGATTATGCCTTTTGGATTTTTGGCTCTTATGGATTGTATTGTTTCAAAATATGGCACGATTTCAGTATAAACGCCAAATTCACGCAGTCGCCTAGCGATAAGCTGTGTGTATTGACTCCCAAAGTCTAGGACTAAAATTTGGACTTGATTCATAGATTCTCACTTTTTGTATAATTTTGGCATTTAAGTTTTGCAATTATAGCTAATATTGCCTTAAGTTAAGGCTGTGGCTATAAGTGCTTAATAAGAATTTATCAAGTTTTAAAATATAAAGCATATGGGATTGAAAAATTATTATTAATGTGTGGAAACAAAGGATTTAATGAAGCTAGAGATATTTGCAAGGATTAATTAAAAAAATAATAGAATGTAATTTTGGTTTGTATTATTTTAAATTTTTAAGTAAGAATCTTTGCACTCACCCATAGCCCAAAAAGTGCAGCACACAGCACGCTAAGGCTTAGGATACAAGCAAGTCCTATATAGTGTAAAATAGGGATTTTTATCCCATAGATTGAAAGTTTGCTAAGCCAAAGCAAGGTAGCAAGCGAGCCTATGGGTGTGAGTTTTGAGCCGATATTGCAACCAAGCAAATGGGCAAGGGCAAGAGTGGTTTGGTGCAGTGAATCTAGCTCAAAAGATTGCAAAGTGAGATTACCCAAAAGCACCATAGGAAGGTTGTTTGCTATGCTAGAACCTAGGCTTGAAAACAGCCCTATGCTAAAAATCTGCACAAACAGCGGTGCGGATTCTATGCTCCCAAAAATAGCACGCATAGATTCTATAAATCCTGCATTTTTCACACCAAAAACCACTACAAATAGCCCAAAGCTAAAAATTATGACCGAAATGGGCGTTTCTTTGAGCAAAGTAGAGATATTAATAAGGCTGAAAGTTGCTCCATAGCATAGAGCTATCGCACTTGTGAAAAACAAAAAAACATACAAAGGCACACCGAATTTTTGTCCGATAGCTATGCTCATTAAAAGAAAAATAATAAGGGTATAGCATAGAGCTAGTGTCGTTTTGGAAGGGGGTTTAGGATTGTGGGTGGTTGTGGATTGTGGGCTAAAGTGTAGCGTGCGTGGGAGAAATTTCCTAAAACACAGCCATGTGATACCCACAAAGGCAAGCAACCCAAAGGCTTGAGGCAATGCCATCATCAATACAAAATAAGTAAAATCCATACTAAACATTTGTGCAGTGATGATATTAGTGAGGTTAGAAATCACAAGGGCATTGGAAGCAAAATCGCTTACAAAACTCACAAGGAGCAAAAATACTATGAGTGGAGAGAGGGAGAATTTGGGCGTTGAAGATAAGTGAGAGTGTGTGGGGGAATCTAAGGGGGGTTGTGTGAGATTTTGTTTTGGAGTGTGAAGTTGGGCATTATGAGGGGTGGGGGTTTGGGTGGAAGTGAGATTGTGTGTTATGAGATTCTTGCCAAAAAGAGCTAGCACAAGTGGGGTTAGCACCAAAATTGCCCCATCATTAGCAAAAACCACACTCACCACACTTCCCAACATCACAAGAAACACAAAAAACTTCCAAGTGCTAATGGGGTGTGTGCGGGGCGTGATGAGTGAAGCAAGGTGTGTGAAAAATCCAAGCTTTTCAAAGGAGAGGCTAAGCAGGATAAGCCCAATGAGTGCAAGCGTGCTTGGCTTAGTGATCTCCCATACAAGCGCAATATCGCTAAGGCTTACCACCCCTAAGCCATACGCACACACCGCCCCAAGACTACTAAACACCCACGCACTAAGCCCAAAGGGACGCATATAGATACAAAGCATAGTGAGTGTGAAAATGACATATCCCATACTGCTACTGCCCCAATCATCGCGTGCTTGCTCATATCGCACACCATGCTAGATTCTGTGCTACTTTCTATCGTATCAGAGCCATTATAGCACATCGTGCGCTAAATAGCCTTTGATCCCCAAAGTAGGGAGGTGCTAAAATGTCTTTTGCTCCACATCGTGGAGAATCTCGTTGGCTATAATATTGACTTTTTGCGTGATATCATTTGTCGTGTGCGCGATACCGACATTTTGCTGTGTTTGGGATTCTAGCTGTGAGATAGACTCATTGATCTGGCGCAAGCCATTGGTTTGCTCCTGTATAGATTCACTCATCTCGTTTGCTGACTGCACGAGGACATTGACATTTGCTTCGATCTCACCTAGGCTTTTTGTGGTTTTTTCTGCGAGTTTGCGCACTTCATCTGCCACTACAGCAAACCCCCTGCCATGATCACCCGCACGCGCTGCTTCGATCGCGGCATTGAGTGCTAGGAGATTGGTCTGATCGGCGATGTCTTTTATCACGCTCACGATGTTTTTGATATCTTCAGCCTGCTTGGTTGTCTCCGCGGTTTTATCACTCACGCTTTGCATAGAGGAGCTGATCTCTTCGACTGCAGCAGCTGATTGCTCCAGCGCGCTTGCTTGGGACTGGCTACCCTCTACGAGCATCTGCATAGAATCTTTTAGCTCCTCCGCCTTGCCACTAAGATCCCTAGCGTGCTCTGCCGAGACGCGTAGCATCGCACTGATCACTTCGGCGAGGTTATTCACACCGATTTGCATGCCTACGGGATTTGGGATTCTGTGTGAGAAGTCGTTGGCTTCAAAGGCGGCAAAGATATTTTTAGCATCATCGAGATCTCCACCCAGCAGGTCGCGCAAGGTCTCCACCATTTCATTGAGTGAATCGCGCAGGTAATTTGTCTGTGGATTGGAGCTTGAGAGGGCGATAACTTTACCAAACTTGCCGAGCTTAGCGTCCTCTACTATACTCACAGCTTCATTGATGAGGGCTCTGTCTTTAGCAAGAGATTCTTTGATGTGCTCGATTTCTTGGTTGATCATTCCAGCGATTTTGCCAAACTCATCTTTAGATTTGTTGATGATGGGTTCGCAGCGATCACTTTTGTGATTGAGAAACGCAAAAAAGCAAGAGAGGCCCTTTTGGATAGGGGCGAGGGGTTTGAGATAAAAGCGCACGATAAATCCCAAAATCGCCATAATCACCACCATAAATGCGGCAGAAAATAGCACCTGATGTGCAATGAGCATACGCAAAATCTCACTATAGTCATCGACGGAATTTGCTGTGCATATCAGCCAATCCCCCTCGTTGCTACGCATACACACGCCCACGCGCTCATCACCCTGTAGGACATAGCGCATAAGCTCGGTGGGCTGCCCTTTGCTCTTTTCTGCAAGATTTGAGTATCGCTCAATGATACCTTTGAGCTCTGGTTCATCGGACATTATCAGTTTGGGATTGGAGTGTGAGATGATATGATTGTCCTTATCTGTGAGGAAAAATGTCGTGCTAGGCGTCGTCCTAAGTGCGCTCATTTCTTCTTGGAGTTGATCTAGAAATATATTGCCTCCTATCACTGCTACAAGCTTGCCATTTATCTTTACGGGTGCGTAGGCGGTTACGATGAGTTTGTTGGTGGTCACATCGTTGTAGGGTGTGGAGAGTCCAGACTTGCCACTTGCTTTGGCTTCCTTAAACCAAGCCCGTGTGCGCGAGTCGAAGTTGCCTTGAGTGGGTGAGAGGATCCATGGGGTGTTGCCCGAGAGATCATCAGTCTTGATGAGCAGTCCGTCCTCCTCATAGCCTATGAATAACGCATCTATTTGTGTGTAGGTGAATGCCGTTTGTAGCATAGCGCGGACATTTTCGATTGAGAGATTCCCGCTTTTTTCCACTTCTTTGGCAAATATCTCCACGCCTTTGATCCTTGGGCTAAAAAACTCTCTGATGAAGTTTTCGGCATTGCGGATAGATTCTTGTTTGCCGGTGGTGATGCTTTGTAAAATGTCTTTTTTGGAAGTGTTGTAGTTTAGCGTGATAAAGATCCCAAACCCCACCACGATAAAGATAAAAATCGAGGAAATGATTTTCTTGCTTATGCTCATATTTGTGCTCCTTGTGCTTTTTGTCGCAAATATAGCCAAGAACTTTGCAAAAATCAATTAGAATCCCACAGCACACAGACAAAAAAAAAAAAACGAAATTTGGTAACATCTTTTGAGCATACTACCCACGCATTTTTACGCCACGACAAGGGTGAGATTCAAAGGTGTTTTGCATAGGATAATATCACAGGCAAGTAAGCATAGAATCTCAAACAGATTCAGAATTTACCAAAGGTTTGGAAATCGCGCAATCAAAGAGAGATTTTGATGTCTAGCTTTGATTTTGGGTATTTATACAATACCTTGCACATCATTCTATTAAGACGATACGAGAGAAAGAAAAGAAAGGATACAATATTACCCATGCCACGGGTTTGCTGGCGTGTTTTGATGATATATGCAGGGATATTATAGATTTTTTGCCAAAGCGTAGGGGGATTTTAAAAGAGGACATCAAAGCAGGTATTGATCAAATCTTTGCCCAAAATAAAGAACTCTACAAAGATGCAACATCATACATAAGGTAAATCAAGCTCAAGATGACATCATAGAAAACCTAGCATTAAAAACAAGCCAAAGTGAAGTAAAGCAATCTGATAATGTCATTGCCAACACAGATGAAGCAATACAAAAGGAAAATACAGAAAATGAGATTGCTTTGACTACGGCTCGCAATGATACAGAGCTAGAGGCTATACATTCTCACAATGACAACACCCAAATCCCGCAAGAGCTGCAAGAGATAACACAAGAAAGGCTAAAAAATCTACAAGCCACAAAAACACCATAAAACTTAACCAAAGCACAAACACAATCTGTCATATCTAAATTTGAAAATATAGATAGCTTTAGTGATAGGTAACCTTTGTATTATCTCTAAGTTTTCTCCCACTCTAAACCCAGCGAGCGACTTTCATCGCACTAGGCTTGCCATCGTCTTATACATTTGTGCTTGAATATGCCTGTAACATATTAAGGTTTTTTATAGTTTCAATTCTTACTAAACCTCACACACCCTGCATTCTGTTAGTATAGACATTTCTGTCTATTGCGCTTGTAGACCCTTACATTCGTTACTTTGTCAGTGATTATTAACATTCTTACCATAGATGTTTTATAGTCTCCCAACCTATCACTACTCGACTACCTCTGGTTCGCATTTCGATGAAGTTGAGATATTTCTGCTAGAACATTATTTCTAATGCTTTGCCTTATGGTGAAACATACCAGCTTATTTCGGTAGCTCTTAGCTGACTTTACCACGCTTTATGCGTTAGATTGATAACACAATCCAACACATAGTGGAGCATCAGGGAAGTTCTTTCAAGGTGTTACTCTATCATTTGAGCTTTTGGATTTATAGTTAGATTAGTTTCTTAATCCCACTATTTCGTGCTTTACGCACTTATAAGCGAACAAGTCGCACTTATGTGGAAATTTATGAGGATTAAAACACTTCTTATCCCTGTTGGGACAAAAAGATATTTTTATCCCAACCTTAGCGGATACCTTTAGAGTCTTACAACTCCAATAGAAGTTCTGTTTTCTACATAACACTAACTTACTATCCTAATACAACAACACAGACATAGCTATCCTACATACATCCAAAAGGATATACACAGAAAAACACTAAAGCTTGTATTGGAGTAAAGTAAAGTAGAGTAGAGTGTAGATATAGAATATTCTAAGCAAAAAAAAGACAATACTATCCCCAATGGGGATTTGCATTAGAAAAAACAAAACCCCTATGGGAATTGTAATAGTGAGAGAGAACTCACTTCCCTTGCATTATGATATACACCATAATGACTAACATACTACGATGTGGTTTTCCACGCCCAATATACATCAAAGTTAAAACTATGACATATTGTAGTAATGGCTGTTTTATAGCTCAAGGCTATAGGGTGCTTTAATAAAAACTAAAGACCGTGATTATCAATAAAATTGATAACGAAAAAAATTTATGAGGTCATAATGGCATGGGAGAGTAAATAAGAATACATATAAACTAAAAAATCCTAACCCCAAAAAAGACCATTTTTCATTTTTTTCAACTTCTATAATAGCCTACACAACGAGTTTTAAGGCACTTTTATTGAGTAAAAAGTATCACAGTGATACTTTTTACTCAAATCATACTCATAGAATATCGTTCCTACTTGACAAACCAAGTGTAAAAAATTATAAAATAAAAAAATTTTTTTTATTTGATTTTTTTGTGCTATAATTTATCATGTTAGAGAACTTCTGAAGATTGTAGCCTTTATTCTTCTTGTGTTTGTTGTTATGTTATGGTATCAAAAAGGCTTTAGTGATGAAAGAGGCAATGTGTTTTTTGGGATTTTGCGTTATCTGGCACACTTTAGACCAAAGGTGGTGTTTTTAGAAAATGTTAAAAATCTTGTAAGACACGATAAGGGCAAGACCTTTGTTATCATACAGCAAGAGTTGCATAAGTTAGGATATTTGATACATTTTAAAGTGCTAAATACTTGTGAATATGCCAATATTCCACAAAATAGAGAAAGAGTGTATATAGTAGGTTTTTTAGACAAAAAATGTATGAAGACTTTAGCTTCCCAAGCCCCAAGAAACTCACAAAACCATACAAGATATAATCGACAAACAAGCAAATGAGGGGTTTTACTACAACAAAACCAAATATTATGCAGAGTTAAAAAAAACTATGCAAAACAAAAACACACTCTATCAGTGGCGTAGGCATTATGTCAGAGAAAACAAAAGCAATCTATGCCCTACCTTGACAGCAAATATGGGGACAGGAGGACATAATGTCCTTTAGTGCTTGATTGTAAAGATATACGAAAACTGACACCTAGAGAATGTGCGAGGTTTCAAGGTTTTGATGATAGCTTTGTCTTGCCCCAATCCTTATCAAACGCAACACTTTATAAGCAAATAGGCAATAGTGTTAGTGTAGGTGTAGTAGAAGCTATCGCAAAAAATATTAAGGAAGCAATGAATGCAAATTGATGATTTTGTAGCAAAAAATATAGAAGCATTTAATCAGTCTCAAAGAGGAGAGTGAATGGAATTAATAATTCAAATTTGTGTATTGTCAATACTTGTCTGCTTTAGTCTTTTGGTATGCACAATATGTGTTTTTACCATTATGGGAATCATCAAAACAAACATAGACTACTTTACTTTTAAGAAAGATAAAAAGGCTGAAAATGTGAAAAATGTGGAATAAAAGCAATGTGCTTTTTGCAAAGAAAGCCCAAATAATTTATAATGCTACTCTATATTTCACAACAAGGAGAATACAAAAGCGATGAGGTTGTTAAACATCCACCCATCGGTTTATCATCAATCATTTTTGACGATTCTCAACTTTTTATCGGTGAGGGTGGATTAAGGATTGAGGACCCAAATATGATACTGCTTATCAGGAAGCACCATATCCAAAATATAGTATTCAACAAAAAAGAGAACTCAATAAGCTTTATTCTTGGTGGCAATTCTGTTATCAAAGAACAGGAAGTCAAGTTTAGCTCCGAGTTGTTGTTTCAATTCTATATGCGCTTACTAGCAAATATCTACCTCAATGCTTAGAAAAGGACAAAGTATGAGTAAGATTCGCTATATCTTCATAGTGTGTTTTTTTGTGCTACATATTGGCTTTGCTCAAGAGCAGAGCGATACGAAAAAGCAACCAGAGTATAAAAAGCTAGATTGGAAACTGAATCTAGAGCTTGCTTCTGGATTCCAAAGATTTCGCAGTGATAGTATTAAACACCACTCCAGCCGATACACAAATGTATTTTTAAAAGTAGGTGTAGCTTATCGTCCGACTTATTGTTTTGGTGTGGATTTCTATACAGGGATAGGAGCACAAGGACTTACTTTTTTGCCTAATTATCGTCAGCCGACTATCGCGCAAGAGGACTTAGAGAAACTAAAAGATATGGTTACCGATCCTCAGCTTATCGCAAATATTCAAAATGCCATACAAACAGGCAATTTTTCTGATGTCCTGAATTTTGTTGGGTGGGGGAGCTTTGATTACAATTATTTAAGAAGCGAAACAAAATACTCTTTTAGCTCCTATGTCGTGCCATTTGATGTGCGGTTTGCCTATTATCTTGGCAATAAGGCTAAGTTGTATGTGAGCTTGACCTATAACAAAGGCGGGCTCATTGATGATGCTAGTGTTTTTATCGGTAGCACTTTTGAGTTTATTGATGTTAAGTTGGGTTATAGTTTTTATTTTTCAGACCATACACACAAGGATAGGAGAGTAGAATACATCAGTGGTTTGCCCATTACTTTTGCAGTTGGGCTAACATGGTAGTATGAGGGTTGTTGGTATGGCAGATTCTGCTAATAGGTTTGTCCAAAATACTGTATCTAATGTAGCCTTTTATAGTCCTGCTGGAGGAATGTCTAAAGTTCTTACTAACACAGGAATGATAAGTCCCAATAGCCCGTATGCTATGGGAATTGGTAAGCATAACCAAATGATTACTAACCAAGCCCTAAGGCAAGAAAATGCTATGGGTAGTGGCACCGCTGGGGGAGGGGTGACTAAGAGTGTGAATGAAATGAGTGGTAACCTAAATCATTAGGCTACAATTCTATATGTTCCTTCTTTGACTAATGCTTTAACTTTTTGTAGTATTTCTTGATTTTTTGGATGTTGAGCTTATTCTCTCGTTTCATCAGTCCAAATATAACCAAATCCTGTTGCTCCTTTAATTGGAGCTACAATTTTAACTTCTCCATTCTCTATTAAGTCTGCCCACATATCTTGCGTAATTTCAGGGTATGTTTTTGGAGAGAATCTAAACCCCTCTCTTCACTTCCATATCCCACGCACTCCAATACGCTTCCTCCTCCATTTTTCGCATTTCGTATTCTTGCTGCACGATTTCTCTTGCTATCTCATCTGCACTTGGTGTAAATACCGCTGCCCATAATGCTGCGTTTGCTACATCGTTACTCATAGTATACTCCCTTCAATCAATTTTGTGAGGCATTATAATCAAACTTTAGAGAAAATGCAATCCGCATTTGTCTCATCCTCTTAATATGAATGTTGTGTTATACTCTAAGAAAATATTAAAGAAAGGACATATACGGTGCAAATAGACATGAAATATTTGGAGGAGCAGTTAAAGACAACAGCAGAAGTGGTAAGTCAAAACATTCAGGCAGTGGTTGACACATCGATACAAACGATTAATGCCTCGGATGCTTCGGATAAAGCGTGGCTTGGATTGGTAATATGCTTCATTGTTCTGTATATTTTTATGCTCATTAAAAAAACAAATAAACACAACAAGGAGCAAAGTCCTAAACAAAACGATATGCCAAATAATGCGCAGTTTCCAGTGCCTAATGTTAGCAATACAAATAATCAACTTGTGCATAATCCCAATATACTAACGCCACTACCACAAATTTCACATACCCCCACAACAAGCATCACTCTCTTACAAGCCAATAATACACAACAACTCCCCCTTGAACAACAAGATACAATACTAGATCGTCTTACAAGAGCAAGAAACATTAGTGGATATTCAAGCAAGAAGATTCTCAATAGAGAGGAAAGGGCATTATTTAAATATTTTTTAGCAATACTTGGAGAAATCAAACAAGAATTAAGACTTAACTCGCAAGGTGGGCTTAGCTTGAATCCACAGGTTTCGCTCAATTCCTTTGTAAATTATAAAGAAGGTAGTGAGGATTATCGTATTGGATATGGATTGTATGTTGATTTTCTAATAACCAAATTTCACGCGCCACTGGTAGTAATCGAATATCATGGTGGAGGACATTTTATCGGCGATAAAAAACGCATAGAAGATAATGATAAAACAAAACAGGTGATTTGTGATTATATAAATGTGCCACTGATAGTTCTCACAACAGAGGAAGTGACCATCACTAAAAACAACAAAGATCTTTGCGTGCAAACAAACGAGGATACTAGGCGGCACATAATTTCTGTAATCAAAGAATGCTATATGCGACAAGAAAACAATAGTGCATGAGAGATTGATAAAGATTTTGATATAATGGTTGGAACAATTCACACAAAGGAACATTCTCAATTAAACTAAATAATCAAGAGATTAAAAAATAACAAGGCTTGCAAACTCGCATTTCCTATAACTTAGGCTTAAGCCAACTATTTTATGGCTTTGCAACAATCCTTGCATTTCCATACGCCATTTGCGGTGTTAGACATGTTCTTATGACATAGTAATACTCCTGTTCCACTACCTATCTTTTGGTGTTTTGTCATAACCAACACGATTCCTGGTGTGGTTTTATCCGCTTGTTCATCAAAATAAATTGGAAGCAAAAACCCAATTTCGCCAAAATAAATCTGAGGAATTGCAAACTTATAGTCCCTTCTAGTTCTTTTTAGGGACAATTCTATCTCCTCTTTCAGTCTTCTGCGAAGATCGTGGGTTCTGCCTTGATACAAATTTTGAATTTCGATAGGGAAACGCTCTTTTAGGTGCTTTTCATCTAAAATATGATCATAATCTGTTTTGTCCATATTTACAGCACTTGTGTCCAAAATCACATCACTCAACTCCGTAAAGAATTTAACAGGCTTAATATCTGCACCTATAAATCCTTCTGGCAAATCAGAATCATCGGAAAATCTTTCCATTTTAAATTTGGCAGGAATATTATCTGTGCACGCACTAGCCTTTCCTCCAGTTTTCTTTAAAACAAGAAAAATGTCATTATAGCAATTCTGTGATATTTTAGTGGTGGTAGTGCCCTTGCCTCTGCATTCACGAGTATGGGTATGAGCACATCTACCTTTGGGGCGATGAGCTCTGGTGCGGCAGCAGCAGGACAGATAGCAGGAGCTGCAGCCACAATCCTACCTGGTGGAGCTATGGCTAGAACACTTAGCAATGTTGGAGCTATATCTGCAGAGAGTAGTTATGCTATGGGTATAGGAAGTGCTAGGGTGGCAACTTCTAAAAATGCTACCACTGCTCTAAATAGTGCCAATGCGTATATGGATAAATTTGGAGGATTTTCTGCTAATGTAGAAACATTGAAGAGAGAAATGAATCTAGCACACCATAACTACCAAAACGCACTTGGCACATCAAATGTTACTCAAGCCAAAACAACTTGGCTTAATGCACAAAGAGCCTATAATAATGCCATAAACACACAAAAAAGTATGCAAAGAAACTACAATGCCCTCTCACCTCAAGCAAGGGACATTGTTGATAGGAATATGGGTGGCACCGCTGGGGGAGGGGTAGAAAGCAGAGTTGCAAACAGAGCTTGGGAATAAAATAATCAGGAAACAACTCTGAATGATTCTTTGCTCTTTTGTTCCTTTACTCTTTGAAGGTAACTTTGATATGTAGCCCATTGAGCCTCGTCTCTACTCTCATCTACCCATAAAAATGCAACAAGTTTGCTTGTATGAAAATGAATAAGTTGTATTTCTCCACATTCAATAAGTTCAGCTATTCTATCAGTAGACATACCACCAAATATAGGTTTATCTTTAAACCTTGGAATACCATTCTCTGGGTGCAATCGTAGGTCTTCTATAGTTTTCTGTTTATACGCAAAATCCCACGCACTCCAGTAGGCTTCATCACAATTCTTTTGGTGCTGTGCTTTAGCTTCTTTACTCCAGTATTTATAGTCTATAGGTATATTTGTATCCACTGGTCCTGCAAAACTCTGTCCTAGCAAATATCCCATTGCAAAATCGCCAAATCCCATTAGTAACTCCTTTCAATCAATTTTGTAGGCATTATAGCTAAAGCTTTGGAGAGTTGCAAGTGGGGTGGTGTTTTTGTGCTTAGATAATGTTTTGGCTGGTAAAGAGAAGGTGGAATTTGGGCAGCGCAAGCACAATGGATTGTTTATGAGCTTTAGAATAGTTCGCTATGTGAGCCTATCCTTAAAGCTTTGAGTATTAGCAAATCTTTTCTTTTTTCATAGATGAGTAGTAAGTCTGGTTTGATATGGCAATCTCTGCATTTAGAGTATTTGCCACTTAGCGCATGATCTTTATATTTTGCTTCTAATTTTTCTTCGTTACAGAGTCTTTGTAAAACACTCATAACTTGTTCTAAATCTTGAGACTTTAGCTTTTTAGCATCTTTGACAAATCTTTTGCTCAAGTATAATTGATACATTGGTTATATTATGCCTTCTGCCTTAAACGCTTCCTCAACACTATTGTAAAGTTTTAATGTGCCATTTTTTCTTTGTTCTTCAAATTCTCTTTCGCACTCATCAAGACTTTTGAGGAAATCCTTAGAATACTCATCAGGAGCGTTATACTCTTTTGTTGTTTTGAGTGTTGCTTGTATGCTTTTAGTAAAATTCTCAAGCGCAGGTAAATGCTCTGCTTTAACATTCTCTATAATCAAAGTCATGTTTTCTCCTTGTTTCTTATCCTTTCTTGCATTGTAGCCAATATCAAGGAAAAATACAATATGCTTAAACCAGCAAAGAGAGTGGCAGTTTGGGCGAATGGACTGGATTGTGTCTTTGTGAGCCTTAAAATAATGCACTATGCGAGCCTAGGGCGATGGCTTTGAGTATTAAAGCTTTTCTATTTTTTCATAGATTAACAATAAGTCTGGTTTGATATGGCATTCTCTAAAGCCTTCAAATTCTCCTTTGAGTTTATGGTCTTTGTATTTGGGTTCTAAGATTTCATTGTTGCAAAGCCTCTCAATCACAATATCTACAAGATTTCTATCTTTAGGATTTAGTTTATCATACGCCTTATCAAACTTTTTGCTAGAGCTAAAGGCATATATCATTTTATCCCTCTATATTCCCTGTATTCTTTCATAGAAGAAAAGGTTTTGAGATTCCCCTCTTTGTATAGTCTTTCCATTTCCTCACTTTCTTTCCTCCATTCTGCCGCTATCTCTGCCTTTGTCTTTTTGGTCCTTATCTTAGCCTGCACGCCTTTAGCTAGTCCTCTAAACGCTGGCAAAAACTCATCTTTAACATTCTCTATAATCAAAGTCATGTTTTCTCCTTGCGCTCTGTGAAATTTGCGTCCTTGTGCATTATAGCCAATATCAAAGAAAAATACAACAAGTAGCGTAGTGTGCAATATCTATCAAAAAACTCTAAATTAGAGAGAGAAATGAATCTAGCACATCATAACTACCAAAACGCATTTGGCACACCAAATGTTACTCAAGCCAAAACAATTTGGCTTAATGCACAAAAAGCCCATAATAATACTCTCAATACACCTGCATACTTGCGCAATGCAGGCTACCATGCCATTTGATGAGGGTTGTCGCTTCTATGCCTACCACACGCCGATTTGGCAATGCTTCTTGCAATGTTTTCATGGCTTTTTTGTCATTTTTTTTGTCGCCATAGGTGGGTACGATCAGTCCGCCATTGACAAACAAAAAGTTCGCATAGCTTGCTGGCAAACGCTCCTTTTTGTGGTATATGGGCTTAGGGAGGGGTAGGGGAATGAGCCTAAATGCCTTGCCCTCAATGTCCCTAAAATCCTGTAGCTCACGCTCCATAGCGCGCAATGCCTCATAATGCTCATCTTTTGTATCCTCGCATTTGACATAGACGATTGTGTGCTCATCGATAAAGCGCGCAAGCATATCGATGTGGCTATCGGTATCATCACCGCGCAAAAACCCGCTCTCCACCCATAGAATCTTCTCTAATCCAAGCGTGTGCAAAAGCGTAGATTCTATCTCTTGTTGATTTAGGTGGGGATTGCGGTTTTTCTCTAGCAGACAGGTGGTCGTGGTGAGCGCGATACCAGCACCATTACTATCGATACTTCCACCCTCGAGTATGAGAGCTTGTGTATGGAGATTTTCAAACACACCCATTGCGTGCAGTGTGCTATTGATTGTATTATCATAGTTCGCGCTAAACTTCAATCCCCAGCCATTAAAACCAAAATCAAGCAAGAGATTCTGACGTTTATCGCGTATCGTGATAGGACCAAAATCCCGCGCCCAAATATCATTGCTCCGCACATCAAAGATTTTTAAAATTCCATTTTTGATTTCTTTCTTACAGGCTTTTAGCAGAATCTTTTTTGCGTCCTTATCGCGCGAATCCACGCATACCCACACAGATTCAAACTCCGCTATTTGCCTAATAAACCCAATCATACATTTTTGTGCCTCTTTGAGTATGGGCTTCCAATCACTCTTTTTGTGTGGAAACCCCACAAGCACAGCCCTTTGCTTCTCCCACTCTGCGCGTAACATATCTATCTCCTTAAATGTAATAACTCATTATAGTCTTTTATTTTTTAAAACCCAAACAAATGCTATAATCGCGCACTTTATGTGGTATTTTCGTAATAAGGATATAGCAATGATCTTGAGTATAGAATCTAGCTGTGATGATAGCTCGCTAGCCCTCACGAGGATTGCGGATTGCAAGCTGCTCTTTCACACCAAGCTTTCTCAAGATTCGCATCACAGCCATTTTGGCGGTGTGGTACCAGAGATCGCCTCGCGTCTGCATGCGGAGAATCTCCCCCTACTTCTTAGTAGGCTCATAGACTTTTTACGCACACTAAGTCCAAACGCGCCCTTCGCCCCACTCAAAGCCATAGCAGTCACTAATCGCCCCGGACTAAGTGTAACACTTAGTGAGGGTATGTGTATGGCAAACGCTCTCGCACTAAGCCTTGATCTCCCACTGCTTTGCCTCAATCATCTCAAAGGGCATATCTACTCACTTTTTATCGATACACCACACGCGCACATCGGTGAGGGACTTGGCGTGCTGCTTGTCTCAGGCGGACACACGCAGATTTTGCATATGCGTGATTATGAGCATATCACGCTTGTGGCACAAAGCCTTGATGATAGCTTTGGCGAGAGTTTTGACAAGGTGGCAAAAATGCTGGGATTAGGCTATCCGGGAGGACCCATCGTAGAATCTTATGCGACTGGATATAGTGGTGCGCTGCTACCTATGCCTATACCGCTACTGCATGATAAGCGACTGGCATATAGTTTTTCTGGGCTCAAAAACGCAGTGCGACTAGAGATCGCTAAAATGCAAGCACATGATAACACGCACCAAGAAGCACAACCCACACTACGCGAAGAGACAAAGCATCGAATTTGTGCGAGCTTCCAAGAAGCTGCCTGCACGCATATCCTCCACAAACTCAGAATCTACTTCCAGCAACATAGTGTGCAATTCACGCATTTTGGGGTAGTCGGTGGAGCAAGCGCGAACACGCTCCTGCGCACCAGGATAGAATCTCTATGTCAAGAATTTGGTAAAACCCTTATGCTTGCGCCCTTAGAGTTTTGTTCAGATAATGCTGCGATGATCGGACGACTAGCGTGTGAAGCGTATATGCGCAAGGAGTTTAGCCCACTCAATGATACAATCTCTCCTAAGAGCCTACCACAAGATTTTGAGAATGGCTTGTGAGAATGGATTTGCTTTCATAGATTCTGTTTTGCCAATAATGACGGAATCTATTTCCAAGTTAGATTCTCTACAGAAACTTCAATCAGCGAATCTATTCTACAAATTCCTTACTAAAGCGTATGCCACTCTCTTTAATCAAATGTATGCTGTTGTTTGTGGTGTATCGTCCATGATCTGGAGATGACATAAATTCATAGTGTGGAAAGTGTGCGTAAAATGTTATGTTGCTGCGTGGGAAGTGTTAAGGAGGTAGGTTTGGGATCGATTGGCATTTGGAAAAGACGATGCGCATGTCTTTTTGAGTAGGGAGTAATTGTAGCAGATATGACTTAGATTTCTCTGACATACAATGTGCTTTGGTTCTTTGGCACGCTTTTGCTCGTGGGGATCTCAAGCACCTCATAGGTTTTGGTGTATTCTAGATAGGTGAGTGTGATGATGTCGCCTTTTTTGACTTCCTTGGAGCTTTTGGCGGGCTTGCCATTGAGCGCGACTACACCGCTATCACACATATCTTGCGCAATAGAGCGTCGTTTGAGTATATTGGTCGTGTTGAGAAATTTATCAAGCCTCATAGCTACTCCTTGTATGATTAGCGGATTTTTTGTTTTTTGGTCTTGCCAAGTTTGATGATAGATGAGGGCTTACGATCGCACCAGATTCTAGAATCTAGCACATACACATCGCACACTTCTAGCGCATAATGTGGATCAAAGTGCTTGGTGTGGCGGTTTGCCGATGAGGAAAAGAGCAATGGATAATAGCCTAGGAGATTCTGATGAGGTTCATCTCCAGCCACCACACGCACACCACAGCCATTAGGATAGATGAAGCTCACACGCCTAGCCCTACGCACTAATCGCCTGTGTGCTTTGGGAATACGCGTGAGTGTGCGTAAAGATTCAAAGTCTCTAGATTCTCTAAGTGTGTGGCGATGGCGATGTTTGGCATGATCTATGGGATCTTGGCACTCGCACAAAAAGCCGATCGTCGTATCGGTTTGTGCGAGGATTAGAGGGGTATTATTGGCAGTTGTAGCATTCAATGCTGCGATCCATTTTTTCTTCTACATCCGGACTTTGGGAGCGGAGGTAGTAGGTGGATTTGAGTCCTAGTTTCCATGCAAGCATATAGATGTCATTGAGTAGCTTGCCGCCCGCGATTTCTAGGCGAATAAAGATATTTGTGCTTTGTCCCTGATCGATCCATTTTTGGCGCACTGCAGCAGCCTTGATGATTTTGGTTTGATCGATATCATAGGCTGAAGTGTAGTAATTCCATGTTTCAAGACTAAGATTTGGCACGACGACGGGGATAAGCCCGCTTAGGTTTTCTTCAAACCATTTGCGCTTATACACTGGCTCGATGGTCTGGGTAGTTCCCACAAGGATAGAGATAGAGCTCGTGGGCGCGATCGCCATCAGATAGCCATTGCGCATACCTTGCGCGGTGACTTTGGTTTTGAGCGCACCCCAATCGCAAGTTTGGTTGAACAAATCGCGATCTACAAGCTTTAGAGCTTCTTTGTTAGCCAAATCAATGGGGAAAATTCCCTTGCTCCAGTTTGAGCCCTCAAACTGCGGATATACACCCTTCTCTTGTGCAAGGTCGCTGCTTGCGCTAATGGCGTTGTAGCTGATGAGTTCCATAATCTCATCAATCTTTGCCAAATGTGCATCAGATCCCCATTCAATACCCTGTGTAGCAAGCATTTCCGCTTCACCCATCACGCCAAGTCCGATAGCACGATTGAGCATATTGGTGACCTTGACCTTGCGATTTGGATAGAAATTCAGATCAATGACATTATCAAGCATGCGTATCGCTATGGGCAGCACGCGCTGTATGTCCTCTTTGGTGTTGATTTTGCTTAGATTCACACTAGCGAGATTGCACACTGCGGTTTGTCCGTCTTGAGCCTTGCGTGAGGTGATAAAGACCTTTTTGCCCTTGAGTGAATCTATGCTGGTAATTTTATTAGCCTTCTTGCGCACGCCATTATCGGTAACCACTTCATCGTGCTCCTCAAATTCCGCGAAACTACCATCTTCAAACTCCACCTCCACGATATAGTGATTAGGACTGGTATTTTGAAAAATCTCGGTACAGAGGTTTGAGCTACGGATAATCCCCACATGTGGATTTGGATTGCACCGATTGGCGTTGTCTTTGAAGCACAAAAATGGCAAGCCAGATTCAAAGTAATTCGTCAGAATCTTTTTCCAAAGTTCCTTAGCACTGATGTGCTCTTTAAGGATATTTGGGTCTTTTTCGTATTCTTCATAGCGTTTTTCAAACGCCTCGCCATAGAGCTCGGTGAGATCACGGCACTGGTAGGGATCAAAGAGTGTCCAGTACTCATTTGCCTCCACGCGCTTCATAAAGAGATCACAAATCCACAATGCCGGGAAAAGATCGTGTGTGCGCCGTCTCTCTTCACCAGAGTTTTTGCGCAGATCGATGAAATCCCCTACATCGGTATGCCATACTTCTAGGTAAGTGGCGATTGCACCTTTTCGTGTGCCTAGCTGATCGACAGCAATCGCCACATCATTGGCGATTTTGAGGAATGGCACGACACCGCCCGCAGCATTTTTATGCCCATCAATAAAGCTCCCTAATCCTCGCACGCGGCTTAGATCCCAGCCGATACCACCGCCGTATTTGCTAAGTAGTGCCATCTCTTTATACGCGTCAAAAATCCCCTCGATATTATCAGGCGTGCTACCCACATAGCACGAGCTTAGCTGATGGCGCGTGGTGCGCGCATTAGCCAGTGTGGGTGTGGCGCAGATGACTTCAAACTTAGAGATCATATCGTAGAATCTAATCGCCCACTCGTTTGGATTTTGCTCATTTTGTGCCAAAAACATCGCAATCGCCATAAACATATGTTGGGGCAGCTCTATGGGTTGGTTGTTTTTGTCTTTGAGCAAATAGCGATCATAAAGGGTTTTTATCCCTAGGTAATTAAACTGCAAATCGCGATTTGGATCGATTTTAGAATCTAGCAATTCCAAATCAAATTTTTCTTTTAGTCCTTTGAGAATTTTCCCCTCGCTCTCGCCTAGCTCAAAGTAGTCCTTGAGCTTTTTGTAGCCTGTGTAGCCAGAGACTTTGTGATAGAGATCGTATAAAAACAAGCGTGCTGCGACAAAAGTCCAATTTGGCGCGTCGATATCGATTTTATCGACTGCGGTTTGGATAAGCGTCTTTTGAATCTGCTCCGTGGTGATTTTGTCTTTGAAGTGAATCTTCGCATCGACTTCTAGTTCGCTTTGATTGACGCCTTCTAGCCCTTCGACCGCACTAGCCGTGTATTTTTGAATCTTTGAGATATCAAGCGTTTCTATCCGCCCACTGCGCTTTACAACCGTGATTACATCTAGCATACACACTCCTTACTTATACTGCACAAACTCACTAAAATCAATCCTATATCGCTTGCTTTGGGGCTTGATACGATAGCCAAAGGCTAATAAGAGCGTGATTTGCTCTCTCTCTTTATCAAGCCCAAAATACGACTCGAGCTCTTGCTTCTCAAAGCCTTCAATCATACAAGTATCAATCCCCAAATACGAAGCATAATCCATCATAGAAGTCGCGATGATATAGCTCTGCAACGCCGCCCAGTAGCCTATCGTATAGTCATCATAACCGCGTGCAGCGAGGTAGCCACTATAACGTTTTTTATACGCTTCTACTTGTTCGGGAGTTTTTTGTTTGCGTGCGAAAGCATTTTGCACATAATTTGTGTGTGCAAGCAAATCAGTCTTGAGTGTTTTAAACAGCACAAGTTCTGAAGCAGTTGTGATCTGTCGCTGATCCCAGCATAGTGCGCGAATCTCCTCTCGCGCCTTTGGGTCCCTCACTACTACAAGACGCGTAGGCTCCATACCAAATGAGCTTGGCGCAGCATAGCCTACCTGTAAAATCTCCTCAAACTGCTCTGCTGGAATTTTTTTGCTTTCATCAAATTCCTTGCACGCGTGGCGCATAGCCACACCCTCTAAAAATTTATTTTTTTGTGTATCCATATTGCCTCCTTTATGAATCTAGATTCTGTGATTGCACTTTATTTGCGTGCCATACGCCTACGCTCGGTGGGATCGAGATATTTCTTGCGGATTCTGATATTTAGCGGGGTAACCTCTAGTATCTCATCGTCCTCTATCCACTCTAGTGCTCTCTCTAGGGTCAAATCCCTTGGTGGCACGAGCTTGATTGCATCATCGCTCCCACTTGCACGCATATTGGTCAAATGCTTGGCTTTAATTGGATTGACATCAAGGTCATTATCTCTACTATGCTCACCAATAATCATACCCACATAGACTTTAGTTTGTGGCGTGATAAAAAGCACACCACGCTCTTGGATATTAAAAAGTGAGAATCCTGTCGCCTCGCCATTTTCCATGGAGACAAGTGCGCCGTTTTTGCGAGACTCCACACTGCCGCTAAAGGCGCGAAACTCTAAAAATGAGTGATTCATCACACCCTCGCCCTTGGTATCCGTCAAAAACTCACTTCTGTATCCGATAAGCCCACGCGCGGGTATCTCAAACTCTAGCCGTGTATAACCATCGCCCATTGGATTCATCGCTTTCATCTCGGCTTTGCGTTTGCCTAATCGCTCGATAATCGCTCCGCTAAAATCCTGTGGCGTATCAATCACTAGATGTTCAAAAGGCTCTAGCTTTAGCCCATTTTCTTCTTTGATAATCACTTCAGGGCGAGAGATACTAAACTCAAAGCCCTCACGCCGTAGATTCTCAGCTAAAATCGTGATTTGTAGCTCCCCACGCCCTGACACGCGGAATTTTCCCTCACCCATTTCCTCGCATTTCATCGCGATATTTGTCTGCATTTCTTTAAGTAGCCTGTCTTTAAGCTTATTAGCCGTTACATGTTTGCCCTCTAGTCCTGCAAGCGGGCTATCATTGACTGCGAAATACACGCTCATCGTGGGTTCCTCTAGGTGCATAGGATCTAGAGGCATAGGATTAGCAGGATCGACGATAGAATCTCCCACATCAATAGTGTTAAAGCCCGCTATTGCGACAATATCCCCAGCTTGTGCGGATTCTATCTCGGTGCGCGCAAGCCCCAAAAATCCAATGAGCTTAGTGATCCTGCCATTTTCTTTCTCGCCATCACTCTTAGCAAGCATTACGTTTTCACCCTTTTTTACCTTGCCATTAAACACACGCGCGATGCCGATTTTGCCCACATAGTTATCATAATCTAGTGTGAAAATCTGCATTTGCAGAGGAGATTCACTACTACCACTGGGTGCTGGGACATATTCTAGTATCGCCTCAAAGAGCGGCTCGAGATTTTTTTTCTCATCTTCTAAATTTTTTATCGCATAGCCATCGCGTGCCGCGGCGTAGATTACCGGAAAATCGAGCTGATAATCACTCGCCTCCATCGCCACAAAGAGATCAAACACCTCATCAACCACCCTATCGGGCTCGGCAGCGGGCTTGTCTATCTTATTTACCACGACTATGGGGCGGATCCCAAAGCTCAAAGCCTTTTTGACGACAAATTTCGTCTGGGGCATCACGCCCTCTTGCGCATCCACGAGCAGTAGCACGCCATCGACCATTTTTAGCACACGCTCGACTTCTCCGCCAAAATCCGCGTGTCCGGGCGTGTCTATGATATTGATTTTCGTGCCTTTGTAGTTGATAGCGGTGTTTTTGGAAAGGATCGTGATACCGCGCTCGCGCTCTAAGTCGTTAGAATCCATTACGCGCTCATCGATTTGCTCTCGCTCGCTAAAGGTGCCTGATTGGGTGAGTAG
>CALVBL010000019.1 GCA_944325775.1 uncultured Helicobacter sp.
ATCGCTCGCAGAGAGTGAATCTCTGCTCACTCCGCTTACGCGTGCATACATAGAATCTAGAGCGAGATTCTATGATTGTTTGGATTCTGTAATGTTACTGGTGGGCTTAAATTCCATCACTTTGAATCTCCACTCTCCTTTTTGCGCAAAAACGCCATAATGCTCCCTAGCACATCGTCCCAATCCTTGCTTGGAGATTCTATGCGCTCTTTAGTATCATCGCTATGAGTAATCGTGATATTTTGCCCATAGTGCGCAATTTGCTTGAGCTTTAGCGCATTTGCTAGCACGCGGATTTTGATAAGCTCCAAAAAACTAAGCGTAAATGAATCTAGCTTGCCAAAGCGGTTTTCTATCTCGCCTTCTATCTCATACACATCGCTTAGATTCTCACATAGGCTCAATCGGCGATAGAGCTCAAGGCGTAGTTTGTCACTCCCCACAAGCTCAGGATTGATATACGCGCTTAGGTTAAGCTTCAAATCCACTTGCGCACTTTTTTGCACCCCAGAGCCGCTAAGCTGATTGATACACTCCTCTAGCATAGAGAGATACAAGCCATAGCCGATTTTTTTGATATGTCCGCTTTGGGCTTCCCCTAGGAGATTCCCACCACCGCGAATCTCCAAATCGTGATAGGCGAGATTTTCCCCACTGCCCAGATAAGAATTTTTCTCTAGCGCGCCCAGTCGCTTTTTTGCCTCCTCCCCCAGCGCACTCTCGCGCGCCACACACAGATAGCAAAACCCCTCCTTGCTCCCGCGCCCCACACGCCCGCGTAATTGGTGCAAATCCGCTATCCCAAAGCGATTTGCCTCCTCCACGATGATGGTATTGGCATTGGGCAGGTGCAAGCCAGATTCTACGATGCTTGTGCAAAGCAGCACATCAAGCTCTTTGCGCACAAATTCCGCCATCACTTCTTGGGATTTGCTATCCTCCACTTGAGAGTGCAGTATCCCTATGCGCAGCTTTGGCAGCAGCTCGTTTAGCTCTTTAGCCTTTTGCGCAATCCCCGCAATGTTGTTATACACATAAAACACCTGCCCACCGCGGCGCAACTCACGCAAGATAGCCTCGCGTATGATTTTCTCATCATAGATTTTAAGAAATGTCCGCACGCCCTTGCGCTCCATAGGCGGTGTGCGTAGCGCGCTAAAGCCCTTGATATGCGAGAGTGCCATATTGAGCGTGCGCGGGATTGGCGTGGCACTCATACTAAGGGTATGCACATTTTTGCATAACGCCTTCATCTTTTCTTTTTGCTTCACGCCAAATTTATGCTCCTCATCAATCACCACAAGCCCAAGCCTACTAAACTCTAGCCCCAAAAGCGCGTGCGTGCCTATCACCACATCAATCTCGCCATTTTTGAGCCCTGTATTTACACGATTTTTATCCTTTGTGAATCTATCGACTTTGGCTATGTGTATGGGCTTGCCATTTTCTTTGCTAAGCGCACCTAGCCGCTCCTGCAGGGTAGCAAAATGCTGCGTGGCAAGCAAAGTCGTAGGCACGATAAAGGCGCACTGATAGCCCTGCGCGATAAGTGCCACAATCGCGCTCATCGCCACTTCCGTTTTGCCAAAGCCCACATCACCGCTAAGCAGTCTATCCATCACGCGTCCAGATTCTAAATCGTCTAAAATCTCTCCGATGCTGCGCTCCTGATCCTCGGTGAGCGCGAAAGGACGGGATCTCTCAAAGGCATAGAGCAGTGCGCAATCACGCGTGATTTTCACACCCTCTAAGAGCGATCGTTGTGCCGCAAGCTCGATGATAGCCCCAGCGATCTCAAAAAGCTTCTTACGCACAGAATCTTTGAGCTTGCTAAAGCTTCCCTTGCCAAGCTTATCCACAATCGGCAGTGTGCCAGAATCCGCCACATACCTATCGATCATATCCAGTCGCTCCACGGGTAGCAGCAGCTTATCCTCGCCCTGATAGGCAATCTCGATAAAATCCCGCACCACGCCAAGCACACTCGTGCTCTTTAGGCCCTTAAACACTCCTATGCCATAATCGCTATGCACGACATATTCGCCCACATTGAGTTCATTGAGCTGCAGGCGCGAGCGTTTAGGCTTTTTGGCGCGCTTGGCGGTTTGGTTAAAGGACAAAATAAGCCATTGTTGGTGCAGGATATTGACATTTTGCGTGCCTAGGGCGACTTTGAGGCGTGCGAGATTCACATCTAGGGGCTCAAGCAGCCTTGGCGGCGTGCTGCTACAATCAAGCCCATAGGATTTGAGCAAGGCGTAGTTTGGGGTAATGAGCGTGATATCCCTATCTTTGTGCAGCGCAAGGAGTGAAGAGAGCATATTTGGGTTAAATAAAATCTCCTCATAATCTTCAGCACGCGTGATGAGAGGCATCACAGATAGTGAATCTATACTTAGAGCAGTGTGCAAATCCTCCTCTATGCTATAGATCTCTTTGGCTTCATTCATAGCATTTGGGGTGATGAAGCACGCATAGCACGCACTTAAATGCGCGCCTTTATCGCCCAAATGCCACAACCACGACGCACCTATCTCTAAGCTAGAATCCCACGAATGGCTTTCATCAATATCACTGGTGATGTGTGCTTGATCCAAAAAGATCGCGATGGGGATCTCAAGGGAGTGAATCTCGTCTTTTTGTGTGATCTGGGTGCTGACATCAAAGACGCGTATGCTCTCTATACTCTCATCAAAAAAGCAGATTCTATGCGGGCTGGGTGCATTTGGCAAAAATATATCCACGATCTCGCCGCGCAGACTCATTTCCCCGGGCACCTCCACCACCTCCACACTCTCATAGCCATAGTTTAGGAGCTTTTGAGCAAGAGTGTGAGAATCTAGAGTGAGATTTTTATCAATGATAAAACTTTGGAGAAATTCTGATTTGGGAAGTGGATAGAGTATGCTCGAGAGCGGAGCGCAGAGGATCTTTGGGCTCTGACATTCATAAAACGCGCGCAAAACCTGCAATAACTCAAGCAAATCTTCGCGAAATGGCGTGAGATCATCGCCAAAATGCACGCGCACCTCTGGCAATACAAAAGGCTCAAAAGGGCTAAAATCTCTATGCACATGACAAAAATCCAGCACCTCATAAGACGCCCTCGCCTCTTGATAGTCCTTACAAACTATAACAAAGGTATTTTTAAAATCTTTGGTCTGTGCGCACTCTTGGGATAAGAGTGCGTAAATATCACCTTGTATCAAGTCCTAATCTTTCTTTTTAGAATCTGCTTCCTTGATAATGTCTTTGGTTGGGATTTCTTTAGAGTTATTGCGCACTTTACTTTCACCCACAAACATACCTTTACGCTCAACTACAAGCTCGTTTGTAGTGATAGTCCCCTCGATACGCCCCTGTGCTTTGAGTTCAAGGAAATTCGAGATAGAATCCCCCATAAGCTTACCGGCCACCACCAACGCATTAGCATTGATCACACCCCTTACTACGCCACTTCTACCTATCATCACCGTATCTTTAGAATTGATAGTTCCCTCAAAATCGCCATCGATATGCAGGCGACACTCGATATTGATCTCTCCCTTTATTCTTGTGCCGCTGGCGATAATGGTTGCTCCTCCTGTGGAACTTGATCCATCAAGCTGTTTATTGTCGTTAGTAAAGATTGCCATGATACATTCCTTTCGTTTTCAAAGATTGATGAAAAATCGCTCATCGTCCATTCGATGAAATTCTTAGGATCTAAGACATTGCCCAAAAATCTCACCTCATAGTGCAAATGAGGACCGGTGCTAGCGCCACTATTGCCAGAATACGCTATGAGCTGTCCCTTTTTGACAAAACTGCCATGTGTTACGACGATTTTATTAAGGTGCGCATAATAAGTGCGAAATCCAAACGAGTGGTCGAGTTTAACCAAATTGCCAAAGCCGCCATTATAACCCATTTGAGCAAACTCCACAACTCCATCTGCAGTCGCATACACCGGTGTGCCCACATCAGTGGCAAAATCTATGCCCGTGTGCAAATGCTTGGTAAAATACAAAGGGTGGATTCTGTAGCCAAAATCTGCAGATATGCGTTTGTAATAATCCAACGGATAGCCATTTGGCACGAATTTCATCACAAAGACTTTTTGCGCGCCTGTGAGCGAAGCCACATCTATGCGCTCGCGCAAATCCTCTCGGATAGCATCCTGCGCGTCTTTGACCCCTATGATACTCTCTAGATCTTCCACCCTATCGCCCACGAGTCCGATCTCTTCGGATCGCTGCTCGATTTGAGAGTTAAGATAGGCATTTTTTTCTTGTGTTTTTTGGTATTGTGCGAGGATTTTTTCATTGAGTGCAGACATGCTTGCAATTTCGTCTTTAAACGCCCGCACAGAAACGATGCCATAGACAATACACACCGCCAAAAAAATCAACACATACAAACCCACTTGTCGAAATATAGAATGTATATTGACATAGCGCGTCCTCTCTTGATCGGTTATCATCAGTATCAGACGCTTATTATTCATCAAAATCTACTCTATGCTCACTTTATTTGAGTTTGAATCCACCTGTGCTGTCCTATAGGTGTGAATCTGTGCAAGATCATCAAGCGCCCATACAAGGCTCTTCCAGTCAATATGATCTTTGTTTTTGGTAACTGCGTTGAAATTATCGAGATTCCACAACGCATAGTCCATAGTATGAAGTGGCGTGCCTAAGAAACGTAACTCATACAAAAGTCCATCTCCTCTAGCACCAGCACTTTGCCCGCTATAGCCGATTAACTGCCCTTTTGCTACGAACTCACCCTTTTGCACCACCATAGAATCCAAATACGCATAGGTTGATGTGAATCCAAAAGAATGCGCAAGCTTGACATACACGCCGTAACTTCCACTTCTTACATTATTTGTGCTATCCACGATCCCATTTGCTGTAGCATACACCGGCGTGCCTTTTGGGACTTCATAGACCCAAGATTGTGCTATGCTATTATCCTTTGTCTTTGATGATTCCCAGCTATACCCACGCACCGGATCGCCATTAGGCATAATCTTTAACACCATCGCCTTTTGCTCATCGCTCAATGTATCCAGATCAATATTTTGATCATCGACTTGCATATCGAGATTTTTGTGGATACCCACGATCCTCTCTAGTTCGCTGATCTGCATATTTGCTTTTAGCAATTCGTTGGTTTTATACTCCACATTGCGCGCAAGTTCGCTGTTTTTTTCATAGAGCTCTTGAAACTGCTCCCTTGCCTTGTTTTTTTCAGCAATGATCTCATCAAGCTCCCCTACCAAAAACCTCACCATCACAAAATACACTATCAGCGCCACCCCAAGCGCAAGTGCCATATACAAAAGCACGCGCTTGATGATCTTATGCACGCTAAATTGTTTAAAGGTATCACCATCAATGATAGAAATCGTGAGTTTATTCTGCATTGCTCTCCTTTTGCTTCAGAGTATTCACACTCAATCTTGTCCATCTCGCACCTACGGCGTCTAAAAATCCAGCGACCACGCTAAAAGAACCAAAGACCACATAGTCTTGAAAGTCTCTCATATCCTCAAGCGCAAAATCCCTATACGCAATCCCTAGATTCTGTAGTATCGCTTCTAAGTCGCTACGCGCAATCACACGAGGATTATCTATTATGGGAAATATCCACACTTCCTTGATGCAAGAGCTCAACAACGTTAAAATGTGCCGGACTGATTTATCAAAGTATGTATTATACACCAAAATCACGCGCCTTTGCTTAAAATTTTGCTCTATGACGGATTTTAGCGCCTTTGCACATTCCTCATTATGCCCCACATCAAGTAAAATACGAGGTGTGAGCCACTCACAGCGCCCCCGCAAGTCCAGCACAGGAAAAGTCTCAAAATCCACGCTAAGCCCAAAAAAATGCAACACAAAACTTGCTACCAAGAGATTCTGTGCTAAAAACTCCGCATACCCATAGCGTGCCACATACGCCCTATACGCCTGCCACCACTCATTGTCCTCTTTAGATTCTAGCCCAAAGCACGCACTAAACACCTCCAGCTCTCTACATAGCTGCGCACTAGATTCTATAGTCCCTAACTCAAATATCTTCGCGCCCTGCTCTTTAGCAATCGTGCGCGCTATGAGAGAGCTCTCTGTATAGGTTTGCGGAGCAAGGAGCGCATTTGCTCCCATAGCGCGGAGTTTCGTGCCCGCGATAGATTCTATAGTGTCCCCTAAAAAATCCTTATGATCAATCCCAATAGGCGTAAAAACACTCAAATGCGCCCTAAGCACACTTGTGGAGTCAAACTCCCCTCCAAGTCCTGCTTCAAGCACCAAAAATTCACAGCCCTGTGCAAGATAGAGCCCCAAAAATGTCGCGTATTCAAAATAACTTGCCTCGCGCACACATTCATAACGTTGCAAGAATCTATGTGCTTCCTCAAGTGCCTCATCACTCACATCAGTGCCATTGCGATAAAATCGCTCATTAAACCGCCACAAATGCGGTGAACTAAAGTGCAGCACGTTATGCCCACATTGCAATAACCCCAGTGCCGTGAATCTCCCCGTACTCCCCTTGCCATTTGTGCCTAAAATATGAATTACTTTTAGATTCTCTAGTCTTAACATAGGCGCGAGTTTAGCATAGATTCTATGAGCGCGCTTGGGGTCAAAGGGCGCATATTCTTTTCCTTTAGATTCTAAAAACTCTGCTAGATTCACAGCACTTCACCTATATGCGCACGCAACTCAAGCAAAATCTGCAAAAAATCCCCGCTCTTATCAAACAACCTCCCATCAAACTTCAGTCGCTGCTTGTGCTCCTTGTAGCTAAAAACCTGCTGTCGCAAAAACGCACAAAAAGCTTCAAAACACCGATCAATCTCGTCTCTATCACCCTCTAGTAGTAGATAAAACACCCCATCTTTTGGCTCAAAGACATCGCGATTGTGATGCAAGGATTCAAAATGCTGCAAAAAACTCCGCTTAAACACCAAAACCTGCCGCGCATAGCCCTCCTGCCCAAATACCTTGGCGATCTCACGGTGATTAAACACGCGCATCACACACAATACAGCCTGCTTTGTCTCCATAAAGTCCTCAATAGTATGCGCTAGCTCTGTGCCCTCACGCTCTCCCAAATCACGCGCTTTTAGATTCTCATATGTCTTTGTGTGTGCTATCTGTAACGCGTTTATCTGCGCACTCCATTTTTCGCACGACTTCTCGCACAATGCCGCAAGTTCCTTGTTTGTGAGATTCTTAAAGAGATTGTGAATCTGCGCTCCAATCTGTGTCTTGGTCTGCGCCCCCTGTGCCCCGGCTTTTTTGGTGCATTTGAGCGCACATAGCTCATACATATATGCCCCCATCATATCCACATATTGCGCGATTTGATCGGATTGAGATTGCTTATGTGTCTGCAGTGTGTGATACACGCGCGTAAGAAACTCCTGATCGGTTAGATTCTGCGGGTGGGCTAAAAGCTGAATAAGCTCATTTGTCTCTTGCGTGGGTTCATGTGTGCTAAGGGCACACACCATACAACGTGCGATAGTCTTTAGCACTGCCAAATGCCCCTTTGATCGATGAAATGCCAGCCACCGATCCTCTAGCTCCCTAGCGCCTTGTGGTGTATTGATCGCTCCGATTCTAAAAAGCTCCTCATATTTCTCGCGCACCCGTGGCGCAAACAAATCGCGTATGATCTTAATAAGCACGACATTGAGGTTGTTTATGGGGCTTTTAGTCTGTAAATCTAGCTCCCTGTGCTTGGGTGTGATAGCATAGCTTTGCTCCAATCTTTGGGCTATCATTCGTGCTTGTTGCTCTAGGGGCAGATTGCCCTTAGCTTTAAGTTCTTGAAGGGTTTGTAAGATCTGTGTGGAGAGCGGATTCATTATTAGATATTTATTTGGTGCGTGGGTTAGATTCTAAGCTAGAGTGAGAATCTGGGCTAGATTCTGTGTTGGATTCTATACTAGATTTTGTCTTAGATTCTGATTGTGCAGTTTTTTGGGCTTGCTGCGCGCCATAATACGCCATTTGCGAGATAAATTTATCAAGAGCTTGTATGGTCGCATTTGACACCGCTCCGAGTTTAGATTCCTCAATGAGCAGTGCCGAGGTCGAGCTCGCCGCATAGTCGTAATACCCCGAACTGCTAGCGTTAAATGTCGTGCCATTTTTGTTTTGCACCCTAAAAGAGAGGCTCACCGTGGCGCGATAATGACTCACAAAGCCATCGCTATCATAAGCCACAGGCGTGCTACTCACAGACAACACGCGCATATCTATAATCGTCTGTGCTCTCTGTCTGGAGGCTAAGGTGTTGTTTAGGCGCGTGAGTACTGCGAGATTTATGGCGTCTTTGGCACTCACAGAGGCTTCGGGGAGCTGGGGATCCATCGTGATATCCACATACACACCCTCACCAAAAATCTTATCACTATAGCTTGCCACCGGCACATAGCCACAAGCACAAAAAAGCAATGCCACCAACACCACAAAATATTTCATTCTTAAGCTTTTAGCACGAAGTTGATGAGTTTTTTTGGCACCACGATTTCTTTGATAATCTCGCCATTGAGCCATTTTGCCACGCTCTGTTTTCCAAGCGCGAGCAGATCCTCATTACTTATATCCGCGCTCACCTCGATTTCTGCGCGCTTCTTACCATTTACCGTGATGGCGATAAGGATCTCATCACTCTTAAGTGCGTCCATATCAAGTGCGATAGGCGCGAAATTCGCACGCCCAAAATACCTCTCGCTAAGCTCCCAGCAAATATGGGGCACGATAGGCTCTAAAATGTGTAACAAAATAAAATACCCCTCACTATACACCGCCTCATTATCCTGCTCATTGAGCGCGTTAAAGGCTTCCATACACGCCGCTATGAGTGTATTAAACGCATAACCAGATTGTTTTTTGCTAAAAATGTCGTGAGATTTTTGCAGGGCTTCATACACCTTTTTGCGCGCGAATTTTGCTTGCTTAGAGAGTGCGCTAGATTCTACAATGGGCAAGCTCGCACAGGGCTTGACACGCTCACTACGTTCCCAAATACGCTTTAAGAATCTAAACGCCCCTTCCACCGCCGCGTCATTCCACTCTAGCTCACGCACCGGCGGGGCAGCAAAAAGCACAAAAAGTCGCGCCGTATCCGCTCCATAGGTGGCTATGAGATCGTTTGGATTGACGACATTGCCCTTAGACTTGCTCATTTTCGCACCATCTTTTAGCACCATACCCTGCGTGAGGAGATTGGCAAATGGCTCATTGAGATTCACATAGCCCAAATCGCGCAACACTTTGGTAAAAAAGCGCGCATACAGCAAGTGCAAGATTGCATGCTCGATACCGCCGATGTACTCATCGACATTGAGCCAGTAGGCTATATCCTCGCTCCTAAACGCACATTTCTCCCAATGCTCCCTAGACGTGGCGTAGCGCAAAAAATACCAGCTTGACTGCACAAAAGTATCCATCGTATCACTCTCTCGCTGCGCGCTAGAGCCGCATTTAGGGCAACTGCACTGCTTCCATGTAGGGTGTTTGTCCAGTGGATTGCCCTCTCCATCAATCACCACATCATCGGGCAAGAGTACAGGGAGGTTGGCGATATTTTCAGGCACGATACCGCATTGTGGGCAATACACCATCGGGATAGGCGCACCCCAATACCGCTGCCTAGACACCCCCCAATCGCGTAATCGATAGTTAATCACGCCCTCGCCTAATTTGTGCTCTTCAAAATATGCGATGATTTGCTCACGAGCCTGCGCGCCTTTAAGTCCATTAAACACACTAGATTCTATAAGCTCACCATCTTCACAAAACGGCAGTGAATCTAGCCCGGGTTTAAGCACGGGCTTGATAGGCAAATCGTATTTGCGTGCAAACTCATAATCGCGCTCATCATGTGCAGGCACCGCCATCACTGCACCATTGGCGTATTCTATCAGCACGAAATTCGCCACCCAAATAGGGATCTCCTCGCCACTAAGTGGGTGAATCGCTCTAAGCCCTAGATCAAAGCCCTCTTTTTCCATCATCGATCGTTCTTTGGAGGGAAATTTTCGCACCTCTGCGATCTTGCGCTTTTGTTCTGAATCCAACAAGTCCTTTTGCAACAACGCATCTACTAGTGGATGCTCGGGCGCGATCGCGCAGTAGGTCACCCCATAGAGCGTATCACAGCGCGTGGTAAATACCTCAAAGCTCTCCATACCCGTTTTTTGTTTAGAATCTTCACTCAAAGCAAAGGCGAAATTTAGCCCCTTAGATTTACCTATCCAGTTATTTTGCATAGTGAGCACTTGATTGGGCCAATGCCCCTGCAGGGTTTGCAAATCATCAAGTAGCTCTTGCGCATACTGCGTGATCTTGATGTAGTATTGAAACATCTGCTTTTGCACCACGGGTGTATCACAGCGCCAGCATTTCCCCTCGATCACCTGCTCATTTGCTAGCACCGTCTGATCATTAGGACACCAGTTTAGATACGCTTCTTTGCGGTAGATGAGCCCCCTCTCCCACATTTTGATAAAAAACTCCTGCTCCCAACGTGTATAGATCGGATCACAGGTCGCAAACTCCCTATCGCGTGAGAAGCTTAGCCCAAGCGATGCGAGCTCTTTACGCATCGTATCAATATTAGCATAAGTCCATTGTTTGGGGTGTGTTTTGTTTTTGATCGCGGCATTTTCTGCAGGCATACCAAAGGCGTCCCAGCCCATAGGGTGCAAGACATTAAATCCATTATGCCGATAATGCCGTGCAAGCGCATCGCCGATACAATAATTACGCACATGCCCCATATGGATCGCGCCACTAGGATAGGGGAACATCGATAGGATATATTTTTTGGGTAGCTCTTGGCTCTGTTTTGGCTCAAACACCTCGTGTTCTTGCCAAAATTTCTGCCATTTAGATTCTATAGCTTTTGGTTCATACACCTTTTCAAACGCATTCATTACTAACGCTCCAAAGTAGTTTTTGGAGCATTATAGCAGACAAAGTCTTTATTTAGCCAAAACCTTCACGTTTTGGCTTGGACTGGCAGCTTGGAGGCTATCATCATACATTGCCTCGGCATAAGCAGCTGGGAGGGTATAATCCCCGGGCGTGATGGTATTTATCTTAGCAAACACAAGTTGTGTGCCATTGCCATAAGGCATGTCAAAAAACCACATAATCTTATCATCACGAATATCTGTATAAGTTACCTCACCGCTCCTTTTAGCTTGGATAAACTCGGGCAAGTCATCGTGGTTTAGGCGTAAATTTTCTATCTCCCACCCACTTGGCAAAGCCTGTGTGAGCGCGATATTACTCACATTGCTTCTGCCACTTACATTGCTCACTCTAAGCAGTATCCAAAAACTACTCGCACTTTTGAGCTTGCTCACATCAAGCACATTGCCAGATTCATCATAAAACTCCCGATCGATTTTGAGTCCCTTAGAGATTGGCTTGATACTCTCACCCATAGGGATTCCCTCCCAAGTATATGCCACATACAAAGGCGTTTTAGATTCTATTAAGGTCTTCCCTTCATCAAAGCCAAAACTAAGACTCTGAGTAGATTCTGAAAAGCTCTCTTTGTCTCCATTGACCTTAATCACACCCTTGAGCTTGCCCTCCTCTTGGCTACCCTGCGTATTTGCAAGACTCAAAAGCGCATAGCCTGAAGATTGCGTAGAGAGCCACTCGCCAGATTCTAAGCGATCTTTTATGTGATTAAACAATGTCTCGTGCGCATTGCCATAGATGATCTTATAGCTATCTAGGATCATCGCCTCATCACGCAAAGCAGAGCCATAGCTATAGGCATAATACTCCTTTGAACCCTCTGGCTTGATACTCAAATCACGCGTGATGCTCGTAGCGATATCCTCATATCCTGCCATTTTATACGCCGCGCCAAGCAGCCATTTATCAGTAACGCTAAGTGTGCGCATATTGCTCTCATACAGAGCATTCATCACCGCCACTTCTGGCTCATTAGCAAGTGCTAGCAAAAAGAGCGGATAGACTTTATATCGCACATCATTAGAGGACTTGACGAAATTTCGCTCATATGCCAACCAGCCCTTATACACAGAATCTGGCACATAATAGCCAAGCTTCTTAGCCAATACTAAGAAATGCCCCGCATAGTGTGAGCCCCACTCGCTTGGCTGCGCACCTCCCTGCCAATAGGCAAATCCTCCACTTGGCGTCACAAACCCACCTATACGCGCGATTCCTGCGTTGATATTTGCTACGATCTCTTGCTTATCGATGTTTTTAAATGTGCCAAACTTATCCAGATACAGCTGGGGCAGCACGCTTGAAGTCGTCTGCTCTATGCACCCATAGGGATAATGCACCAGCCAGCGCACACGATGATTGATATTTAGCAGCGGATTAGCACTAATAGTGATCACACCCTTATTTGTGCCTTTGACAAATTCCTTAGGTGCCTCGATACTAAGCTCCTCGCCCTCTTTGAGATAATACGACTTGTGCGTGCTCACAAAGGGGTTGATTGCTTTGACATCTATTTGGGTGCTATCACTCATCTCGCCAGCTGAAGAATGCGCGCTTAACGTGATCGTATCCACACCCACTTCATCTTGCACCTCCGCTTCAAATATAAGTGTTTGTGGCTTGTTGTCTTTGAATTCGACTTTTTGTGAATCTTGCTTAAACTTCACGATCCCCTTAACACTGCTCACGCTTATTTTGGCACTTTTCACGCTCCCTTTGCCATCTTTATCGCTTTGGGTAGCAAACACCTCGATAGGCATTTGGAATCTATCGCCGGTCTTAAGCGCGCGCGGGATCGTAGGGAGCATTACCACCGGTGCGCTGACTTGGATATTTTTAGAGCTTGATCCATAGAGCTTGCCACTTGCGCCCACCACCATCACGCGCACACTGCCTATGTAGGTAGGCATGGTAAATCTCAAGCTCGCATTGCCCTTCTCATCGGTCTTACTTGGAGCATTATAGAGCACCACGGGTTTGAATCTATTGGCATTTTCGTCATTTTTTTGTTTATTGTAGCTTTGCGTATCTACATCATCTCCACCGATTTTTAGGATCTTATGCACCTTGCCAAAGCTCCTACCCACGATCAAATCATAGCTATCATACATTTTGAGCACCAGCGCAAGCTTGGCATAAAAATACTGCCATGGGTTAGGCGTAGCAAAGTCCGTGAGATCCAGCAGTCCCTCATCGACGATGGCGATCGTATAGACAGATTCTATATTTTGCTTAGTAGAGAGCTTGATCTCAAACTCACTGCCGGGTTGCACCCTCTCTGGCGCGCTGATCTCATACTCAAGCTTAGAATCTTTAGTATCCACCATCAGTGGAAGCACTCCATACAGCCGCATAGATCGATCATTGCTTGTGTTTGCGTAGTTTTGCAAAAACGCCACACTCACATACACATTTGGACTCATATCCTCTGTGATGGGGATACTTAGGCTGGTTTGATTGGGCTTAGTATCCACCCAAAATCGCTTGAGCACCTTATCTGCTTTACTCACCACCACTAGTGCCCTGCCTTGTGCTGTGCTTTCAAATCGCACATTCGCACTCTCGCCCACGCTATAGCGCGCCTTGTCAGATTCAATCTTTAGTGCGGTGATTTTTTGCGCACTGAGCGGCTCACCCCAACCTGATGTATAAAATGAAGTCCCACTTATCGCACCACTCTCTTCATCGCGAAATTCCACATAGATTTCCCCACTCTGCTTTGCCTCGTATTCAAACATCACGGGCTTATCGCTGCTAGTGATACTACCCTGTGTGAGAATCTGGGTGTTGCGATCGGTTTTGATGGAACGTAGATATTGCGCATACGAGTCATAATCCCACCACCACGAGTATTGATTGTGATAAATCGTGTAGGCGATCTTATGCCCTTTGATAGGTTTAGAATCATCGCTTGCCATCACGATCACAGGCAATGATACTTTTGTACCGCTTGCTATGTAGCGATTATCTAGAGGCTTGACACCCACAAAACTATCAAAGAGCTTGAGGGCTACCTTTTTGCGTGTAGCCACTGCTCTGCCGTTGTTTTCATAGACTTTGGCGATGAGTGAGGCTTGTAGATTGGCATTGACCTCTTGGAGTGAATCTAACCCAATCTCACCGCTACCCATGCCACTCTCACTTAACGTGCCACTCGTGCTATCGCTATGGCTAAACTGCAAGCTGCTTGGCGCACTAAACACATAATCCCTAAAAAGCTTGCTTTTAAACTCCAAAGCCTTGATGTTTGCCACCACACTATATTCTAGCTCGGATGCTGGCGCACCGAAGAGATACGCACTCTGTATATTAAACTCAAGCTGTGTAGATTCTCGCAAATCTAGTGAATCTGGTGTCTGCAGATTCACCTTGAGCCGATTTGGCACTACGCTCTCTATACTAAGCTCTTTTCTAAACACACTATCCCCAATCTGCACGATCGCTTCCCACACGCCCGTATCAGCATTTTTGGGGGTTTTTATCTCATAATGATAGAATCCCTCGCCCTTAGATTCCATCATTTTCTTATCTACAAACACCTTGCCCCTCGGGGTTTTGAGCGTGAGTAGCACCGGATGTGCAGGATCAAGAGGCTTGTCATTATTGCGCACGATCGTATCTAAATAGATCGTATCCCCGGGTCTATGCACCCCACGATCAGCGTAGATAAACGCCCGCATACCACCTTCACTCACCACACCCTGCGTATCAAAGCCATCGGTGCTCACCAGCGAACTACTTAGCTTTAGCACCGCCAGATCGCTAGTGTTTTGCGTGAGAAAATAGAGCGTGTTTTGCGCATCGACTTTAGAAAACACCGCATCGCCATTGGCATCAGTCATGCGTGTCTCTAGCACTTGATTTTTCTTATTTATCGCGCTTATCTGCACACCGGATATGGGCGTGTTTTTAGCAATATCTAGCGCAGTGAGGATAAAGCGTGAATCTAAGCTCTGCCCCAAAAGCGCGATGTTTGAAAATATAATATGCTTAGAAATCACCCCATGTTGCCTAAAGAAATTATCCACGCGCCAGCTACTCATATCGCCAAAATCATAATCCACATTGTTCTTGCTAAATTCTATACTCACGACAAACACGCCGCTCATATCGCGCAAGCCTTCAAAGTCAATTTCGTTTTGAATCCATTGGTTTTTAGGCGAATCTATGCTAAATTCTCTCTCAAACACCTTATCGCCTATGCGCTCTAGATCCAGTCCGCTCGAGCAGTCCTCATAATATTCATCATATTCTTCATCATAGCTATCCCCACATTCTCTGATCTGTGCGCGATTGCTTTGTGAATCTCCGATGAGATTGTTGTCATACAAAAACTGCGTGAGGTTGTTGGGGTAGATTCTAAAGAGCCTGAGTGTTACTTTTTTGACATTGACGGATTTAAAGGCGATTTTTTTGTTTGCCACACGCGGCACAAACACCCCGCTGGAAGCAAACGCAATACTAGGCGCGATCTCCCTAGCTGTGATATCAAAGCTCGCATCTTGCTTCAATCTCGCACCATTGATAGATTCTAAGCCCTCTAGCACTTTGATATGGTAATTTGTCGCGAAGTCAAACTTCCCACTTAGCACGATCATAGAGCCGCTTTGTGAAGCGCTAAAATCCACTTCTGGCATTACCTGAATATAGCGTTTGAGATCGGGAGTCTTAGCAAGCTCTTGGGAAAAATGCACTATCACATTGGGCTGGGCGTTTTCCTCTGCGCTCTGGATACGCATTGCGTAGAGATCGGTGTTTTTAGAGATGGTGTATGTGCGCTCCTGTATCTCGCCCTGCGCGCCTAGGAGCTTAGGGTCTAGCGTGAGCGTGTAGTGTAGATCCTGCGTGTTTGAAGGGGTCAGTGGCTCTGAAATGATGAGATAATTATTGCGAGTATTTTTTACAAGCGATAGAGCAATGTTTTGAGAATCTAGCTTGAGACTTAGGGCTTGTTTGATACTTTCTGGCAAGACATATTGTGAGACCTCAAGATTTACCACGAGCGAAGTTTTGCTACCTTGCTGCTGCTCATAGAGATCACCTAGCAAAAACTCTGTGGGCTTAGTGTGTATCTGGGTTTTGATCGTCTTTAGCGGTGGCTCAAACCCATGCTCCTTGGCGATTTTAGCAAAGTCAATCACAATATCATAGCGCGTGTTAGGCTTAAACGAGCGATCTGGGATAAGCACAAATGTCGTGCTATTGACAAATGTATAACGTGCGTTGAGATTCTCGCCATTTGCCTCTATCGCACCATCGATACTATAAAGCGTGTCTAGATCGCCTTTATAAAACACTTCATTAAGTTCCACGCGTATATTTGTATCAGTACTCACTTCGCCCTGTGTGATCGCAAAAATCTTATCGCTATCTCCACAGCCCCAAAACACCAATCCCACAGCCACTATACAGCACAGCAATATCTTTTTCATCACCGCTCCTACTATATTATTTTATGCAAGTTTTGCTACGACAAAACTTGTGTATCGCTCGTGCGGAATGAATCCGCCCTTCTCTCCGCTACGCGTGCATACAGCAGATTTTTAGAATCAAAAACATCGCTTGGTGTTAGCGCGTCAGGAACGCGATTTGGCAATGGCATAGATTCTATAAACCCACCTAGATTCTATCATTTTTATGCAAGTTTTGCTACGACAAAACTTGTGTATCGCTCGTGCGGAATGAATCCACCCTTCGCTCCGCTACGCGTGCATACACTATCTGAATCTATATGCTTAGATTCTATAGATTCTATAACGCCGCTGGTGGGCTTAGATTCTATCATTTTTATGCAAATTTTGCTACGACAAAACTTGTGTATCGCTCGTGCGGAATGAATCCACCCTTCGCTCCGCTACGCGTGCATACACTATCTGAATCTATATGCTTAGATTCTATAGATTCTATAACGCCGCTGGTGGGCTTAGATTCTATCACAAAACAAGTCCATTGCGATAGAGTTTCACAAACTCCTTAGCAATTCTTGGATTTTTGCTTCCCTTTTGTGTGGCGTAGTTGAGAGCCTTCTGCCGCAGTGTGGGATCTAGCACGCTAGATTCTATCCCCAAATAGCGCGCGATGAGCGCCACATACTCGCCACTGCCTAGCGTATAAAATCCCATCGAGATCCCAAAGCGATCGCTTAGTGAGATGATCTCATCTTGCATATCATTTAGATGCATGGTATCTTGGGCATATTCCTCTAAGAGCAGATGGCGCATATTTGAAGTGGCATAAAACACCACATTGCTCGCCTGCACTTCAAATCCCCCATCTAGGATACTTTTTAGCGCCTTGTAGCTCTCATCGCCTCGCCCAAAACACAGATCATCGCACATAATGACAAATTTATAAGGCTGCTCGCGCAAAAAATCCACCAAATGCGGCAGGATCGCTAATGAAGGCTTGGGCAGCTCCACCACGCGCAGGAGTGTATCCTCACATCGCAAAAACTCACACAAGATCGCGCGCATACTTGAGCTTTTGCCACAGCCTCTAGCACCCCATAGCAGGACATTGCTCGCTGGGGCATTGTCCAAAAATCGCTGTGTGTTGCCCCGCAGCGCCACGATAATCTCATCGATCCCCACCAACTGTGCCACTTCCACGCGCTCGAGCTCCATAATCGGGCGCAAAAATCCTCCATAGCCCTCAAACTCCCCGCGATACACGCACGCCATAGTAGTGCTAAAGTCTATACTAAAACGTTTCATTATCGCTCCTTGGTGCTGGATTTGGTGTGGGTGGTGGATTCTCGCGGACGATGAAACACACAAAATATCGCCTTATACACCTGCAACGTCAGCCGCACGATCTCGCGCGTGATTTTGGTCGCTCTTGAGGGTTTGAGTGTGTTGCGATCGGCGATGTTGGTCTCTAGGGTTTCATTAGAGGCGAGCAGATGAGGCACACACACCAATATCCATACTTTGTGGATATAAAACATATCCATATAGTCATCTACGGGGAATATCCATTTCTTAGCATATGCGATGAATCTATGCGCCGCGCTAGGAGTGAGGTAGTAGCCTTGCGTGCCGGCACAAAGCTGCGTGGTGGCAAATATATGCGGCAAATCTGTGGGCTTAGAGCTCCTAAGCGGACGTGTTTGGATAAATCGCACATACTCATACCCGCTACGCAAGATCTCTAGCACACCCTGTGCGAAATGCTCACTAAATAGCACATCATCTTCTATGATGATACAGGGTTTAGATTCACTCACGCATTTTTGCCATAGTGTGTAGTGTGAGGCGAAGCACGCGATTTCTCCATCGCTTAGCTCTTTACCGCGTAGCCAGAGACAGAGTCGCTTGCTATAATAATCACTAAATCGCTTATGCTCTCCTGCCTTGCCATCGATAGCTTCAAAAAACTCAAACTCCAGCACTTCACAAAGATCAGGATTAGAATCTAGTAGTGCGGTGATCTTCTCACGCATACTGCGGTAGCGATCCGTGGATCGCTTGAGGTTGATGATGTAGGCTTTTAGCATTGGGGGGGGGGCAGTATATGAGAGCTTTGCTCTTGTGTATCACGCGTGGTGTGTGATGTATCCGCTTGACTAGATCCTAGCTTTTTGCAAAGCCTATCGCGCGCGCGGTAATGCGTGAGACAAAATATCGCCTTATGCACCTGCAACGCCAGCCGCACGATCTCGCGCGTGATTTTGGTCGCTCTTGAGGGTTTGAGTGTGTTGCGATCGGCGATGTTGGTCTCTAGGGTTTCATTAGAGGCGAGCAGATGAGGCACACACACCAATATCCATACTTTGTGGATATAAAACATATCCATATAGTCATCTACGGGGAATATCCATTTCTTAGCATATGCGATGAATCTATGCGCCGCGCTAGGAGTGAGGTAGTAGCCTTGCGTGCCGGCACAAAGCTGCGTGGTGGCAAATATATGCGGCAAATCTGTGGGCTTAGAGCTCCTAAGCGGACGTGTTTGGATAAATCGCACATACTCATACCCGCTACGCAAGATCTCTAGCACACCCTGTGCGAAATGCTCACTAAATAGCACATCATCTTCTATGATGATACAGGGTTTAGATTCACTCACGCATTTTTGCCATAGTGTGTAGTGTGAGGCGAAGCACGCGATTTCTCCATCGCTTAGCTCTTTACCGCGTAGCCAGAGACAGAGTCGCTTGCTATAATAATCACTAAATCGCTTATGCTCTCCTGCCTTGCCATCGATAGCTTCAAAAAACTCAAACTCCAGCACTTCACAAAGATCAGGATTAGAATCTAGTAGTGCGGTGATCTTCTCACGCATACTGCGGTAGCGATCCGTGGATCGCTTGAGGTTGATGATGTAGAGCTTGATCTTACTCATTGTCTTCCATAGATTCTATGATCTCTTCATAGAGTTCTAGGCTCTCCCTAGCGGCTTGCTCATCGATCTTGCTCATCACAAACCCAATATGCAGCAGCACCCAATCGCCCACAGAGAGTTCCTCATCAAGTAGGTCCAGTCGCGCCTCCCGCTTCACACCCATCGTATCCACCATCGCGGTATTATTGACCTTATCGATAGAATCCACCCTAGAAGGTATCGCCAGACACATATTCGCTCCTTTGTATATATATTTTTATGCAATTTGCCTTTTGCAAATTGGTATCGCTTCGTGCGGAGTGAATCCGCCCTTCGCTCCGCTTCGCGATCATACAGCAGATTTTTTAGAATCTAAAACATTGCTTGGTGTCGCCGCATCATTGACACGATTTGGGCTAACGCATTTTCTATAAACCCGCCTAGATTCTATCATTATTTATGCACCACCAAAGCACCCTCAAAATATATGCGCACTATAAAATCCCTCATTTTTGCACTGCACAAAAAATTCCTTGATAGCTCCCACGCTCGCGCTATCCCTGCTATTTAGCACAAAAAGTGGCACATCTTTTTTGAGCCTCGCTAGATCCTCTCGCACGCGATCTATACGGAAGCCAAAGACCTCGCACAAATCCGCCTTAGACACCACCACCACATCCGCGCACAAAAACATACTCGGGTATTTGAGCACCTTATCATCGCCTTCGGGCGTGGAGAGAAACACCACATTGAGTGCCGCGCCTAGATCATAGCTCGCCGGACACACGAGATTGCCCACATTTTCTATTATCAGATATTCATAGCTCCCCACATCACAGCGCTTGCCTAGCTCTGCCAACCCCTGCTCTACCATAACAGCCTCAAGGTGGCAAGCCTCACCAGTGGTGATCTGATACGCGCTCACGCCTTTTTGCTCCAGTCGCTCTGCATCGCGATTAGTTTGCAGATCGCCCTCCAGCACGCAAAATCTAAAGTCCTCATACGCGCTTAGAGATTCTAAAAATGTCGTTTTCCCGCTGCCCGGCGAGCTCATTAGGTTTATCACATAGAGATTGTGCGCCTTATAATACGCACGTAGCTCATTTGCCTTTTGGTCATTTAGCGAAAGTATGCGCTTAGCGACTTTGATACTTGTGGGATTTAGTGTGGGGTTAGATTCTAAGCGCGTATTTGTATTTATCTCATTTATCATACCCATACCTACCAGCTAAACTGCCCACCGAGTTTGATAGCCATATAGTTTGAGACATTAAACCCATAGAGTGTTACATTTTGCCCTAGTCCGTATTCCACTGCCACATCAAAGAATCCAAAGAGATTGATACCTGTGGTGAGGATCGCACTCTCCCCTGCCTTGCTCTGCAAGTCTTTCATCGCACCTAGGCGAAAATCGATGTATTTGAAGTCCGCCAGCACGCCACCGCCGATCATTTGGCTTTTGGGATTGGTTAGTGATAAAGTGTTGTTGGGCAATATATCCGCATCAAAGGCGAATGTGAGGAAATCTAGGAATTCATAGCTCACGCCAGCGCGCAACTGGGGGTTTAGTGTGATAGGGCTACCGGTATTCATTTGGATTTGTGGGGCATTGAGGTTTTTAGCCACTAAGCCTATGTTAAATTTACGCAAAAACGAGGGTGTGTATAATACCCCAAGATCGATCCCAAAGGTCTGCTGCATGGTCATATCGCTTAGCTTAGGCATTTCTATTTCAAAATCACTAAAGTTAATCTCACCGGGATATCGATACCCAAAAGCTTGGATAAACTTCACTGCTCCGCCTATGTTGATATCCCCCGCAGCTGTATAGATCGTATGCCCATAGCCCACCGGCACTTCGATGAGCGCGAGGGCTACGCCATGTAGCGTGTGATTGCCACTAAGAATCGAGGAACTTTGAAATTTGTTCATATCACTTGACTCAAAGGTCAAGCCGCCATTGCCGGGTGTAGCTTGGATAAAAGTAGTGCAGTCCTTACCTGTCATGATATCACAGCTACCACCATTAGTATTACCAAAACCAATAATAAGCTGATTATGTTTTTCATTAATCGTAGCCGAGAGA
This sequence comes from uncultured Helicobacter sp., assembly GCA_944325775.1. GTDB lineage: Bacteria > Campylobacterota > Campylobacteria > Campylobacterales > Helicobacteraceae > Helicobacter_F. The sequence continues at coordinate 21,409 of CALVBL010000019.1, forward strand.
TTCATAAACATCTGTGGAAGCACTGCCACTGCTACTGCACCGCGTCCGCTATCGGCTTCTTGCACGGTTACTTCGCCTATGCCATCTGCCTCGATTTTTTTGGTGCGCTCCTTACCACGGACTTGGATCACGATACCATTTTGGGAGTTAAGGCTAAAGTCATTAGATTGCAAAGTATTATTAAGCGTATCAAAAGCATCTAGAAGTTTGTCAATATCAGAATCCGCCCCACGCGGTATGGTCATCTTGAGATCAGCGGTCTTAAGCAAATCCTCAAAGCTAAAATCCCCATTGCTATTACCAATAGTCTTAATAATATCATCGATGCTCTCCACATCGATACCATTGATAATCCCCTTGAGCAGTGGCGGTGCCCCGGCTGCCTCTGCCGAATCGACGAGCTTATCTTTAAGTTTTTGCTGCGCGTCCGTATTGCTTTTAAGCGCATCGCCCAAAGCCCCAAGGTCAGAGCAGCTACCATTAGTACAGCTTATCCCAACTTCGTTTGCGACTTTATCGATAGCCGCAGAATCTATCGTGCCGCCCGGAGCCACGCCAAAGAACTCCCCAAGCGCATCGCCAAGCGCCCCGTCTATGGTCGTACCTTGTCCGCCAACGCCACCTGGTATGGTGATCGCCCCGCCAGCCACAGAGGCGCCACCTAGGAGCTTCTCATCAAGCGTGGCGGCGATGTTGCTAATCTCATCAAAGTCAATAGTGGCTACTTGCAAGAGATTCTGCTCCCGAAACTGCCCGCCGAAGCTATAGCCCACCTTAGCGCGTCTATCTGCCCCTAAAAGTGCTGGGTTGTAGTAGATACCCCATGCGGAGTTTTTGAGCGCGACACCTGCGCCACCCATAGAGGTAGAGACCTGCCCCATAGAGCCAAACCCCAGCCCATAGCCCTGCGAAAGCGCGAGCACACCCGCTAATATACCAAATCGTGCGATGTATTTCATAGAATCTATCCTTTAAGAAATGAAGTCTTAAAATCTTGCATACGCCAAAAGCGCTGGATTCTAGTCTAAGTAAGATTAAATGGGGCTTAGAAGCTTGGATACTTGAGAAGCACAAAAGGGAGATACTAAATCCGCTTCTAGATTCTATAAGCCACACTATTTCCCAAAAGTATAATTTTTAGGCTATAATGCGCGCGTTTTGTGGAGAGTTTGGCAGACTTGACACACAGCGCGACAAACACCAACCAACACAAAGGACAGCTAATGAACAACCCTCTTGATACACTCCTTATCCACGGCGGACTTACGACAGATTCTAAAACCGGCGCGGTAAATACACCTATTTATCAAACTTCCACCTATGCACAAGCCGCCCTAGGACAGAATCTAGGCTATGAATACTCACGCACCAAAAACCCCACGCGCGATGGGATCGAGAGCCTCATCGCCGAGCTAGAGGGCGGGAAGTTTGGCTTCGCGTTTGCCTCTGGTATGGCAGCCATTGGCACGATTTTGAGCCTCTTTAAAAGCGGTGATAAGATCCTCATATCGCACAATGTCTATGGCGGCACATTCCGAATCCTCGATAAGGTTTTTAGTAATTTTAATATCCGCTATGAAATCATCGATATGCGTGATCTTAGCTCACTAGAATCCGCCATCACCCCTGAAGTCAAAGCCCTGCTCATCGAAACCCCCGCAAATCCCTTGATGAGTGTAATCTCCTTGCAACAAATCGCCAAAATCGCTAAGAAAAAGGGAATCCTAACTATCGTGGATAATACCTTTATGACGCCCTATCTGCAGCGCCCACTAGAGTTTGGGATCGATATAGTCGTGCATTCTGCGACCAAATACCTCGGCGGACATAGCGATGTCGTGGCGGGGCTAGCTGTAACCTCTGACGAGGCACTTGCCCAGCGCATAGGCTTTTTGCAAAACAGCATAGGCGGGGTGCTCGCGCCCTTTGATAGCTTCCTACTCATACGCGGGATAAAGACTTTGGGACTTAGAATGCAGCGGCATTGTGAAAACGCCCTGCAAATCGCAGAATTTCTTAGTAGCCATAGTGGTGTGCAAAAGGTATATTACCCCGGATTGCCCACTGATGAGGGCTATTGTATCCACAAAGAGCAAGCGCGTGGTGGGGGAGGAATGATTAGCTTTACGCTCAAAGAGGGCTATGACTATAGGGAGTTTTTCGCCTCTACACGCCTTATCGTGCTTGCCGAGAGCCTTGGCGGAGTAGAGTCCCTGCTCTGCCATCCCGCCTCGATGACGCACGCCTCTATCCCCGAGCAAATCCGCGCCAAAGTGGGCATCACAGACAATCTCATCCGTCTATCCGTGGGCATAGAATACGCTAATGATCTCATCGAGGATATCGCTCGCGCCATCGAGCAAGCCAAAAAATAGATTCTATTCTAAGAGGCAGATTCTATGCTTTATCACAGCATTGCACAGCTCATTGGCGACACACCCCTACTCGCGCTCAATAAACTCACCATTCCAAACAATAATAAGATTCTCGCTAAATGCGAGTTTCTCAACCCCGCTGGTGGGGTAAAAGACCGCGTGGCACTACATATCCTGCGCAGGCTCAAAGATGAGGGGACTTTAAGCGCGGATTCACTCATCATCGAAGCCACCGCGGGCAACACCGGACTTGGGATCGCGCTCGCGGCTATCGAGCTAGGGTGCAAAGCCCTGCTTGTCGTGCCAGAGATGTTTTCTATCGAGAAACAAATCCTAATGCGTGCGCTTGGCGCGGAGGTGATAAACACCCCACAAGATCAAGGTATGCAAGGTGCTATGCAAAAGGCTAAGGAGCTTTTAGAGAATCTACCAAATGCCATTGCTTTTGATCAATTCACAAATCCACACAACCCAGAGGCACACTATCTCACCACCGCGCGCGAGATCTATGAGGACACAAAGGGCGAGATTGATTATTTCGTATGTGGTGCGGGGAGTGGCGGGAGTTTCAGCGGGATCACGCGCTATCTCAAAGAGCAAGATTCTCATATAAAAGCCGTGCTAGCCGACCCGCTAGGCTCGCTCATCGGTGGCAATCAATACGAGGTAAAATCCCGCATAGAAGGAATTGGCAATACTTTCATACCCCAAACTATGGACGCCACGCTCATCGATAAGGTCTATAAGATCAGTGATGAACAAGCCTATGCGGGGCTAAAAATGCTCGCGCGCACAGAGGGCGTGCTCGCTGGAATCTCATCGGGAGCATGTATTCACGCGTGTTTAGAACTAGCCAAAGAAGTGCATAATGCAACAATCATAACGATTTTTGCTGATGGGTTTAGCCGATACTTTAGCCGCGAGATTCTCTAGTGTGCTATGTATTTTGCGCCCGCATATTTTAGATCATGTAAGGATTATTAAATGTCTCAACCATTTGTCTCTATCATCATTCCTGCGTATAATGTCCAAGACTACATCGCCCAAACTATCGAGAGCTGCGCTAATCAGAGCTTTAGCGATATAGAAATCATCATCGTAGATGACTGCAGCAGCGATGAAACTATGACCATAGCGCAAACGTATGCCACCGCCGATGCGCGTATCAAAATCGTGCGCAATACAGAAAATATGAAGCTTTTGCACGCGCGTGCAGAGGGCGCAAAAGCTGCTCGTGGGAAATATGTGATGTTTGTAGATGCGGACGATGTGCTAGAGTCGCACGCATTGCAGCGGTGTGTGGAGGCAATAAGGGGGGGGGATATAGACACAAACATCGATATGATTATGTTCAACCACAAGCTATGGCATAGTGATCATACGCGTGAAGTGCGCTGCTACAGGCAGGGCTACTATCCCAACATCGATATGTTTTATTACTACCTCATCAATATTTCGGGCTTGTGCTGGAATATCTGGGGCAAACTCATCAGACGCGAGCTGTATTTGAGGGCGTTTGCGCTCATCGATAGTGGGCATAAGCTCAATATGGCAGAGGACGCGCTCATTTATTTCGCCTGCACGAGCCTAGCGCGTAGTGTCCTCACGCTTAGCGAGCCGCTTTTGCTCTATCGTCAGCGAGAAGATTCTATCAGTCGCACAAAGACCCTGCAGCAACGCGCCCAAAGCCTCAAAGACCATCAGATCGTGAGCCAAACCATCGCGCGCGTGAGTGCAGAGCTAGCTCCACACGTCTCGGTGATGCAGCGACTCTATATGCGCAAATACCTTAGCAACGCGCTTCTATCTGCACAAAACGCGCGATTTGCACTCGATACACACCCCACGCCCGCGCAGATCCAGCAGCATAAGCGCTATCACAAACGATTTTTGCGCGCACACCGCGCTCGGAAGATTCTATCGCGCATCGTGTGGCTGTGGGTGGGCGTGAGGAGATTCTAGAAATCTTGCTTCACATTCATCACTCTCATAAGAACTCTTAGCTATAATGCAATCCTCACACATTTCACTACTATTAAGGAGAAAAAATGATCACAATCAGTAATTTGCGGATTGAAGACATTGATGATGGACGCTTAGATGGGCGTTTGGACGGATACTCACGCGTGGTCGCTGATATAGATGTGGAGCATATCCCAAACCCCTACCACGATGAAGGCAATGAGATCTGGTTTGCCACACGCACGCAAGATAAAGATATGCTCTCACGCAACTACGATGCGTTTTTGCTAATCCCGCTCTACATCGCTATGACCTACAAACAAGATCTCCACATCTGTGGCAAAGTCTCCAAACGCTTGTATCACAACATTATGAGCTATGTTCAGACAATCCTCTGTGATTTTTCGGATAAGCTTTCTAGGGTTAATGTGATCGTCGATGGATTTAATGATGAGAGAGATTCTAATAAGGGGGGGGGATTATAGGCACAAGCTTTTCGTGTGGCATAGATTCACTAAGCACGATTTATGATCGCTACACCAAAGAAGATGATCCAGACTATAAGATAAACGCACTCTTTCTCTTTGACTGCGGGGCGTATGGACACTATCGACTCCCTGATACACACCAAAAATACCTCTATGAATACCAATCCAACAAACCAATGGCAGATGAGCTAAATCTCCCCATATACCAAGTGATGAGCAATCTCCACGCCTTCCCAAGTAGCACAAAATGGGGAAAAGATGGCGTAAATAGCGGAGCGTGGGGATTTTTGGCCATATATTCCTGTGTCTTTGCCCTCCAAGAGGGGATAAGGAGGTATTACACACCTAGCGCGCTTAGCTACGAGGAGATAAAGGATTTTGGCAAGCATTATAGGGACTATGATATGGCATGCTTTTGTGAATCCTACCTCGTGCCGCTGCTAAGCACCGAGCGCGTGGAGCTTATCGTCGATGGCTGCCAATACAAGCGCACTCACAAGACCGAGAACATCACTAATTGGGAGTTTGCCAAAAAGCATCTCAACCTTGCATGCAAAAAAGACGGGATAAACTGCGGATACTGCTGGAAATGTATGCGCACACTCGCTGCACTAGAGGCGATGGGCAAGCTAGAGGAGTTTGGAGCGATCTTTGACCTAGCAGCCTATCGCAAATACGCATTTTTAAACAAATGTCGCGTGCGCTATGAACAGGCAAATAATCCGTTTTCTAAAGACATCATAGAATGCTATGAAGCACATGGCTATGCTATGCCCTCCCTACTCTTTGCGAGGATATATCTCTTCGCACGGCGATGCGCGGGATTTATGAAACGAAAAATACTACACAAGTAGGGATTTTGTAAAAAATTTTGTTACTTTTTTTACTATGTTAATTTTTATATAGAAAAAATCTCTGAGATTCTTGTGAATCTCATGAGTTTTCGCTTTATAATATAGACTAGAATCAAGAAAGACAAAATCACTATAAGGTTTATAGATGTCTAGCCACACATTAGAACATACCACAGAGATTCACACTGCACGATCTCGCACCACACAATCCCATATTTTAGAATCTCACGCCAACCCCTACGCGGATTTTCTTAGCACACAGATATTTTCTAAAAATCAGCTAGAAATCCTCAATGAGGTCAATGAAACACGTCTAGATTTCGCGCCATTGCAGAGTGCCAAGACAATGATCCTCCCACCCAAAATCGCGGTGGTGGGCAGTGGCGAGATCATGGAGGAATTTTTGGATACATTGAGTGTGTTTGCCACACAGCAAGGACTAGAGGATACCGAGATTTTTTCGGTATTGCCCGAGAGCTTCATCACGCTCAATGGCTCTTTGGGGCACTTTCACCTCCTCTATACGCAAGATTCTCAAACACTTAGCCTAGAAGTCGCGCAAGTGGTGTTTTTTACTAATTTTGCGAATGTGCAGCACTCCAAAGGCGTGCATTGGGTCAATGAATACCACAGCTCCAAGGAGCTTTTAGAATCTCTAGCGCGCTTCATCGGCGCATACACCTACACCAGCCCTATCCGCCTCACTCCCAGCCTCTGTGAGTTTTGGCATCGCCGCCCCAAGCGCGGTGCAGATGAGGGATATTGCCACAAATGCAGTGATGTGTGCCAGAGCTATGGGGTTTTTCGCAACGACCAAAAGGGCGAGATCGCACTAAGTAGCCCAGACTGCATAGCGTGCGGAGACTGCGTGAGCGTATGCCCCACAGGCGCACTGCAGCGCGAGGAGGAGAGTCTAGAATCTCTCACCTACCAAGCCCAACTATACAGAGGCTCTATCCCGATCTTGCACGCTCACACACACGCACAAGAGGTGATCACCGCGCTTCAAGCCAGTCCAAACCCCTACGCACTGCCCTTTGTGCTAGGACAGCCCCATATCCTCAATGCCACCTCACTGCTTAGTATCGTCCAAGAAAGCGGGGCGAACGTGATCGTGTATGCCCAGCCCTCTAGTTATGTGCGCGAGGGTGTGGATTCACTAAACGCGCTATGCGAGGTAGTGTTTGGCACTAAATGCGTGCTATTGGCACATGATGAAGAGGGCTTGCGTGCGTGCCTACAAGAAGCGCGTGTGCTAGATTCTCTGCACTACACCTACACACCACGTGCTGATGAAGGGGCGAAGGAGATATTTTCCCAACGCGCGTATGCATGGGTACGTGGTGGGGAGTTTGGGCGCGTGAGTATGCAGCATAGTGGTAATGTGGTTATAGATTCACAAAAATGCACGTTATGCCTAAGCTGTGTCGATGCCTGCCATACCAAAGCCCTTGTGAGCGAGGGTTCGAGCTTTAGTCTGCTCTTTAAACAATCGCTATGCACGGGCTGTGGGTATTGTGCGGATACATGTGCCGAGCAAGTCATACGCATAGAATCTCATGTGCTTGATGCGCGATCTAGCAGCTTTGAATACGCGCAAAAAGCCTATGATGAGCCATTTAAATGCGTGGAGTGTGGCAAGGTTTTTGCTAGTGCGAAGTCGATTAGAAAGATTGAGGAGATTTTGCTCCCGAGCATTGGAAGTGATCCGATCAAGCAAAGGGGCTTACAATGCTGTGGGGATTGCAAAATCAAGCTCATCTTTGGTCCTAAAGACCACACATAAAGGAAAGATATGCAAGAAGCAAACGCACTTCATCAAGCACGCGCCTTGTATTATGATTTTTTTGCGGGATTCTTTTTGTATGAATTGGTGGCTACCCGCAAGGATTTGTTTTTACAACAAATCGATATTTTATCTACTTCACCCATTAATGAATCCGATGGCGAGTATTTTGCTATGCTTAGAGCCTATGTGGCTAAAGCAGATTCTAGTGATGTGCTCCGAGAATACACCCATACTTTTAATCTCCCTTTTAGTGCGTCTAGCGTGTCGCCATCAACTCAAGAGATCCACACAGAGGATACAGAGCAAACCACGCAAAAGGGCAAAAAGTCCAAAAAACCCAAAATCCCAAATCCCCAGATTTTTCTCTATCTCTCACACTATCTTGAGGGCTGTCTCAATGGCGAAAGTCTGCTCAAAGTCCGCACGCTTGTGAAAAAAACGCATTTTCGTCTCAATGAGCAGAATTTCAAAGAGAGCGAGGAGCATTTTGGCTTTTTGCTACTGCTTATGCGCCATTTGCTGCAAGATCCTAAAACGCTAGCAGGCGATGAGGTAGAACGTGATCGCCTCATACAAGAGATTTTCACACAAGCCATCGCGCCTATGGGGCTGCCTATCGCCGAGACGTTGGCTAAGCGGGAGGATCTAGCCTGCTATCATCTGGTGGGCTTGCTGCTTAGGAGTTTCCTCACTCTTGAGCAGCACATCATCACATAGATTCTAAGACAGAATCTATGTGTGGGTATTTCCACGCAAGTCTTTAAACCAAAGATTGGCGTGGGAATATCCCAAAACTTTAGCAAATCTTACAAAGGAGGCAATATGTCTAGTGCGCAAGAAACAAGCACGCGCAATGCTCGTAGGTCGTTTGTCAAAACTGCAGCACTTGGAAGCGCGGTCGTGGCAGTAGGCTCTGTCGCCTTAGGCGGGTGTTCTGGAGAACACAAACAAAAAGAAGTCATAAAGGGCAAGAG
>CALVBL010000020.1 GCA_944325775.1 uncultured Helicobacter sp.
ACTTGATTACTTTAAGCTTCTCAAAAATTGGGAAACGAAATACTACACATACAAAGCTTAAAGTTTGCTTTGGGATTGAAGAGGTAATAAAAACTTACAAATTTTGCAGGCAGAAATTTTGAATCACACTCATCATGCCCACAGGTCTCATATCTGTAATGCATTCAATACCACTCTTCATTAATGCCATTTTTTTGTATGTACCTTCACTTTGCCCCGCTTTGCTACTCCGATCTCTAGCACCCCAAGCCTGCAGATTCTGAGTATTCTACGCAATGCCACCCTCTCTCTTGGAGCAATAGCAAAAAGCACTTCGTACTCTTCCCCACTTTGAGATCGCCATCTCTCCCCGCTCTTAAGCAAAGATCTAAAATACCTACTATATCGTATATCAAGCCCATTTAAGAGCTTACCCAAATCCTGCAAGAGCCCATCAGACACATCCATACTTGCCTGTATTTTTTTGCCAAATATCTGCATAAACGCCATGCGTAAGCTCGGATACATAAAACGATTCTGTATTTTTTTAGAATCACACTTACCTCCAAGCCCCTGACGCTCACTCCCCTTTGTCCTCGTATAATCCCCCGATCGTAGCAAACGCGTAAGCTGCCGATACGACCCACCAAGCTTGTGGATTCTATCCTGTGTGCAAAACACCACTAGTCCCTTCTGCCTTACCACACGAGGGATTACTCTTTTTGATTGTGCAAAGATACAAATATGAAATTCTAGTCTTTTGCCGCGCATCGTATCTCCACCCACGATTTGCATACCAAACTCTTGACAAACACTCTGTGCAGCATCGACAATCTCCTGAATCTCGCTTGACACAAAATCTCTAGGGATCACAAGACTAAGCAAAGCGTATTTTGGCACAGCATTCTTTGCAATAATGTCCGAGAGATTTACCAAAAATGCCTTTTTGGTCGCCCCATACACACTAAACCACACACGCTTAAAATGGATATCCTCGCAAAATCCATCAAGCGCGACTATCCATCGATCAGAATCTTTAAAACTCCCCAGCCCAAATGTATGCACATCATCGTCTAGATTCGCACACACTCCACTTTTTTGTAGGCTTGTGAGAAAAAACTCTTCGGCACTGCGCATAATTCTAGTGCTGCATCTTCAAGCTTATATCAAGCCACTTCGCCTGATGTATCAGCGCCCCTATGCTCAATGCATCAACGCCACTTTTGGCATAAGTAGTGATGTTTTCTAGCGTGATATTCCCGCTGGCTTCTAGCGCGATATGCGGATAGCCTCGATCACGCAACGTCACGACCTGCTCGATCTCTGTGGGCGACATATTATCACACATCACAATATCCGCACCAGCCCTAAATGCTCTCTGTGCCATAGCATAATCCTCGACCTCGACCTCGATCTTGCATGTCCATGGGATCAGCTTACGAGCACGCATAAGTGTAGATTCTAAATCCGACACAAATGCTAAATGCGTGTCTTTGAGCATCAACGCATCATCTAAGCCAAATCGATGATTGTGTGCGCCGCCATTACGCACAGAATATTTTTCAAACAGACGCAATAATGGACGTGTTTTGCGCGTATCAAGGATCTTGATACGCTCTCCAGCACGCTGCACAAATGCATAGGTATGTGTCGCTATGCCGCTGCTGTGGGCAATGAGATTCAGTAATGTCCGCTCGGTTTGCAGAATCTTAAGGTAACTCCCGCGCACAATACCCAAAATCTGCTGAGATTCAAAACATTGCGAATCTCGCACGCACAGCTCCAAACCAATCCCTTGTATCGCACACAATACCTCTATATACACTTGACCAGAAAAGACCCCCGATTCTTTAGCCACGATATGTGCACACACATCTTTATCTTCCGCAACAAGTGCAAACAAATCCCCTCGTCCTAAATCTTCAGACAAAGCCTCTTGTACAAATTGCGTGACATTCATAGATAGTCCCCTATTTTTCTAGCATAATTTTTAAGAGATGTGTTTGGGCAGCAACTCTGACATAAATCTCTAGCACGCCACGATGCACTCTAGCAGAATCAATCACCACAAAGCCACCTCGCGGCATATCACCAGCTCTCAGTGTATTTTTGCGCAAATAACTTGATAGGATCACAGATCGCTTCCTTCTGCTCTCTTCGAGGCGCTCGGATTGTTCCATGCGATCACGCGCACCATAAACCCACGGTGTATAGATAAATAACCCAGGATAACCACGATAGATAAGAATAGGCGAAGGAGTGGATATAAATTGGGAAGAAGATGTTTCTTTAGGAGTAAATATGCCAAAAGATTCTATGGCATTGCCAAAATTAAGGCTTGATTGCTTCGCTGTTTCATAGCTTAGAATCTCAACCCTCTTGCCATCTTGTAATGCCCAAACACAATCCCAATCAAACAAAAAATCTTCACCCTTTTTGACTTGAGCCAGGATAAATATCGCTAATGGTACATTATCTAAACCACCTATGGTATGTTGGGCTACTTCAAAATGCACAAGAGAACGCAGCATATCAGAAGTGATGATTTTCACGCCATCACGATATTCCACTTGCACCGAATCTTGAGCTGGTACCGATATATGATAGCTAGCACAACCAAACAACAAAAGACTATGCACAAATACTACTATGCATAGCCACCTCATTGATCTAGCCTATCATCTATACGAACTCAATTATTGCCATTTGTGAGGCATCACCCCTACGAAGTCGCGTCCGCTGAATCCGCGTATAACCACCATTGCGCTCTTTGTATTTTGGTGCAATCTGTCCGATAAGCTTCTTGGTGCTCTCCTTGTCTTGTAAATACGCAAACACAAAACGATGTGTGTTAAGATCTTCCACACGAGCAGCAGTCACAAGCTTTTCTATATACGACTGGAGTTCTTTTGCCTTAAACACACTTGTTTCGATTTTTTCGTATTTAATAAGCGCGATAGCAAGATTCTTAAGCAATGCCTTTCTATGCGCTGAAGTCCTGCCTAGCTTTCTGTATCCATTATTATGTCTCATTACATTCTCCCTAAGCTTTTAGTTTGGCAAGTTTGCGCGAAAACATCGCTACTAAATCCTCTGATATCTCTACACCGATAGGATAACCCAACTCCTGAAGTTTCTCAGCGATCTCATCAAAGGATTTCTTGCCCATATTTTTGATATTTTTTATGTCATTTTCTTGCATAAGCGTTAGCTCACCCACATACTTAAGCCCTGATCGATCAAGGCAATTAAAACAGCGCGCACTCAAATCCAAAGAGCTCAAAGTCATCAAAAGTGTCCTAAGCTCTCCACTATCCTCTGTATTTCTGCTTGGCGTGCTGATCTCATTAAGCTCTACACCAAAGATACTCATTTGCTTATACATCACAGCAATCGCATCTTTAAACGCTTCCAAAGGCTTGATTTGTCCATCTGTCTGAATATCAAAGACGAGCTCTTCAAAGTTTGGGTTATCTTCGAGCAAGACATTATTGATATCATACACAACGCGTTTTACAGGCGTGAAATACGCATCAAGGGGTATATAGCCCTCTGGAATATCAGCCCGAATTTCCTCGCTTGGAACATAACCTATACCTTTTTTGATGACAAGTGAAAAGTTTAGGCTAAAATTCTCATTGATCGTCGCTAAATAAACATCCGGATTCACAATATCTGTTAGATCATTGACCAAATCTCTGCCATTGAGCACCATAGGACCCTTAAAATTATAACTAAGATCCACAGAGGAATCATTTTGCTTATCTTTAATATTAAAGCGGATATGCTTGAGATTTGCTATGAACTGAGACACATCCTCGACAATACCTCTGATAGAATCAAACTCATGTGTCACACCCTCGATCCTTAATGCTATAGCTGCATATCCCACAGAACTCGAAAGCAACAATCTACGCAAGGGGTGAGCAAAAGTGATAGCATACCCAGATTCAAAAGGAGCAACAGTTATCGTGATGCGATTCTCCCCTACTTCTTCCACTTTGACATCTTCGGGAATATAAGGCTCTGTCTTAATCGTTTTCATCCTCATTACCACCTTTACTTATTATTTAGAATACAACTCGACAATAAGTCTCTCTTCAATAGGGATAACCACCTCCTCCCTTAAAGGAAAGCGTGTAAAGATTCCAAAAACCTTATCCTTATCCACATCGACCCATGGCACAATTCCTGTCTGTGCAGTAAGTTCTATAGCACGAATAACCTGAGGATTTTTCTTGCTTTTCTCTTGAATCTCTATTTTCTGTCCTACACGCACAGAATACGAAGGAATATCCACCCTCTTACCATCTACCAAAATATGTCCATGCGTTACTAGCTGACGTGCAAATCTCCTTGTGGTAGCAAATCCCATACGATACACGACATTATCAAGTCTGCATTCAATGAGGCGAATGAGATTCTCACCCGTATTGCCCTCTTGTCGATTTGCCTCTCTAAAAAGCGCGCGAAATTGTTTCTCACTCGTCCCATACATAATCTTCGCTTTTTGTTTTTCTGCAAGCTGTAATCCATATTCTGAAACCTTACCACGCTTTTGTCCATGCTGCCCCGGACCGTATGGACGCTTCTCAAGCGCGCTCTTCCCTGCTAAACGACGCTCACCTTTGAGTGCCAGAGACACTCCAAAGCGCCTTTCTAGTTTTTCTACCGGACCTCTATATCTTGCCATATTATCTCCTTACACTCTTCTTCTTTTTGGTGGTCTGCAGCCATTATGAGGCAATGGTGTCACATCTTTAAGCCACAACACCTTGATACCCTCTGTTGCACCCACACTCTTCACTGCAGTTTCACGCCCGCTACCAGGTCCTTGCACCTTGATACCGACTTCCTTAATCCCATGTTCTTTTGCCTTAGCCAATGCAGATTCAACAGCCTGCTGTGCTGCATAAGGTGTAGACTTCTTACTTCCCTTAAAGCCCAATCCACCAGCAGTAGCCCAACAAATCACATTACCCATTTCATCTGTCACGGTTACATTAGTGTTATTGAAAGTCGCAGAAATACAAACAATCCCACGAGCGATATTTTTTTTGGCTACTCTCTTTTTTGTTACATTGCGTTTTGCCATTCTCTACTCCTTATTTGCTTCCAACGGTTTTTTTCTTACCCTTGCGTGTGCGGGCATTGTTCTTTGTTGTCTGACCGCGGACAGGCAATCCTCTCCTATGACGCAAACCGCGATAGCTTCCTAAATCCATAAGTGCCTTGATATCCATTGTAACTTTTTTGCGCAAATCCCCTTCTACCATATAGCTTTCTTGAATCTTCTTGGCTATGGCAGATACTTCGTCCTCGCTGAGATCATGAACTCGCTTATCAAAAGAGATATTAACGGATGTCAATATATCTCGAGAGCTTTTCAAGCCTATCCCGTAGATATAAGTTAGCGCATACTCCACTCTTTTTTTCTTTGGCAAATCTACACCAGCAATTCTCGCCATTTTCTATCCTTGTCTTTGTTTATGTTTTGGGGTCGAGCAAATCACTCTAACCACGCCCTTGCGTTTGATAATCTTGCACTTATCGCACATTTTTTTGACCGAAGGTCTCACTTTCATACCTGCTCCTTGCTTCAAAAATTGCAAAATCCAAGCTCTATGTAAAACAGAAATCCCGATTTCAATAAAACTTGCGATTCTATGCAAAAAATCATTAAAAGCCACTTAGATTTTGTTGAATCACAAAATCCAGCTCCCAAGGCTTGCACAAACCCTAGGAGTTAGATTCTAAGAATCTAGCCCGCTCACTACTTATTACGATACACAATTCTCCCCTTATCTACACTATAAGGCGTGAGCTCAATGCGCACTTTATCACCGGGCAAAATCCTAATATAATTCATACGCATTTTCCCCGCTATCCTGCATAACACAACCTTACCATTAGCAATTTCCACTTTAAAAGTGGCATTAGGCAATGCCTCTACAACCTTGCCATCGACTTCTATCATATCATCTTTTGCCATCTATGCCTCCGTTAATATCCGTGCTTTCCCACCGATGATTGCCACAGTGTGTTCGTAATGGCTGCCATTTAGCCCATCGACAGAGACCACTGACCAATTATCACCCAAAACCTTAGGTTCACCACTTTTTTGACAAACCATAGGCTCTATGCAAAATACCATTCCCTCACGAATCTTGGGTCCTTGTTTAGGGTTTGGAGATTCTAAAAAATTTGGAATCTCTGGTTCTTCATGGGGTGCACGCCCAATGCCATGCCCACAGAATCCCTTCAATGGCACAAAACCGTTCCCAACAATACGATCTTGTAAAATCTTGCTTAGCTCCTTAAAATGCATATTAGTGCGTATAGAATCTATAGCGTGATAAAGCGCATCTTTGGAGCATTGCACAAGTTGTTTGTCTTGGGGATCAATCTCGCCTATACCAAAAGTAATGGCACCATCACCAAACCATCCATTATGCTCAGCTCCTACATCAACGCCTACAATATCCCCACGCTTTAGCTTATAATCCGTAGGAATACCATGAATAATAACCTCATTGACAGAAATACATGCCGCACAAGGAAACCCATACAAACCCTTAAATGCAGGTTTTGCACCACAAGAGAGGATAAAATCCTCAATTATAGAATCTAACTCGACAAGACTCATTCCCTCTTTTGCATTTGTGCGCGCCAACTCCAAAGACTGCGCAACGATACGATTTGGAATCTGCAACGCTGAAATATCCTTAGAGCTTTTGATACTTATTGCCATCTACAGCCCGACTGCGCTCAGTGTCTTGTATTTATTCATATAGATCTGGGCTTCGATTTTACGCATCGTGTCTATGGCGACCTGTACCACGATCAACACCGCTGTCCCACCAAAATAGAACTGTATGCCCGTAGCCTTAACGATCAGCCATGGGAGTGTAGAGACAAGCGCCAGATACAAAGAACCCCACAGAGTGAGATTGCTCGCCACATTATTTAAAAATGTCGCAGTACCCTCACCAGGACGCATACCAGGTATAAATCCACCTTGACGCTTTAGATTATCTGCTATGTCTTTGGCATTAAATACGATAGAAGAATAAAAATACGCAAAGAAAATAACTAGCAAAAACATGAGAACATTATAGGTGTATCCAGTCGGACTCAAAATATCCGCAATTTTTCGCACTACATCGTTTGAAGAAGCCTGCAAAAGCGTGGAGGGAAACACCAAAATAGCTGATGCAAAAATTGGAGGAATAACCCCACTAAGATTAATCTTTATAGGTATGTAATTTATAATGCGCTTATTTTGGTTCTGCATGATAACCTTACGCGCATAGGAGACCTGCACCCTACGCTCCGAAAGCTCCACAATAATAATAGCTAAGATAGTCAAAACTACCACAACCAAAAGCCCTATGAAGGCAATAATACTAATCTGATCCGTATTTACAAGATCAAATACCGTGGCAACAGCTTGCGGAATCCCCGACACAATACCCGCAAAGATAATAAGACTAATCCCGTTGCCAACACCTCTTTGTGTGATCTGCTCACCAATCCACATAAGTAACATTGTGCCCGTGAGCATCGAAAAAACCGCGATAGTTACAAAAACGGGCAAATCAATAGTTACAGCAGATCGCACACCCTCTTGCATACTGCCAAGCCCTATACTCACACTAATGGCTTGAATGATGGTAATAACTATGGTCACATAACGAATGATCTGCATATATTTTTGCATACCATCACGCTCTTTTTTCATTTTTGCCAAACCGGGGAATGTCGCAGAAAGAAGCTCCATAATAATGGAAGCAGTGATATAGGGCATAATACCCAAAGAAATAATACTAAAACGCTCAATGGCATTGCCACTAAACATATTAAATAAACCCAAAACACCATCTGAATAATCACTAATAATGCTTTGGATAACCCCCACATCAACACCTGGAACAGTGATGTATGCAAGCACCCTGTAAGCAAATAAAAATGCCAGAGTGATAAGGATTTTATTGACAATCGCTCTACTCATTATTTAGTTCCACTGGTTTTAATAGACTCATCCTTAATCTTAGCAACGAGCGTTTTTGCCTTTGTCCCGATAATTTTCACCTTTGTAATATAAGAGGGTATATTGATATTCTCTCGCAAGCTTACCATAGTGATCTCTCCTAAAGTCTCCAACACGCTAGTCTTATCTGCATTGATCACATAAGGCTTAAGCACCCTGGAAGTAAAACCAACTTTTGGCAAGCGTCTTTGAAGTGGTTGTTGACCACCCTCAAAGCCCCTCTTTGCCTTATAACCCGTCCTGGCAGTTTGTCCTTTTCCACCCCTTGTGGAAGTCTTACCCATACCACTACCTTGACCACGCCCTACTCGCTTGATATCTTTTACACTGCCTTTTGCAGGCTTAATATTTTCTAATGCCACAAAAACTCCTTACCAACTCACTTAAGCTTTAATTTTAGACAATGCATCAACAGTGGCACGAACAATGTTGTAAGGATTGTTTGAACCAAGGGATTTTGTCAAGATATCTTTAATGCCCGCGAGTTCGATCACAGAACGCGCTGAACCACCCGCAATCACACCCGTTCCCTCACTTGCGGGTTTGAGCAAAATACGACTTGCATTGTATTTGCACTCAATATCATGAGCAATGGTTGTGCCTTTGACATTGACTTTGATGATATTTTTAAACGCATCATCAATAGCTTTTTTGATTGCATCAGGAACTTCCTTGGCTTTTCCTAAACCAAAGCCAATAAGACCATTTTTATTACCTACGACGACCAATGCATTGAATCTAAAGCGACGACCGCCCTTAACAACTTTCGTTACCCTACCAATATTCACGACTACTTCGCTGAATTCTTCTCTATTGATTTCCATGCACTTCCTTTCACTTACAATACGATACCATTTTCTCGCAAAGTATCTGCAAATGCTGCCACTACACCATGATACAAATAACCATTGCGATCAAAAACGACTTCAGAGACACCTATCTTTTTAAGCTCCTGGGCAAAGCTTTGGGCGATCTTGGTCACATCTTCTTTATTATTACCAAGCCCCATTTTTTTACCATCAACTACTGCTAAAGTTTTAGATTCTGTATCGTTTATCGCTTGTGCATAAAAATACCTATTAGATCTAAAAATCGTTACTCTAGGCGTATCCGCCACACCAAAAACCTTCCCTCTCGTCCTAAGCTTACGCTTGGTGCGTAAAATCTTCTTTCTTTCTAGTATATTTTCTCTCATCACTCACACCTTATTTTTTAGAAGTCTTACCAGCTTTGCGAATAATCACTTCGTCAGAGTATTTAATGCCCTTTCCTTTGTAGGGCTCTGGTGGTCTAAATTTCCTAATTTCAGCAGCAATTTGTCCCACTTGCTGTTTATCACTTCCTTTGATAGTGATAGTGTTTTTTTCCACACTCATCTCAATGCCTTGAGGTATCGGATATATCACAGGATGTGAAAAGCCCAGTGCAAGCTCTAGATTCTTGCCACTCACACTTGCCTTATAACCTACACCATTAATCTCCAACACCTTGCTAAATCCGCTACTTAATCCAATAACGATATTGTTAGCCAATGCACGATAAGTTCCCCAATATGCACGAGACTGAGGAGTATCATCACTTTTAGCAAAACAAATACTGCCATCCTTAATCTCAATCTTGACACGACCAAAAGTTTCGAGTTCCTGCTGAGATTTGGCATTTTTAAAAAGGAGTTTGCTTCCCTCCAATGCCACTTCTACGCCCTTTGGAATACTAATTGGCCTCTTTCCAACTCTTGACATTGTTTTCCTCCCTCTTACCATATACTGCAGAGTGCTTCGCCACCGACATTAGCTCTATATGCCTCATCGTTTGCGATCACACCTTTGCTTGTGCTTACCACAATCGTGCCATAACCGTTCTTAAATCGCTTAAGCTCGTTATGTCCCTTATACACGCGCCTACCGGGTGTACTAATTCTCTTAATTTCATTAATCGCACTTCTGCCTTGCTCATCATACTCAAGCTGCACACTGATAGACTGCTTGCCATCTTTATCAATCACCTTATAATCTTTGATAAAACCTTTGGTTTTAAAGACTTCTAAGATAGAAACCACAATCTTTGCATAATACAGAGTGGTAACCTCAAGCCTCCTCATAGAAGCATTGCGGATGCGTGTCAGAGAATCTGCAATAATATCATTTACCATCATCTACTCCTTACCAGCTTGCTTTTCTAAGTCCAGGAATTAGCCCTTCATTGCCCATCTTTCTCAGGCACACGCGACATAATCCAAAGTCTCTATACACGGAGTGTGGCCTACCACACACCTGACATCTTGTATAGGCTCTTGCGCTGAACTTTGCTTTTCTTTTAGCTTTTGCTATCATAGATTTTTTCGCCATTTTATCGTCCTTTTGCAAAAGGCATACCAAACAGCTCAAGCAGTTTGAAAGCCTCTTTGTCACTATTAGTTGATGTTACGATTGTGATGTTCATACCATGAGTGACCATGATATCATCATACACTACCTCAGGAAACATAAGCTGTTCATTGAGTCCAAAGCTATAATTACCTCTTCCATCAAAACCATTGCGTTTAATACCCCTAAAATCCTTTACCCTAGGCAACGCAATCACAATAAGCTTTTCAAGAAAGTTATACATCATATTGCCTCTAAGCGTGACCTTTACACCCATTGGCATACCTTCACGCATCTTGAATCCCGCTACAGACTTTTTAGCTTTTGTGATAATGGCTTTTTGTCCAGCAATAAGCGAAATTGTATCAGCGATATTTTGCATAATCTTACTATCTTTAGCATAATCCCCTGCGCCAACACTGATCACAATCTTCTCTAGCTTTGGGACAAGCATAGCATTTGTGATCTGTAGCTCCTCTTTCAGTTTCGGAATAATCTCGTCTTTATATTTTTTGCGTAATTCAAACATTATTTATCTCCCTCTGCCTTTTTCACATTGGAAATACTCATTGGCATTTCTTTGCTCACAAAGCCACCTTTGGGATCTTTGTCACTAGGTTTGATTGCTTTCTTAGCCACTCTCAAACCTTCGACTATTACCTGTCCTTTTTTGGGCAACACCTGAATCACCTTGCCACTCTTACCTTTGTCGTCACCAGCAATAGCTACGACCATATCACCTTTTTTAATTTTGCATTTCACTATAACACCTCCGGAGCTAACGATACTATTTTCATAAAATTCGCATATCGCACTTCTCTACTAACCGGCCCAAAAATCCTCGTACCAATAGGCTCTCTTTTGGCATCAAGGATCACAGCCGCATTTTCATCAAAGCGAACCAAGGATCCATTTTCTCTATGGATTTCTTTCTTGGTTCTCACGATCACTGCTTTGACCACCTGTCCTTTTTTGACCTTCCCATTTGGGATAGCTTTCTTAACAGATGCTACTATGACATCACCCACTCGTGCATAGCGTCTGTGGCTACCACCAAGCACTTTGATGCACATAATCTCTTTGGCACCGCTATTATCAGCCACATTTAATCTCGTAAAACTCTGTATCATAGCTCTACTCCTTTAATCACGATGTCTTTGAGTCTAAAAGCCTTACTCTTAGAAATAGGTCTGCACTCAATCGCACTCACCACATCACCGATTTTTGCCTCATTATTCTCATCGTGGATTGTGTATTTTTTAAATCTCTTAACGATTTTTCTATATTTTGGGTGAAGCACCTTCCGTTCTACAAGCACCACCACGCTCTTATCACCTGCTTTACTTACGATTCTCCCCTGAATCACTCTCTTGTGTGCCTGTTTTTCACTCATTTTGCATCCTTTTTGGCATTGATAGCCGTATTAATCCGTGCTATATCCTTGCGCACAAACTTAAGCTCACTAGGATTTGTTGATTGCATAGTCTTTAACTTAAGTCTAGTCTCAAACAACAATGACTTCCTCTCTTTAAGCAACTTTTGTAGCTCGACAATATCTTTGTCTTTTAATTCAGTAAATTTCATTTTCGCTCTCGCTTGTTATGATTTTTGTTTTAAATGGAAGTTTGCTTTGTGCCAATGCTAAAGCTTCACGCGCCAATCCTTCCTCAATGCCTATCATCTCATAGATAATACGACCGGGCTTGATGTTCATAACCCACTTCTCTACGCCACCTTTACCTTTACCCATTCTCACTTCGAGGGGCTTAGCCGTCAGTGGCTTATCTGGAAAAACGCGTATCCACACCTTACCAGCTCTCTTAATGTGACGCGTCATCGCAATACGCGCAGATTCTATCTGCCTAGAATCTATACGCCCATGTTCTAAGGCTTTGATTCCTATATTGCCAAATGCAAGAGAGCAACCGCGAAATGATTTGCCACGATTGCGACCCTTCATCTGCTTTCTATATTTTGTCTTTTTTGGCATCAACATAATTATTGCCTCCCTCTTCTTGTTCTAGTTCTCGGCTCTTTATCGGCTCTCTCTGTGTGAGATTCTCTGCCAGATTCGCTTTTTTCCTGAACGATCCCCTTGTGCAACACCTCACCTTTAAAAATCCAAACCTTCACGCCAATGATCCCGTAGGTTGTCATAGCCTCTGCAAACCCATAATCAATCTTTGCCCTCAAAGTATGTAGAGGTACTCTACCTTCCATATACCACTCAGTACGCGCCATCTCCGCACCAGCTAGACGCCCAGATACTTTGACCTTAATACCCTTAGCACCAGATTTGAGTGCTGACTGCATCACTTTTTTCATTGCGCGACGGAATGCTACGCGTTTTTCAAGCTGTGTGGCAATATTTTCAGCAGCTAGCTGTGCATTAGTCTGTGGTCGCTTAGCCTCTTTGATGTTGATACTCACCTCTTTTTTCAAAAGCCTCTTTAAAGCCTCCTTGTGCTTATCAATATCCACACCTTTTTTGCCTATGATCAGTCCGGGTTTAGAGGCGACGACAGTTACGCGTACTTTATGAGCGGCACGCTCAATAATGATCTCGCTCACACCAGCATAATACATTTCGCTTTTCAAAAACTTGCGTATTGTATGATCTTCTAAAATATTAGCAGGTGTTGCTTGTGTGGCGGGAAACCAACGCGAAGACCAATTCCTATTTATACCTAATCTCAAACCTATCGGATTAACTTTTTGACCCATGCTTACTTGCCCTCACCTTCTGTTTTTTTGCTCACTCTCGCTGTACTAGTCTTTGGCTTAGTTGCTTGAGATTCCGTACTCTTAGACTTGGTTGCTTGAGATTTTGTCCCAGAGACTTTACTCTCTGACTTCTTGGCTTCTCTAGATTCTACCTGGGTAGTTTCTTTGGTGTTCTTCTTTGTTGTTGGCTTGCTTCCCTTAGTCCCCTTGTCCTGTTCTGAAGGTTTTGGGGTTCCTACCTCTACAAATACATGTGATGTGGGTTTTCTAATAGGCGTTGCACGCCCTTTTGCCCTAGGCATAAAGCGTCTTAGCACAGGACCTGCATCCACTCTGCAAGAAGTAATCACTACATCTTGTGCATCATGACCACCATTTGCCACTGCTGAAGCAACCACCTTAGAAATAATCCGTGCCGCTTTGTTAGGCGTGAATTCCAAGCTTGCAATCGCAAGTTCTGCATTCATCCCCTGAATCTCTCTAGCAATCAAACGAGCTTTCGTAGGAGAAAGTCTGATATATCGTAATAATGCCTTGCTCATACCATCTCCTTACTTACCAATTTTCTTTTGGACACTACCTTTGTGTCCCTTAAAAGTCCTAGTGGGTGCAAATTCACCAAGCTTGTAGCCAACATGATTTTCTGTAACATACACCGGAACAAATGCCCTGCCATTATGCACATTAAATGTCAAACCTATCATATCAGGTAAAATAGTGCTGCGTCTTGACCAAGTCTTGATAGGCTTATTGTCCTTAGAATCCTTAGCTTTCAAGACTTTCTTTAGCAAAGAGCTATCAATAAATGGACCTTTTTTTATCGATCTTGACATAGTACTTCCTTATTTTTTCTTTCTTGAAATAATGAGCTTATCACTCGCTTTTTTCTTGCGAGTCTTAAAGCCTTTAGCAGGTGTTCCCCAAGGAGATACAGGGTGTCCGCTCGAGCCAGTCTTGCCCTCACCACCACCATGTGGGTGATCCACAGGGTTCATCGCGCTACCTCTAGTTTGTGGGCGGATACCCCTATGACGATTGCGTCCTGCTTTACCAATAGATATATTGATAAAATCCTCATTGCCTACAACTCCAATTGTTGCCATACATTCCTCTAGGATATAGCGCATTTCACCACTAGGCATTCTCAAAATGATATATTTACCCTCACGTCCCATAATCTGTGCGCTAGCCCCCGCACTCCTTGCAAGCTGCCCACCCGCACCCGGATGCATTTCAATATTATGCACGATTGTTCCTATAGGGATCGCCTTAAGTTTCATTGCAAACCCCACCTTGATATCCAAGCCAGATTCTGCTGACATCACACTATCACCCACCTTCAAACCAGATGGTTGGATAATATAGCGTTTCTCTCCATCAGGGTATGTTACAAGCGCGATTCTGCAATTTCTGTACGGATCATACTCAATCGCACTCACCTTACCCTCAATACCAAATTTATTGCGCTTAAAGTCAATGATACGATAGAGCTTCTTTGCTCCTCCTTCTTTGTGGCGACTCGTGATGCGTCCATTATTATTGCGTCCAGCAGAGACAGGAAGCTTTGCTAGCAAACTCCTCACACTCGGCTTTGCAGTGATATCCTTAGAACTCAAGCCGCTCATAAACCTCCTACTAGGTGTGTAGGGCTTATATGTCTTGATTGCCATTTCTACTCTCCTTCACAATTACACCGAAAGGGCGTCGATCTTGGCGCCTTCAGGGATCTTCACATAAAATTTCTTAAAAGATGCTCTTTTACCTTCTCTTCCTCGGAAGCGTTTTGTCTTCCCTTCCTGTCTAAGGGAGTTGATCTTCACAGGAGTGAATCCAAAATACTCCTGAAACACTGCCTTAAGTTGATTTTTTGTCATATTACTCGCAGTTTGCACAACAAGCATTCCTTTTTCTTGTAAAGCCAATGACTTTTCTGTGTAAAGGATTGATTTAATATCTGTTATATCTGCCATTTTCTCTCCTCCACTTATTTATCAGCGTTCCTAGCCGCTACGATCTCATCAAACACAGCTTTTTCAATCACTACACAGCGAAATGTAGCTACCAAATACGCATTAAGCTCATTAGAATCCACTACATAACATTCTCTTAAATTGCGGTATGCCAAAAATGTCTTCTCATCACTAAATTGCCCCACAAAAAGCGCATTTCTTTCACCAAGTGCGCAAAACCTTGCATACGCATCTTTGGTCTTACCACTCTCTACTGCGATAGAATCCACCACAAAAAGTTTGCCCATCTGTGCTTTTTGTGCCAACGCATACTCGAGCGCTAAACGCTTTTGTTTTTTGTTGATTTTCAGGTTATAATTACGCTTTGTAGGTCCGTGAGAAACACCACCACCCACAAAAATAGGAGAGGTAATACTTCCCGCACGCGCACGCCCATTCTTTTTTTGTCGCCACGGCTTCTTGCCACCGCCACTGACCTCACCGCGATTTTTAGCATACGCATTATTCGCACGCAAGGACGCTAGGTACGACTTCACATACAAATACAAATTATGCTCATTAACTTGTTCATATTCCTTTGGTAGCTCAATCTCGCTGCTCTTCTTGAGATTATTGTCTAATACAATTGCCTTACTCATGCTCTAACACCTTATTGTGTGATTTGGATTCTGCCATAGGCTCCATTGTAGCCTGCCACAGATCCTTTCAATACCAAAATACTACTCTCTTTATCAAAAGAAAGTACCGCATTTTTTGTATTCACGCGCTCATCGCCATAGTGCCCTGCCATTTTTTTACCCGGCTGGACACGCCCCGGCCATTCACGATTTCCGATAGATCCAAGGCGTCTATGAAATCTACTACCATGTGCAGCAGGACCACCTTGGAAATTCCACCTTTTCATCGCACCACTAAATCCCCGACCTTTTGAATTAAAAATACTCTTAACACTTTTAGCATTTTCTAACACTTCTAGGCTGATATCACCTTGTTCTGTATTAGCGACCTTCAATGTAGCAAATCTATTGAATTCTTTGCTCAAGTTGTATTTCTTCTGAATCCCAGCAATAGCCTTGTTCATAGTCTTACCTTTCGGATAAGCCACCAACGCCTTGCCATTCTCATACACCTCGCACACTTTCGCATTCAACACGCGCAGGAGCGTAACTGCCTCGCTTTTAGTGCCAATGGTTCGGCTCATACCGATCTTTTCAACGATAAATTCCATACTCTTTCCTTAATGTGAATTCTTAAAATTCTCTAAAAGCCACTTACCCAAACTACTTGCTCATAGAAGTCACTTCCACATCCACCTCTGGAGCTAGATCAAGCTTCATAAGACTATCTACGGTATCAGGAGTAGCAGACATGATATCAATGATACGGTGATGCACTCTAATCTCAAACTGCTCACGCGAATCCTTATTGATATGTGGTGACTTGAGCACCGTATAGCGACGCTTTTTGGTAGGAAGTGGGATAGGCCCTCTAATCTCTGATCCCGTGCGCTTCACAGCTTCTACTATCGCTGCTACAGAACGATCCAACACCCTATAATCATAGGCTTTCAACTTCAATCTAATTTTTTCCATTTTTTATCCTTTAGCGAAAGAACTCATCGCATCTTTGCATTTTGTATATCACATTTGCAAATGCAATGCAATTTGAAAGCGTGAATTGTAATAAAAAAAACTTTTTTTTGCAAGACTTTTCCCTATTTTTCGCAAATAAACCAAAATTTATTTCCTTTATATAAGGATATAATTTCAAATTTATGCAGTATTTTTGGATAAAATTTCTGTATCATTGCGGAGTTTTATCATACCCATCAAGAAAGGATTTTTATGCTCGCACAAATCGCCACTTTCATCTACAAGCAGATTCTGAATTCAAAACACAAGCTAAGCTTCAAGATCTATGCCAAGCTCCGTACTCTGCTTTTGAGATTCATCGATCCTCTCATCACTCTCAAATTTCGCGGCTACACCTTGAGTATGCCATTTTCGCACACGATTTTTATCAACCAAAAACTCTATCCCACTTACGATATGCAGCTCCATAAGATCGTCCACTACATCGCCCAAAAAATGGGCTCTATCCATATTATAGATGTGGGTGCAAACATCGGTGATACTGCCGTATTCATGAATATGCCTCAAGCACAATTTTTGCTCATCGAGGGTGAAAAATCCTACAATGCCCTTATTGAGACAAATTTCTATAGACACTATGGTGAGGCTATTAGGGGGGGGGATACCTATAAACTCATTATCGAAAATTCCTTCATAACCGACGCGCGAGATTCTTACATTGTCACGCGCTATGATGGGAGTGCAAAGCTCCAGCGTTCTGCTGTAGATTCGATAGATTCTCAAACCACCAACGACATCGCAAAATCCATACAATCCCAAAGTCCAGAATTTCACACCTTAGATTCACTGGTTGCCAAACACCAATTCAGTCCAAATTTTATCAAAATCGATACTGATGGTTTTGATTTCAAAGTTATCCGGAGTGCCACACATACCCTACAGACGCACAAAAGCGCGCTCTTTTTTGAATGGGATCTCTTCTTCCTCCAAGCTCAAAACGAAGATCCAACAAGTATTTTTACCCATCTCAAATCCCTAGGCTACACAAAGCTCCTTATTTTTGACAACTTCGGCAATCCTCTTGTGGTTGTAGATTCAGACAATACCGCTAACCTCTCCCTACTCCTAGACTACACACGCAAAAGCAATAAGCACATCTACTATTACGATGTGCTGGCATTGCACCAAGACACTCCGCTTGATATTTGGGAATGTGCGGAACTTTTTTGAGTGGCGCATATAGCACCGAAGCTATAGTTTTTATGCAAGCTTGCATTACACAAACTTGTGGATCGAAAGCAGAATCGCTCCCTTCACAAAGCAATAAAACAAGAACACAGCTCTTGCATCAAAACAATATAATCACAGATTTTCTACC
Organism: uncultured Helicobacter sp.; assembly: GCA_944325775.1. Lineage (GTDB taxonomy): Bacteria > Campylobacterota > Campylobacteria > Campylobacterales > Helicobacteraceae > Helicobacter_F. The sequence goes on from CALVBL010000020.1 coordinate 18,060, forward strand.
TCGCACACCGCTACGCGTTGCACAGCGCCCTTAAGATACACGATATTTTGGGCATCTATGCGCACTTCCAGTGCCTCTCCACCCGGTGGTATAGTGCGCACTTTAACATCCACCAACCCAAGTCGATGTGCTGCCGCTACTACCGCCGCTGCACCCGTGCCACACGCTAATGTGATATCCTCCACACCCCTCTCATAAGTCGCATACGCCATATTCTCTAGATTCTGCACGCATGCGATATTGATATTGGCATTATATTTTTCACGCAAACTTCTTAAAAATACATTATGCGCACCCTTAGGCTTTGGCAAAGCACACGACACATCTACTAAACACACCAAATGCGGCACCCCCGTATCCAGCAAATACCACTCTTCGCCCCATGGGCTAGATTCACGCACTTGTCTCAAAAATGCGTATTCTCCTAGCATACTTTCCACCACAAGTGGGTTATGAGAATCTACCTCCACACCTATCTCTCCTGCTAAACTCAAAAACCTATGTGTCCTAGGTGCAAGCCCTTCAGTATAAGCAAAGCTCCCCACGCACCGACTCGCATTGCCACACATCTCCCCCACACTCCCATCAGCGTTGAAAAACTCCCATTCATACGCAATATGATCCTTAAGGCTAGGCTTTAATACCACAAAGCCATCAGCCCCTATGCCATTATGTCTCTCACACCATTTGCGCGCGCACTCCGCGTATGTTATCTCTAGATTCTGTCCGAAATCATTTTCACACACTTTTGCGCCCCGCTCAAATGCATTATAGAGCAAAAAATCATTGCCATTGGCACAATACTTCACCAACCTCATCGCCCCTCCTCTCTCGCTTTAGATTCTATTCTCTCCAAAACCTCGCTCACCAACCCCTCTAACGCCGCTTTTTCTCCCGTATTATCGATGAGATACTCGCTCATTGTACGCTTCTGCTCGATGTCCATTTGAGCATCGATACGCGCTTTTGCAGATTCTGCACTGCTAGCATCGCGCTTGATGATACGTGCTAAACACTGCTCTCTAGGCGCATACACAAGCATGATCTTTGAGACCGGATAGCTCTGTCGCCCACCAGTTTCAAAAAACAATGGAATATCCAAAAAATACCATCTGTGTGTAGATTCTAATGCCAGCGCATTGGCAAGGAGCCTCTTGCGAATCTTTGGATGCAGCAGAGATTCTAACCTCAAGCGTGCCTGCTTATCACCAAAGACGATCGCACCCAATGCCTTCCTATCCACGATACCATCACGCACACATTCCGTCCCAAAAACCCGCGCTACCTCACTAGCACTCTCCTGTAAGATTCTATGTGCCACCTCATCAGCGCACAGCACGATATAACCCTTAGACTTCAGTATGGCTGATACGCTGCTTTTGCCACTCCCGATACAGCCCGTGAGCGCGATCCCATAGTGTAGATTCTGTGGAGCTACCACAGCTAGACTAGTATGTGAATCTCGTGAGTCCATAGAATCTAAGAGAGTTGGCATAACACACTCTAGCGCAATATATGCGACACAAACTTCGCATAATTATCCAGAATCTCACCACCCTTGCGAAACCCTATCCCACAAGATTCATAAGCAAAAAACACATTTGGCTGATAGCGCGCACCATTATGGCTGTTTAGTTCATAAAACTCCTGATACACGCGTTTTTGCACCCCATATATGCCCTCTTTTGTCTGCAATGCCCTGCCCTGCGCATCCAAAATCTCCACATTCTCACCCTCTCTGCCAAACGCGGGCTTACTCACCTGTTTGCGCCCAAGTGGCTCAAAGCTAGATTCTAGTAATAACGGATGGCGCGGAAAAAGATCCCATAGAATCTTAAGCATTCTTTTGCTCTGAAACATCAACGTGTAGGCGGGATTAAGGAAAATCGTATTTTTGTTTGCCATCATTTCACGCATAAGTGCGAGCATTTCGGGCTCATCGATAGCTATAAACTCCCAAGGTATAAGCTTAAATAAAAATTCATATTGCTTATTATCATACATCGCGCCATCTTGCGCGCTGAAACTCACCGCATCAATGGGCGCATACGCACTCTCAAACCCTGCTTCTGTAGCCAGCTGACACAAAAATCGCGTGGTAATCTCCTCCTCAATATTGCCTTTAATGCTGCAACATAGGATCTTCCAGCCCTCATAGAGCTGATCAAACGTGCTCGTATCAGAATCTAACGTGATAAGACGCTTGAAATTCTCACGCAAAGCTTGGGAAATATCATTAAACTGCAGATTCTCATCAAACCCATTTGCCTTGAGCAGTGCCCATTGTATGACTGCGCTCTCATAGAGCATAGTGGGTGTATCGGCATTAAACTCTAGGAGTTTGATAGGCTTGCCATCTAACCCACCCGCTAGATCAAATCTCCCATAAAGATGCCAATGTATATCCTCCTCCCAGCTCTGATAGATCATCTCATGCAAGCTTGGCGCTATATCCAGCTCAAAGAGTAAGTCATGCTCTAAGACATACTCTCCAGCCTCCACATACATATCATAAAGCTCATTCCCAGCGTTATAAAACGCCTCTGCCTCCTCCTGTGTGATACACACCACCTCATCAGCGATATATGCAGAATTATCCACATCGGTATGCCACCCCAGCCCGATCTCTTCTAGTGTCTGTGAATCTAGAGGATTAATACGCAAAATTTCCATAGATTTGTTTCCTTTACTTAGAATCTCTTTTGAAAGTATTATACAAAAGCCGATAATACTTTTGCATTAAATTTTAGAATCTGACACAAAAGGAGCAGCGATGAAAAAGTTATCTGTTTCACTCACTTTGGCAGCGGCTTTGAGTGCTAGCGCTGGTGCAGCGGAGGTCAATCCATTTGGATTTATTGGTGGGTATTATTCCCAAGGCTTTAGCAATATGCCTACCCAAACTAGCGCGACTAATAATAAAGAAGTAGGTGAGGCATATGCTTCAGTAGCCGCACACTTAGGGATTGATGTGGGACTCACATCAAATATCAGCTTTGGTCTAGGATTTTGGGGTGGATTGCCTCTCTATGAGACTTACTATAGCAGTCTTACGCCCGTGGGCGATAGATTCTATCCACAAAACTGGGATGTTTCTGATGCATATTTAAAGTTTGATAACAAATCGACTTCCATCATTGGTGGGCGCTTTGATGTGGGGAGATTCTATCATGGCGAAGATGGCAAAGACTACACCGGTATGGACTGGCTTTGGGGTAATATCCAAGGCGCGGCATTTAATATGAAAAGTAAAAATATTGGCTTTTGGGCATTGTGGATGAACTCTAAGCTCGGAGTCAATGGCAACTACAACAGAATGGCGTATGATATGGCATCTTTTGGGACATTCTCGGCATTTAAACACAACCATGTAGGCGAGGTGTTTATGGGCGGTATCGATTTTGATTATGATGTATTCAAATTCAGCCCTTATGTGATGTATGACACCAACTATCAACATAGCAATGCCGCTGGCACACGCAGTGTCCTAAGTGCAGGTGCGAAAGCCGTGCTTGATATCAAAGGCGGCAGTGTAGAATCTATCACTACACTCCGCGCTCTATGGCAGCAGTATGAAATCGCTGGGCGCGATATAAGCCCACTGCTTCTTTGGGTCGATGAAGAATTGGTCTTTAATGAAATATTCAAAGTCGGTGCGGGTTATATCAAAACAAATGATTATGGTGTATTGCTCTATGGCAATGACAAGAGCAGATTCTACGGCTATCGCTCTAGCGGTACTTCAGACATATATAGTAGCGGCGGTATATATGGCGCAGGCAATCCACTCTATTATGGTGGCAACTCCGGCACATACTATGTCTTTGCAGGGATCAAGCCAGATTCTCGCCTAGAGCTTGATTTACTCTTTGCGGGTGGGGACTACTCTGAATTTTCTGCAGTGGGGCAATTCCGCCTACTCGGACAAGAAGACAAAGCCAATCTCAAAGTCGGTGCTGGCTTTGTGAGCACAAGGGGTTATAACTGGGATGCGAACAACTCTATTGACTTTGATAAGCGACGCAATAATCTCATAGCATTCTTGCGCCTCTCTCTATAACCCTAGTAGGCTAGATTCTGTAGATCTAGCCTCTACTTTGCATTATCTCTCATTTTTTTGCTATTCATAGAATCTAACAAACACAGACAAAGCTTAGAGATCTTTAAGGATTATCGATATAATGCGCAATCGCTATACATAAGCGATAAGGCTCGTTTAACGAATCTAAGGAGCGAAAAATGCCAAAAAAGATAGCTGTGTTTTTTGATTGTGAAAATGTTTCATCACATTTTGTGGAATTTGTGTTTAAAAAACTTCGAAAAAAATTGCAAATGCACGCACAATGGCTGGCATTACGCTTCAGATGTAGCGAACTATCTCAAAGAACATTCTGCGATGTCACGCAAGGACTTTGGGCAGACAAGCTGGGTCAAGGTCTTTGCGATGTATCCAAATGAAGTAGAATCCACAAAATCAGGAAGCGTCCTACTCGTGCGCCCCAAAAGACAATCCGATACTAGCGCCGCCGCCCAGCGATTTTTAAAAAATCTTCTCTCTTTTTAGTCTTTTATACGATATGCGCTTATAGATTCCATAAAAGATGAGATATACTTTTAAGAGTCTAATCAACAAAGGAAATGTATGCGACATTTTTATGATTTTGCCAATGGCTTTGTGCTCGTACTCCTCATCACGCTTGGAAGTCTTTACATAGCTTCACTTGAGCCCATAGCACGCTATCATATCTCACCGCTCATTATCGGCGTAGTGCTAGGTATCCTCGCCTCATCACTCTATCGCAATTCTCAACAATCCTGCGAAAAAGGCGTAACACTAAGTGCTAAAAAGCTTTTGCGGCTGGGGATCATTCTCTATGGATTCCGCGTGAGCCTTGATGGCATTATGAGTGTAGGGCTCTCTGGCACGCTTATCAGTCTTAGCGTGGTAGTGGGGATTTTGGTGCTTGGGAGCGTGATTGGGGTTAAGGTTTTTAAGCTCGATAAGGAGCTTGCGCTACTTGTAAGCGGAGGGAGTGCGATATGTGGTGCTGCTGCGGTACTCGCTCTAGAATCTAGTATCAAATCCCAGCCTTACAAAGGTATCATTGCCGTGGGCAGTGTGGTGGTGTTTGGGCTTATTTCGATGTTTTTATATCCGCTCGTGTATGCGATTTCCACCCTTGGGCTTAGTGAGATTCAGTGGGGTGTGTATGTGGGTGCCACCCTGCATGAAGTGGCAAATGTCGTGGGTGCAGGGAGTGGGATCTCGCCTGAAGTGGAAAAAACCGCCATCATCATTAAAATGATACGCGTGCTTTTACTGATCCCAGTGCTTCTTATCGTGCCACTACTCTTTGCTTCTACACAAAGTGGGACAAAGCGCAATTTGCACATTCCATGGTTTGCCTTTGGATTTCTGGGTGTGGTGGTGCTAAACTCCGTGTTTGCACTGCCTGCGTGGCTACTCTCTAGTGGGGAGCTCGCTTCTACATTTTTGCTCGTGATGGCAATGAGTGCGTTGGGACTACAGATTGACTTCAAAAAATTCTTAGATTCTGGAGGCAAGGCATTTGGGCTTGCTTTTGTGCTGGCACTCATATTGATCTTTGGTGGATATGGCTTGGTGTATATGTTCGTTTAGCGGTTTTTACTCTTAGGAGTTCCAAAGCTCACACTAAAGCTCTTTGAGCTCTTTGGTGGGGGAAAGGGATAGGTCTCTAGCTCCTTGAGTGTAGCATCAAGTGCGCGATCAAAGGCATCATCAAGGGCATATCGCTTGACCATATAGTGTATCTTGCCCTGCGCGCTGATCTCAAACACCACCACGCCTTCTAAGTCCGGAGCCAAAAATCGCGAGCGTCTATCCCAATGTGAGAGCAGAATCTTGCTAATCGTAGCAAACCACTCATCATACACACCATCATCTTGCTGTGTGCTTTCGTTTTGAATCGTGATTGTGGTATTGAGGTTGTGCAGTTGCTGATGTAAATCTTTGCTTTGCTGTGCTAGCTCGCTAAGCTTTTTGGCATTTTGAGCGCGTTTGTCACGATCATCAGGGATTTCTTGGGATTTAGTGAAGGCATTAGCATCGATTTGTGCAAACATATTTTTTATGCCACTGCCCTCAAGGGGATTGCTTGTGGCACTGGGTATTTGAGAATCTTGTTTGGGCACAAGATCAAGATAATCTTGTATATCAATGGATTGGATTGTGATTGCGGATTCTGGGAGGGTTGTGTATTTGGTCAGCTCACCCCTAAATGCTCCCAAAAAAAACAACACAAGTAAGGCATAGAGGCAAAATGCAATCACACCACTTGCCGCAAACATCACAAGACTAAAGCGCATCTAACCACCTGTAACGAGCGAGACCTTTAAAAATCCAGATTCCTTAAGGGATTTGAGTATATAGATCACATCATCATACAGCAGGGCTTTGTCGGCGCGTATGAAAACAGGGATATTCTTGTCAAAACGCGCACTTTTTAGCACGAAATTTTCCCCAAAAGTCGCGAGATCATAAACTTCATCACGCACATAAACCTTCTTATCTAAGCTCACACGCACTTCCAATATAGAATCTTGCTCGAGTTTCTTGCTCTTTGAACCACGAGGAAGTGTGATGTCCTCTTGGTAAGTTATAGTCGGTATGCCTATCATCAGAATCGCTAGAAGCACAAGCATCACATCCACTAAGGGCGTGATATTTAGCTCAGGCTTCTCATCGAGGTCAAACTCATCTTCTCTCATAGGCTATTTCTTTGCGAGCTCAGCATAAGATTGATTTGCATTTGGATACAAATACCTATATTGTAGGCTTTACGCTTCAAAAGAAGATAAAACGAATATGCCGGGATAGCTGCTAAAATCCCACAGGCAGTGGCTACTAGGGCTTTAGAAATTACGGGAGCGATAATATCAAAAGACACATTGCCCCCGCCCAAGTGCGAAAACGCCTCCAAGATCTCTACCACCGTGCCAAAAAGCCCAATAAAAGGTGCAGTCGATGAGATGATACTCAAAAATACAAGCCCCTGCGTAGCCTTCTGCATAGCCCTAGTCTTCCAAACCTGCAAAAGATCAGCATCAATAACATTATGGCTATTTAAAAGAGTGGAGAGAATGGCGTTTTTAGGAATACTAATAGGACTCGTGGTTAAAAAATCGACATTATGCTTCTCTCTGGAGAGCCAATCCCCAAGCGTAAAAGTCTTATAAATATAAATCCACAAGGTAATCAAAAAATAGAGACTAAGCCACCCAAGCACCACAAGAGTAATAGACGTGCTCTGGGCAACAAACACCAAAAAAGTATCCATACAGACCCCTAATGCACAAAATCACAAAGCGTAGATTCTGTGCTGGTTTAAAGTTTTGTGCGTGCAGCAGTCTCTATGCGCGAGACAACAGAAGAAATGGCAACGCGATCATTGCTTGCTTCTTCTAAAAGTTTTCTCGCATCATCAATAGCGGCAGCCACCTGATCCTCCGTGCTGCCATTAATGGATACTGCACCATCAGCTATAACATCAACCTTATATGGAGAAACTTCGGCATACCCCCAATTGATTGCTACAAGCTCTGAATCTCCATTGGGCATAAAAATCTCGATAACACCAGTTTTAAGCGAAGAAAGGAGATTGCAATGCCCCGGATAGACACCAAACTCTCCTTCACTACCGGGCATTACCACTGATTGCACGGATCCATCATATATTTTGCCATAGGGAGTCACGATACTTAACATTAAAGTTTCCATCATCTAACCCTCCCTCACTACGCGTTTGCCTTGAGCTTTTCTGCCTTTTCTAGTGCTTCTTGGATATTGCCCACCATATAGAAGGCATTTTCTGGAATATGATCGTATTTTCCTGACAAAATCCCCTTAAAGCCCTCTAGAGTCTCTTCAAGTGTCACATATTTACCCGGACTACCTGTAAATACCTCCGCCACAAAGAATGGTTGAGAAAGGAACTTTTCAATCTTTCTTGCTCTATCCACAGTTTGCTTATCCTCTTCAGAAAGCTCATCCATACCCAAAATCGCAATAATATCTTGCAAATCTTTGTATTTTTGTAGGATTTGCTGCACACCTGTAGCAATTTTGTAGTGTGCCTCACCCACCACTTGCGGATCAAGGATCCTTGAAGTAGAATCTAGGGGATCCACAGCAGGATAGATACCCTTTTCTGTAAGCTTTCTGTTAAGCACCGTGGTAGCATCAAGGTGAGCGAACACCGATGCAGGAGCTGGGTCTGTCAAGTCATCAGCTGGCACATACACCGCCTGTACAGAGGTGATAGAACCTTTCTTGGTTGAAGTAATACGCTCTTGAAGCTTACCCATCTCGCTAGCCAATGTCGGTTGATACCCCACTGCTGAAGGAATGCGTCCCAAAAGTGCAGACATTTCAGCACCAGATTGCGCATATCTAAAGATGTTGTCAATAAACATCAACACATCTAATCCCTTCTCGTCTCTGAAATATTCTGCCATTGTAAGCCCTGTAAATGCAATTCTATTCCTTGCTCCCGGTGGCTCATTCATCTGCCCATAGCACAGTGCCACTTTATCAAGCACACCACCTTCTTGCATCTCGTTATAGAGGTCATTTCCCTCTCTTGTGCGCTCGCCCACACCAGCAAATACAGAATACCCACTATGCTTATACGCTACATTGTGGATAAGCTCCATAATAACCACGGTTTTACCCACACCAGCACCACCAAACAAGCCTACCTTGCCACCTTTGGAATATGGTGCAAGTAAATCCACCACTTTGATCCCTGTTTCAAACATCTCTGTTTTAGTACTTTGATTATCAAATGTCGGAGCTTCTCTGTGGATGGGCCATTTGAGATCTGTATTTATCGGCTCGCCACCATCGATAACATCACCTGTTACATTAAAGATTCTGCCCAGCACCGCTTCACCGACTGGTACTTCAATCATCTTACCACGAGCTTTAACACTCTCACCTCTTATCAAGCCCTCGGTCATATCCATAGCAATAGTGCGGACACGATTATCACCCAAATGCCCCACTACCTCAAGCACGAGTTTATTTTTTCGCCCTTCTACATCAAACTCCACATCCACAGCTTCATTGATAAACGGCAGATAGGAATCAAACTCTATATCAACAACTGGTCCCATAACCTGTATAATCTTACCTTGCATTTTTTCTCCTCTTTAAGTTTATTTCATCGCCTCAACACCGGCATTGATCTCAACAAGCTCGGTTGTAATCGACTCTTGACGCGCTTTATTGTAAGCGACACTAAGACTCTTGACCAAATCACCCGCGTTGTTTGTAGCCGCATCCATAGCTTGTACCCTCGCGCTATGCTCCGCCGCTAGAGAATCTATCAGAGCATAATACATATTGTACTCCACATACTTTTGTGCAAGCTGATCCAAGAGCACATCTTCTACTTCCTCAGATTCTATACTCATTGTATCATGCTCCTCAAGAGCCCTTTCCACATCTATATTGATTGTTAGTGGAAGCAAAGCACGAGTTTCTAACACTTGAGAGATCATATTTTTAAAACCATTATGCACGATGATTACCTCATCAGTCAATCCCTCAAAGAAATCCTTGACAACATTTTGGATAAATTGCGCAGCCCCTTCATATGTAGGCATAGCACTCAACCCTACAACCCTATCAAGCACTTCAACATCGTTGAAGGTAAAGAATGAAATCCCTTTTTTGCCAATCCCACGCAAACGCACCTTAACATTTTGCTCCTTGTAGTGCTTCATCAAACGCACCACCTCTTTAATCGTAGTTTGATTGAATCCCCCACACAAGCCCTTATCAGCGGTGATAAACACAATATCGATTTTTTTGATCTCTCGTGGTTTAGAACCCAAAAAATACTTACTATTGATGTTTTCAACACCTTTCACAAGGATTTTACGGACGATTTCATCAAACATTTCATTGAGCTTTTGTGAATATACTTTGGAACGCCTCGCCAATTCTTCGGTTTTTTTGAGCTTAGAGGTCGAAACAAGCTTCATTGCACGCGTCGTTTTTTGCGTATTTTTGACACTTGTAATCTTCCGTCTTATGTCTTTCAGATTACCGCCCATCCACTACTCCTTTATCTTATGCAGAAAAACTTGTCTTGAACTCTTTAAGTGCGTTATTGAGCTCTTCTTCTGTGTCTTTGTCCAAAGCCTTCTTGGCGCGAATATCTTCAAAGATTTTGGGGAATTTCGCCTCTAAAAATGGATAAAAATCTGCCTCAAAATCCAAAACTCTATTGGCAGGAATATCATCAAGGAAACCTTTCGCGCCCGCATAGATAAGCACAATCTGCTTTTCAATCGCAAGAGGTGAATATGGGGGTTGCTTAAGTACCTCAACCATTCTCTGTCCTCTTTCAAGTTGTTTGCGACTTACTTCATCAAGGTCAGAGGCAAATTGTGAAAATGCCTGTAACTCTCTGTATTGAGCAAGATCAAGCCTTAGTGTCCCTGAAACCTGTTTGGTAGCCTTGATTTGTGCAGCACCACCCACACGAGAAACCGACAAGCCCACATTGATCGCAGGACGCACACCAGAGTTAAACAAATCTGTTTCTAG
>CALVBL010000021.1 GCA_944325775.1 uncultured Helicobacter sp.
CGCACATCAAGTATCCCCTCGCCAAAGTGGGGTATGTGGGCGTCGCTAAGGATAGTGATCGTATCTTTGAATCCCTCCATACCATAGTCACGCGTGTGGTTGTTGGCGATATTGACACTATCGATACTCGCGGCTTTGAGGATATTGGTATAGATACTTGGTCCTTTGAAGCTAAAGGGCTTGATAAAGGCGTTCTTGAGGTTTTTGTCCGTGAGCACGCCCTCGAGATTCCCTACGCTTAGATCATCGGCGCTTAGCACTTCACGCACACCTTTACTAAAATATCCATAATCCCCACCCATTTCTTTAAACTTCGCGTTAAAGGTCGCGCCAGAGCTGCCTTTATAATCCCCCAGCACGCAGTCTCCCACAAAGCTTATGATGACAGTGTTTGTTCCAGAGTGTGAATTATGTGAATCTGTAGAGCCCACCCTCGTGTTTGATGGTGTGGAGGGTGCTACACACGCGCTTAGCACAAGCGCAGCGCACACAAATACGCTGAATCTACAAAGATTTGTGAGTGAGAGAATACGCTTAGACATTTCGCACATACAAGGCTAACACAGAGGCTTAGAAATGGAAGCTACGATGAAAATCGCGCGTCGCGTCCGCTCTGCCATCAAAATAGCCCCGCCTATAGTCATATCCCCTAGTGCCATAGCTTGAGCGATAGCTTCTGCTGTGGCTTGGCGTGAATATCGCGGCAATCACCTCGACCAATGGAAACACGACACTGCACCCAGCGACAGACTGCGAAAACGATGGCATTCCGTCAAGGTGGGTTTGATATAGGCTATATTTGTAGTATAAGTCGAGATAAAGCCCTTGATAACCTATGCGAAATCCTGCATTGACATAGCCACCTTGGGGAGTGGCACGCAGATCGATAGAATCTGCATAACGCGATTGTTCATAGCCTCCGCCTGCATACACACCTAGGTATTTAAACGGCTGCCATACACCATCGATCCCGCCACCGTAGTTGAGCATACTAAGATCGCTTTGCTTGATATTTGAGGAGTTCACAAAGCCCTTGAGTTCTAAGCCTAGGGTGTTTTTGGTATTAAAAAACGCGAGTTTCGCCCCGACATTTAATCCAGTCTGGAAGTCTATGGAGCTAGATTCCCACGGGGCTTGATACCATGGGTTGCTTGCAGTGCTAGCACCACTCTTAATCGCACCCAGTGAGATAAAAAACCCCGTGCCATCGCTAAATGAACTTTCTTGTGAATCTTGGGTGTTTGTAGCACTAGTAGTAGTGGTCTGGGCGCTTAGCATACCGCTATACATAAGCACACACAACGCGCATAACAGAGTATATCGTATAGAATCTAACATTAATTGCTCCTTGCAAAATTGGGATATAAGGCTAAAGTGGGGAATTATAGCATATTTTGGTGTTTTTGGCTCTTAGCTTTGTGCTTGTCTGTGTGGTGTGTTGGGCGCATTATGAGGGGAGTATAAGCTTTCTTTGTTATAATTGCGGACTTTGGGAATCGTGGCGATTGGGGCATCAGATACACTATCATGGGGGAATGAAGACATAAAGGAGTGAGGTTGCAAGTGATGCGTGTGATGTGGTGGATTATTCGAGATATAGGGCGTGTGGGGCGTGCGTTTTTGGCGCGCTATCATGATGAGATCTCGCTTGTGCTCTTTTGCGTGGGGTTGGGTCTGTATGGACTTGGCTTGAGTGGATTTAGCTTGAGTTTTCGCGCACAGAGCTTTTTTCACATCGGTGGGCTGCTGTATATTGTCTTTGCGTATAGGTGTTTTAGCAGAGAGGATTTGCGCGCATTGCGTGTGCCATTCATAACCTTTGGTGTGGTGATAGTATTAGGGCTTTTGACATATTTTGATGATGTGATGCCCCAGAGCTTTGGCAAGGTGTGGAGCTCGGTAAATACCCATATCATCAAATACCTTGTGTTGTTTGTCGTGATGTTTTTGTATGTGCGCCATACGAAGCGGCGCAATGTGTTGATTTTGCTGGGATTTTTTGGGCTAATGTGTATGCTTAATGTCGGCGGGACGTTGCTAGAGTTTTGGCAGCATGATTTTAGACATGATTTTCACAAGCCCAATCTGCCATTTTATTTTGATGCGATTTATACTTATCAGATTTGGCTTATCGCGCCTTTGGCGTTATGTATCAGTGGTGTGGTGGCGTGTAGGTATGTAGTGCTTAAGATTGCGTGTGCTCTTGGGGCGGTGCTTACAATTGTGGCGATGATGGCTAATGGGGAGCGGAGCTTTTTGGTCGCTGCATTTGTGATGGTATTTGTGCCATTTGTGGTGTGGCATTATCGATACAAGGCGCGGATCTTGGTGTTTGTGGTGTTTTTTGTGATTCCCATAGTGCTAAGTGCGATCTATGTGCAAACCAAATCCTTGCCAGAGCGCTACAATGTCGCGCATATGGTGGATAATTTTTGGGAAGTGATACACACGCCTGTGGCAGCGATGGGCAAATACGACAAGATATGCTTTGGGTGGGCTAAATGCAATGCAGAAAGCACCAAAAATGGCAAGGCGAAGTTTTTTTGGGAGCATTCCTCGCTTTCGCGTTTGGCGATGAGCAAATCCACTTTTGAGGCGTTTTTGGACGCGCCATTTACCCCACGCCTTGTAGGGGTATTTCAGACTGGGGCGTATCTGTGGCAGTATTATGAGAGCCACCCACACAGGCAGCAAAATAGAATGTATGTGTCTATCGGCACAAAGCTCAATGGCTATGTGCATACTCATAACCATATTTTGGCTTTATTGTTTTGTTATGGGATTTTTGGTTTTGGCGCGATAGCGTGGTTTTGGATATTTGGGTTTTCTATGGCTTCTAAAGCTATGTATTTTACTCAAGATTCCCTAGGGAAACTTTTGGGCTTATTTTTTTATATCTTTGTGTGCGGAATGATCATGTGTGCTCTATTTGAGTCGTTTTATAACAATATTTTGGAAGTGTTGTTTATTTTGATGGGTTGTGTTTATGGATTTTTGTCATTGCTTGTCAAACCCCCAAGGGCTGCATCATGAAAATTCTTCTTACCATTGGTGATATAACTATTACCGGCGGGGCAGAGCGCGTAGTGGTCAATCTCGCCAATGCGTTTGTGCAAAGTGGGCATAGTGTGCAGATTCTGAGTTTTTTTAAAGCAAACTATAGTTTGCTTTATGCACTCGATGAGCGTGTGAATCTCGTGTATATGCGTGAGCAGAGTGAGGGGGAGTTTAAAAATCAAGGGGGGTTATGCAAGAGATTCTATGCTAAGAATCTCTTTAAGTTCTTTGTGAGTTTTCGTGTGTGGCGCGAGTATCGAGTGGATTGTGTGATTGGCAATGATTGGATTTTCACGCCATTTTTTAAGCATAAACACACACATTATGTGAAGCTTTTACATTTAAACTTCAGCCGATACAATAGGCGCAATAATTATTTTGATACGCTCGTGCTGCTCTCTTATGCAGAAATATCGCGCTACACACCACACCACAATCATGTGTGCGTAATCCCTAATTTTCTCCCTACACTCCCCACCCAAACCACCGACTATGCCCAAAAGGTAGTTGTGAGTGTGGGGCGTATGGATAGCGGTGATCAAAAGGGTTTCTTGCGCCTTGTGGATATTTGGGACTTTGTAATGCAGGATTCTAGGTTTGTGGAATGGCAACTCCACATAGTCGGCGATGGAATCTTGCGCCAAGAACTCCAAAAAAGAATAGAATCTAAAGGCTTGCAAGATTCTATAATCCTAAAGTCCTTTACCACAGACATTGTTCAAGAATACCTAAATGCGAGTATTTATGCTATGACGAGTCATTTTGAGGGCTTACCTATGGTGTTATTAGAATCTGCCTCCTATGGACTTCCTGCCATAGCCTTTGATATCGCCACGGGACCCAGTGATATTATCCTAGATTCACACACGGGCTATTTGGTGGCAGATGGTGATCTGCAAGCGTATGCGGGCAAATTAGAGAATCTTATGCGTGATGAAACTCTGCGAGAGAATCTAGGCAGACAAGCCAAAGAGCGCATGAGAGAGTGCTTTAGCAAAGAAGCCATCGCGCCATTGTGGGAAGAGATCTTAGAACAAAAGTGAGGTGTGTATGAGCACAAAAGGCTGTATTGGTATTATCGTGCCCGTGTATAATGTAGAAGCGTATTTGGCGCGCTGTTTGGATTCGATCCTAAATCAACGTTATGAAGATTTTGTGATCGTGCTCGTTAATGACGCGAGCACGGATTGTAGTCGTGAAATATGCCTAAAATACCAACTCCGCGAAAAAAGAGTGATTTTTATGGACGCCGATTCGAACGCTGGCTTGGCCAGCGTTCGAAACAAAGCGCTTAGAATCTTAAAGCGAGGCAATGAGCGTGTAGAGGCACTACAGGGATTTATAGAGGGTGTGGAGATTCACACACAACTTGAGTATATTCCGGTGGTGGATTACATTATGTTTGTGGATTCAGATGATTATATATCTCCCTCTGCCCTAGAGACTATCATTGCGGATTTTGGGGCTAATGATGTAGATATATGCATTTATAATTACCACTATGTAGTAAATGCGCGCGGCGAGGTGGGGGTGGGCGGCTATGAGATTTTTCGCAAAGTCCAAGAATCTAGAATCTACCAGCCCCTTGAGCTTATCAAATCCGATCCTAGTAATTTCATCACAACTGCGTGGGCGTTTGTGTATAAGACATCGTTTTTCTTTAGTCATCATCTTAGATTTATCGATGGGATTTTGTATGAAGATGTGCCATTTTGCACGCAGAGCTTTCTTGGCGCATCAAGTGTGTATGTCAGTCTCACGCCGTGGTATTATTATTTCCTCTCACCCACTTCTACGATGCGTGGGGCGATGAGTGCGCAAAAGACACGCAAGGCTTTTGAAAGCTGGCTAAGGATTCTGGAGTTTTTTATTGCGCGCTATGAAGAGAGGGTAAGTTCGGATCGTGAGAGTGCGCTACTTGGGAGATTCTATGGAGCGAGTTTGCAGCGGTGCGTGAAGCGAATTTTTGAGCTTTTGTGTGAATGCGGGTATAGTGAGAATACTCCTAAATGCGCTCTAAAGCCCTATCTACCATATATCAAAGGCAAATATCGTTTATTTTACCACTGCCCAAGGCTAAAAAAGATTTTATAAATCACGCTTTTATGGTTGTATAGTCCAAAAATCCATCTTGTGGCAGGGTGAGTGTGATGTTTTTGGGCAAAAAGCCCAAAATGCGCTCCAAAAATATGCTATGCCCAAACACATCGCCACACAGCAGGACTTCGAGGTTATTCCCAAACGCGTGATTAGTCTGTATGTCGCGCACAAGCGTGGCGAGAAACTCACAAAAGCTATCAATAAAGCCATAGGCTAAGATCACATTATCCATGTCAGCGCATTTGAAACTCATAGAAGAGCGGAAAATCCGAGGATAATCTAACGTGAGTGCGTCCTGCTCACGCAGGAGAATATAGTCAATCCGCGGTCCTTTGGGGCGCAAAAACTCATTTGCACACGCAAGGAGTGAATCATAGGCTTGTGGCAAGATCTCTAGCAGCGTATTTGCACTAAGATTATCGCTTGGGTGCATACCTAGCAGCAGTGCCGCGATACCAAAGATATGTGTGAGATTGTCTGTGTGTATGGAAATATCCGCGAGATTCTCAAAAAGTGCGATGTCCTGCTTGCGCGCGAAATTATTCACTAGCTCTGCGCCGCTTGTGTAGTTGGCACGGATAGATTCTATGAGGTGTTTTGGGTTTGCTTCAAAGCTTGTGTCTAGGATTTGTTGGAAGTCCCCTTTATTTTGTAGCAAAATCGCGCTGGGGTGCTTAGAGCTGATGTAGAGAATCACGCTAGGTTGTGTGTTTTGCGCATTGGTATGGTGAGTGAGATTGGTGTGCAAGAGTGTTTTAAAATCACAATGTGCCTGTGCAGTATCTAGGAATAATCCACTCTCGCTCACGCATAGTGTGTGTGAATCTGTGGGTGTGTGTGCGAAGATCCTCTCTGGTGTGTGGCTGGTGTCGCGCAAAAAGAAGTGTGTGATCTCTTCGCGCAGGAGTAGCGCGCTAAGGAGCTGCAGGATCGGATCGTAGGGCAGTGCAGTGAGCACAAGCCCGTGAGAATTTCTGCAAAATCTTTGGGCAAAAACTTCCTTGGGGGCGAGGAGCACGAATGGCTTTTCAAACGATGCGAGGATATCACTCTGTGCGTTGTGAATCCGAAAAAAGGTCTTGAGACTAGAAATATCGCACATCACGCATAGAGATTGAGTGTGCTTGTCTTCAAAGGGCGTGAGTGAGCATTCTTTGAATCCTTTGGCGGTGTCGATGATTGCACTTTGGTGGGATTTGAGGATTTGGAGTATGGAGGTAAGATAAGTGAGAATCCCATCTGTGTGCGCAAGGGGCTTAGCAAAGCTAAAAAGAGCAAAATCCCCAAAATACTCATTGGCAAGAAAATCCCGTGTCTGCGTGGCGGTGCAAAAATGTGTCTGCGGAGTGTAGGTGAGAAACTCCTCTGTGTGTGCAAGGGGTTGGAGAGAATCTAAACTATCGCGCACACTAAGATCAAGAAATGAGAAGCTAAGTGAGAGCGGCAAGCTTGTGGCGATAGATTCTGCAAGGGCAAGTACGGCTGGTGGGTGATCAGTCTGCACAATGAAGTGCAGGGTGGGCTTAGAATCTTGTGCAAAATCTGCGCTGGTGTAGAAGCTAGATTCAAAAACACTTGGTAGGGTTGATTGAGAATCTAGGGCAGTGTCGAGTGTAGAAGATGTAGAATCTAGGGTATTGTCGATGTTTTGGAGATTTTGAACAATGCTCTGTGCTTGTGTATATAGAATCTGGGTGAAAAATATCTGCGCAGGGGAAAACACAGGGGGCTGCAGGGAAAAAGAAAAATCATAATATTTAATCATAAGAAGCCTTGTGAGGGAAGCTTAGAATCCGCGAAAAGAGAGATTGGCAATCTCTTGGAGGTCGCGATTAGCGATTTTAGTGGCGGTTATGCCATTTTGCGTGAGATAGGCGATGGCTTGAGATTCCATAAGCTTCGCACCTTTTTTGACTTCATCACTGAGGGTAAAGGCAGTGTCCTCACCGATGACTTCAGGCACGATACCAATGATATGCACGGGCGGCAAGTCACCATTAATCTCCACAAGGCGTAGGGTCTGGAGCATTTCCACCTCGTGCGCACTCCCCGCCCAAGTGATGATGTTGGGGACATTATCAAAATCAAAGGCATACACATCACCGATTTGTGCGTCATCGACACTCACGCAATCAAGAATGAGCACCTTGTCATAAGAAGTGATGAGAGGGATAAGCATCTGTGCCAGCGTCCCGCCATCGACGATCTCCACCTCCACAGGGTTAGCAGGATCGCTAGGGGCGAAGGAATAATTGACTTTGAGATAGTTGGAGAGATGCACGCCAATGCCCTCATCTCCAAACAAAATATTGCCAATGCCAAGTATGAGAATTTTCATCTAAGGTTTTTAAGGCTTATACTTTGACTTCATCGGTGTAGCGCATACCGCTCACGATCGCATCCACACCGCCATTTGGATATTTGAGCGAATTCCACACCGCCATATAAATATGCACAGGGATAAAAATCATAAACGCCCAAGTAAGGATATGATGAAGATCTCTCACATTTGCTAAGCCTCCGCACATCACTTCAAACCAGCCAAAAAGTGCCTTGCACACTGCGCCCAAGCCATCGTCATAGGAATTATAAAACAACACAACGCCACTTAGCGATATGAGTAGCACAAGAATGCCAAGCGAAAAATATGTAAAAAACTGCAAAGGATTGTAAGCACCATCAATGTGGGGGTGCTTACCGATGAATAGATAGACCTTAAGTTGCTCTATCCAGCATTTTGGCGATATGGCTTGTTTGAAAGATACGCGCTCTGGCTTAGAATCTCTGTCAAAAAAGAACAGATAAAGCCTAAAGAACGAAACAGCAATCAAACAGAAACCCAAAATAATGTGAAAACTGCGCATATAAGCGTTGAGATAGCCTACAAACGCACCCACATCGTGTGAGACTACATCAGGATCGCCGATGGTAACCATCTCATAAGATCCTAGCGCGTGCAAAAATGGATAGGCGATGTAAAATCCCGTGGCAATGAGCAAAAATATGCTAAATGCCCGAATCCAGTGGAAAACTCTCGTAAGTCCGGAAAATTCTTTATGGACATGGAATTCTTTTTTTTCAAAAGGAATCGTATTTGGCATAATCTCTCCTTTCTAGCGCAATCCCGAAGCAGAAGGCTGGACTTTGTATTCGCTAAGTTTGTTGCCCTTGGTATCCATCACATGCACTGCACACGCGATACAGGGGTCAAAGGAGTGGATATGTCTCACGATTTCTAGTGGCTGTGTGATATCTTGAACTTTAGTGCCGATGAGGCTCATTTCATAAGGTCCTTTTTTGCCGTTTTGATCGATGGGTCCGGCATTCCATGTGCTTGGTACCACGGCTTGATAGTTTTTGATCACACCATTTTCGATCCTCACCCAGTGGCTAAGCATACCGCGTGGTACATTACCGATAAAATGCCCTTTGTAGCTTTTGTTTTTGTCAATACTATATGGCGCGCAGGTGTTTTTATCAGTCTTTAGATTCTCTACAAGTGCGTTAAATGCCTTGATACCATAATCCGCGATGACTTTACACTCAATAGCTCTTGCGGCAGTGCGCCCTAGTGTGCTAAAGAGATGTGCGGGTGTGAGTCCTGTTTTAGCCAAAAACTCATCGACTACCGCTGTGATGTAGGGATTTTTTTTCGCATAGCCTACCACCACACTGGCTAGAGGTCCCACCTCCATAGGTTCGCCATCGTAGCGCGGAGACTTGATCCATGAGTATTTGCCTTTTTCGTTGATGAGTGGTGTTTTGACTTCTTTGCCATCGATACCTATGGATACACCATCGACAAATCCCGTATAGTTAGGGTTAGTCTCGCCATCGTATGGGTGCAAGGGACCATTGTCTTTATACCATGAGTGGGTGGCGTCCTCGGTGATTTTATCGGTATCGACTTCATAAACCTTGCTTAGATCGCCGTTTTTAACGATACCGCTGCTTAGGAGCCACTCATCGGGTCCTACCTGAATCTCTTGAAAGCTTAGGAAATTTGTGAGTCCGCAGCCTTTGAGCACAGAATCTTCGACCTTATACGCCTCTGCTGCCATGATGATGTCCGCCCAATACGCACGATTGACAAAATCCACAACTTCTTTATATTTTGAGAGCCACTCACCTAGCCTACTTGGATCAGTGATGTCCATCACACAGGTTACTCCACCTACTGTGAGGCTTTGGGGATGTGGGTTTTTAGCACCAAAAATCGCCATCATTTGTGCGATGACACGTTGAACCTCTAGCAGTCGGAGATAGTGCGAAAGCACGATGAGATTTTGCTCTGGTGTGAATCTATAAGTCTTGTGTCCCCAATATGCGTTGGCAAATGGTCCGAGGCTACCTTGTTGCACAAACTTGCTCACGCGCTCCTTAACAGCCTTGAGCTCATCTTCGCCTGTGTAAATAGGGGTCTTTGTGTATTTAAACGCAAGTTCGGAAGCCTTTTTTTCATTTGCGTTAAGAGCTGAAGTGATATCACACCAATCAAGTCCATGCAGGGTGTAAAAATGCACCGCATGATCGTGCAAAAAGAGTGAGATATTCATCAGTGTGCGCGTAAGGATCGCATTAAGTGGTGGGGTGATGCCTAGGGCTTTTTCTACCGCGACAATCCCGGCTTTATAATGTGAAAAGGTGCAAACCCCACAGATTCTCTGCATCAAAAATCCTGCATCGCGTGGATCACGGTTTCGCACGATAGTTTCTAGTCCGCGCCATAGCGTCGAGCTAGAAAACGCGTCTTTTATCACATTGTTTTCATCAACGATTACTTCTATTCTCAAATGCCCTTCGATTCTTGTGATTGGATCGACTACGATTCGTTTTGTCATCATTCCCTCCTAAAAATTAGTCTTGTTTTTTCTTAATGGCACTAATCACAGCATGTGCAGCGATACCCACAGCTGCAGCACCAAGTATCACGCTACCGACATTATTTGCGGTTTTATCAGCTCCCAAACCATCAAAGCTTGTGGCATAGAGTTTATTGCCGATTGGTTCTTCAAATGGGCGCATTGTATCCCAAAAATTTGGCTCACTGCAGCCTATGCAGCCATGCCCCGCTTGGATAGGCCAGCTTGTGTGTTGATTGAATCTAAGCTTGGAGCAGTTGTTAAAAGTATAGGGACCTTTGCAGCCCATTTTGTAGAGGCAGTAGCCTTTTTGTGCGCCCTCATCACCAAAAGATTCTACGAATTGTCCAGCGTCAAACCGCCCGCGTCTCTCACACAGATCGTGAATCCTAAGTCCATAAGCCCATGTGGGGCGATTATACGCATCAAGGCTTGGAAGTGTGCCAAAAAGGATAAAGTGTAGCACATTGCCCACGATATTTTTTTCGCTAGGTGGGCAGCCCGGGACATTGATCACGGGTTTGTTAGTGATTTTTGAGAGAGGCTGGGCGTTTGTGGGGTTAGGATATGCGGCTTGCACACCACCAAAACTTGAGCAAGTCCCGATGGCAAAAATTGCTGCGGCATTTTTGGCTGCTTCTCTAGCTTCTTGCGCTCCTGTCGTGCCTTGCGCGCCTATGGTGAGATAAAACTCACTTTTGCCCTCTGGTATACCACCCTCTACCATTAGGATATAGCCACCCTTTTGCACGGCATCATGGAGTGATTTGCTCGCTTGATAGCCCGCTGCTGCCATCACGGTCTCGTGATAGTCTAGGCTGATATAGTCAAAGATAAGTGAATCTATACTTGGCGCATCGCTTCTTAGGAGGCTTTCACTGCAACCGGTGCATTCTGCCATATGGAGCCATACGACTGGGATTCTATTAGCGACTTCTGCGGCTTTTGCTGCTAGTGGCGTGAAGCTCGCAGGCAGCGATAGAGCTGCAGTCATCGTCCCTGCCCATTTCATAAAATCTCGCCTTGAGAAGCCCTTAGATTCAAGTTCTTGGACGAGGTTTTGATCTGCATTGTGAGCGGGGAGAGATTCCAAGTATTCAAGCCGTGCTTGTGCCTTTTGGAGCAATTCATCACTGATGATTTGTGCTTTCATAGACAATCCTTTATAGAAGAAGTTTGTGTTTTGTTGTTGTAAAAGCTAAAGCTTCATAACCGAGCATTATATAGCAACCTTTTTTAAAACCTTGCATAAAATTACCCTAGAAATAAAAATAACATTACAAAAAGTTACTTTTGGTTTTACTTTTGAGTTTCTTTGAAAATGATAGGTAAAGTTTATGTAAAAACGCTGTAAAATATCAAAGATAGCACATTGAGTTTTAGCAGATTAGATTCAAATGCAAGTTACTACCAAGCTACTACAAGGGGTCATTATGGATATAAAAACCATAAAGCGGATAGAAAAGGCTACGCAGGGCAATATTGGGGATAGTATAAAAATCGCTATTGTGCTTGTGTTTTTCATCATCGTATGTATTATCGCAAGTATTTTTGGTGCGACACATAATATTATGCTTCTAGCGTTTGCAACAGTGATTGGGGCATATATGGCGATGAATATAGGCGCAAATGATGTGGCAAACAATGTCGGTCCTGCCGTAGGCTCTAATGCGATCACACTCCTTGGCGCGATCATTATCGCTGCATTTTTCGAAGCGTTTGGGGCGATCGTGGCTGGGGCGGATGTGGTCGATACGATCAAATCTGGCATTATCGATCCCGCAAGTGTGCAAGATTCTAAAGTATTTGTGGCGGTTATGCTTGGTGCTCTGCTATCTTCGGCGATATGGCTGCATTTAGCGACCTTTTTAGGCGCACCTGTCTCGACAACTCACTCCCTCGTGGGTGGTGTGCTAGGAGCTGGGATCGTCGCTGGTGGTATGGGTGTGGTTAAGTGGATGGAGCTTGCTAAAATCGTTTCAAGCTGGGTGATTTCACCTGTGATGGGTGGGATTTTTGCGGTGCTGTTTTTGGTACTCATCAAATATACAATCACATACAAAGAAAACAAAAACGATGCTGCGAAGATTGTCGTGCCATTTTTGGTGTTTTTTATGTCGTGGGCATTTACGCTTTATCTTATTATCAAGGGTTTAAATCGCGTGTTTCCTATGCATTTTGGTGTGGCGTGTGCTGTCTCACTGCTCATCGCGTTGGCGATATTTTTTGGGACACGCCCGCTCATCGTGCGCAAGGCACAAAAACTCTCCAATACAAAAGAGGACATTGGCACGCTTTTTACAATTCCATTGATTTTTGCCGCGGCGATGCTTAGTTTCGCACATGGAGCCAATGATGTCTCAAACGCTGTGGGTCCGCTGGCTGCGATTAATCAAACCCTTGAGAGCATGAGTGAGCAAGTGCTTAGCAATAAAGCTGGTGTGCCATTTTGGATCTTGCTCATCGGTGGGCTTGGGATCTCGATAGGCTTGGCGTTGTATGGTCCTAGACTTATCCGCACCGTGGGCAATGAGATCACGGATCTAGATAAAATCCGCGCGTTTTGTGTGGCGATGAGTGCTGCTATTACCGTGCTTGTAGCTTCGCAGCTTGGACTTCCGGTAAGCTCGACGCATGTAACTATAGGTGCGATTTTTGGGGTGGGATTTTTGCGTGAGTATCTTAAAAAGCGGTATTATGAAATGCAGCAGACGATTATCCAAGCCCACAGAGGCAAAGATTCTATCGAGGTGGAGAAGTTCCTTGATCAGTTCAATAAAGCAAGCGTGAAACGCAAGGGAGAGATTTTAGAATCTCTCAAGCGCAGTGAGCTCAAAAACACGCTCAATTTTAGTAAAAAGGAAAAACGCAGTCTCAAAAAAGCCTACAAAAATGAGCTTGTCAAACGCAGTGCGATAAATAGAATAGTCGCCTCATGGATTGTGACTGTGCCTATTTCCGCGATTCTTGGGGCATTTTCGTATTTTGTGATTATGTGGATAGGATTTGAACTTTAGGAGTTTTTAAACAAGCCTTGCTACAATTAGCTTAATTTAACATTATCAAAGGAGCATTTTTGGATCCTTATCATTCGGGTTTTTTCTTTCTTTTGGCGTTGGTCTTGGTGTTTTTGAACGCTTTTTTTGTGGTGAGTGAGTTTGCGATTGTCAAAGTGAGAAGGACAAAACTTGAAGAATTGTCAAAAAATGGTGTGAAAAATGCAGATCTTGCGCTTAAAATCACACAATCCCTTGATACCTATCTTAGTGCTACACAGCTTGGGATCACACTCGCTTCCCTTGCGCTTGGGTGGGTATCTCAGGCGGGGATAGGAAATGTTATTTTATTTGCTTTTGAATCTGTTTTTGGCAATCAACACGCTCTTGTCTCGATCATCTCTGTAGCAATTGCTTTTATCGTTGTGACACTTTTGCATGTGGTGCTGGGTGAGCTTGTGCCAAAGTCTGTGGCTATCGCTAAGACAGAGAGTATGGTGCTAGCGGTGGCAAAGCCACTGCATTATTTTTGGCTCACATTTTATCCATTTATCCATCTTTTTGATTTACTTGCGGCATTTTTTTTACGGCTTATCAAGATCACACCGACAAAAGAGAGTGAGCTGGCACATTCTGATGAAGAGCTAAAAATCATTGTGGGCGAGAGCTTAAAAGAAGGTTATATAGATTCTATAGAAGGTGAGATCATCAAAAATGCGGTGGATTTCTCTGATATCGTGGCAAAGGAGATCATGACTCCGCGCAAAGATATGATATGCCTATGTGCCGAGGATAGCTATGAAGAAAATATGAAAATCGTGCTAGAGACTAACCATACGCGCTATCCGTATTATCAAGATTCTAAAGACAATATCATCGGTATGGTGCATATTCGCGATCTGCTCAAAAATGCGGTGGGTAATAGCCAGAAGGATATGCTAAAGCTTGTGCGTAAGATGATCATCGTGCCAGAGAGTGCGCATATATCAGAGATTCTCACAAGTATGAAAAAGCAGCAGGTACATACTGCACTCGTGGTCGATGAGTATGGCGGAACGGCGGGATTGCTCACGATGGAGGATATTATCGAAGAAGTGATGGGTGATATTGCCGATGAGCATGATCTCAAGATCGTGGATTATCAACAGATCAGTGAAAATGTTTATGAGGTCAGTGGCAAAATCGACATTGAGACGATCGAAGATATGCTAGGGATCGTTATTGAGGAGACAAATGACCATGTAACTATTGGTGGGTATGTGTTTGGGCTTTTGGGTAGGTTGCCAGAAGTAGGAGATAAATACGCGGATTCACAATCCCATTGTGAGTTTGAAGTCCTGCAAATGGATAATGCGCGTATCAAAAAGTTAAAAATCACCAAGATCCCGCAGGATAATACCGATGCTAAGTCCTAGAAGATGCGCATTTTTTGATAGAGATGGTGTGATAAATCGCGACTATGGCTATGTGTATAAAAAAGAGGAGTTTGTCTTTAATGACGGGATTTTCGAACTACTTGAGTTTTTGAAGTCTCATGGGTTTTTGCTTATCGTGGTTACCAATCAATCAGGGATAGCGCGCGGCTATTACACACAGCAGGATCTTGAGGTGTTGCATGCTTTTATGCAAGAGTGTTTAAGGGAGCGACTGGGTTTTGGGTTTGATAAAATCTACTTTTGCCCACACGCCCCGCAGGAGCAATGCACATGTCGCAAGCCACAAAGCGGTATGATCACGCGGGCTTGCAAAGATTTTGCTATTGATTTGGCGCATTCGGTGCTGATAGGCGATAAGATTACCGATATGCAATGTGCGCAAAATGCCGGTGTGGCAGGTAAATTTTTGCTCAACTGCGAGGAGATGCTAGTGCAAGATTTGCTGGATTGTAATGTGCAGAGTGTGCAGAGCCTTGCACAGATTCAGAATCTACTTGCCCAGAGTGTGGCACGTAGCGGAGTGAGTGGAGATTCACTCTCCATGAGCGATACACAAATTTTGCAAAAGCAAAACTTGCATTAAAAACTTAGGAGGAGATTAAGTATGAAATACATCTATGACGATTTGGCGCAAAAAAATATCCTTATCACAGGCGGTGCGGGGTTTATCGGGAGCAATCTCGCGCTGTATTTTCAGCAGCATCACCCGCAAGCTAATGTATGTGTGTTTGATAAATTTCGTGATAACACTTATTTCCCCAGTGGCAATCCCACGAGTCTTGGGCATTTTAAGAATCTGCTTGATTTTCGTGGAGAGGTGGTTGTAGGGGATATCAATACGGATCTTGATAAACTAAAAGATCGCGATTTTGATTATATCTTCCATCAGGCGGCTATTTCCGATACCACCGCGACAGATCAGACACTGATGCTAGAGACGAATTTCGAGGCGTTTGTGAATCTCTGTAAGTTTGCTAAGCAAAGGGGCGCTATGGTGATTTATGCTTCATCAGCAGGGACTTATGGTAATTCTCCAGCACCTAATATCGTGGGCGTGGGTGAAGTACCCGAAAACATCTATGGATATTCCAAGCTTCAGATGGATATTTTTGTGCGTAGAATCTTAGAGCAAGATTCACAGATTCCACTTATTGGCTTGCGGTATTTTAATGTCTATGGCGAACGGGAATTTTACAAAGGTAAGACGGCTTCGATGATCTTGCAGCTTGGTTTGCAGGCGTTAGAGCACAAAAAAGTGCGATTATTTAAGCATGGCGAGCAATTGCGGGATTTTGTGTATATCAAAGATGTGATACAGGCAAATGTCAAAGCCATAGAGGCACGCCAGAGTGGGATATATAATGTCGGATCGGGCAATGCTAGGAGTTTTAATGATATTATCGCGGTGCTTAAAAAGCATCTTGGGGATTTTGAGGTGGAATACATTGATAATCCCTACACATTCTACCAAAATCACACACAAGCTGATATCACTCTAAGTAGCGAATGTCTCTCTTACACACCGCGATTTAGTCTAGAGCAGGGGATAGAATCCTACATACCAGAGATTGTGCGGATTTTTGAAACACAAGTGCGTGCGAGGTAAGTGATGTTTGGCTTAGAGCAAAAATCTCCTAAAATCCTTGTGCTAGGCGATCTGATGATTGATCACTATATTTGGGGGAGCTGTAATAGAATCTCCCCCGAAGCTCCCGTGCAGGTCGTGGAAGTCAAAAATGAAAGCAATAGACTCGGTGGTGCGTGCAATGTCGCGAACAATCTCCTAGCTCTTGGCGCGCAGGTGTATGTGTGTGGCGTGGTGGGCGATGATGCTGATGGTAGGTGGCTTGTGGGCACACTGCAAGCTTTGGGCGCAGATATCAGCCAGATTTTTGTGGATTCTACGCGTCCAAGCACCAAAAAAAGTCGTGTGGTGATCTCTAATCAGCAAGTATTGCGCGTGGATAGGGAGAGCAGGGCGAGTGTAGATTCTGAGCTATTGCAACAAGTGTGTGAGAATCTAAATGCTCTCATCGCACAAGTGGATTGTGTGATACTCTCAGATTATGATAAGGGGTTTTTAAGTCGTGATTTTATCCAAGAGATTATTGCCCTAGCACGTAGTGAGCGTAAGTTTGTGCTATGTGATCCTAAGGGGAGTGATTATAGCAAATATAAAGGTGCAACCTTACTTACACCCAACAAAAAAGAAGCCACACTTGCTACAGGCATTGAGATTAACGATGATGAGAGCTTGCTCCAAGCTGCCAAAAAGCTCAAAGAAATGTGTGCGCTAGAGATCTCGCTCATCACGCTTAGTGAAGATGGTATAGGGATTTTTGATAATGGTGCGTGTAAGAAAATCCCAACCTTTGCCCAAGAAGTGTATGATGTGACCGGTGCAGGAGATACTGTCATTGCCGCATTAGGATTTGCGCTTAGTGCGGGGCTAGATATTTATAGAGCAAGTGAATTTGCCAATGGTGCAGCAGCAGTGGTCGTGGCAAAGGTGGGGAGTGCCAGTGCGACGCATATCGAGATCGAGCAATACCTCCACGCGCACGGGCAGGATTTGGGCAATGGCAAGGTGCTTAGCAGAGAACAAATGTGCCATATGATAGAATCTCTGCGTCAGTGCAACCCAAAGGCACGTGTCATTTTTACCAATGGTTGCTTTGATATTTTGCACAGAGGACACGCGCAGTATCTCAAGCAAGCACGTGCGCTAGGCGATATGCTCATCGTGGGGCTCAATAGCGATGCCTCTGTGGCGCGACTAAAGGGTGCGTCGCGTCCGATAAATACGCAAGATGATAGGGCGTTTTTGCTTGGGAGCATGGAATGCGTGGATTATGTCGTAGTGTTTGATGAGGATACGCCGCGTGATCTCATCGCTTCTCTTGCGCCCGATGTGTTAGTCAAAGGTGCGGATTATGAGGGCAAGGAGATCGTAGGAAGTGAGTTTGTCAAAGAGGTGCGGCTCATTAGTTTCGTAGAGGGCAAATCAAGCACCAATATCATCGCAAAAATAAGGAGAGAATTATGAAAGATTTTATACAAGCGGAGTTTCTAAACCATATCGAGATCAGCTCTCATGCGCTCAAATGTATGCTAGATTCTGTCGATCAGAGCGCGCATATACTCTTAGAATGTCTCAAAAACGGCAATAAAGTGCTTATTTGTGGCAATGGTGGGAGTGCGGCAGATTCACAGCATTTCGCTGCCGAGCTCACAGGGCGATACAAGCGTGAGCGAAAGGCGCTGCCAGCTATCGCGCTTAGTGTGGATACTTCTGCGCTCACAGCGATAGGTAATGACTATGGGTATGAATACACATTTTCAAGACAGGTAGAGGCACTAGCCCAAAAGGGCGATGTGCTCTTTGGAATCTCTACAAGTGGGAATTCTAAAAATGTTATCAACGCACTTAATGTCGCAAAGTCGCTGGGGTGCAAAACGATCGCCCTAAGTGGTCGTGATGGCGGAGAGATGAAGACACTCTGTGATAGTAATATGATCGTGCCAAGCGATGATACGGCGAGGATTCAAGAAGTGCATATCCTTGTGATACACACTTTGTGTGATATCCTTGAGCGAGAGTGCGCACAGAGCGAGTAAGTGGCACTAACGCGGTGTTTGAGAAGACAATTAGGAGCTTGGGGAGATTTAGGGATTTTTCTGCCCAGCTTAAAGCAATGTTTCGTGATCAAGGGATCAGTGCAGCGGCAAATGTCGTAGAGAGTAAGCTTGGTGTGAATTATGTGAGCTTTCCTGATGGTGCGCTTTTAGAATCTTTAGCATATCTCAATCGTATCTCATATGATGAGTTTAATACCAATGGCGCACCATTGCTGCATTTTTGTGCGTGTGAGGAGTTTCAGAGACTTTATAACTCTCATAGCCCACATTTATTACTCATCGCGCCTAGGAGCAATGCATTTGAGTTTAGCGTGTATCGGGGGCATAGTATGGTGGGCTGGTATGCGGATACACCCCTGCGCCTTTGCCCTATGTGTAAGGAGATTTTTGCAAATCTATGGCGGAGTCAGCCCACAGCACATTTAGAAAACCTTAAGAATATGTTGGATTTGCCATTGTTATAGTTGTAGTGGGGTTGGATTCTAGGGAGGCAAGTGATGATCGTTGTGAAAGTGGCTGGTGGGCTTGGCAATCAGATGTTTAATTACGCGTTTGCGAAGTTTTTGCAAAAACGCGGGCATAAGGTGGTTGTTGATGTCTCATTTGTGGTAAAAAATGCCAAAAATAACTTCGGGGGGGGGGGCATTAGAAAATTTGAATTTAACAGATTTTCGCTCACGCTACCTTTGATTATAGAATCTAAACCCAGTATCACTATGCTTCGCTTCCATGGATTTCCAACGCGCTACATCGTGTATAAAAAACTCTATCATTTTACACCTAAGCCTTTAAGAAAATTGCTGTTTTCGTGGTGGGATAAGCGCATTGTGAAAACCATCACAGAATGTGATATAGCGCATATAGATGAGACTTTTGCGCATCAAAATAGAACTTTTATCTGTGAGGGCTATTTTTTCTCGTATTATTATGTGCGTGAGGTGCAGGCTGAGATTTTGGAGGATTTTAGACTTGCTTATCCATTAAGTGGCACAAATGCCAAGATACATCAGCAGATTGCTAGCACACCAGATTCGGTATTTTTGCATGTGCGACGCGGGGATTATTTGCTAGCCCAAAATGCGCATTTTATCGTGCTAGATGGTGTATATTATGAGCGGGCATTGCGCCACATCAAGCAATCTCTACCAAATGCACATATTTTTGTTTTTAGCAATGATATGCCTTGGTGTAGGGCACATTTTTTAGATTCAATAAGTGCGGAGGTAAGAGAGGGGCTAGAGTTTAGCTTCATAGAAGGCAATGATGAGGCTAATGCGATAGAAGAAATGGAACTTATGAGTGCGTGCAGGCACGCTATTATCGCGAATTCTACCTTTAGCTGGTGGGCGGCATATCGTATTGCAAACCCCCAAAGGATCGTCATCGCTCCAGATAGAACCACGATAGACTGGGATAAAGAGAGAAACAAAGCATTTTATCCACCAAACTGGGTGTTATTAGAGGTTTAGAATTTTTTTAAATCCTGAATTTATTAGGGTATTTTTAATCTTATCGCTTTGGGAAGATATATTCTTGGTGCTACACAAGAGTATCCATTGCAAAACATAAAATCTTAATATAATGTAATTTCCTCGCTTGTGTTAAAGGTTTGTATCATCGTCCTAATGCTTGCGTGAGCAATAATTTTAGTATTTTTATCACTTCTATATTGAGAGTGATAGTTTTTGAGTGGAATCTCAATATCAGCGGCTTTGCAGTGATTCCATGCATGTCCGATGTAGGTGCAGATATTGGGTGGTGTGATGTAGTGCCATTTGTCCGCTATATAGAGATTCACCCATTGTGCGATGCTTGGGGGCTTGTGCTCAAGGTGCCAGTAGCCGACAGGATCCATCGTGACAAGTAGAGGAATGCTGCTAGGTGCGAGATTGAGGCGGGATAGGAGTTTGCAAATATTTGCCGCTCCCCAGCTATGTGCGAAAATATAAGGACAATAGCCACTAGCGATGAGATGAGGGAGCCACGAAGTAAAGAGATTCTTGTGATCAAAGGTCGTGTAGATCTTGCCCGCAAATGGAATATGTGCAAGCTTGGGATAACTGTCTTGCTTGAAACTTGCAAACTCTCTAAACACCACGCGGTGGTAGCTATCCATAAGTCCGCCGATGAAAATAATGAGGTTTTTGCGATCGGGCGTGGGGCATACAGAATCACTTGTAGATTCTGTGAATTCTGAATCTACAAGCTCCACAATATCACATAATTGTGCTTTAGAAAAAAAGATATTTGTCTGCGTGTAGGAGGCTTGTGGAGCAGGGATATCGCCTCGCCATAGTGCGATTGGGAGAAGTAGATTCATAAACACTCCTTAGGGCTTGTTAAGACCCATTCTGTATTCTTCATGCGCCGTCCTGTGTCCTGTCACCGCTCACTCACCACTTTGCTCATCTCAAAGACTCTGGAGAGACTCTCCGCATTTTCACGCGGATCACCATTCCACAGAGAGCTTATTACAGCGCACATATCAGCATTTTTTAGCATTCTAATATTATCTTTGCTAATTCCTCCAATAGCACAAATGGGGATCTCTAGTGCTTCCCTTGCTTGCTGCAATATCTCAATCCCCACCCGTGGTGCGTTGGGTTTGGTAGGTGAAGGAAACATCGCTCCAAACGCGACATAATCCGCACCGCTAGATTCTATCTTTTGCGCGCGTGCTAGATCCCCATAGCTCGAAACTCCTAAGATCCCCTTAAATCTCTTGCGAATGAGAGGCAAATCCCCATCGCTCTCGCCAATATGCAATGCTGGGACACCAAGTGTTATGGCAAGCTCTACGCGATCATTGAGGACAAAGAGTACATTAGATTTAACACATATATCCATCAAGTGCTGGACAATCTCTATAATATCCTTATCTAGGCTATTTTTGTCCCTAAATTGAAAGATTTTCATACCACCGGCGATAGCTTCTTGCACTTGATGAGCTAGAGTACTAAAAGGAGTGAGAATCTCATCACTAATGCCATACACTCCACTCAATACCTTATCCTTCATAAATCCTCCAATCCGGTACTTCAAATAAATCCGGAGCATTGTGTAAATACTCAAAAGGTTGGAATCGCTCCTTGTAGCCCATAGAATAGTGATCTTTGATCCAATAGCCTGGATAGAAGTAGCGCAATCCCTTTTGTTTTGCGAGCTGCAGCTGTGTGAGGATATTTAGAGTCCCCAGACTTAAACGCCCAAAATCATGATCGTAGAAAAAATACACCGCACTCACACTATCGCCGAGCATATCGACCAGCCCCACGCCCACAAGCCTAGAATCCCGCACATACAAAAACTCATATCCATACTCCTGATGTCCTTCCACAAACATTTCATTATAGCTCTGCTCGGTGATGGGCGTGTATTCCCACGATTTTTTGAGATTCATTGTTCGGTGGTATTTATCATAGAGTTGGAGATGCTCCCCAGTCAAGGTTGGTTTTTGTATGTATATAGCGGTTTTTTCATTACTTTTTAGCACTCGATTGTGATTTTTGCTAAACTCAAAATTCTCCACCAATGTGCGTATCGAGATACATTCCCTGCAATGTCTGCAAGTAGGCACGAAGAAGTATTTGCCAAATCGTCTCCAGCCCCGCTCTAGCAATCCCAAATAAAAGCTCTCCGAACAATTAAGGATATGAAAATAGCGCATTGTGCTCTCACACTCGGCGATGTAACTACAATGCTTAGAATCTGAAAAAAACTCAAACAATTTCATCATAGCCCGACATACTGCCTTTTGAAAGTAGTGACCTTTTGCACATAGCGACGCGCTTCATCTTGGCTAAGACGCGTTGTAAGGCGTTTATACACCTGCTCTGGCGAGAGGGAATTAATCACATTTATAGCCTGCTTCCTATCGCTATGAAATGCACGCAGCACATTGCCACTACCGGTATTATAGGCAGCGATCACGCAGTATTCGTGCGATTTGGGGTCCTTGATACCTTGCAAATAGCGATTAAAAAGTATGTGCAAATATGCACTGCCATATTGGATATTCACCTCTGGTGTGAAAAGCATCGTCTTTGTTGGCACTCCCTTACTCCCAGTGATAAATTCGTGTGAATCTGCCCCTGCTGTGCTTGGTACAATCTGCATCAATCCATACGCTGGCACATGGCTCATTGCATAAGGGTTGAAATTGGATTCTGTATGAATGATTGCCATCACAAGCGCAGGATCGAGGCTAAACTGCTTGGCATATCGTTGTGCTAGGGCTTGGTAGCTGTTGCCCGCGAGCTTTTGATAGTCTGCACTCATCTGCAAATCCACATAATACACCTTGTGTCCCTTGGCGTCGGTGCGTGTTTTGAGCTGGTTTGCCACGAGGTATTGTGCATATTTTTTGGCGCGCCACTCATAGAGGATATCCTGTCCTTGATTGTCTTTGATGAGTCCTGCGAGGAATGGCTTACCATCAAACTTCACTTCAGAATCCGAATACAAATCCATGCCTCGGGGATCTTTAGGCGTGAGCAGTGCCCGAACGATTGCATCTTGCAAGGCTTGTGTGGGATTTGATGTATCGATGGTTTCTACGCGGATTTTCCCGCTAGCAAAGTCGATGCTGGATTTTGAAAGATAGTGATCGCTGTATTTTACGAGTTTGGAGGTGTCTGACACTTCGAATTCATCGTCTGCCCAGTTTTTGGCGATGTTGCCACTAAGGGTGATAAGTTCATCTCTATGGGCTTTGTGATCTTTTCGTAGATTCTCATTGGCTTGTTTAGAAAAGTCTGAATTGTTATGCAGTTCGCTCTCCAAAGCGAGTTCGGATTGCTCTAAGATACTATCGCGAGCAAAGAATGAAGTAGATCGGTTGCTAAGTGAGGGTTTTTTGGGCTTATAAGAGGCACGAATATCCTCCTCATACGCACCCCACATTTTAGAATCTGCACCCTCTAGGAGGCTCTGTCGCTTGAGCGTTGCACTGCCATTATCAAGATTGCAACCGCTAAAGAGCAGGCATATACCAAACCAAAAATCTTTCACGCCAAGTCTCAAAACATCGCCTCATTATTTGGTGGATTTATGATCCGATATTTTAGAAACTTCTAAAATCTCGGATTTTATGCGAATGATAAAAGCAAAAAAAATTCCTAAGGTTTATAGAATCTAAGA
>CALVBL010000022.1 GCA_944325775.1 uncultured Helicobacter sp.
GCCACCAAGGACGCGCTTACAGCGATGATAAATGAAGTGTAATGCCCCTTGATATAGGGCAAAAAGCGTCTAAAAAATTGGATAAGAACTTTCACTTACAGCTCAAACCCAGCGTCCAAAATAGCTTCAGAAATTTGCTCCTGTGTGGCTGGCGCACTAAAATCCACTTGCACACTTTTTGCAGAGAGATCCACTTGCACGCGCTCTACACCATCGATTTCTCCGATAAACTTCTCAAGCTTATCGACACAGCCCTGACATCTCATACCACCCACATTCCTAAATGTAGCTTCCATTGTTTGCTCCTTAATTTACAGAATCTTAAACCTCCTCAACCGCGATGAATTGAGCACGACACTAATAGAACTAAAACTCATAGCTAGTGCGCAAAACATCGGATCTAAGAAGATTCCAAAGCCTCCCAGTGCCCCACAGGCGATAGGGATAAAAACGATATTATACCCAAAAGCCCAAAATAAATTTCCTTTTATATTCGCAATTGTCGCCTTGCTTAGATTATAGGCATTTAAAATCGCCTTGGCATTATGGTTATAAATGATGATATCCGCGCAATTTTGTGCGACATCATTCCCACTTGCATACGCCATACTCACATCCGCACTCTTGAGCGCTGCAGCGTCATTGACCCCATCACCCACCATCAGAATCTGTGCCTTGGGATCCTCTGCCTTAGTGCGTGTGATAAAATCCAGCTTGTCCTTAGGTTTCGCCTGCGCGATCACCTCATCAATCCCTAAAATCTCCGCGCTCACCCTCGCGCTCTCTTTGGTATCACCACTAAGCATTGTAAGATGGAGGTTTTGATCGCGCAAGGATTGTAGCGTGGGGACTATCTCGGGGCGCAGCAAATCGCGCAAGTACAATACACCAATAATCTCCTCTGAATCCGCCAAATACACCGCAAGCTTAGAATCTATAGAATCCAAGTCCATAGATTCAGATGTATGCGCACAAAATGGATTACTAATGTGGGGATTATGGAGTTTAATACACTCAAGATTGCCTAGGACATAGGTTTTGCCCTCTATCTCGCCTTTAATCCCAAACCCAGCGATAGATTCAAAGTTTTGCACAGGCTTTAGCTCCGCTTTATGCATGGCGGCGTAGGTGCTAAGGGCTTGGGCGATGATATGCGCGCTATTAGATTCTAAAGAACGCACGATAGAGAGGAACTCCTGTTCTCCTATCTTACTCCTTGTCTCAAAAACCTCCAGCCCATTAGAGAGTGTGCCAGTCTTGTCAAACACGATATGCGTGGTTTTACTAAGAGATTCTAAACAGCTCGCGGTTTTAAAAAACACGCCCATCTTAGCTGCCTTTGCCTTAGCATGCAAAAACGCCATAGGTGTGGCAAGCCCAAGTGCGCAAGGGCAGGAAATCACAAGCGTGGCGATAAATACATCAAGCCCAAAGCCAAAATCACGCATAATCCACCAAAACACCCCCGCAACAAGTGCGATAGTGATCACAACCGGCACGAAGATCCCAGCGATTTTATCGGCTAGGATTCCGATTGGGGCTTTAGATTCTGTAGCATTCGCAATGAGGGTGAAGATCTGACTTAGCATCGTCTGACTACCCACCTGTGTAGCTTGTAGCAACAGCACGCCCTCTAAGTTGATAGAGCCTGATGAGAGAGAATCGCCCGCTTTTTTGAGCACGGGGATACTCTCACCATTGATACTGCTCTCATCTACACTACTATATCCTTCAATCACGACTCCATCGACAAGCACCATATCGCCGGGCAGGATTTTTATCACATCATCTTTTTGCACTTCTTGGGCTAGAGTCTCTACCCACTCGCCATTTTGCGCGCGTTTTAGCACCTTTTTTTGGTTGATTTCAAGCAGGAAGTTCGCACTTTGTTTGGCGTCCTCTTTGGAGACATTTTCGATATATTTGCCAACCATTACAAAGCACAAAATCACACTCACGCTCTCAAAATACAAATGCGTGTGCGTGTGAGAGCTAAAAATATCCACCATTCCCTTTAGGCTATACAAAAATGCCGCACTCGTGCCAATAGCGATGAGTGAATCCATCGTGGGATTTCGCGCGATGAGGGCTTTGAAACCTTTAAAATAAAAACTCCTCCCCATATGCATTACCACCAATGTGCTAAAAAGCATAATCACTGAATCTGCCTGCAGCGAGATAAGCGCATGGGGTTTAAAGAACCCAAACATCGCATTGAACGCAAATACAAGCGTGATGAGCGTGAAAATAATCGCGAATATTAGGCGTCGTTTGGGTGGCAGAATCTTAGCATCAAGAGCATTGAAGCGCGCAAAAATATTGCTAGATTCTACATTGCTCTCTTGGGCTTTGGGTGGAAGCATACTAGGTGTGTAACCGAGCTTAGCGATGAAAGCAAAAACCTCCTCTAGGCTGGTGAGATTCTCATCATAAGTAATATGCGCCTTTTGACTGATGAGATTGACCTGTATGTCTTTGCAATAGGGTTTGCGCGAGAGTGATCGCTCTATGCCACTGCTGCATGCCGAGCAGCTCATACCATCGATGTAGAAACTTGCTTCTTTCATGAAGACCTCCGAAGCTGAATGCCTTAACGCTAGAATCTAAACTATATCCATCAAAAATATAATATCTCAAAGTAAATAGCATGTAAGCGCACTCATCACAAAGAATCTTAATGTGGATTTTGCTATGATAGGCGCATTTATCAAAGAATCTTAGTCCCGACACAAGGAGTGATTTTGCCTACAAAGCTCGAACAAAAAATGCACGCCCTCACGCACAAGCCCCTGTTTTTGGTGGCGTTGTTTGCGAGCACCTCGATGACGGTGCTAGGCAATGTCGTTATCGCCCCATCACTCCCCGCGCTCAATGAGCATTTTGCCCATATCCCTCACGCCGATGTGCTCGTGCCGCTTATCCTCACTCTGCCTTCACTCTTTGTGATGTTTTTCTCGCCCATAGCCGGCATTGCGATTGATACCTTTGGGAAAGTGCGATTTTTGCTCCCCTCAATGGTGGTTTGGAGCATTGCAGGAGTGCTTGGATTCTGGCTTGATGATATTTATTCTCTGCTCATCTCACGCGCGATTTTTGGTATAGCCACGGCGTTTGTGATGACCTCTGCTTCGGTGCTAGTGGCGAGCTACTACACAGGCAGCGAGCGACAAAAAATGCTCGGTGTGCAGGGCTTTGCCACTGCGGGCGGGAGCGCGGTGTTTTTGAGCCTAGCGGGGTATCTCTCCGCGCTTAGCTGGCGGTATCCGTTTTTGGTGTATTTTTTGGGCTTTGTGTTTTTTGCCTTGGCAAGTGTGTATCTCTTTGAGCCCAAAACTCCAAAGGGCGCATCACACGAGATTCATAGCGATGAGCCTTTTAGAATCTGGGCGTTTCTCCCTGTGTATTTTATGGGGTTTTTTGTGATGGTTACCTACTTTGTCTCGCCCACGCGCCTGCCGTTTTTCATCACCCAATACCTGCATGAGAGCCCCAAAATCGTGGGAATCTCTATGGCGATCTCTGCGGTGGCGTTTGGCGTGATCGCGCTTTTTTATGAGCGTATCAGAATCTACCTTAGCATTAAGCAAGTCTATATGCTCGCCCTTGCGGCGATGGGGAGCGCGTTTTTGCTATTTTTTACCTTTCACACATACTCCATCGTGCTTGTGGGACTGATTTTGCTTGGTTGTGGCGGGGGGCTAATCCTTGTCAATAACAACTCCTATCTTTTTAGCATTGCCAAACCTCATCAAAGAGGTAAGGCTATGGGGCTTATGAGCTCTTGTATGTTTTTTGGGCAATTCGCCTCGCCACTCATCACGCAGCCATTCATACGCGCTTATGGGCTTTTGGAGCTTTTTTTGGGGCTTGGTGTAGTGATTTTTGTGCTTTTGGCAATGGTGTATTTCAGAAAAATATGAGCTTAAGGGCTTTTTGGCTATGATACAAAATCCAAAAAACAACGGAGAGTAAGATATGGACATAGATTCTATAATCGAGATGATAAAATCCCTGCTAGAAAGCACCAATGCCTACCTAGAAACTTATATTTTGGTGTTTGCGCTTTTGACGTGTGGGGTGTATTTCACCATCCGCACGCGCGGGATTCAGTTCCGCTTTTTGCCACAGGTGTTTAAGATCTTGCGCGAAAAGTCGCACGAAGAGCATGTCTCACCATTTGGGGCATTGATGATCTCTACTGCTTCACGCGTGGGCATAGGTAATATCGTGGGTGTCGCGGTGGCGATGAGTATGGGCGGCGTGGGTGCGCTGTTTTGGATGTGGGTCACTGCATTGCTTGGCGGGGCTAGTGCATTTATAGAGAGCACACTCGCACAGGTATATAAACGCAAAGATGGCGCATATAACTACAAAGGCGGTCCCGCGTATTATATACAGAGCGCGTTGGGATCAAGGATCTTTGGGGTCGTGTTTGCCATCTCACTTATTTTGTGTTTCACCTATGGATTCAATGGTTTGCAGGCTTACACACTCACTTCTACATTTGAGGTCTATGTCGGATCAGATTCATTCCAAAATGGCTACTTTAGAATCTTCCTTGGTATCCTGCTTGCGGTGCTTGTGATAGGGCTTTTTTATGGCAAAAACAAATCTTCGGCATTCATCACCTCGATCCTCGTGCCTATTATGGCGATTGGGTATTTTGGCGTGGCGGCTGTGGTGATTATCAGCCATTTTGATCAGCTCCCTCGTGTGTTTGCCCATGTGCTTGAGCAAGCCTTTGATTTTGAGGCAATATTTGGGGGATTTGCCGGTAGTGCGATGGTGATAGGCATTAAACGTGGGTTGTTTTCTAACGAAGCGGGTATGGGCTCTGCGCCAAATGCCGCTGCTGCCGCACACACCACGCACCCCGCTAAGCAAGGTATGGTGCAGACACTCTCTGTGTTTATTGATACGATTATTATCTGCACCGCTACTGCTCTGATGGTACTCTGCTCGCAGGAAAATCTCAAAGACTTACAGGGTATGGCAATTATGCAAAAAGTGATGCAAGGGTATTTTGGGGAGTTTGGACTACATTTTGTGAGTATCGCTGTGGTACTCTTTGCCTTCACTTCGCTTATTGGGAACTTTTTCTACGCACAGATGAATTTTAAATTTATCACAGAAAATAAAATTGCGCTCAATATCTTTCGTGCAAGTGCGGTGGTGATGGTGTTTGTCGGCACACAGATAGACTTCAAGCTCGCATGGGATTTGGCAGATTTCTTTATGGGGCTTATGGCTCTCATCAATATCGTGGCGATCTTGCTGCTTGGCAATATCGCCCTGCGTGTGCTCAAAGACTACGAAAAACAACGCAAAGAGGGCAAAGACCCGCATTTCAAAGCCGCTGATGTAGGGATCACTAACACAGAGTGCTGGAAGTAGCTATGGCACGCGTGAGTGTATTTGGCGGTGGAGCGTGGGGGAGAGCTCTAGCCTTTGGACTATCACAAAAAAACGAAGTATGTATCGTCTCTAGGCGTGATCTCACGAACTCCCTCACACCAAATATCAAACAAGTAGAGCTAGAGGAGGCGCTAAAGAGCGAGTATTTCGTGATAGCTATCGCGACAAATGCGCTCAGAAGCTGGCTAGAGAGTGTAAATCTCCCCAAAGAATGCAAAATCCTTGCGGCTTCTAAGGGCATAGAAACAGAACATAATGCCTTTGTAAGCGATATTTATGAGCATTTCACTTCGCAAAAAAATGTCGCATATCTCTGCGGTCCTAGTTTCGCCTCTGAAGTCTTGCAATCACTGCCCTGTGCACTTGTGATCCACACACGAAATCTCGCACTTGCTAGGGAGTTTGGCGCGCTTATGCCGAACTTTATCAAAACCTATGAAAGCCCCGATGTGATAGGTGGTGAGATCGCTGGAGCGTATAAAAATGTCATCGCCATTGCTGCAGGGATCTGTGATGGTCTAAATCTGGGGGCAAATGCCAAGGCTTCATTACTAGCACGCGGACTTGTAGAGATGAATCGCTTTGGAGAGCACTTTGGTGCGAAAATGGAAACTTTTTTGGGGCTTTCGGGTGCTGGTGATTTGTTTTTGACTTCAAACTCCACGATGTCACGCAATTACCGCGTGGGGCTTGGACTGGCTCAAGGCAAAAGTATGCAGGAGATTCTGTGTGAGCTAGGTGAAGTGGCTGAAGGTGTGCGGACCTCACAGGCTATCACACAAATGGGAACAAAAGAGCGTATTTATGTGCCCATTGCCAACGAAGTATGCGCAATCATCAATGGCAAAAATATCAAAGAAAGCCTTGACACACTTATGAAATAAAAACCAAGAAGAAGATTTAAAAATTATGGAAGAAGAATAGAATAAATCTCTCTAGGGGGATCCCCCTAGAAAAGTGAGCTTACTTCTTGCTCACTAGGTCTTTCAAACCTTTACCAGGTCTGAATTTAGGCACTCTCTTTTCTTTAGTAGTGTAAGTTTTGTTAGTTCCTGGAACTTTACCACTTTTAGCCTTTTGGATAGCAGTTTCAAATTTACCAAAACCAACTAGCTCAACACTTTCTTTTTTAGCAAGTGCTTTTTCTACCGCCTCTGTGAAAGCATTTACCGCTCTTTCAGCGTCTTTTTTGGTCTCAAACTTACCTGCAGTCTTGACAAGATCTACGAAGCTAGCCTTATTCATGATGAACCCCTTTTAGTGAAATTTAAAAGACACGCATATTGTAGCAAGATTTGCGCAAAAGTCAAGGATTTCACGCATTTTTGGCAATTTTTCTGCAAAAATTTTCGCACAATGCGTATTTACATAATGTCATCTTGCGTGAGTGGATCTCCAAATCTTAGTGCCCTAGCCGCTTTGCGCCCTAACAAACTTTTGTAGATTCTAGGATGTAGCCCACCACTTGGACGCAGCACCTTGATATTATCCGTGCTAAACTCCTCTCCTTCGCTTATATCGCGCGCCACCCAAATACTTCTAGCAAACTCGCGTCCTTTTTTCTGCGCTGGCATATATTCCCTATCCCCCATCATCGCACACACATTGCCAATCTCTCTCACCAGCTCGCTAAACTCCTGTGTGTCCAAGCTAAAAGCACTATCAGCACTCTGTAGGCTCTTGTCTAAAATAAAGTGTTTTTCCACTACACTCGCACCCAGAGCCACTGCTACGCTCGCACATAATGTGCCAAGCGTATGATCAGAGAGCCCAAACTTCACGCCATACTTTTGCGCAAATGTCGGCATACTCGCCAAATGCATAGAATCTAACGGCGCGGGATACGCACTCGTGCAGAGTAGCAATGTGATATCACGCACACCACATTTCTTACACAGTGCTATAGCCTCCTGTAGCTCACGCTCATCAGCCACACCACTTGAGAAAATCATAGGCTTTTTGAGCCTCGCCACATACTCCACTAGCTCCAGATCTAACACTTCAAAGCTCGCGATTTTATACATCGGGCAACCCAGAGATTCTAAAAAATCCACCCCTTCCTTAGAAAATGGCGAACTAAAGACGAGCAATCCCAGCTCCCGCCCAAGTGCAAATAGCTCCTTATGCCATTCCCAAGGTGTTTGTGCCTCCTCATAGAGATCATAAAGATAGCGATCCTGCCACAATCCCTCTTGGATTCTGAAATGCTCGTTTTTGGCATTGAGTGTAAGACAGCTTGGCTTATAAGTTTGGAGCTTTACGGCATTTGCGCCGCTTTGGGCGATAGCTCGCAGTGAATCTCGCGCTATCTCTAAGCTCCCGCAGTGATTGGCACTTAGTTCTGCCACGATGAGTGGTGTCGTAGGCTCACTACAGCTATGATGGATCTCAAACTTCGCGACATGGCTCTTGCTCATTATCAACACATCGCAGAATCTCCCATTGCTCACCACAAAATCCTGCAGTGTGCCATTGTAGCTAAAGCCCGCTTTGTTATAAAAATCTATCGCGCGCGCATTAGTACTCATCACTTCTAAAAACAAGCTATGCAGCCCCAGCTCCTCAAATGCAATGTGCTCGATGATCTTTAAAATCTCTTGTCCTTTGTGGGCGATGTGTGTGGCTTTGGGATTGGTATAGATCCCTAGATAAGCGTGTTTGTGTCGTAAGCGCGTGAGTGAGCCCACCCCGATGATACACCCATCACGCAAGATCACCCAATAACGTTGCGTTTTATCCACTTTCAGATGTTGCACAAACTCAAAATGCCCCTTGTATGTGATATGCGCGCTATACATCCATTGCGCGACTTCTTTAGAATTACGAATATTTAGAATCTCCTCTAACATCTGCGTATCACATGTGCAGAAATCCCGCGCCTCATAGCCATCTATCGTATAATTCATCATCTATCCTTTGATCTAAAAGTCTAAGTCAAATATATCCCTCAAAGCAGATTCTATCTCCTGCCCAAGTCTCAAGCCTACAAGCGTGGCTTTAGCATACTCGCGCGCAGTCTTTGGTGCAAGAGATTCTATAAGTGTTGGAATCTGTGTAAGGCTTTGGGCGTGTTTGAACGCACCAAGGGCGGCGAATTGCGTGATTTGGAAATGCTGGTTTGGGGCAGATTCTAGCATAATGGTGGGCATAAGGCTAGCAGCAAGCTCAATAAGCGTGCCACCACCCGCACTAATGGCTATATCACATCGCTGCATAAGTGCGTGCATCTGCGTGGGGCTAAGATCGCGATGACAGATGAGATAGGAGCTTGTGGGCGGTATGTGTGCATAATATCGCCCAAGCACAAGGTGGATCGTGGGCGCAGAATCTACCGATGGGTTGTGCGCGCTAAAAAGCACACTAGATTCTATAAATGGCAGAATCTGTGCGCTAAGATTATCCAAATCGCTTCCCCCAAAACTCACAAAAATATCACGCACCCCCTCACGCACCGCCATGATAGGTGCAAACACCTCATCACACAGCGCAAAGCCCAAGCCAAGCAGATGATAAGGCATATGTGCAGGATAGAGTTTGTGGGCATTTGGCGCGCCATTTAGGATAAAGCTACCTTGTGGATACACGGCACGATTGGTATCATCAAAGCATACAAGGCGCGAAAATACTGAATCTAGTAGCGCAAAATGCTCCATTCCAAACACATAACTATCCACCACCGCGCCCAAACTCTCCTCTGAGGAAATCTGTGCGCAAAATGCGCGTAAGTTTTCTATAGATTCTAAATGCTGTGTGGGGCATAGCACAGATTCTATGGTGATATGGGCTAAACGCATGATCCTATGTGCAAGTGCGCGCACGCGCCGATAATGCCCCAAGCCTGCCTGTGCGCCATCATCATAGAAAAGATAGAGTTTCATAGGGTGTCTAGCGTGATTTGGGGTGCAAGATCTGATATTTGAGCTCGGCAAGCTGCCAGTCGTGCGACGTATCGATATCGTGAGCATGGAGGGGATCAAGAATAAGGGCGCGTGAGTGCGGGGCAAATATCGGGATTTGTGCCTTAAAACTCCTAGCACGCGCAAAATAAAACTGCCCCGCATCGTGATAGAGTGCTGCTAAATCTTGAGAACGTGTGCGCTCAAACTCCGGGTGCAGGAGCGTGGGGGCGAAAGATTCTGTGCTATGCTTATTTGATGAGTGAGCATTAGAATCCACACGCGCTATGGATTCTGAAAACTCCATGGATTCAGAATCTATGGAATCTAGCCTAAAGCTCCGCCATGGGCTGTGTGCGTATGGCAATGCCCCAAACACATAGTGAATGCGCTCATCTTGGCAAAGTATCCTATGGGCTTGCGTGAGATAATGCGTGGGCAAAAGCGGTGTGGCTGGATAAAGACAGCAGATAAGATCCTCATCGCGCACTTGCTGACTCTCTAGGGCGTGAGCGATGACTGGGAGTGTGGGCGTGTGATCATCAGCTAGATTCTCTGGGCGCATAAAAGGCACCCTCGCCCCATAGCGCACAGCGATTTGGGCAATCTCTACAGAATCTGTGCTCACGATGACTTCATCAAAAATCCCGCTCTTTAGCGCATTTTCAATCGCATAGGCGATGATGGGTTTGCCACAAAAGGGCTTGATGTTTTTATGCAAGATTCGCTTAGAACCTCCGCGCGCAGGGATAATGGCGAGATTCAAAACCCACCGCCTAGAAGGGCCACACGCTCTCTATCCCATCACTCACAGGATTTTTGCTACGCGTCTGGCTGATAGGTCCTACCGAACGATACGCGATCTTGGCATCGGCGAGGTAGCGGCTCTGCACGGTGTTGTTTTTCTCCACATCATAGGGGCGCACCACGCCGCTGACTTGCAAGATCTGCTTTTCGCCATCGACAAGAATCTCCTTTTGTCCAGCGATGAAGTAGTTGCCATTTTCTAGCACTTTGACGATACGCGCGGTGATGGTGGCATTGATAGCGTCTGTGTGGCTTTGGTTGCCCCCGCCGGTGAAGTTTGTGGTGTTGTTGGCTTTAGTGAGTGTGTAGGCACTTTGGTTGTTAAGCTCTTGGGCGATCTTTTGCTGCTCTTCATCAGCACCGCCGTATTGGATACTAGGAGGAGTCACGACACCGCCACTCGTGCCATTGTAAGCTTTGTTGGTCGTGAAGTTGGCAGTGGCGTTTTCACTGACAATCACGGTGATGAGATCATCGGGCTTCATCGCCCTCCTATCGGCAAATAGCGGTCTATCCCCTGTCCCAAAGAGACTACCCGCACGCGGAATCTCTGGGATAAACTCTTGAGAGGGGGACTCCTCCACATAGTTTGGAATCTCGCTAAAGTCAATATCCGCGTCAAAACCATAGCCCACAATGGCGCACAATCCTATGCATAGCCCTATCCGCAATCCTAACTTCTCCATTGCTTATCCTTGTGCTTTTTGCGTGATGAAGCAAAGGATATTCCGCGATCGTGCTATAATGCTGCGAAAACAAAAGGGCTTGTAATGTCTCACTTTGCTATCTTTGATAAACATATCTATCATGAGCGTGCCATTACTTTGAGGGCGAA
Source organism: uncultured Helicobacter sp. (assembly GCA_944325775.1). Lineage (GTDB taxonomy): Bacteria > Campylobacterota > Campylobacteria > Campylobacterales > Helicobacteraceae > Helicobacter_F. Next base: position 10,954 of record CALVBL010000022.1, read on the forward strand.
AAGCTATCAAGAGGCTAAAGCACTTTTTAAAAATATAGAATCTTTAAAGCATAAGTATTATTTTGTGGGTTATGTGGCGTATGAATTTTATAAAATTGTAGAAAATCCCAGCTTCAAGAGTGAAGTAAGTCTTGTGTATTTTGAGGGTTTTGCTAAAAGAAAGAGGCTTAAAAAGTGCTTTTTTAATACAAATCTTCGCTATTACCCAAAGCTTTCACATTTAGATTCTAAAGCATACAAAAAAGCCTTTTTGTGCGTAAAAGAAGCCATAGCAAAGGGGCAGAGCTATCAGCTCAATCTCACCCAAGAACTTATCCTACACACAGAGCTTAGCGGCATAGAGCTTTTTAAGATTCTGCGAAAAGAGCAAAACACAAAATATACAATATATCTTAAAAATGAGGATATGGAGATTCTAAGTTTTTCGCCCGAACTCTTTTTTGAAAGCAAGAAAAGAAAGATTACAACAAAGCCCATGAAAGGGACTATATCAAAGGGTAAAACCAAAAAAGAGATGCACAAAAGGGCGAAAATCTTGCAAAATGACAGCAAAAATAGAAGCGAAAATGTGATGATAGTGGATTTGCTAAGAAATGATTTAGCCCATATCGCTAAAGCAAAGAGCATAAAAGTAGCAAGGCTCTTTGAAATAGAATCTTATAAAAGTCTTTTACAGATGACTTCGACTATCAAGGCGAAATTGCGTAAAAATGTGGGGCTTTTGGATATTTTTGCTGCCCTTTTTCCCTGCGGCTCTATCACAGGTGCACCCAAAAAAGAGAGTATGAAACTTATAGAATCTTTAGAGCAAAGAGAGCGGGGCGTGTATTGCGGGGCTTTAGGAGTGGTGCATAAGGATAAGAGCCTTTTTAGCGTCTCAATCCGCACTTTGTGCAAAAAAAGCGGCGAAAAAGCTTTTAGGTATGGCGTTGGGAGTGGGCTTGTGTGGGATTCTAAATGCGCAGAGGAGCAAAGGGAGCTGGAGCTAAAAAGTGCTTTTTTACAAAATGCGAATGTGCCAAAAAAGGATTTCTATCTCTTTGAGACGATGTATATGCAAGGGGGCTTGGTTTTATTTTTTAAGGAACATTTAGAGCGGCTTTTAGCTAGTGCTAGGCATTTTGACTTTAAGAGTGAAAAAATCCATGAGGATTTTTCGCATATTTTAGGACTAGAGAGAAATTATAATCAAGATTTTGATAAGGATATAGTAAGGTTAAATGAGAAGCTTTTTAGCGGGCAATATGGCTTTTTTGATGAGTTTGTGCGTGAGGATAAAAGCCAAAATACAGGGCAGATTCTAAGGTTTGTCTTACATAAAGAGGGCAGTTACTCTTATCAAACCCTGCCCCTCACAGAGCCAAAGAGTGATCTTTTGCTCCTTGCAAAAGAAGCTGTATGTAAAGATGATCTAAGCTTTCATAAGACTTCGTATAATCCCCTCTTTGCTAGATACTACAAGCTTTGGAAAAATGATAAGTGCTTTGATGTGATGTTTTGTAATGAGAGGGGTGAGCTTTGTGAGGGAAGTAGGAGCAATATCATAGTGCAAAAAGACGGGCTGCTTTATACACCTAGCTTAGAATCTGGACTATTACATGGAATCTATCGGCAGTTTTTGCTAGGGCTTGGGGTAATTAAAGAGGGGCGATTGAGCCTTAAAGACTTGCAAGAAGCAGAGGCGGTGTATGCGATAAATTCGCTGCGTGGGTTGATAAAGTGTGATATGAGGCTTGATATGAAACAGGAGAGCAGTGATGAGAAAAAGAGTACTAATCATCGATAATCACGATTCTTTTACCCACAATCTTGTGAGTCTTTTAAAGATTCTAAAAACAAAAGTTAGTCTCGTGCAGAGCAGCGAGATAGAATCTGCCCAAAGCCTAGAGCGATATAAGTTTTCACACCTCCTCATCGCACCGGGTCCAAATTCGCCGACAGATGTCCCACTTTGCTTGGAGGCGATTTTGCATTTTAAGCATAAGTCTATCCTTGGTGTTTGCCTTGGCTATCAGTGCATAGTGCAAGCTTATGGTGGTAAGATAGCTAGACTACAAGAGCCAAAGCATGGCAAAATAGCCACTATCACGCATAAAAAGCACGCCCTTTTTAGCAAGATTCCAAAGGAATTTGATGTGTGTTTATATCATTCGCTGTATGCCAAACCTTGCCACCCTGCCTAAAAAGCCTAGCTAAAAGCGATGAGGGTGTAGAAATGGCACTCACACATAGGCATTATCCCACCTTTGGTGTGCAGTTTCACCCCGAAGCGATTTTAAGCACCTATGGCAAAAGGCTTATAAAAAACTGGCTTAGTTTGGATTAGAATCCGCCTCATTTCCAGTGATTTTAGCCCCACATTGACACACAAAAGAGCCTAGAATCTACTGGCGTTTGTAATCGTCCTCTATCCGCACGATATCATCTTCGCCCAAATATTCTCCCATCTGCACTTCGATAAGCACGAGGGGGATTTTGCCCGGATTTTCTAGCCGATGTGGCGCACCCATAGGGATATAAGTGGATTCATTGGCTTTCAAAAACACTTCTTTCTCCCCGATCTGCACCAGCGCACTACCACTCACCACGATCCAATGTTCATTACGATGGAAATGTTTTTGTAGGCTTAATCTGTGCTTTGGTTTGACAACGATTTGCTTGATTTTGTAGGTGTTAGATTCTAAGAGCACACTATAAGTCCCCCAAGGTCTGTGCGCAGTATTGTGAATCTGCGTAAGCTCTAGATGAGTGGTTTTGAGTATAGGGATCAGCTCCTTGATACGTTGAGTAGCATTAAGAGGTGCGATAAGTAGGCAATCCCCGCTATTTACAATCGCTAGATTCTCTATCTCTATGGTCGCTACAAGCTTATCGGAGAGCACGAAATTATTAGCAGAATCTATCTCCACATACGCACCTTTAGTGGCATTGCCCTTTTCATCACTTTGCCACTCATCTTTAAGTGCTTCAAATCCCCCCACATCATTCCACACAAATGTCCCCTCCACGCACGCGACTTTGGAGCTTTTCTCCATCAGCGCATAATCTATACTAATCTCCTCTATATCCTCACACGCCCTAGGATCTAGGCGTATTGTCTGTGGGTCTGGTGAGCTTTGTTTGCTTTGCATATAGGCTTTGGTGCAAGATTCTAAAAGCTCTGGTGCGCACACTTGTAACTCGCGTAAAAACACATCAGCGCGAAAACAAAACATTCCGCTATTCCAAAAATACTTACCACTCTGGAGATATGTCTGCGCTGTGGCGAGGTCTGGCTTCTCGACAAACTGCTCGACGATACCATCTTGGGCTTTGATATAACCATAGCCGGTGTGTGGGGAAGTGGGCTTGATCCCAAAGGTCACCAAAAAGCCTTTTTGCGCGAGATCTATGGCTTTGTGTATGCACGCGATGTAGCTCTGTGTATCTTTGATGAGGTGATCGCTTGGCAAGGCGAGGAGGATCTCATCGGGGCTAGATTCTGAAGCTTTCAATGCGGCGAAACATAGGGCTGGCGCGGTGTTTTTTGCAAGAGATTCTAAAAGATACGAATCTATCGCTATACCCGCATCTTGAGCGATATCTTTAGCCAAAAAGAAATGTTTATCATTAGTGATCACACTAAAAGTAGCGTTGTGGCTGGTGAGGAAGGACTGATTGCGTATCAGTGTATGGGCAAAAAGCGTATTTAGCGAATCTCTGCCCAATTCCTTGCCATCGCCCCCTTCCCTACTCCCTTTAGCACTCCTAGATTCTGGGAGGATAGGCGCGAACTGCTTGGGTAAAAGCTCTCGTGAAAGGGGCCAAAGCCGCGTGCCAGAGCCACCACAAAGTATGCTAATAATCATAAAATCTCCTTCGCAAACACAACAAACATTGTAAGAATGAATATTGCTTGGTTATAATGCCAAAAATTATAGCAAACTTCATAACAAAAAGTCTTAAGGGAAGAATATGTATCAAAAAGTCCTAGCCTATTTCGCGCACATCTGTGCCATTCCTCACGGGAGCTTTCACACTAGAGAGCTTTTTAGCTATCTCACACAAGAGTTTGAAAGACTTGGGTTTGAGGTGCGTAGCGATAGGGCACACAATATCTATGCCAAGAAGTTAGATTCTGCTCACAATAAACCCGTGTGCTGCCTGCAGGGGCATTATGATATGGTCTGTGTGGGGACAGCTGCACACAAAGCGCCCATAGAGACATACACAGAGCAGCTGGGCGATACACAATACTTGCGCGCACGAGATTCAAGTCTTGGTGCGGATAATGGCATCGCACTGGCGTGTATGCTGGCTCTTGGGGAAAAAATGAGTAATTTTGAAGTGCTCATCACCAACGATGAGGAAGTGAGTATGTTAGGTGCAAAAGACCTCCAAATGCTTATAGAATCTGATGTGCTGCTCAATCTGGATTCTGAAGACATTAATGAAATCGTGCTGGGGTGCGCGGGTGGCGTGGATATCAATGCACGCTCTCACCCCACACCCACATGTAGAATCTACCCCCATGCCTTTGTGATACGATCACAGGGCTTTGTAGGTGGGCATAGCGGCGTGGATATACACAAAAATATCCCTAATGCGATCGTGGAATTTGCCCATTTTCTCATCGATAAACCCGTGCAGATTCTCTCCTTTCGTGCTGGAGAAAAGCGCAATTCTATCCCTGTGGGTGTGGAATGTGTGGTGCTAGCTGATGAAAACTTTTGCAAATATGCCAATACGATGTTTGCTATCACGCCTCTAAAATCTAGCGCGCAGCTAGAATCCACCACGCAATCAGAATCTAGTGCGCAATCCCCAGCCTATGCGCCAGAGATTCTATCACCCATCATCGCGCTCCATAGCGGCGTGTATGAGATAGAATCTAGCAGCAAAAGTGTGATAGATTCACTAAACCTCTCATGTGCGCGGCTACAAGATGGGGCTTTAGAGCTCGATCTCTTCGCACGCGCTAATGATGATGACAAGCTAGAGCGTATGCAGCGACGTATCTATACACTTTTGGGGGCGTTTGGCATGAGTGTAGAATCTAGCGATTTTTATAGTGCGTGGAAGCGCAATATTAACGATGATGATGAGATTTTGGACACACTCAAACAGCTATATGGAGCAAATGGCATCACGCCACATATCACACAGATTCACGCAGGGCTAGAATGCGGAATCTTAGGACAACGACTGCACGATCTGCACAAACCAAGCCCTACGAAAATCCTCTCTATCGGACCCACGATCGACTTCCCCCATAGCACCAAGGAACGACTGAATCTAAACAGCCTTAGGGCTTTTGTGGCGATATTAGAAGGCATAGTCCAACATCTAGGAGCAAAAATATGAAAACATTGCGCGCAGGAATCGTCGGAGTGAGCGGCTATACGGGTGCAGATTTGCTAAAGATTCTCCACAAGCACCCATATTTCACGATAAGCTATGTGGCAAACACGCAGGGCGGTGTAAGCTTAAGCGAGATTCACAAGGAGTTTTATCATGTGCTAGATTTACCCGTGCAAAAAGCCTCTGTCCAAGCAGTGCGCGAAGAATGCGATGTGGTGTTTTTGGCACTACCACACAAAAGTGCGATGGAGTTTGTCAAAGCACTGCGCGAAAACGATAGCCATACAGAATTTGGCAGGCTAGATTCACTTAAAATTGTGGATTTGAGCGCGGATTATCGCTTGAGTGCGGCGCATTATGAAGCGGTGTATTGCCCACATATCGATCATGAGGGGCTTATGCATGCGGTGTATGGACTACCAGAATACGCACATAATGCCATCTCAAATGCCTCTCTTATCGCAAATCCGGGCTGCTACCCCACCGCCACACTCTTGGCACTACTGCCATTTTTGCCCTATATAGAAGGCGAGATCTTTGTAGATGCAAAAAGCGGCGTGAGTGGCGCAGGCAAAAAACTCACTGAAGATACGCATTATCCTAATATCAATGAAAATATCTTCAGCTACGCACCCCTAGCCCACCGCCACCAAATAGAGATTGAAGAAAAATGCGAGGAATTTGGCGCTGTGCAATCGCGTGTGCATTTTGTCCCGCATCTATGTCCTTTCACGCGTGGTATGCTTGTGAGCGTGTTTGCCACACTCAAAGAGGAGTATGTAGACATACAGCCCTTAGAGATTTTGCAGAGGGTGTATGAAGGCGCGCCATTTGTGAGAATCTGCAATCAGAGTGTGCGCGTAAGCCATGTGCGTGGGAGCAATATGTGCGATATTTTTGCACTCAAGCGAGGTAGGGCGCTCTATATCAATAGCGCGATTGATAATCTTATGCGTGGGGCGAGCTCCCAAGCCGTGGTCAATGCCAACATAATGTGTGGCTTGCCACCAGAATCTGGCATACCACAAGTGGGGTGGTAAGTGGTGCGCAAATCATCAGAGGGGGCGTTGCACGAAACAGCAAAATTGCGTATCAACGAAGATGCGGTGTTTATCGCGGACGCACATTGGAAGGCAGGCGATGGGGCATTGCTGGAGTGCTTAGATTCATTGCAGTGCTCGCAGGTATTTTTGATGGGAGATATCGCGCAAATGCTCGTGGGCAATCTCCCCAGCAGCATAGAATCTAACAATGCACTCCTAGATCGTATCAAGAGCTTAAGTGAGCGCACGCTCGTGTATTGGCTTGAGGGCAATCATGATTTTGGCTTGGAGGCATTAGGGTGCGCACTGCCTAGAGTGAGATTTGTGCCACGCGCGCACCAGCCGATCATCGCCACCTACAAAGATCAGATCATAAGCCTAGCACACGGGGATTTGTTCCTTAATAAGCGATATAGATTCTATATTGGCGTGCTCAATTCGCCTTTTGGACTAGGGCTGCTGAGGTGTGTGGATTGGCTCTCACGCGGGTGGGTGTATCGCACACTGCAAAAAAGCATAGATTCTAAGCACATTCGCGCGTTTAGGGGAGAATCTGAAGCCTTTTGTCTCAAACGCATAGAATCTTACAAAACATATTTTCTTAGGCGATATAGCACCATGCCTCAAGTCATCATCGAAGGGCATTTCCACCTAGGGCATAATGCGCGGATAGAGACGGGAGGGGAGCGCGTTTTTTATGCGTGTTTGCCCTCATTTTATATTGATGGAAGAATTTTTAGGCTAGAATCTAGCACCTCTCAATCATAAACTAGGAGTAAGAATGGCTAAAAAAAGTCTTTTGAATCTTGCGACAAACGAAATGGAATTGGTGGATTTTAGAATCTACGAAATGCAGGGTGATGAAAGCTATGAAGGCGTGTATGGGATCAATGTCTCTAAGGTCGATGGCGTGGTGGAATTTCCCGATCATGTCTTCGATCTCCCTGCCGCGCCAGATTATGTGGTGGGGACATTTGATCTGCGCGGGGAGATTCTGCCGTTAGTGGATTTGGGCAAGTGGATGTGCGTGCAAACAGACACTTCCAGAACAAGCCAGAAGGTCATCGTAGCGAAGTTTAACAATATCAAAATTGGCTTTATTATCCACGAAGCAAAGAGAATCCGACGAATCAATTGGAAAGACATTGAAGGTGCGGCGTTTAATGTGAGTAACGACAACCAACGCGGCAAAATCACAGGTACGACGCGCATAGAAGACGGCAGGACCTTGTTGATTTTGGATCTGGAGGGGATTTTAGATGATTGCAACTTCTATGATCCGATGAAAACGATGATAAATGACGATGGTAGCCAAAAAGAGGTGCCTAAATTTAGCGGGATCGCACTCATCTTGGACGATAGCCTCATCGCACGTAAGCTTTTGCGCACCTCTCTTAGAGATGCGGGGTTTGACATCATCGAGGCGGTCAATGGTGAAGATGGAATCGCTAAGCTAGAGCGATTGTATGAGCAATATCAAGAGAATCTAGGCGAACATCTAAAAATCATTGTCTCGGATGTAGAAATGCCACAAATGGACGGCTTCCACTTCGCCGCACAAATCAAACAAGATGAGCGTTTTAGAAATATCCCTATCATCTTTAACTCCTCAATTTGTGATAAACTTAGTGAAGAAAAGGGCAAGGAAATCGGGGCAGAGGCATACTTGGTAAAATTTGATGCGGGACTATTTTATGATGAAATATCTCGAATTTTATCAAAATAAAAAATAATTTCTGTTAGAATAGTAGGCAGAGTTTAAATTTTGAAAGCGAGGTTTTAGGCAATGGACGATATGCAAGAGATAATGGAAGACTTTCTGATAGAGGCTTTCGAGATGGTCGAGCAACTCGATCAGGACTTGGTAGAGCTAGAAAGTAATCCTGAGGATTTGGACCTTCTTAATCGAATCTTTCGCGTGGCACACACAATCAAGGGTTCAAGTTCGTTCCTAAATTTTGATATTTTGACGAGTTTGACACACCATATGGAAGATGTGCTCAACAAGGCGCGTCGTGCAGAGCTAAAAATCACCCCTGATGTCATGGATGTGGTGCTGCAATCTGTGGATTTGATGAAAGCACTTTTGAGCGCGATCAGAGACAATGGCACAGATGCAAATAGCGGGATCGACATCACGGATATTGTGAAAAGACTACAAGAGGTTTCAGGTGATGGTGGCAATGAAGAAACACCGGCACCAGAATCTAGCGCAGGAGCTACTGCAGAGACCAACGCTGGAGATTCTAAACCCGCAGAGCAAGTCGCAAGCACAGCAGACAATCCACTCGCTGACGAGCCAGACTTAGATTATTCCTCAATGAGCGGTGAGCAGGTGGAAGCAGAGATTGAAAGACTCTTGAAAAAACGACAGGAAGCCGATAAAGCACGCCGAGAAGAACTCAAAAAACGAGGGCTTGCGCCTAATGTGCAGGCACCAAGTGAGCCTAAAGAAGAGCCAGCCGCGGCAAAAGCAGCGCCAAAACCTGCTGCTGCCACTACTGCTGCAAAACCAAAAGCAGGAGCTAAAAAAGAAGATGGCAGTGCTCCAGCGACGAATGTCGAACAAACAGTGCGCGTGGATGTGCGCCGCCTAGACCACTTGATGAATCTCATCGGAGAATTGGTGCTTGGCAAAAACAGGCTTATTAAAATCTATAGTGATGTGGAAGAACGATACGATGGGGAAAAATTCCTCGAAGAACTCAATCAAGTCGTATCTTCTATCTCATCAATCACTACAGATTTGCAGCTCGCTGTGATGAAAACTAGAATGCAACCTGTGGGCAAGGTATTTAATAAATTCCCGCGTATGGTGCGCGACCTCTCTAGGGAGCTCAACAAAAATATCGATCTTATCATCACTGGTGAGGAAACAGAGGTGGATAAATCCATCGTGGAAGAGATTGGCGATCCGCTTGTGCATATCATCAGAAATTCTTGCGATCATGGAGTCGAATCTCCAGAGGAGCGACAAGCCCTAGGCAAACCGGCTATAGGTACTGTGCAACTCAAAGCCTACAATGAGGGTAACCACATCGTGATTGAAGTAACCGATGATGGTAAGGGTCTCGATGCGCAAATGCTCAAACAAAAGGCAATTGAGAAAGGCTTGATCAGCGAGAGAGAAGCAGATGCAATGTCTGATAAAGAGGCATTTGGAATCATCTTTAAGCCCGGATTTTCTACTGCCAAGAGCATCACCAATGTTTCCGGGCGTGGCGTGGGCATGGATGTGGTAAAAACTAATATCGAAAAACTTAGTGGTATCATCGAAATAGAATCTGAAAAGGGTGTGGGCACAACCCAAAAACTCAAGATTCCTCTCACACTAGCGATTATGCAGGCATTGCTCGTGGGTGTGCAGGAAGAATACTACGCAATCCCACTCTCATCTGTGATAGAAACAGTGCGCATTAGCCAAGATGAGATCTACACAGTCGATGGTAAAAGTGTGCTACGATCGCGTGATGAGGTACTTTCGCTTGTGCGATTGGCAGATATTTTTAAGGTAGATTCTGTACTTGAAGCGATGAATGAAGTCTATGTAGTCATCATCGGATTGGCTGACCAAAAAATCGGTGTGATTGTGGATTATCTCGTAGGACAAGAGGAAGTAGTAATCAAATCTCTTGGCTACTACCTCAAGGGTATCGAGGGTATCACCGGTGCTACAGTGCGAGGTGATGGCAAAATCACGCTTATCGTAGATGTCGCCGGTATGATGAATATGGCTAAGAGCATGAAAGTTAATATCAACAAAATGCTTGATGAGGTAGAATCTCAAAAAGTGAAAAATTCTCCAAGTGATTATGTCGTGCTTGCTATTGATGACAGTAGTACCGATCGCGCTATTATGAAAAAATGCCTCAAAACACTGGGGGTTACGGTGCTTGAAGCCTCAAATGGCTTAGAGGCGCTGGATATCGTCAAAAATGGCGACAAGCAGCTTGATGCCGTGCTTGTAGATATCGAAATGCCTAAAATGGACGGCTACACATTTGCTTCAGAAGTACGCAAATACAATAAATTTAGGAATTTGCCACTGATCGCTGTGACAAGCAGAAATAGCAAAACTGATAGAATGCGTGGGGTAGAATCTGGTATGACAGAATACATCACCAAGCCATACACACCAGAATATCTTGTAAATGTGGTCAAACGCAATATCAATCTTGTAACAGATGGGGAGTAAGAGCATGAATGAGCAACTAAAAGAAGTATTTGAAAAACAACAAAAGAAAAAATCAGGAGAGGACAATGCCTACTTTGAGGAGACCTTGCAGGTTATAAGCTTTATGGTCGGAAGTGAGGAGTTTGCTGTGCCTATCCTCAATGTCAAAGAAATCATCAAGCCTATGGAATATACTAGAGTTCCGGGAGCACCAAATTATGTAGTGGGTGTATTTAATCTACGCGGTGGGGTGTTTCCTCTCATAAATTTGCGTCTTAAATTTGGACTTCCCTCTATCAAACAAGATCAAGATACTCGTTACCTTGTCGTGATGCACCAAGACGAAAATGTCGGCTTAATCATTGATAAACTCAATGAAGCCGTGAAAATCAATCAAAACGATATAGATCCTGTCCCAGAGACGATAGATGGGTCGGAGAGTTTTATGCAAGGTATAGGGAAACAAGAAGATAGACTCATCACTATTCTAAGTCTTGAGAATCTCCTAAAACGGACATTTTAGGGTTAAATAATTCTTAACTTTCT
>CALVBL010000023.1 GCA_944325775.1 uncultured Helicobacter sp.
GGCTATGTCATAACTGCTGCTCATATGTTTGCCAAAACTCCTCAAGATAAAACTTTAGCCTCAAATGGTTCGGCTCTTGAGTTTGGTGGTGCTACAAGTGTCATTGTGGATTCTGCGCATTATTGGAGTGGTGCTGCTACTTCGGTTGGGGATTTTGCTGTTGTCAAAATGAGTAAGTTTAATCTCAATCAAAGTGCACAAATAAGCCCAGATCTTAATTTTGTAAGTACGCATAATCCACAGGGTCAAAGTATGCATGATAAATATACCTTCAATGCTGATGAGGTAAGAGAGCTTGGTGATTCTAAGAGATATACATTTTTTGCACGAGAGGGCACAGGGGTGCAAATGATAGGCTATGAGGGACAAGGTGCTACAAAAATAGAAGACAATGATATGTATCACACAGGTGGTTTGGCAGGATTTTCTAAAGATTTGGTCGATAGATATCCCTTTAGCATTCCTATTGAAAACTATGATTGGACAAATAATAAATTGCGCATTCCTTTCACTTCTTCTTCAGCTCCGGGTGATTCTGGTTCGGCTCTGTATGTCTATGATAGTCTTCATAAAAAGTGGTATGTTATCGGGGTGGTTAGCACAAGCGATTGTAGAGGAGAGAGCGGTGATTTATGCTCGATAGCAAATTATGCAGTTATAAATACAGAGCTTATCAATGAATTTAGAGAATCTAAAAGCCTCACTCTAGGCGGTGGTGCGTATAGATTCAATACAAATGGGCAACTTGTAGATTCTATGGGGCAAGATATGGGAGCGAGTGTTGTATCAGATTCTGTTGCTGGGAATTTGTATTGGGAAAACCTCTTTAATAAGACAAAGTTTGAGCAACGCATAGGGGCAATGCAAAACAGCAAAGATATAATCTTAAGCGGCACAGGCACTTTGAGCTTGGAGAAAAACACAGATTTGGGTGCTGGGGGCTTGGTGTTTGGCAAAGATTCTGTATGGAGCATAGATGATAGTAGCACAAATGCGTGGTTTGTCCATGGTGGTATCTTTGCAGATTCTGGCTCTCTTATCACATATAATGTCAAGACTTTGGATAATGATTTTTTGCATAAAATTGGCTCTGGGACCTTGCGTATCACCACATCTAGCCCAAATGCTGGACTAAGGATTGGCGAGGGCAGTGTGGAATTAAGCGGCAATGCCCTATCGTTTAAAGAAGTTTATTTGACTAGCGGACGCGGTAGTCTAAAAATCACAGATTCTGCGAATATCAATACGGATTTTGTGTATTTTGGTGCACGTGGAGGAAGCCTAGATATGAATGGGCAAAACCTCACTTTTGGCAGAATCTTTGCAAGCGATAATGGCACAAATCTCATCAATTCACACGCAAATCCCTCCACGCTCACACTTACGCAAACTTGTGGTGGGGCAAACACAACTTTATCCTGCTCTGGCACACAGGATTATCTCTACCATGGCAACATCATCTCACACGCTGGTGGTATCAATATAGAATCTGGTGTGAGTGGCAAGCAGCTCATCTTTGATGGCAATATAGACAACGCACAAGGTGTGATGAATTTCAAAGATGGTAGCCTCACTTTTCAAGGACACCCAACTATCCATGCCTATGTGGATTCTACTACTAAAGCAAAGCTTGATAGCCTAAATATCGGGCAAAATGTCTTCACAAGCCCTACAAGCTTTAGTCAAAGCGATTGGGAACACAGAATCTTTAGCCTAAAAGAGCTCAATATAACAAATGCTAATTTTAATCTAGCTCATAATGCCACACTACAAACCACGCTTAATGCACAAAACTCTACTCTTTATCTAGGAAGCGAGGAGATATGGCTAGATGCCAATGATGGCGATAATGTTAGCACAAGGTTGCAAGGTGGAAACAGCATAAGTAGCGGCAATCCTACCTACACAGCAGGGAATGATATGCGTTTTGAGCAAAGCATAAAACGCGGCAAGGCAAGTAATGCTGCTAATAGTAATAATGTATTTTTCGTAGGCAATCTCAACCTCTCTAGCTCCACTGCCACACTTGGCAAGATGAATATGCAAGGCAATATAGAATCTCATAGCGGGACAAATAGGCTTACTATTACAGATTCTACACTGCAAGGCTCTATCGGTAACGCCATAAATGCTACAACAAATATCACTCTTAATAATGCCACAATCATTGGAGACATCACAGATGTAACACAGCTGAATGCCAACACATCTTTTATGCAAGGTGCGATTATAACTCACAGTCTCTTTGCACAAAATAGCATTTTTAAGCTTGATGTAGATTTCAGTACCAAACAAGCTCAAAGCATTACATCAAGTCTAAGCACACAAGGAGGGAATAACACGCTTATGCTCAATCTTCTCAATGCCCCAAATACGAGTGTCGCATTACCTTCAAGTATTCTTTTGGCATCTTTAGCCGACCCATCACAAAGCATAGGGACAGACTTTTTTGTAATCCCAAATATAAATGAGGGTTTTAGTATTTACACGCCAAATGTTAGCTTTAGCCATAAAGACAACAAAGCCCAGTGGAATTTAGAAAAAATCGATGTAACACAAAGCAATGGAAACAGTTACTTTACTATTAGCCCCAATACAGAATCTATCAATCGTGCTAATGGACTATTTAACCAAGTGCTTTTGGGCTATGTGATAGAGTGGAATAATCTCCAAAAGCGTATGGGGGAATTGCGAGATAATCCAAAGGCAGTGGGCGTGTGGATACGCACCTTTGGCGGGGGCAATAGCGATAGCAATTATCGTGGGAATTTCTTTGAAATGCAGCTAGGGAGCGACTATCAGTTTGATTTTGAAAAAGGCAGAATCTATGTGGGTGGTCTGTTTAACTACACGCGTAATATGATACAAGGTAGTGGTGTCAATAGCCAAAGCGATGGCTATGGCATAGGTGGCTATGCAAGCATACTTTTTGATATGGGGTTGTATATCGATAGTGTTGTACGCTACATATATAGAAATCACCAAGTCAATGCGAGCTTTATCCCAAATGGTGTAGGCAGCGTGAGTGCTTTAAGTAGTGATAGTGGAGCAAACAATGTGTTATTTAGTCTTGAGGTGGGACATAGGGTGCGTTTTGGTGAGTTTTTTAACCATAGGGCTGTGCGGCATTTGTATCTTGAGGGGCAAGTCGAACTTATAGCGGGATATTTACAAGGTATGCAGTGGCAAAACCAAAATGTGCGGCTAGAGATGAGAGATTCTACTCCTGTGAGTATGAAAATAGGAGTATTTGCTGGGAATAGATTTTTTCTTGGAAAAAGAAATGATACAGACAATATAGCAAAAATAGTAGCTACCAATACATCAACAAACGAAGAATCTCCTTTCGATTCTCTCATAGCCAAACACCCCGATTCTCACACTTCCTCTCATACTCCTACTCCACAAAGCCACAAATCCCATAGCCTAAACCAAACACTTGGGGTACGAGTGGGATTAGGATATGCAGGAGACATAACTCAGTATGGTACAAGAATCTTATATGATAGTAGCAGTGCTAGAAGCTATGAAGGAATACGCGATAATCGTATGTTTGTAAGTCTTGCAGGAGATTATGTAATCAATGATAGGACACGTGTAGCACTAGAGTTTGAGCGAAGCTTTTTTGGGATTTTAAATCTTGATTGGCTTATGAGTGCGAATATGCGCGTGGGATTTTGATAGTTTATGTATGATGTGGGCAAGTGATTGGATCACTCATTGGCTGTCGGGATATGAGAAGTGATATATGAATCTATGCGCTCAAGAATGTGAGGCTTAATGTGTAGTCGCAGTCGTAGCACGCTAAGCGCAAAGCCCATATGTTCAAGCTTGACCTCGTCTTTGGAGGTGACCAGCAGGCTTGTGGCATCGTATTGGCGCATAGATTCACGCAATTTTGCCTCATCAAAGCTGCTATGATCTTGGAGGGTGATTTTGCCCACCACAGAGGGCAGAAACTCATCAAGTCGCGCGGGATTTGCGATCGCGGTAAGTAGGAGCATTCTTGGCGTTGGATTCTCTACAACAACTTCGCGCGTGTAGTCTTCGCCCTCATCGATGAGTAAATCCGCGTATTTGTAGAGATAGGGCATCTCGCGATACATTCCACTTGGGAGTAAAAATGGGAAATAGGGCTTGAGTTTTGGGCGTAGGAGGATATTGAGCTTTTTAAAATGGAATCTAAAGCCATCATCTAAAAACACACATTTCGCACCCAATTCTTTGGCTTTTTGGATCGCTTCTTGGCGGTTTTTGGAGACGATGACACTAGAGTGTGGCAGGCTTTTGGCAAGCAAATAGGCTTCATCGCCGGCTTGGGGTTGAGTGCAGAGGATCTCGCCATTGTGGCTGACGACCACAAGTCCCTTGCTTTGGCGTTTGTAGCCACGCGAGATAATCGCGCTATGCGGATAGGCTCTCGCCACTTCGATGATAAAGGGCGTCTTGCCGCTGCCGCCTACGATGAGATTACCCACACTCACGATTGGTAGCCCAAAATCGTGGTAGCGCGCGCATTTGCGGCGTAAGGTCGCACTGATGGCGTATATGAGCGAGATAGGCAAGAGCGCGAAGCTAAGGAGCTTTTGAGCAAAAGAGGGATTATAAAAGTATGAATCTACAAAGCGCATAGTATTCCTTTGGGTCATTTGGGTGTGAGAATTGTAGGCATTTTTGCCTTAAAAGTATTCATAAAGATTCTATGCAAGAGCGAATCTGTGAGTGCGGGCGAAAAGCCCTGTGTGAGTAGTGAATCTCTAATCGTGCCAATGATGGCAGTATCAGCAAGACTAAGATCTGTGAGGTGGAGATTTTGCGCATCGAGCGTGGATTGCAAGGCTTGTAAAAATGGATCGATCTGCGCGTAAGTATAGCCCAGATCGCTCTCATCACTTTGGTTTTTAAACAAATCTGCACTTGGTTTTTTGTCAATGATGGTTTGGGGGATCTTAAGGGCTTTGGCAAGGGCGAAAACCTCGGTTTTATAAAAATTGCCGATGGGATTGATCGCGTATGCTAGATCTCCATGCAACGTGCCATAGCCTAGCATAATCTCACTTTTATTGCTCGTGCCAATCACTAGCGCGTGATGTGTGGCGGCAAAATCATAGAGATGAGCCATACGCATACGCGCGCAGAAGTTGCCAACGCGCGTTTTTTGCACAGAATTTAGTGGCATTGAATCTAAAAGATCTGAATCCGATGCAGGAGAGAGGGACTCTCGCTCCCTAAACAATCGTTCAAATGGTGCAATGGAGGTGATTGTGTAGGTGATGTTTTGGGCTGTGGCAAAGCCTATAGCGTCCTCTAAGTGCGCGCGACTGGAGCTAGAAGCAGGGAGTAAGAGTGCATGAAGGTCGGCTCCAAAGGCATTAGCACAGAGCTTCGCCACTACGACAGAATCTATCCCCCCACTCAAGCCCACCACGACTTTTTTGAAGCCTCTTTTGAAGACTTCTTGGTGTAGTTGATCTTGTATATATTCGATCTGTGTGAGAATCTGGTGCATATTGAATCCTTTTGGGAAATTTGGAATTGGGGCAGAGAAAGCATAGCAGATTTTGGCAAAAAATAATAAAAATTTAAGTTACTTTTATTTACCATAAAAAGTTTTTTACTTAACTATAGGTATAAACGACAAACTCGTTATGGAAGGAGATACGATGTCTGAAAATGTCAAAAGACGAGACTTTCTTGGTATGGCATTAGGGGGCGTTGCAGCAGTGGGTGCGGTAGCCTCATTGTATGCGATGAAACGATCTTGGGATCCGTTGCCAAGCGTGGTGTCTGCTGGCTTCACCACAGTGGATCTAAGCGGATTACAAGAGGGACAGCTAAGCACGGTAGAATGGAGAGGTAAGCCGGTGTATATCCTCAAAAAGCAAAGTGGTAGTCCAAAGGTAGAGGGCAGGGATTTTGAAATCAATGGTGCGCTTTACACGGTTGGGATTCAGATCTGCACGCATTTGGGGTGTATCCCGGGATTTGATGAAAAAACACAAGGCTTTTTGTGTGCGTGCCATGGTGGGCGATTTAACGCTTCTGGTGTGAATCAGCCCGGCACACCGCCACCACGTCCTATGGAGATACCTCCGTTTAAAATCGATGGAATGAAAATGGTGCTAGGTGAAGAGGGTGCAGAATATCAAGCACTCAAAAAGGCATAAGGGAAGGAGCAGGATATGGAAGTGAAGAAAGCAAATGGGATTGTAGATTGGCTCGACCAACGCATTGCTATCAAAAAGCTGATAGAGGTTTTGGCGACAAAATATTGGGTCCCCAAAAACATTAACTTTTTGTGGGCGATGGGTGTGATTTTATTGACGCTCTTTACGTTGCTTGTGGTGAGCGGGTTTTTCTTGCTTATGTATTACAAACCAGATACAAAGCTAGCGTTTGATAGTGTCAATGATACGATTATGCGTGAGGTAGCCTTTGGCTGGCTGTGGCGACATATACACGCAGTGGCAGCGAGTATGGTGTTTTTGATTATCTATATCCATATGTTTGTGGCTGTGTATTATGGCTCTTACAAGCGCGGGCGAGAGATGATTTGGATTGGCGGTATGCTGCTCTTTGTAGTTTTTTCTGCGGAGGCGTTTAGCGGCTATATGCTTCCTTGGGGACAGATGAGCTTCTGGGCGGCTGCGGTGATTACAAATTTGCCAAGTGCTATTCCGGGTATCGGACCTGATTTGGTTGAGTGGGTGCGAGGGAATTTTGTGATTGCGGATTCTACGCTGACAAGATTCTTTATGCTCCATGTGTGCTTGCTCCCTATCGTGATTTTGACACTCATTGCGTTGCACTTCTACACACTTAGAGTGCCTCATGTCAATAATGAAGATGGTGAAGAGATAGACTTTGAAGCAGAGGCTAAAAAATACGAAGAAGGCAAGAAAAAAGAGGCAAAAGTTATCAGTTTTTGGCCTGATTTCTTGAGCAAAGATATTTTTGTTGTTAGCGTATTTATGATGCTCTTTTTCTATCTTGTGTGCTATCACTTTAATTTCGCGATGGATCCGATCAACTTCGAGCCTGCGAACAATATGAAAACTCCTGCACACATCTACCCAGAGTGGTATTTCTTGTGGAGTTATGAAGTGCTTAGAGGCTTTTTCTTTAGCGCTGATGTGGGCTTGATCGCATTTGGTATCGCACAAGTGGCATTTTTGTTCTTACCATGGCTTGATAGAAGTCCTGTCGTAGCTCCTGCGCATAAGCGCCCATTGTTTATGGTGTGGTTTTGGGTGCTTATCATTGATTTGGTCGTGCTCACAATTTTTGGTAAATTGCCACCGGAGGGTATCAATAACCAGATCGGGCTTGTTGCGGCATTGGGCTTCTTGATATGGGTATTTGTCGCACTACCAGTGGTAACGATTATGGAAAGAAAGAAATAAGGAGCGTGCTATGAAAGAAATCAAAATTTTAGCGATTGTTGTTGTAATCGTGGGCGTTCTTTACTGGGGCGTGGAGCCCTTGGCGCACTCTGTATTTCACCCAAAGGCAGCGCCTAGTGATTTTGCCTTTAGGGATTTGGATCGTGTGGATCTCTCTAAGGCAGATGTGCAAAGAGGTAAGGATCTCGTAGAAGCAAACTGCGCGGCTTGTCACAATATCAAAGCCATAGGCGTGGATAATGGTGTGGTTGCATTCCCCGGTGGCAAGGGAGAGATCACAACACCTGATCTTTCGACTGCTGGAGCATTGTATGATGAGAATTTCCTCGCGACATTGATCGTGGATCCTGTGAAAGCTACTAAGCTTGGGCATAAATTTAGCGATGAGAATCCTTTCCCTATGACTTCATACGATGGAGATAAGCAAGATGTCGCGGATATGGTAGCGTTTTTGAAATCCATCGGTGCTACAAGCCTCAAGCAAAATGTGATCAATTCTGATGAATATGTTGCCAAAAAAGAGGCGCTTGAGAAAAGTGTATTGACAGATTTACAAAAAGAGGCAGCCCTAGCCAAGCTTGAAGAGCAACTCACAAATAAGGCAGTTTTCACCGATGCGTGCAATCGCTGCCATAGTATCAAATACGATGAGCCAAAGACAAAAGACAAGCTAGAAGCTAATGAGGCTAAGAAAAAGAATATCCAAGGCTATCTTGGTGCAGAAGCACCCGATCTCTCTATGATGATCAGAAGCAAGGGTGAGCATTATCTACAAGGCTTTATCAATGATCCACAAAAGGTCTCTTATGATGCGATCAAGCAGGCTATTATCGCCAAACAGGGATCATTGCCAGAAAATACGACTAAGAGCGAATGGCAAGAAGCTGATGATTATAGCAATCTTGCAAAAGAGCTTGACGTGATGCCTAATGGTCTTTCTATGCCGCGTGTGGGACTCACAGAGCAATCTCAAGAGCGCGTGATTGCGTATTTAGAATCTATTGGCGATTCTAAAAAGCATGAGCGTGAGAATCTTGGAGTATATATCATTGTATTCTTTGGTATTCTTAGCGTGCTAGCATTCTTGTGGAAGAGAAAGATTTGGAAAGATTTGCATTAATGCTTTAAGAGCCCGAAGAATCTTGATTCTTTTGGGCTTTTATTGTAGAATGCGCGCTTTGATTTTATATTACCATTTAGGAGGTCATTATGGCTTTAGATATGGCGAAAAAAAAAGAGATCATCGCGAAATTTGCTCGCGATAGCAAAGATACGGGTTCTTCAGAGGTGCAAGTCGCGCTTTTGAGCCAGAGGATCGCAGACTTGACTGCGCATCTCAAAGCAAATCCCAAAGACCACTCAAGTCGTTTGGGGTTACTCAAGCTCGTGGGGCAGAGAAAATCTCTCCTAGGGTATCTCAAGCGCACACAATATGAGCGCTATGTCAAGCTCATCACAGAGCTAAAGCTTAAGGACAGATAGTCCTTAAGCCCCCTTCTCTCCTTTTTTACCTCGTTTTTCTTTTAAATGTGTTATACTCTGTGACAATACCAAAATAAGGGGTGTAGCCATGAAAACACGAAAAGAGCATGATTTTATCGGTGAATTAGAAATTTCAGATGATGTGTATTATGGGATTCAGACATTTAGAGCGATGGAGAATTTCAACATCACAAAGGAGCGATTGAGCAATTTTCCTGTGTTCATTAAAGCATTAGCGCAGGTTAAAAAGGCTGCCGCGTTAGCGAATTTCGAACTCAATCTGCTTGATGAAAAAATCAAAAACGCGATTGTGTATGCGTGTGATAGGATCATCGCGGGTGAGTATTTGGATCAATTTGTCGTGGATATGATACAAGGTGGTGCGGGCACAAGCACCAATATGAATGTCAATGAAGTGGTAGCGAATGTCGCACTTGAGTATATGGGACATAAGAAGGGCGAGTATGAGTATTGCCATCCAAATGATCATGTCAATCTCTCTCAATCCACAAATGACGCGTATCCCACCGCATTGCGTCTAGCACTCTATGAGCGTTTGTTTGACCTCATAGAATCTATGCAGATTCTAAAAACTTCTTTTGAATCCAAAGCCAAAGAATTCGCGCATATCCTCAAAATGGGGCGCACACAGCTCCAAGATGCCGTGCCTATGACCTTGGGGCAGGAGTTTCAGACCTTTGCGGTGATGCTTGGTGAGGATATGCAACGTGTCAAAGAAGCCCAAGATCTTGTGCGTGAGATCAATCTCGGTGGGACAGCTATCGGCACAGGGATCAACTCTCACCCAGATTATCCAAAGATCGTAGAGAAAAAACTTCAAGAGGTTACCAATCGCCCATTTGTCACTGCAAGTGATCTCATAGAAGCTACGCAAGATACAGGCGCGTATGTGCAGGTGAGTGGCGTGCTTAAGCGCGTGGCGACAAAGATTTCCAAAATCTGTAATGATTTGCGACTCCTAAGCTCTGGACCGCGTGCAGGGCTTAATGAAATCAACCTCCCCAAAATGCAGCCCGGCAGCTCAATAATGCCCGGCAAAGTCAATCCCGTGATCCCTGAAGTCGTCAATCAAGTGTGTTTTAGCGTGATTGGCAACGACATTACCATTACCCTTGCTTCCGAGGCGGGACAACTCCAGCTCAATGTCTTTGAGCCCGTGATCGCCTATAGCTTGTTTAACTCCATCGTGCGCATGAAGCGCGCTTGTATCACACTTGCGCAAAAATGTGTTGATGGCATCACGGCAAACGAGGAAGTGTGTAGGGATTTTGTGTTTCATAGTATTGGTATCGTGACAGCACTCAACCCCTACATCGGCTATGAAAACTCCGCCAAAATCGCTAAAGAAGCCCTGCAGACGGGCAAAAGTGTATATGATTTGACCCTAGAGCACAAGCTCCTAAGTAAAGAGGAGCTTGATGAGATTTTCAAACCTCAAAATATGCTAAACCCTCATATGCGTGAAGTAAAGGGGCATAAGTGATGGGATTTTTGCGATTCTTGGGGAAGTGCATTGGGTTTATCAACGCCAATTTTAAGGCGCTTGTGCTGATTTTGGTTGTGCTACTTGTGTTTGGAAGTATGCAAAATGTGGAGGTGGAGAAGCCAAATCTTGCGAAGCTTTACCTTAATACCCCTATTTTTTCTGCAAACTCTATAGAATTCCAGATTCAAAACATTAAAAAACACCCAAGCATTCAAGGCGTGCTACTTGTGATAGATTCACCGGGTGGGAGTGTGAGTGCTAGCATAGAGGTAGCCGATATGATCAGAGAGCTTGGCAAGGATTTACCGGTGGTAGCGTATGTGCAGGGTTCTATGGCGAGCGGGAGCTACTATGCGGGTATGTATGCTAGCGAGATTGTTGCAAATCGTGGCGCACTCATTGGCTCTATTGGCGTGATTTTTAGCGGATATAATATCGCACAGCTTTTAGAAAATCTCGGCATACAAGAGCAGGTGCTCAAAAAGGGCGCATACAAGGAAGTGGGCACGATGTCGCGCCATTGGAGCGATCAGGAGCGAGAGTTCTTGGATAGTCTTTTAGATGAGCAGTATGCGATGTTTGTCGATGATGTGAAGCAAGCAAGGGGGCAGAGGCTTGTGCAAGATTCAGAGGCTTTCGCACAGGGCAAGGTGTTTAGTGCCAACACCGCGCTTAAACTAGGGCTTATCGATACGATAGGCAGTTTGCACGATGCCACAGAGATTCTCAAAGAAAGGGCAAATGTGTCCAATGCAGTGTGGCTCAAAAAAGGCAAGGTCGATAGCTACCTAGAGCGGCTTGAAGATTCACTGATGAGTAAGATCCTCTCTCTAGGCGCGCCAAATCTTCGATAATGCAGCTTTTGTATCTGGAGGAAATGCGCGCAGCAAAGAATCTGCTAGCATTTTCTGGTGGGGTGGATTCTAGTGCGCTATTTTTTTTACTCCTTGAATCAGGCATTGCCTTTGATATGGCGATGGTGGATTATGGAGTGCGTCCGGAACGAGAGCGCGAAATCGCGTATGCTAGGGAGTTAAGCGCGCGTTATAATAAGCGGTTGTTTCTCCACACCGCGCCCAAAATCACAACAAACTTCGAGCATACCGCACGCAATGTGCGCTATGAGTTTTTCGCGCAAGTGTGCAGGGAGTATGGCTATGATAATGTGCTGATGGCACACCAGCTTGATGATAGGCTAGAGTGGCTCTTGATGCAGTTTTGCAAGGGCAGTGGGATCGTGGGCTTAGGTGGATTGCGTGGGGTAAGTCAGCGGCAGGAGTTTCGCATTATCCGCCCCTTGATTGAATGTGCTCGCGAGGAGATTTATGCGTATCTACACAGGCGTGGGCATAGGTTTTTTGAGGATAGCAGCAATGCTGATGCGCGTTTTGTGCGTAATTTTTTTCGTCACAATGTGGTGCGTGTGCTGATGCCTAGATTCACACAAGGCGTGAGGAGGAGCTTTAGAATCTTAGAGCAAGAGAGCGAGGGATTGTTTCCGCAGATTCATAAGGTGCTGCCTAGTGTGTTTGTGATGAGGCGGCTTGCGATAGAGCGTGCAGATGGGGTATTGTGTGATTGTTATGGGGTGGATTATGCACTGAAGCGACTGGGATATGTGATGAGTGCTAAACAACGTGAAGAGCTCATCAAATCGGACTTTTGCTGCCATATCGCACAGGAATATGTGGTGGATCGCAATGCCAAGTTCGTGTTTGTGGCGAAGATTCACACGCCTCTGCCAAAAATCCCAAAGACCTATAGAGAGCGATACCGCCTTGCCAAAATCCCCCCCAAAATCCGTCCGATACTATTCCAAAATGCCATTATAGATTCAGAGTTCGAGGGCTTTGTGCGGAGCTTGGAGGAGTTGGGATAATAGTTTGCTTGTGAGATTCTTGTAGATTTAGAGCGGAGTGAGGGTGATTTCACCCTCGCACGCGCAGTGCAGGTTATGATGAGCAAATTGCGTTATTTAATACCCTCTGGCTCTTCTTCAAAAATCTCGATAGATTCTATAGTATCCCCCTGTGCAAGTGAATCTAAGACCTTGAGGCTTTCGCGTTTGTTTGGTTGTATGCGTCCAAACACGGTGTGTTCGCCATCTAGATGGGGCTGCTCTAAAAAGCAGATAAAAAACTGACTACCCCCCGTATCGCGCCCCGCATGCGCCATAGAGAGTGAGCCTTTTTTGTGGAGATTGGGATTGTCTTTGAGTTCGCAGCGGATTCTATATCCCGGACCGCCCGTACCATTACCTATGGGACAGCCACCTTGCGCGACAAACCCGGGTATGACGCGGTGGAATGTGAGGTTGTTATAAAAGCCATTTTTGGCGAGTGTGGCGAAGTTGGTAACCGCTTGGGGTGCGTCCTCTGGAAATAGTTTGATGAGCATTGAGCCTTTGTTGGTTTTTATCAGTGCGTAGTTGAGCTTCTCAAGCTCTGCTGGGTTGATGTCAAAGACTTTTAGTTCTTCCATAAAAACTCCTTAGGTGAAATAAAAACAAGCGTGTATTTTACCGATATAGCAGCATACTTTAGCTTAAAAAGGACAGGGATTGCAAAGGATTGCAAGGGTTGTGCTCATCGTGTGTGTATGCGCGTTGTTGTATGCAGATGTGTATGATGAGGATTTGCAAAACATAGGGGATATGCAGAGCGCGATAGGTGCGGCGCAAAAAGAAGCGCAAATGCCTCCAAGCAAGTCTTTGTCGAATCTAGATTTCCCAAAAGAGCTCTTTGATCAAATCTCCGAGCAAAACACTGCCGCTCCCCAATCTTTATTTTTACCCCAGCAGCATATGCTTCCCGATCCTGTGCCAGCATGGATCCATGCCACTGCTATCATCGAAGTGCATTTTAATGACGGATCGATGCGCCGCGGGTTTGCCAGTATGCTCAAAAATGGCTTATACATCACCTCAAGCGAAGTCGTGCATAGCACTTCACTCATACCGCGCACGATTTATGCTAAGATGCAGGATTCAAGTGCGAGCGCGATCATCTGCACCGCGCGTCTCAATCTCAAGGCAGTGGATACCCATAGCGGCTTAGCCTTGCTTGAAAACATCGCGAGCACCGATGATTATTGCAATATCGTGCAAAAAAGCTATTATCACGACAGAATCCAAAAGCGTGTTATGATTGATGTCTTTAATAACGCGCCTAGCGCTCACCCAAAGCAAGAGGTGCTTTTCCCCTATGTGGATACATATTATTATTTCGTGCCAAAGACGATGCGCGTGGGCGAGGTGGAGGAGTATTATGATCACGCGCGTGCGCGACACATCAGATATGGTTATCAGCTAGAGAGAGATTCTTATCCGCATTTTGCCTATGGTAAGGGACTTTTTGATGCACAAGGGCGGTTTTTGGGGCTTATTAGTCTCACGCGCTATAGCTATCTGCCAGTGTTTGTCAAAAAGGAAGTGGTGCAGGATTTTTTGTGCTCACTTGATGAACATAAGGTGCTTCAAGATAGAGATATTACACATAGTTGTGCGAGAGCACACAAACGAGAGCGGTTTTTCTAGGGCATGTATTTGGTGTTTTAAGCAGGGCGCGCGGTTGTGGGTTATTAGCAGCTAAGGCTTATGTGCGATGGGATCGTGCGTGATCCCACGCTTTGTAAAACCTTGACTTTTAGGTATTTTTTGCCTATAATTACGCTTTTTTTGATATTCCGGATTAGCTCAGCGGTAGAGTAGGCGGCTGTTAACCGCTTGGTCGCAGGTTCGAATCCTGCATCCGGAGCCATCTTCATATACTTCATATATTTTCTTAGACTAATCCGTTGTAAGCTTAGCAAACAATCTCTAGAGTTTAGATTCTCTAATTTCCTCGATGAAGTAGCGTGGGCGGTGTTTGGATTCTATATAAATCTTGCCTATATACTCTCCAATAACACCAAGACTTAGTAGCTGTATCCCGCTAAAAAAGCTAAGAGGAATGAGCGTCGATGCCCAGCCCCACAGGGCATTGTCGGTAAAGAACTTGATATATAAGGCATAGCCACCAATCCCAAGAGAGAGCATAAAAAATACAAACCCCAGCACACTCACAAGCCGCAATGGCATAATGCTAAAGCTCGTGATTCCATTCCATGCAAAAGAGAGCATTTTGCGTAAGGGATATTTGGATTCTCCAAGCTCACGAGAGAGTCTATCATAATACACCACATCACTTTTATAGCCAAGGAGTGGCGCAATGCCACGCAAAAACAAATTCACCTCTTTAAACTCCATAAGAGATTCTATCGCGCGCCTAGAGAGCAGTCTGTAATCCGCGTGATTATAGATGATCTTCACACCCATAAGATGCATAAGTTTATAAGAATCCTAACGCGCTATATTTTTTAAACACACTATCATTTTGACGCCGTTTTCTCACGCCATACACGATTTGCGCACCATCGAGAAATTTTTGCACAAAGATTTCAAGCACATCAATATCATCTTGCAAATCACAATCAATGCTGATCGCGCAATCACATCGCTCTTTTGCGTATTCCAATCCAGCTAAAAGAGCGTTTTGGTGTCCTTTATTGGCGGAAAGCTTGATAGCGATGATACGAGGTATAGAATCTATGTTTGGCTTGAGAGAAGTTTTTGTATCTTGTGCAGGAGATATATCTGTGGCTTTGGTATCAAAGGGGGAATTTTTTAACTTCGGGGGGGGGGGCATTTAATCAGCGAATCTAGCACATTCCATGTATTATCCTTGCTGCCATCATCAACAAAGACAAGACTGCTTTGTGGAGAAATCAAGCCATCGTGTATCATCGTGGCAAGCTTGGTGCTTAGTGTAGCATAAGTCTGTGGCAGGACTTCCTCTTCATTATAGCAAGGTATAATAAGGCAGAGTGTAGGATTCATCATTACTCCTTGATGCTGGTTTGGTGGGGTTATAATCGTAGTCTGATTGTGCTTAAAATACAAGAATCTAAGGTATCACAGCTTCACTACTTTTGCTCCAAAGCCCCCGAGATTCATTGGTGCATCGCCAAAGGATTGCACTTTTGGGTGGGATTTCAAAAACTCCGCCACCGCCGCACTTAGTTTGCCTGTGCCGATCCCATGATACACCAGCACTTCATCAAAACCCGCTATAAGCGCGTTTGAGAGAAACATATCAAGCTCTTCTAGTGCCTCTTCCACGCGTTTGCCATGCAGATCGAGGCTCACATTTATAGGTGTGTTTGGCTTTGGTGTAGCCTCTATTTTGCGTGCATTGATCGGTTTTTGAGTGGCTTTGAGCTGGTGGAGTGAGAGCTTTAGGCGCACGCCATTATCTAGTTCGAGGCTGCACATTTTGCCCATAATCTCGATAATCACCCCGCGATTTTGCCCATACTTAGCATAATCACCTTTTTTGAATTCGTGTGGCTTGGTCGTATGTGTATCGCGCTGTGGGTGTTTGTGGGATTTGAGCATTGCATTTGCGGTATTAATAGCGCGGTGGATATTTTTGTTATCATTGTCTTTCATATGTTTTTTGAGCTCATCAAGTGCGTTGCGATAGGTGCGCTCTAGATCCGCTTTTGTGCGTGCGTATTCATTTTCATAGCGCGCGAGATTCTCATTTAGCGCATTTGCTTTGCGCTCATAGACTTGCTCTTTTTGCTCTAGGGCGCGGATTTTTTGTTTGAGCTCTCTCTCAAGAGTGCTTGATCGCTCAATAAGCTCGTTTAAATGCAGCTTTTCCTCGCCATAGACTTCCTTTGCACGGCTTACCAAACTTGCGGGGATTCCGTAATTTTGCGCGGTTTCAAACGCATAGCTTTTGCCGATACTGCCTTGCAAAAACTCATAGCGCGGACACCTTTTGCCTTCATCATAGAGCGCGGCGATGAGCCCGACATCCTCGCGGTTTGCCATCAGTGCGGCAAGATTTTTGTGATGGGTGGTGAGGATGATCTTGCAGTTCTTGTGGCTTAGGTGCTCTAGCAGGACTTTATAGAGGCTTGCCGCCTCATCAGAATCTGTCCCCAACTCGATCTCATCGATCCCGAGCAAAAAATTATCCTCACCCAGAATCTGTGCAAACTCCACCATACGCCCAGCGAAGGTGGAAATATCGTTTTTGCTATTTTGCGGATCGGAGATGATGGCAAAGAGGTTTTTAAAAAGCGGGATTTTGGAATGCGCGGCATTGATTTTAAATGGGAGGAGGTATTTGCTAAGCAGGCTCGCGCACAAAAGGGATTTGAGCAGGATAGTCTTGCCCCCGGCATTCACACCGGTGATGAGCGTGATTTTTTGCCCGATTTCAATGCTGAGAGGTTTTGGATTTTTTAGCACGGGGTGGCAGAAGTCTTTTAGCACGATCGCGCCTTTGCTTATCTCATACACAAACTCCAGATTATACGCTTTTGCAAAGCTATGGCGCGCGTAGATATGGTCAAATTTATCAAATTCTTTGTTGAGGTAACGCAAAAACATTAACTGCTTTTGCAAACTCGTGCTAAGACCTTTGCAAAGTTCATAGAGCAGAGATTGGAGCGTATCATTGAGTGTGGATTGCTTGGTTTTTAGCTCGGCGATGTTTTGGGGCAGGACATAAAAAAACCCATTGGCACTGCGCGCGATAATAATGCCTTTGAGCGCGTTGTTAAAGCCGGCTTTGAGCAGGAGGCATTCGGTCTGATTGATATAGTGAATCTGCCCATCTACAAGATAGGCTCTTGCGCTATTGAGGAGTGTGCTAAAGGCTTGTGAAATATGCCGCTGTGTGTGAGCAATGGCTTGCTTCACTCCGTCTATATCGGGGTAGATTCCGCTCTTTAGCTCGCCATCATCTTCAAAAATCTCGCACAGCTGCACCATAGCAGGCGGGATCTGTATAGAATCTAGCCACGCATACAAATGCGGTGTGCGCTCTTTTATCACGCGTTTGAGATAAGCAAAATAGCGCACCAGCTTCACAAATTCAAAAATATCCTCAAAGCTTAAGACACCAAATTTTTGGAGATGAGTGAGGGCGGTTTGGAGATTTTTAAGCCTTGGTAGCGGGCTTAGGTGGGTGGATTCTAACTCTTGCAAAAACTGCACAAGCACCTGTCGATCACCGCTAAAGATAAAGTCCTTGGGGCGCGCTAAAAAACCCTCAAAAGAGTGGATAAAATCCTCTAAATCAAGAGCGTTGATGAGTTTAGGGAGGCTGTGCATAGGCGTTATTTAGTGCAAGATTCTAAAAGAATGCTCATGCCGCTGTATGGGGAGTTTGCCTTGCCTTGGAGGGATTTGATACCGCTTGTGATTTCAAAATCCTCCTTTCGTGCGCTGATAGTTTTATCCCCTATTTGGCAGTGCAATGCCTCGCCACGATTAAACGCGTTTTGGAGTTCGTAGAGGTTTTGTGCGGTATTGTCCTGCAGAGTGGTATATACACCGCCCAAAATGACGACAATCACGATACTTAGCGCGATTCCCACACGCTTTTTGGTATCTATAGATTCTGAATCTTTTGCGATAGCTACTATGAGTGCGATCACAAGAGTGATGAAGATAATAAAAAGTATGTATGCCATTTTTGTGTTCTCCTTTCAGGCATTCAGCTTTGAGCGATAAATCGGGGAGTTTGATTGTCGGCTTCGGTCATTACCGATTAAGGTAACTCCCTTGCCTCCAACCTGCACAACCCCAATTTCTCGTCTCAAATCCTAGAATGCCCGGCAAGCCAAGCGTGGAATCTAGGACAGATTCAGAATCCAAGAAAAGTTTAGAATCTGGATTCACAAATTCAGAATCTAGCTTTAAAGATTCTCACATAGATTCTAAATCTGAAATAATAGATTCAGAATCTGCCACTTATAGAATCTTAACAAAGGCTTGCCCCGGAAATTCTAGGATTGTGCGTAAGATTTGCTTGTTTTGCGAGTGAGGACGCCGGGAGCTACCTTAGTGGTAGTGACCAAGTCCAAATGAAGCAATCAAGCAAAGATTGCGTGCAAGCCGAATTTCCAAAAGTGCCAAAGCCGAATGCCAGTCTCTGACTTACTTTTCGCCGCGCAGCTGATAAGTAATATCCCCCGCTCCCAACCCAATAACCAGCGCATCGTGGAGATCGCGCAACTTCTGTGTGCCATTATACAACGCAATGCTTTGATTTTCCCTTTTAAGATGCGTGGCAAAGGTGGGCTGATAATGCGCAAATTCCGCACCCAAATCGATAGCCACCTCCTCTTCGCCCGCACGCCATACAGGCAGTATCACCAGCTCATCGCAGAGATGAAAGCACTCTTTGAACCCTTGGAGATTTTCTACAAGGCGCGAATATTTGTGCGGCTGCCAAATAGCGATGATGCGCTTCATACCGCTAAGCTCTGTATAGGTGCGCGCACTTTTGAGTGTAGCAAGGATCTCTGTGGGGTGGTGCGCGTAGTCATCGATGATCGTGGTAGCACCCTTTTGGAGGATATCAAATCGCTTTTTTATACCCTTGAAATTAAGAAGATTGCGGGCTATCTCGGCGATCTCCTTGCCCTCATTCTGTGCGCATAAGATCGCCAAAGAGGCATTGAGCGCGATATGCTCGCCAAACCCATAGACTTGGAATCCTCCCACACCCCTAAGTGTGAATCTCGTGTATGGCTCGCCATTATCTAGCATATATGTGATGTCGCAAATATCGCGCTGTGGGTCTAGTCTAGTGGCTTTTAGATTCACACTTTGGAGATAAGAATCTTGGACATTGATTACGCGCTTTGTCGCTAAGCTCAAAAACTGCTCATACGCGTCATAAAACTCCTCCAAGTCGTGGTTATAAGTCTCCATATGTTCAGGCTCGGCATTTGGCACGATCGCATAGTAGGGATTGGAGTTTAGGAAGCTTTTATCAGATTCATCAGCTTCAAAGATGAGATTCTCACTCGCACTCGCGCGCACATTGGAGCCAAACTCCTTAGAATCTGCCCCGATGATCGCGCCGTATTCTGGGAAAATACTGCTAAGCATTGCGCTTGTCGTGCTTTTGCCATGTGCGCCACACACGCTAAAGACCCTTTTATCTTTTAGGATAAACTCTAGGGCGCGGGATCGTGAGAGCACAGGGATACCTAGCGCACGCGCACGCACGATTTCGACATTATCGGGCTTGATGATGGCAGAGTGGATCACGAGGTCTTGATCCGTGATAGAATCTGCACTGTGTGGGATCGTGATAGGAACACCTTGAGCTTTGAGGGCTTTTAGGGCGCTAGTTTCTGCGATATCTGAACCACTCACTTGCACACCTTGCGCCATAAGATAGCGCGCTAGTCCAGAGATCCCAATCCCGCCGATACCAATGAAATGTATTTTTTTGTGCATATGGTATCCTATTGTTTGCTCTCAAAATCTTTCAAAGCTCTCTGTATGCGCTCCAGAGCATTGCAAATGGTGGGCGTATCATACACGAGCGCCACCCTCACATAGCCTTTGCCCGCACCTTCACGCCCTAGGAAGCTACCCGGAAGCACGCTGATGCCCTCTGTGGCATAGAGGTGCTTGCAAAACGCTTCATCATCGCCCACATCAAGCCACACATAGAAAGTGTAGGGGCTGATAGAGAGATGGGGGAATATCTTTTGGGCGATGGAGAGATTGCTCGCGTAGATAGCGCGACTCTGCTCTGGGCTTTGGAAATCCTCCCATGCGCATGCTGCAGCTTTTTGGAGTGGGAGAGGGATCGCACAGCCGATATAGGTGCGATAGAGGCTATAGGCTTTGAGGATCTCGCTATCTCCAGCGATAAATCCGCTTCTAAGCCCCGGCGCGCTGGAGCGTTTGGAGATGGAGTTGAGTGCGAGGATATTTTTGAAGTTTGGATTGCCGGCTTTGAGGCTTGCTTCTAGGATACTTGCGGGCTTGGTATGCGCATATAGCTCGCTATAGCACTCATCACTTAGGATCACGAAATTATACTCAAGTGCCTTTTGCACCCATTCTGTAAGCTCATCAAGCTCTAGGACACTGCCAGTGGGGTTGTTGGGGGAGTTTAGGATCACGATGTGGGGCTTTGAATCTAATTCTTTAGCGCGTTCTAAAAGGTCGTGGAGCGATGGTTTGAAGGCGTTTTGTGGCGTGAGATTCATAAGGATCGTATGTGCCTTGCACGAGATCGCTGCACCTTCATAGATCTGATAAAATGGATTGGGATAGGCTATGGTGGGGTTTTGCACGCCAAAGAGATAGAATTGCGGGAAATTAAAAAGCACCTCACGCGTGCCAAATGTGGGGATAATCTGCTGCGCTTTTAACTCTATGCCATAGCGCTGGGCAATAAAGCTGCGCTGGGCGTTGATGAGATAGTCCTCACCGCTTGATTTGGGGTATTTATTGAGCAGATGGGCGTTTGTGATAAGGCTCTGCTGGATATTTTGGGGAGTTTGGAATTGTGGTTCGCCGATGGTGAGATTGATAGGTGGGATATCTGGCGGTGTGATTTGACTAAGGAGCGCACTAAGCTTTTGAAACGGGTAGCTTTGGAATTGGGTAAGCACACAGAATCCTTCAGGTTTAAGATATGGCAAAATCGGCGTATCACGTCTAAACTAAAGATATCAAAACGCACTATTGTAGTGAAAAAAGCTTAGAATTTTATGTATTTATGTGATTTGGCTTGATTTTTTAGAAAAACACTGCTAGAATTTCACTTTTGACTTTCGCGGGAATAGCTCAGTGGTAGAGCACAACCTTGCCAAGGTTGGGGCCGCGGGTTCGATCCCCGTTTCCCGCTCCATTTTTTCATCAAGTTTTCTACATCATTAAGCATTTTTGTTTTTATAGAATTTTTGGGGTTATGCCCGGGTGGTGAAATTGGTAGACACAAGGGACTTAAAATCCCTCGGACATTGCGTCTGTACCGGTTCAAGTCCGGTCTCGGGCACCACCTGATAGCTCCGATTGTGGCGACATAGCCAAGTGGTAAGGCATGGGCCTGCAAAGCCTTGATTCCCCAGTTCGAATCTGGGTGTCGCCTCCAAATGTTTGCGACTTTGTCAAAGTGCTTGTGATCAAGGTGCTGTGATGAATATTGGGATATGTTTGTTTAAGATTTCGGGAGATGGCTGAGTGGTCGAAAGCGGCGGTCTTGAAAACCGTTGAGGTGCGAGCCTCCGGGGGTTCGAATCCCTCTCTCCCGGCCA
>CALVBL010000024.1 GCA_944325775.1 uncultured Helicobacter sp.
TTTCATGGGATTTTTAAATTGCAGTATGGTATCGATGGTGTCAGCGGGCTTTTAGAATCTAAGGGCTTGCCGACTTTTATGGCGTATGGCGTGTATGTGGGTGAGATCCTCGCGCCACTTTTAATCCTCATCGGCTACCAAGTGCGCCTAGCGGCACTTGTGGAGATTTTTACCATGCTTGTAGCGATTTATAGCTTGTTTGGATTCAGTATTTTTGGGCTTGATGACACAGGTGGCTGGATTATCGAGCATCAGTTATTGTATATTTTGCCCTGCCTTGCGCTTTTCTTTATGGGTGGTGGGCGATATGGCATAGGGCTTTTCCTCAAAAAATACTAAAGGATTGCAATGCAAGAAACTATCACCAACGCGCTTAAAAGCGTGATTTATCCTAATTTTCAAAAAGACATTGTGAGCTTTGGCTTTCTCAAAGGAGTGGATACGAGCTGCACGCCTCCGCGCGTAGATATCGCTATCCCCTCAAGCTCCGATGAGATTCTCGCCCAACTTGGTAATGCTGTGAAACTCGCACTAAAAAACGCAGGCATAGAAGAGGTGAGTATCAATATATCCACGCCTAAGCCTGCTCCCAAACCCACACCAAAAACCAAAAATCTCGCACCCCAAATCAAGTCCTTTGTGATGGTGAGCTCGGGCAAAGGTGGCGTGGGCAAATCCACCACAAGCACCAACCTCGCTATCGCGCTAGCTCAAGAGGGCAAGCGCGTGGGACTACTTGATGCGGATATTTATGGACCAAACATTCCGCGTATGCTAGGACTACACGCTAATAAGGCGATGGTTGATGAATCTAAAAAGAAAGTGATCCCGCTCAAAGCCTATGGTGTGGAGATGATGAGCATAGGTGTGCTCTATGATGAGGGGCAGAGCCTCATATGGCGCGGTCCTATGGTGATGCGCGCGATTGAGCAAATGCTCACCGATGTATTATGGAGTGAGCTTGATGTGCTTATTATCGATATGCCACCGGGCACGGGCGATGCGCAGCTCACACTCGCTCAAAGCGTGCCTGTGAGCGCTGGAGTCGTGGTGACCACGCCCCAAAAGGTAAGCCTTGATGATAGTGCACGAAGCCTTGATATGTTTAGTAAGCTTAATATCCCAATCGCCGGGATTATCGAAAATATGAGTGGCTTCATCTGTCCGGGCTGTGGGCAGGAGTATGATATTTTTGGCAAAGGCACAAGCCAAGCTATCGCGACACAATACAACACCACTACAATCGCTCATATCCCGCTAGAGCCAAAAGTGCGCGAAGGTGGAGATAGTGGCAAGCCTATCGTGTTTTTTGAACCCCAAAGCCAAAGTGCGAAGGCGTATTTGCAAGCCGCCCAAGTACTCATCGCGTTTTTGGGCAAAGTGCAACGTGAGAATCTTGCGGATAACAAAGACATACAGCCTATAAATCGTTAGTATTGCTACGATTTTTGTATCTGCACATACACCAAGCGTATCCACACCGCACAAGAGATTCGCTTCTCTTGTGCCCATTCCTTACAGAATCCCTCTTGAGATATCTTGAGATTGATTAAAGTCAGATTCAATTTCAATAATATAGAGCACCATTTCAGAATCTAGGATTTGTGCTGGTTTGTGCCAAGTGGATTAAGGTAGATTCAAGTTGGGGTGATTGTAAGGATTCGCCTATGCGATTTGATAGCTAAAATAAGCAAAATGAGTAGTTTTGTGCTATCACACAAAAGAAAGCGGGGCATTTAAGCTTTTTAAAGCCCAAATCATATAGAATCTAGGCTACTTCAAACGCAAGGAAACATAGTGAAGCTGTATAACATCGAGTATTTGCCGCAAATGCGATATGAGGTTTTGGGTTTAGTCAGGGGCAATGTCGTGCGCTCCAAGCACATAGGGCGCGATATTATGGCAGCACTCAAAAACATCGTTGGAGGCGAGCTCGTGGGCTATACAGAAATGCTTAGTGAGGCGCGGGATATTGCCACACGGAGAATGAGTGATGAGGCACGCAATCTAGGGGCAGATGCCATCATAGGTGTCAAATATACGACTTCATCTATCTCACAGGGCACGACAGAGGTGCTTGTCTATGGGACTGCGGTGAAGATGCTGATTTAAGCTTAGATAAGATTTTTCGATATTATAGAAATTCACTTATAAAAGGTGTGATAATGGATAATGAAGTATTACTCAAGACGATTGACAACCTCCCACCACTCTCTACGACAGTCATAAAATTGCGTGATTATATAGATTCTGCAGGGGCAGATGTGAATATGCAAGAAGTTGTCAAGATCATACAACAAGATCCATTGCTCACTGCAGAGCTTTTGCGCTTGGCAAACTCGCCGTTTTATGGATTTTCGCGTGAGATCTCTACGATCCAGCAAGTCGTCTCACTCTTAGGTATCAATAATGTCAAAAATGTGGCGATCGCAAATTCCATCAAAAGCACCTTTAAAGTCGATGTATCGCCCTATGGACTTAATACACAGGAGTTTTTGGGGGATTGTATCAAGGAGACGAATTTCATCTCAGAGTGGCTCTCTAATGAGGACAAGAAACTTTCTCAAATGCTTGTGCCTTGCTCGATGCTTTTGCGTTTAGGGATTATTCTATTTTCTAACTCCTTGCGCGTGCTTGGCAAGGACAAAGAGTTCTTAGCAGCACTTAAAGAAAACCATTTCCACAATATAGGAATGATTGAAGAGGAATTTTGTGGGACAGATTCGCTCTCGTTTCTTGGGTTTTTGCTCAATCACTGGAAATTTGATGAGGCATTGGTGGAGAGTATCTCATATATCAATAGCCCGCATGCTGCGCACGATAGTGCCAAAAAGGGTTCATATGCGTTGGCGATCGTGAATTGCTTATTTGAGCCACATCAGGGCGGAAGCGTGTTTAATATGCACAAAGCTCTAGATTTGATACAAGAAGCTAATGAGCAGGGTATGAAGTTTGCACTAAATAACTTTATAGATAAACTTCCTCCTGCAATGGCGGCCAATCTCAATAAGCCCCTTGATGACTAATGGTTGCTTATACAAGAGTCTATAATGCGCAAGGCTTTGTTGTGTGGTTTGTGCGCTATGCTCTATAGCACACAGCCAGATGACAAGCCTGTATTACGATCTACTATCTATACCAAACCACTTCCAAATGCGATTAGCACGAGCTTAGAGCGGTCAGAAATCCCCTCAAACGATATAGCTAAATCCCTTATTTTCATACCCGGTTTTGCGATGACGCGCAAAGGTGGCGGTGGGAGCGAGGTGTATTACCGATCACAAGGAGGTTCTAGGCTGCCAATTTTCATCGATGGTGGTATGCTCAATGGCGGCTGTGGTGGGAGAATGGACACAACACTCACCTATCTTTTTTCACAAAACTATGATACGCTCAATATCCTCAAAGGTCCCCAAGATGTGCGCTATGGCGCGTTGGTGGCTGGGGGATTGCTCTTTGATCGCAAAAGCGTGCGTTTAGAATCTAACACTTTCAAAGCCAATGCCAATGCGCTTTATGGGAGTTTTGGGCATTTTGATCTCAATGCCTCTGCACTTGCTGGGGGAAAATACGGCTCGCTAGGCGTGATCGTCTCAGACTATAGTTCTAAAGACTACAAGGCAGCCAATGGCAAGCGTATCCATTCGGCGTATGATAGGAGTTCGGTAAGTATCATCGGCACACTCACACCTACTAAAGACACGCTTTTGGAGCTCTTGGCAGACTTGAGCAGAGGACAAGCTGCGTATGCCGACAGAGGAATGGATGGCAGGAGCTTTGATCGAATGTCTTTTATGCTCAAATTTCAGCAAAAAATCTCGCCAAAGATTCCATTATTAGATATACGCGCGTGGCACAATGGTATCGATCATATTATGGATAATTTCACCATGCGCCCTAATGATACGCAGTCCTTTAATATCAACAACCCCAAGCGCACAAGCACTGGAGGCAAGATCGAGCTTACTTTGCTCCCAAGCGAACGCTCAAAGCTCTATGTGGGCTCGATGTATAATTACGATATACACCATTTGCGCCAAGTTAGCGCGACTGATGGGGCAGATAGCGTGGGTGCGGCAAATGAGATTCTTGCAAGCCTTGCGTTTAGCCCAAATTTTAGATTCCAAAATATCGGTGTGTTTGTGCAGGGCGAGATTTTGGGAGATTCTGATTATGGGGTGTTTTTTGGAGCGCGCTATGATGCGTTGCAGACTTTGCGCTTTAGTAGTGATACGAGCAGGTGGGATCATTTGTTAAGTGGTTTTGGGCGGTATGAGCACTACATAGGTGATACCACGATTTTTGCAGGGATTGGTGTGGCACAGCGTGGAGCGGACTTTTGGGAGAGATCTAAGCTAGGTGGTATGAATCTCGCACCCGAGACCAATACGCAGCTAGACTTTGGCGCGATTTATGAACGTGGTGATGCGCGTATCAGCGTGCTTGGGTTTTATTCTATGGTGTGGGATTATATACTGCTGTATTATGGGGCGCAGACAAGTGCGCTTAGTACTGATGCTATGCTGTTTGGTGGGGAGCTGGAAGCGCGATATAGATTCTTTGATATGTTTTGGGTTTATGGTTCGCTCTCTTATACCTACGCGCAAAACCTTAAGACTCATACGCCTCTGCCACAGATTGCCCCACTCACCGCACAGCTAGGCATTTCATTCCAAAAGAGCGGGTGGCTAGCGCGCCTTGATTTTTACAGCAATGCCGCGCAGCATCGCTATGCATTAGATTATGGCAATGTTGTGGGCAAGGATTTGGGTGCAAGCTCGGGGTTTTACACGCTAAGTCTGTATGGTGGGTATCAATATAAGCGTGTGTCGCTTCTCCTAGGAGTTGAGAATCTCACAAACACGCTTTATGCCTATCATCTCTCGCGCAATAGCGTGGCGATAAATGCCCTAGATAACCCAGTCAATACACGCGTGTATGAGCCGGGTAGAAACTTTTGGCTCAAGGTCCAGACACATTTTTAGCTCAAGCATTCATTAGCGCATAGCTGATGTTCTTGCACCCAGCGTGATTTGACTGCATCGGCTCTCAACCCAATACAAAGATTTTTTTATAGTAATATTTACTTACAATAATATTTTTATGCTATAATCCCACTCTTTTATTTCACCAGCCACCTTACTGCCTAGAGCTACACGCTCGATTTACTCTAGATCTGTGGCTATTGTTTCGGAGGATTATCTATGAATTATTACAAGTATATAGGATTTTTAGGACTTTTGCTCGTGCTGCTGGGCTGTGGTTCACAGGAGCAGCAGCCTCAAAAGGTTGCATTGCCTGTGAGTGTGCAGACTATCATAAGTCAAGATATTGATCTAAGCTTTGAATATCCCGCACGGCTAAAAAGTGTGCAGAGCGTGGATATTTACGCGCGGGTTGAGGGGATCTTGCTTACCCAAAATTTCACCGAAGGCGATATCGTGCAAGCTGGACAAACGCTCTTCACTATAGAATCTACGCGCTATAAAGCTCGCGTGAATATGGCAAAAGCCCAATACAACACTGCGCTTGCTAATCTCACAAAAGCCAGCAAGGACTGGACGAGGACAGAGCGACTCTATAAGCAAGGTGCGCTCACGGTCGATCAATACGATAATGCAATGTATAACTATCAATCTGCTCAAGCCAATGTCGATAATGCCAAGGCTTCGCTTGATGACGCGCTCGTGGATCTCAAATACACCAATATCACGGCTGATATTACCGGTAGAGTCGGTATGAGACGCTATGATGTGGGCAACCTCGTGGGTAAAAATAGCGGCGGGGGTGACACCTATCTCACGACTCTTACACAGCTCACACCTATTTATGCAGAGTTTTCTATTCCTAGCACGGATTTTTACTATATGCGTGATTTGGATAAAGACAATGTGGTCGTGGAGTTTATCCTAGGCAACAACAGACTCTATGACAAACGCGGCAAGCTCGACTTTCTTGATAGCGTGTTAGATTCTCAAACCGCTTCAATCAAAGCAAGGGCAATTGTCAATAACGATGCTTATATCTTGCTGCCCAATGAAATCGTGCGTGTGAATCTCAAAGGATTCAAAGCACAAAAAAGTATAGCAATCCCGCAAAACACGCTTTTGCAAGATTCTCAGGGAAGCTATGTGTATGTCGCTAGAAACAATCAGGCACAGATGACACGCGTAAGTCTAGGTAAAATGCTAAAAAATGGGCAAGTGATTGTGCTTAGTGGATTGCAAGATGGGGATATGCTCATCACCAATAACCTCACAAAATTGCGTCAAGGCAGTGAAATCAGCCCACAGATAGCGCCCCAAACTATGCCCCAAAGTGCGCATTAGGAGGCATTGATGTTTTCTAAATTTTTTATCAATCGCCCAGTATTTGCGATCGTAATGTCTATCGTCATCACGCTTGTGGGTGGATTGGCAATCTATAGCCTCCCAGCGGAGGAATACCCGCAGGTAACGCCTGTGGAAGTAGTCGTCTCGGCGACCTACACTGGTGCTAGTGCGGAAGTCATCTCTAGCACTGTGGCAAGTGTGCTAGAAAATAGCATCAATGGTGTGGAGGGTATGCTCTATATGAAATCCTCTTCTTCCTCAAGTGGTAGCGTATCTATCAGTGTGTATTTTTCTAACGATACCAATCCCGATATGGCAACAGTCAATGTCAATAACCGGGTACAAGCGGTATTGAGCAAACTTCCACAAGAAGTGCAACGTCTAGGAGTAACAGTGCGCAAACGCAGCTCGACTATCCTTGCAGTTTATACATTGTATTCAGATAACCCTGCACACGATTCGATTTATATCGCAAACTATGCGACAATCAATGTTACCGATGAACTCAAAAGGGTGCCGGGTGTGGGCGATGCCTCTGCTTTTGGTTCGCGAGATTATTCTATGAGAATCTGGCTTGATCTTGACAAACTTTCCCAAAATAACCTCACACCATCTGAAGTCGCTCAAGTGATCCAAGAGCAAAATGCGCAGTTTGCCGTGGGGCAGTTTGGGCAAGAACCTATGCGCAAAGATATTGTTTTCACATACTCTATCAATACCCATGGGCGTCTCATCAAACCTGAAGAATTTGGTAACATCATCATTCGATCCAATCCCGATGGATCAAGTTTGCGCCTAAAAGATATTGCCACTATAGAGCTTGGTGCAGAAACCTACACCGTATATAACAAATTTAATGGCAAAGACGCAGTAGGTTTTGGGGTATTTTTGCAGCCCGGGGCTAACGCACTAGAAGTCGCGAGCAATGTTGAGAAAAAGATGAAAGAACTTTCTCAAAACTTCCCACAAGGTATGCATTATGGGATTGCGTATGATACGACAAAGTTTGTAACTATCTCTATTAAGGAAGTGATTAAGACTTTCATAGAAGCCATTGTGCTTGTTATTATCATTATGTATTTTTTCTTGCAAAATTTCCGTGCGACTATTATCCCTGTTATTGCTATCCCAGTATCGATTATCGGAGCATTTGCAGGTATGTATATGCTAGGATTTTCTATCAATCTCCTCACGCTCTTTGGGCTTGTGCTTGCTATTGGTATCGTGGTAGATGATGCGATCATCGTGATTGAAAATGTCGAGCGGATTTTACATAGCCACCCAGAGATTTCTGTCAAAGATGCTACAATCGAAGCTATGCATGAGATGCAAAGCCCTGTTATTGCTATTGTATTGGTGCTCTCATCAGTCTTTATCCCTGTGGCATTTATCGGAGGCTTTGCTGGAGAGATTTATAAACAATTTGCTGTAACTATTGTCGTTTCGGTGGTGATCTCTGGATTTGTTGCACTTACTCTCACTCCTGCACTCTGTGTATCTATACTCAAAAAGCAAGAACCAAGACCTTTTTTAGTTGTGCGAAAGTTTAATCTCTTTT
The DNA here is from genome assembly GCA_944325775.1 of uncultured Helicobacter sp. Taxonomy (GTDB): domain Bacteria; phylum Campylobacterota; class Campylobacteria; order Campylobacterales; family Helicobacteraceae; genus Helicobacter_F. The sequence continues at coordinate 7,891 of CALVBL010000024.1, forward strand.
TTGATTGGCTAACTGAAAAATTCACACTAAGTGTGAGCAACTTTATTCGTCGTGGATTACTACTCTTGCTACTTTTTGGAGCATTTTTGCTCGCTACTATTGGAATCCTCAACAAGCTCTCTAATGGCTTGGTGCCTTCAGAAGATAAGGGAGAGCTTATTGCCTTTATGTCTCTGCCACCTGCAAGCTCACTAAGTCGCAATATCGCAGAGGGTGATAAGATGATTGATGTATTAAAAAATAATCCCAATGTAGAATCTTTTATGCTCATTCAAGGCTATGATATGATGGCAAGTGCGCCACGAACACATGCTACTACAGCATTTGTGAATCTCAAAGATTGGAGTGATCGTAAGGGCAAAGGGGAGGATTCTTTTAGTGTAGCTGGTGTCCTCACGGGTGCAATTAACCAAAAAGTCGATGCGACAGCCTTCGTAGTCAATCCACCTGCAATTATGGGAATGGGACTTGCCGGAGGTTTTGAAATTTATCTACAAGATAGGACTGGAGGCAGTATCGCTGACCTCAACAAATACGCCAATTTGCTTGTGGCAGAAGCCAGCAAGCGAGAAGAACTCACGGGCGTGCGAAGCCTCCTAAATGCTAATATCCCGCAGTATTTTGTAACGCTCGATAGAGAAAAGGCAAAAGCATTTAAAGTCAATGTCAATGATGTTTTTACCGTGTTGCAAAGCACCTTTGGTAACTACTATGTCAATGATTTCAATCTCTATGGACGCACATACAAGGTGTTTGTGCAAGCACAAAGTCAATTTAGAGAATCTCCAGAGGACTTTAGCCGCGCATTTGTCAAATCTAGCGATGGCAATCTCGTGCCTATCAGCTCATTGGTGGAATTTGAGCGTATTGTAAATACCGATATCATCGATAGATTCAATCTTTTCCCAGCAGCCAAACTAATGGGTGATGCCAAAGAAGGGTATTCTAGTGGCGATGCGCTAAGAGCCATAGAAGAAGTGGCAAAAGAGGTCTTACCAGAAGGCTACACTATCGCATATTCTGGTATTTCATATCAAGAAAAAGTCAGTAGTGATGCGGGCAAGATAGCCTTTGTTTTGGGTTTGGTGTTTGTCTTCTTGATCCTAGCGGCACAATATGAGCGGTGGCTTATGCCTTTTGCGGTGCTATCTGCTGTGCCATTTGCGGTGTTTGGTGCAGCATTAGCCACTTTGCTAAGAGGACTAAGTAATGATATTTATTTCCAAATAGGACTTGTAACACTCATCGCGATAGCGGCTAAAAATGCGATTTTGATCGTGGAGTTTGCCCAGCACAAGAGGGAGCAAGAGGGCTTAAGCATTATAGAATCTGCTGTACAAGCAGCTAAGCTTAGATTCCGCCCCATCGTGATGACCTCTCTAGCATTTGGGATTGGGGTGTTGCCTCTAGCTATTAGTAGTGGTGCAGGAGCAGCAAGTCGCCATGCCATAGGCACAGGCGTGATTGGAGGTGTGCTTGCTACAACCTTTATCGGGACATTTTTTATCCCGCTGTTTTGGACATATTTTGCGAGGTTGAGTGAGTTTTTGAAGCATAAATTCGCGAAGTAGGTGGTGGCTTTACGCCTAGATTCTGTAATCTTCTAGATTCTGTATCTCGGGCGAGATACAGAATCAGGGTATGTAAAACCTCTGCGCTCCAAAACTAAGAGCGCGAAAACAAAGCCCTCTTAGAACTTTTTATTGAGAGTCACATAGAGATGCACCAAATCCGCAGTCGTCTTAAAGCCTGAACATATAGAACCGTAACTATTACCCGTAAAAGAACCGCCGACACTCCTGTATTTGAAACCCACTTCTAAGCCGAAGGGATGGGCACTTGTGGATTGGTAAGCGAGGAGTCCAGCCTGAAAACCATAGCCTAAGCCCCCAAACGCCTCATTGGTCGTCCAGCCATTCACATAGTTAAAACTATCGGGGTCGTAGTATGTCGTATAAGGCATAATGAAGCCATAGCCAGCACTCACTCCGGCAAACGCGCCAAGATTAAAGCCGCCGATATTTAGGAAGTCGTTACGATAATCTAGGCTAAACATCATGCTAAGATACAAGTCGCTTGCACTAAGGGAATTACCCCCGCCAAAGCCAAAGTCTAGATCCAGATACGCCCGATAGCCGTGCATTTTGGTAAAGAAGCTTTCGTATCCAGCCTTGAAGTAAAACACATTACCACTAGCAGATGCGATGCCGTTTGTATAGCTTGATACTAAAGTAGCATCCCCACTTTGATACCCTATACCGATACCCCCAAAGCTTTTGTTTTTCACTTTCCAATCTGAAAGGTTGGTTTGAGCGATTTTCTTAGTCTCTTCTTGGGCTTCCTTAAGCTTTTTCTGTGTGCGCTCCTGCGCGCTTTTGGGCTTACTCTCCTCCGTGTTCTGCGGATTTTCACTCTCTTCTTGCTCTGGCTCCGCATACGCCAAACTTCCTAACAGCGCGAACGCGCACGCCAAACTTACCAATTTCTGTCCATATGTCTGCATAAAGGCAACTCCTTAAGAAAATGTTTTATGCTTTTTGTGTTACACAAAAGCTCCCTCATTCTATGCAAAAAAAAACGCCTTAAGTTGTTCAAAAAGGCGGAAATTTTTGAGGGATTGTAGAGATTTGAAACTTTTATGATATGGCGCACTTTTAAACGATACAGAGCACGGCTTGGGCGAATTTATGCCGCTAAAACACAGAATCTAAAACAAGCGGGATTTATAGAATCTAGATTTTGAAGTGCTTTAGATTCTGTAATTTCTTAGAAATCTAAAACTACTAGATTCTGAATCGATTACAGAATCTAGGCGTGGGGGCGTCCTTGGAAGTGTTTGCGGATTTTGCGCAGCTCGGCGATAAAGTCGCTATTTTGCGCGATTAAGTCATACGCCTCGCTGATTTCTTGCATAGCTTTTGCGATAGATTCTGGCACGAAACTTCCGCCAAATTTGCCAAAATAGCCATTGCTATCTGGGAATTGTTTGAGATAGGGTTTTTGCATACGCACTCCTTGAGATTAAGTTATAAAATGCCAAAAAGTATAGCGTAGATATCCTTATAAGGAGCGGTAAGCCTACGCAAGGCTTAGGCTAAATTCTTTAGATAAAACATTTTCAATGCTTATAAACCTTTTGTCGCTTCTATTTGATTTGTTGTAGCTGGCCTTATTCTAGCGCACCGGCTTGGGCTGTGGGGTTTAAGATTTTCTCTATTTGGGCATTTGAGAGTGTGAGGCCAAAGACTTCTTTATAATACGCACTGATTTTTTCTCTTAGCTGAAAATCTCTGTGTGGATAATGCTGGGCTTGCAGCCACAAAAGTAAAATGGGTAAATCCACACTAGGGGCAAATGCCCTGTATGAGCCAAGGGGGAATTTATACACGCGTTTATTTTGCACCGCACTTAGTGGTTGCCAAAGCTTAGATTCTAAAATGTCTTTTGGTAGCTTGTCATTGAAGTGATTGAGATAAATAATCTCTGGATTGATGACATAAAGCTCCTCTAGGGTAATGTTTTTGAGATTTTTTTGGCTAATTGCATTCCTTGCTCCGCTATGCTGCAAAAGATAGTTTGCAAAAAGCCCTCCAACGCTAAAATGCCTCTCATCATCAAAGCGATGCAAAATAACCACTCGTGGAGACTCAAGTGGCTGCGGCAGAGACTTGAGAGACTCTTGTGTATTACTAAGTGCTTGCAAAATCTTGGCTGCTTTTTGCTCGGCGTTTAAAATAGGAGCAAAAATCTCTAGCCAACCCTGCAAAGTCTTAGAAGAATCGTATTCCCATTTGCTCACGCTTAAGGCAATCGTGGGGATTTTTGTCTTGCGCATAGATTCACAGAGTTTGGTATTAGCACTATGGCAGACAAATAAATCTGGCTTTAAGCCTAAAAGTTCTTCGATATTTTCGCTGTTGCCCGCTGGTATGTCGGCAATCTCTGGGTAAAAATCTAGCAAAAACGAGGATCTTAGGGCATTTAAACTTGCCTTGGGGATATACACAAGTCTCTTAGCACTAGAATCTAGCATAACCACCAATGATGGCAGTGGCCACATACCCCCACCAACGACAATTCGTTTGGGACTTTTTGGCAAAAGCACTTTTGTGCCACTATTATCCACAATTTCTAATGGAAACTCCGCGCTAAGCACCTTGCCAAACAACGCACAGACAAGCAAAATTTTTAGAGCATTTTGCCAACACACTGCGCTTAGTGCTCTACAATCTATGTTAGTAAGCATCATTACACCTCATAGCAACTCTTTAGATTCTCTTTTATGCCTCACAAGACTCTTTAAAAGAAGCGCGCATATCTAGCTCCGCCCATTCCATAAAATTGTCAAAAAATCCTTCCGTCTTAGGCATAAAGCCCTGTCCTAAGTGAAAATCCGGATCTAAAGAAGTGATATAGAGATTGCCGTTAAAGGTTGTGTCTTTATAGATAATGCACTCACCAAGCTCGTTTGTGAGAATTTTTTGGGAGTTTTTGGGGGGATAAAAAGCACCATGGTAGTGCCACTTTGCTGCATCTACATCCATTTTGCTAAAAAGCTGCTTGCCATTTTCTTGGATATAGAGTGGCGTATCTGCTCCGGGTATCAGCCACCACCAAAAATTTACAGGATATTCTTGCCAAAGAATATTTGGTAAGTATTGCTTAGTAATCTCGCCAAAAGAGATGATATGCCCGCCAGATTCTAAATACGACAAAAATTTCTGCTTATGGGGTATAAGATACTGGGCATTCATCCGTGAGGCTAGCACGATATAATCAAACTCGCCAAAATCCACCTTATCTATGTCTAAAAAATAGATTCTGTGATGAAAAAAGTTCTCGTATTTTTTGTTTTTGTTGTGAAAAAAATAATGATGAAAAGACGCACCGCCTGTGATAATGGCGTTTTTTAATGGAGATTTTCTAGGATTTGGGGCAGTTGTGGCAAAGATGAAATCTTTATGCGCTTTGAGCGGGGGTTTGCTAGCTTGGTTAGATTTTTGTCTTAGTAATTCTTTGTGTATCCACGCCATGAGGTTAATGCCCATTCTCCTTGCTGTCGTGTTGTCAAAGAGCCCAAAGTTTAGCAAATCAGCCCCAGCCGTGGCTAGAATCGTGCCATTACTAGAATCTCTATCGATATAGCCCACGCACTGCCCATCGCTATCACGCAAAATAATCTCTAGCGTATGCTCTTTAGGAAACACGCTCATATCAAAATATCCGCGATTAAAAAACCCCTTCACGCCGCGCCGAAAGTTTATATCGTATTCCCGCACGCCCTCAAAAATTATATGGGGCTCTAGCCTAATTTCTCTGTCCTTAATAGGCGTCTTGCTCTGAATGTAGCCGCTATTATAAGGCAAGAAGTGTGTGAAATTACTCGCAAAACTCACTAAAATCCCGCCATTATGCACATAATCCAAGAGCTTTTGACTAAATTTACTCAAATACACCTCATCAATCGTCATTGGCACGACAACTGCACAGTATTGGCGTAAATCTCTCTCCTCAAGGCTTGTGTAAAGATCAATGCACTCCAAAATATTTCTATACAAAAAACTACTTAGTGCTTCACCCATCTCATAGGCTGAAGAATTGATATAGCCGATTTTGCCAAAGGTATTGAGCTCCTCATAGCCAAAGGGTTGTTGTGCCACTGCGCTTATTTGATTTTCCATAATGCTCCTCCATAAATTTTATCTTTTAGATTCTGTTCTCTAAGGATTGTATCATATATTTTATAAATTTAATAACGATTCTTATTTTTTATGTTAGAATACCGCCGAAAGTTTCCATTAAAGTTTTATAACGCAGCTTTTATCTTAATATCATTGGGAGGTTCTACAATGCAGCAAAAAACGCTAAAAAGGGCACTTGTATCGGTGAGTATGCTCGGTATTGCCCTATCTGTGAATCTGTATGCTCAAAGCACACAGCCAAACACACAACAAGAGGCAAAAAATAGTAATAATTCTTATAGTAATGAAAATGCACAAAAAGTCCTCCTCCAATCAAGTGTTACTACCCAAGCACTTATGTCGGAATTGCCCATAGAATTACAGGCTAAACAAGTGAGTGTCCTAAACCAAGACACGCTCTTAGAGACAAACATAGGCGGTGGCGGCATACAAAGTGTGCTAGAAAAAGTCCCTGGGATTGTCTATTCGCGCTCTGGTGGTATCAACGGACAGCTTACCATTAGGGGGCAAAATTCTAACAGCACGCGCTCGATTGTGATGATTGATGGTGTGCGGTTCTCTGGCCGCAATACTCTAGAGTTTAATACCCTAGATCCTTATGCGTTTCAGTCTATCGAGGTTATCCGCGGCCCTGCTAGCTCTCTATGGGGAGCTGATGCGATGAATGGCGTGATAAACCTGCGCTCTAGAATCTCAAACTACAATATTGATGGTGAGACATTTAAAGCCACTGCCAGAATCCGCGCCCTAGAATACGCAAGTGTGAATAATATGTTTGGCGGTAGGCTAGAAGTGCTAGGAGGGGGCAATGGCTTTGATGTCTTAGTGGGCTTAAGCACTAAGGTTGCGCAGGACTACGTCACGCCTATCACAGAAAATGGCTCGAACAAGGCAAAAAACTCTAAATACAATATGCTAGGCGTGGATTTTAATGCGGGCTATACGCACAATGCCACGAGATACTATTTACAAGGCCGCTATACTAGGGTAGAATCTCACCGTGCAGGCGGGCTTGGAGCAGCCCCGGGATCTAGCTATGGAATCTTAATGAGCGAAGTGCCTATCACGGAGTATTATCTCCGCGCTGGAGCGAAGTCTCATAGTCTTAGCTTTGCAGATTCTATGGAAGCGTATGTGTATTATCGTCAATGGGATACAGATATTTGGAATAACCGACTTGGGTTTAGTAACGGAAGCACTAACATTCATCAAGAAGTGTATAACAACCACTACATAGGTGGCAGGCTTGTCTTTGATGGGACATACGGGAAGCATAGCCTAAGCTATGGGGGTGAGATTCATAGCGCGATTTCTCCTACACAAGTGCGACAAAATAACCTTGTAAATAACATAAGCAACACTACTAACCGCCCATCGACAAACACAGATTTTGCCATCTTCCTTAAAGACGATTTTAAGGCGACAAACTCGTGGTTTTTATCAGCCTCTTTGCGAGGGGATTATATCCTAACGACGATTTCTAAAACGCGCTCAAGCGTAGAAAACACCCAAATCGCCTCAAATAACGCCATTGCTATAGAAACCGCTAGGCTACTTGATGAAAATGGCATTATCCACAATGCTGCCATCACAGGCTCGCTTGGCTCTGTGTGGTTTATCACAGATTCTATTAGTAATGTGATAAATCTTAGCCATAACTTTAAAGATCCCGGTACGGGCACTAGAATGGCAAGCACCCCAAGTGGGAGCTCCACTCTCACAGTGGGCAATCCACTCATCAAGCCGGAATATTCCCAAACCGCCGAATTTGGCTTTAGATTCCAAAGTGAGAATCATTGGCTTTCTCTTATTGGATTTTTTACCAATTACACTAATATGATTGCCCTTAGCTCTTACCAAAACGCCACCATTACGACACAAAATCCTAGCGCACTCTATCGTAGTGAGAACATCGGCAAGGCTATCATTACCGGCGTGGAGCTAGAGGGTAGGCATAGCTTTTTAGATTCTATGATTGTGCTCTCTTATGTGGGCTCTTATAATTATGGGCAAAACCTCACAGACAACAAACCTATCGCCTATCTCGCTCCACTTTATGGATCGGCGACTTTGCAGTTTAATCTCAAATATGGTTATGTGAATCTTACAGAGCGATTTTATGGCAAAAAGACGCGTATAGACGCACAAGAAGAGCGAGCGCATAAGGCTTATGCGATGACAGATATTTATTTGGGCTTAAAGCTTGAGAGTTTTTGGGAGAGTTGTAGGGATATGGATTTTATCCTAGGGATAAGCAATCTCTTTAATCAAGTGGGTCGCAATCCCGTGACGGTAGAAAATATCAGCTATCCCATCGCTCTTACAAATCCCCTTGTAGATCCGGGCAGAAGCTATAATGCAAAATTTGTGTGGAAATACTAATGCCACGCTCAATGCTAAAAACCATCAGCCTAGGCACTCTAAGTTTTGGGATTATTGTCCTATGCGCCCTTGTGTGCCTAAAAGTTGGCCGCTATCCCATTGCATTAGAGGACATATTAGCTCTGCTTGTTGGCACGCAACCACATACAGAATCTAACTCCGCTTATGCGATGATTCTCTTAGAGTTTCGTTTGCCACGAGTGCTTTTGGCTTTGTTTGTCGGAGCTGGGTTAAGCATTAGTGGTTGTGCGTTTCAAAATCTCTTTAGAAACCCTCTAGCAAGCCCTGATATTTTGGGCGTTACGGCGGGAGCGAGTTTTGGAGCGGTGTTGGCCCTGCTGCTTGGGCTTGGTGTGCTATGGGTGAGCTTTTTTGGGTTTTTGTCTGGACTCATAGCGCTTTTGCTTGTTGTGGCGGTGAGCTATGACAAAATGATGCCCTATAACACGTTAACGATGATTTTAAGCGGGATTATCATCGCCGCACTTTTCCAAAGCCTTGTCTCACTCATAAAATACCTAGCAGATCCGCAAGACACACTGCCTACCATTACCTATTGGCTACTTGGTTCGCTAGATTCTACATTCAGCCTGCAAATGTGGCTTGGCATTGCTGGGATTAGCCTAGGAAGTGTCGTGCTCTTTTGCTTGCGATGGAAGCTCAATATCCTCACGCTTGATGATGATGAGGCCAAAAGCCTTGGGGTCAATCTCAACGCCCTGCGCCTTGTTGTGGTTTTGGCAAGCACACTGATTGTGGCGTGTGCTGTTGGGCTATGTGGTATCATTGGCTGGATTGGGTTATTAATCCCGCATATCGCACGACTTTTTGTGGGCAATGAAAACGCTAGGCTTGTGCCACTTTCCCTGTTTATTGGGGCATTGTTTTTGATGATTGTGGATACCTTTTCTCGCACGATTTCTCACGAGCAAATTCCTATCTCCATCCTCACTGCTCTTATTGGCGCTCCGTTTTTTATTTATATCCTTTATAAAAACAAAGGTTTGCGACTATGAGCGCGCATAACCCCACCCATCAAACACTTTTTTGCGCGCATAGTCTTTGCTTTATAAGAGAGCGTAGGCAGATTCTAAAAAATATCAGCTTTCATCTCAAAGAGGGTGAGGTGCTGAGTATCCTTGGCACAAATGGTGCAGGGAAAACAACTCTGCTAAAAACTATGTTAGGCTTATTGCCTTGCCAAAGTGGGCAGTCCTTTCTCTACCAAAAACCCATACAAAGCTATGGCAAATCTCTGTGGCAGCATATCGGCTATGTCGCACAGGCTAAAACTAATGTGTTTAATCTCAAAGTGCTTGATATGGTAACACTAGGCTTTAATCCTATGGTGCGATTTACGCCCAAAGCACGGCATTTTGAAGAATCCTTGCACACATTAGAAACACTGCATATCGCACATCTCGCCCACAAGCACTGCCATGCTTTAAGTGGCGGAGAGCTACAAATGGTGCTTTTTGCTAGAGCCCTAGTGTGTAAGCCAAAACTCCTTGTGCTAGATGAACCAGAATCTAACCTAGACTTTGCAAATCAAAAAACCATTATCGATACGCTAAAAAATCTTAGCAAGCAGGGTTGCGCGATTGTTTTAAACACACATTTTCCCTCTCACGCCCTCTATCTTTCACACAAAGCCTTGCTTTTAAAAAATACAGATACGATTTCAGAATCTATGGAATCTAACTGCCTTTTTGGAGACGCCGCAGATATTCTCACACAAGAAAATCTAAGCACGCTTTATAATGTCCCATTATTTTTGCACGACAAGCCTCGTCATACCCAAGAAAGCTATACGATTTGTCTTTAAAAAATTTGCTAGGTTTAGATTCTGATTACTTACTTGCATTACAATCTCACGCATTGATAATAATTTGTTATCAAAAATTTTTATTAAGGAGACTACGATGCTAGTTACAAAACAAGCCCCGGACTTCACAGCAGAAGCGATCAAAGCTGATGGTACATTTGAGGATAACTTCAACCTTTATAGCAACATTGGCAAAAATGGTGCAGTTATTTTCTTTTGGCCCAAAGACTTCACATTCGTATGCCCTAGCGAGATCATTGCATTTGATCACAGGGTAAAAGATTTCGCAGAGCGCGGATTTAGCGTTATTGGTGTGTCTATCGACTCTAAAGAAGTGCATTTTGCGTGGAGAAACACTCCGGTAAAAGAGGGCGGTATCGGCGCGGTAACATTCCCAATGGTATCCGATATTACTAAGCAAATTTCACGCGATTATGATGTGCTTTTTGGCGGTGCAGTGGCATTGCGCGGTAGCTTCCTCATCGATAGAAACAAGGTTGTACGCCATGCAGTGATCAACGATCTCCCACTTGGTAGAAATGTCGATGAAATGCTTAGAATGTGTGATGCGCTTTTGCACTTTGAGCAACACGGCGAAGTATGCCCTGCTGGCTGGAACAAGGGCGATAAGGGTATGATAGCTAATGCCAAAGGTGTAGCAGAATACCTAAGCCAAAACGCTGATAAGCTTTAATCCCCTTCGATGAGCCTCCTTGGAGGGGTTCATCATCTCATAGATCTATCCTACTAGTCTATCTAAAGTTACTTTTTGGATTTTCTTAATCCTCCCTTTTTGACAATCCCCAAATTTTTACATTGCTGTAACTCTGCTTGGAGTATAATGAGAGTGTTTATTTATATATTGAGGAGTGTGCTATGTTAGAGATTTTGATGATTGAAGATGATGTTGAGCTTGCTGAGATCTTGAGCGACTATCTCAAAAAACATGATATGAATGTAACAAGCTATGATGAACCTTACACGGGTATGAGTGCTGTGAATGCCAAACATTTTGATGTATTGCTCTTGGATTTGACATTGCCCAATCTCGATGGGCTAGAAGTCTGCAAGCGTGTTGCAAAGCAAAAAAATATCCCCATTATTATTTCTTCAGCACGTAGCGATGTCGATGATAAGGTCAAAGCCTTAGAGTATGGTGCAGACGACTATCTGCCAAAGCCCTATGATCCTAAAGAGCTGGTCGCGCGGATTCACTCACTCTTGCGCCGCTATAGTAAGAAAAATCCTAAAGAACAGAGCAAGGAGAAAGATTCTGTATTTCGTATTGATAAGCACAGTCGACAAGTGTTTTTCAAGGACAAGAAGCTCGAGCTCACGCGCGCGGAATATGAGATCCTCACGTTGCTTATTAGCAAACGCGGGCATGTATTTTCGCGCGAAGCCATCGCTATAGAATCTGAATCTATCAACCCAGAGAGCTCAAACAAAAGTATCGATGTGATCATCGGAAGACTACGTTCCAAGATAGAGGAAAACCCCAAAAATCCCCAATACATCATCTCGGTGCGCGGTGTGGGCTATAAACTCGAAGCCTAAATCCGCCCCCTAGCGCACATAACTCACTATTTCTTTAACCCCAATTTTTAAGTGAATCTTTAGATTCTCACAGAGCGCGAGGATCTAAAATCTTGTGTTGCATATCTTTAATCACAGATGGCATATTCAAGCGCATTGCCCTCACTAAAATATTTTTGGATTTTGAGTAAATGCGCGTTGGTCAGTTGCTTGCTATTGCCACACTGCCCAGATTTTGGCACATCGTCCTCAAATTCTGCTTGGATAAACAAATCTCCATTTTCATAATACATACGCATCGTGCCGTGTTTGAGATTGTTTTTATAGCTTGTTTCTTCAAAGAGTTCGCCTTTTTCATCATAGCTCTTGACGACACCCTCGATTCTGCTATTTTTGTATGGGGTTTCTTTGGCGATATTTCCATTTTTGTGATACATCGTGGCAACGCCATTCATAGTTTTATCTTGGTTGTAGGTAAAGGGCATTTCTTCTTTGAGATTACCATCTTCATAATATGCTCTCGCATTACCTCCTTGTTCCCCATCGTCCATAATAAATTCTCGCCTTAATTTTCCGCTTTCATAATACACCTTAGTTATGCCAATTGGGTTTCCATCTTTGAGTGTTCCTTCCATCGCAATTTTGCCACTTTCGTAGTATGTTTTTTGCACACCATTTTCATAATAGGTTTTGCCACTTTTTGTTTTATCATTCTCCCACAGAATCTCTGCTTTGGTTTTCCCGTTTTCGTAATACTCTTTCATTAAGCCGTGCAATTTCCCATTTTGAAAGGGCATTTCAAGTTGTAGCTTTCCATTTTGGTAATACATTTTTGCAAGACCATCAGGTTCGTCATTTTTGAATATACCCTCTGCCTTTATTTTTCCATTTTCATAATATTCTTTATCTACACAACCTTGTATTTTATCCCCATCACTCTTGCATTCTTTGAGGGCAGCAAAACAAGGGAGTATAAAAAGTCCTAACAGCCACAAATAGCGCATATGTTTCCTTTTTTGGTGTTTCAAACATTGTATTGTATTTTAGCTTAAGGGTTGTATTGGAATGGAAAAATTGTGTATGGTGTCAAGGGGGAGACTTGAACTCCCGACCTCCGGCTTATGAGACCAGCGCTCTAACCAGCTGAGCTACCCTGA
>CALVBL010000025.1 GCA_944325775.1 uncultured Helicobacter sp.
CTTAGAATCTAGACTTTGGAGAAAATGCTGCTCACATCATGTTATGTCATTGCTAAATACAAATACTTTTGGGTGTGCTACACGCGTTTTGATCACTTTCAGAGCATTGTTATCATACGCACTTCCAAGCTCTATATAATGCCACACATACCGATTTTTGAATGGACGGCGGAGTGGATGACTAAATTGAGTAAGCGTAATATTTGGATTAAGAGTAAAATGCGCTAACTCAAGCGCACGATTTGGCACAACACCCTTAAGCCAGAAGCTGCCGAATTTAATGTGACTATCACACTTAAGATAGCCAAAAGCCTGCAAAAATTAAGCAAGGATTATGTATTATCCACCAAGACTTTTCACACGAGGGATTGATGATGGACTACATACAGACATATCGCGACAGAGATTCTATCCTCGCACTTGCGCATACGCTTAGGTCTCTCGCGTCCAAGCTCCCCGCCCCACTTAAGATTATGGAGGTGTGTGGCGGGCATACCCATACATTGATGAAATACGGCTTATCCAAGCTCTTACCGCCAAATATCGAGTTTATCCACGGACCGGGTTGTCCGGTGTGCATTATGCCGCGTGGGCGTATTGATGAGGCGTATCACATCGCTATGCGTCCTGATGTGATACTACTCACCCTTGGGGATATGATCAAAGTCCCCGGTAGCAATGGCAGCCTGCAAAATGCGCGCGCGCAAGGTGCGGATGTGCGCTTTGTGTATTCGCCCATAGAAGTGCTAAAAGTCGCTAAAGACAATCCTAGTAAAAAAATCGTGTTTTTTGCTATCGGCTTTGAGACGACTACGCCTATGACCGCTGCACTGATAGAGCAGTGCCTCACGCTTAATCTCACAAATGTGTATTTTCATATAAACCACGTGCTTGTCCCCCCACCCCTAGAGCTTATCCTCGCCCAATCTGATTGCTCTATCAATGCCCTCATCGCGCCCTCTCATGTGAGCGTGATAAGCGGGGCGAAAATCTATGCACCGCTTTTGGAGCGATTTAAGCTCCCCATTGTGGTGAGTGGCTTTGAGCCGCTTGATATGATGCAAAGCATTCTCTCTATCCTCAAACAGGCTATTAGTCGCACTCCGCGCCTTGAGATTCAATACGCGCGCGTGGTGGATATGCAGGGCAATCTCAAAGCCCAAGCGATGGTGGAGCGATATTTTTGCCCACGAGAGCATTTTGAGTGGCGTGGGCTAGGCGATATTCCAGAATCTGCCCTGCGCCTTAGAGATGAGTTCGCGCGCTACGATGCCGAGATAGAGTTTGCCCCATATCTCCCCAAAGAGCGCAAGGCAGATCACAAGGCTTGTTTGTGTGGCGAGATTCTAAAAGGCAATGCCAAGCCTATGGATTGCAAAGTCTTTGGCAAAGCCTGCACGCCAAACAACCCCATAGGAAGCTGTATGGTGAGCAGCGAGGGCGCGTGTGCGGCGTATTATAAATACGGTGCGCTTTTGTGATGGATTGTGTGAAAACACCACAAGAGATACTTATAGTTTCAGCCAAGAGCTATTACGCGTATCTTAGCGAGCACGATCTGGGCTTAGAAGATCTTAAAATCGTCGGCGCAACCTTGGAGCAGGAGCGACTTATCCTTACACTTGGAGTGAAGGTTTTATCCCAAGATGGCTTGGTGCTGCAAGTGGGGGAGAGGCTTTTTGAACTAAGTGTGTGTGCGGATATGCAATACAATCAAGAAGATTCTATCCTAGAGATTTCCCCAAATTATGAGCTTTTAGAATCCCTGCAGCAACTCCAAAGCCAAAAGCCCAAAAAATCCAGCGCACATAAGCTCGCGCTAGAAAATCTCAAACTTTTTAGTGATCTTAAGTTTCTCGTGCGCAATGTCGAGGAGTTTGCTACCAAGCACCCCCTTTCCCTACCTAGCAGGAAGCCTATCCAAGCCCCACAAATCCCCTCATATCTCAACGAATACCAAAAAAATGCCCTAAATATGCTGTTTTCCCAAAGCCTTAGCTATGTATGGGGTGCGCCTGGTAGTGGCAAAACGCAGGTTGTACTTTTTGAAGCGGTGTATCATTACGCAAAGCAAGGGCTTAAAACCTGCGTGCTAGCTCCCACCAACTCCGCGCTAGAGCAGATTTTTATCACACTTATTGAGCATTTTAAGCAGATGGATTTTGAGCTTAGCAACCTCTTGCGTCTTGGTATGCCCACACAGAAGTTTTTGAGCCTGTATCCAGAGTGTTGCGATCCTAATCTGCTAGTCCAGAAAAACCAGCTCTCGCTCTTTGCCCAGCCCACTTCGTTCAAAGCTCGTCTCAAAGACGCGCATATCATCGGACTTACTCTTGATGGCTTTATCAAAAAGTGTGAGAATCTCGAGGTGGAGTTCGCGCATTATTTTTTAGATGAATGCGCGTTTGCACCATTAGCAAAGGCATGCGCACTATGTGTGGATAATGTGCCTATCACGTTGTTTGGTGATCACAAGCAGCTTATGCCCATCTGTGAAATGCCCGCCAAGGATCTCAAGGAGCATAGGGAGGTAGGTGTGTGGAATCTCTCTGCGCTATTTTTGGAGGAGTTTTTTACCGCTCCCCAATCCGTGCTAGAAAAGCAGCCCACTGACGCACCCACGTTGAGCCATATAGCCGAGTTAAAATTTACGCATCGCTATGGTGATAATCTCGCGCAGATTTTAGATTCTGCAATTTATCACATAGGGTTGCGTGGGCGTGAGGAGAGGATGGAGATTTATTGTATTGATAGTGGTGCTAAGGGCGAGGATCAGAGCAATGTCAGTCAAAACGAAGCCATTGCTATCCATAAGCTCTACAAATATCTACACCAAAAATCTCTCACACAAAGCCTTGGGATCATCACGCCCTTTGTGAAACAAAAAAAGCTTTTGCAGCACACCATCGCCCATAGCGATATTAGCACGATACATGGATCGCAGGGTAGGGAATGGGAAAATGTGATTTTCTCGCCGGTGAGTTTGCATTATTATTTGACAGATTCACGACAGACTAACGCACTTTTTGGGCTCAATGTCGCAATCAGTCGGCTTAAAAAGCGGCTTTTTATCGTGTGTGATTTGGGCTTTTGGCAGCAGCAAGAGGGGCAGTTTCTCCACGCGTTGCTTGCACAATCCACACGCATTAATCTCTAAATAAGGAGGGTATATGAATATCACTCTAGCACATGGCAGCGGCGGGGTGCAATCCCAAGAACTCACACAAAAAGTCTTTCTCAAACACCTAGCACCATTTATGCAGGGTAGTGGAGAGGACGCAGGTCTCGCGCATGGGTGTGTGGGGGTGTTTGCGATGAGTACTGATAGCTATGTGATCACGCCCTATCGCTTTAGGGGAGGGGATATCGGCAAGCTCTGCGTGTGTGGCAGTAGCAATGATGTGGCGATGGTGGGCGCGCGTCCGAAGTATATGAGTGCGGGGTTTATCATCGAGGAGGGCTTTAGTATCAAGGAGTTAGAATCTCTAGTCGTCTCTATGGCGCGCGAGATTGAGCTAGGTAGGCTTAAGATCTTAAGTGCGGATACCAAAGTCGTGCCTAGGGGGAGTATGGATGGGATTTTTATTAACACAACCGCCTATGGCGAGATCATCTACGAGAATCTCAGCGCGCAGAATCTCAAAGTCGGGGATTGTATCATTGTCAGTGGTAATATCGGCACGCATGGCAGTATGGTGTATTGTGAGCGCAACGAAATAGGACTACTCAATACTCTACAGAGTGATTGCGCACAGCTCTTTGGTATGCTAGAGCCACTTTTTAACTCCAGAGTGGAGATTCACGCATTGCGCGACGCGACGCGTGGCGGACTAGCGAGCGTGCTTAATGAATGGGCACAGGCAAGCAATGTGAGTATTAGCATAGAAGAATCTAAGGTGCCGGTTTTGGACGAAGTGCGCGGTGTGTGCGAGATTTTGGGACTTGAACCATATGTGTTGGCTAACGAGGGCGTGTGTGTGCTCAGTGTGCCGCGCGCGGAGGCGCAACGCGTGCTAGAGATCCTCACTGCCCATTCTCTGGGGCAAAACGCATGTCTCATCGGCGAAGTCCGTGCGGATAATCCCAAGCGTGTGATTTTGCAAAACCCATATGGCACGAGACGATACCTAGAATACCCACAGGGTGAGATTCTGCCTAGAATCTGCTAGCACCCCGTGGGCGGTTTGTGCGAAACCATATCCATAGCCCTCAATAAATCCCAAAGAACTTACCAAACACTCACAACTAAAACTTAAGTTTTTGTGGAATCTAGGGCTATCACAGCCCTATCACGCCAACCCTCTGCTTAGAATATGTAGAATCTATGGCAATCTCTATCATTGCTATTGCATAATCTGCATAGCTTATCTTAGATTCGCCCTTGCTATTTACCTCAAATTCTTCGCCGATGATTTTGTATTTGCCACTTTTTGGTGCATCTGGGATAAATACCGCTGGTGGGCTGACATACACCCAATTTATGTCCTTTGATACTTTTATCACATCAAAAGCCTCTGCGGTAGCCCTCGCCACAGGCAGATATTCTTGTGGGAAGTCTGGTGTATCCATAAACATCACGCTATGCTCCTTATCCATATACAGACTACCTGCACCGCCCACTGCTAAGAATTTTGCACTATTGCCTGATAGAATCTGCACCAAATGCTCCATATGGGCTTTGTGTAAGCTAAGATTTTGCCACTCACCAAAGGCATCGATTATCACATCAAAGCCTTGCAAATCGCTAGATTCTAAGGTAAAAATATCTTTTTGCACCACGCACACTTTGCTATCAAATCGTGCTTTAGTAGAATCTCGCACAAAGGCACTAACCTCTAAGCCCTTATTTATGGCTTCCCCTACGATTAACTTCCCTGCTTTGCCATTTGCGCACAAAACTGCTATTTTCATAGTTTACTCCTTTTTATTATTTTGTGATTACAATCCAAATTTGCCATTGCTATTTTGTGCCTTGCTAGAATCTAGCACAGGTTCGATAACATCCCAATGCTCGGCTATCTTGCCATTTTCTACACGAAACAAGTCATAAAATGCAACTTTTGGGGCTTTTGTATGTGAATCTTCTTTGCCAAACACCCCTTATCAAAATTATAATAGAGTAAATTATAAAAATAAAGTAGATACTATTTTATAATTTAATAGTAATTTTCATACTATTGTGTAAAATAGGTAGTTTTAATGGGAAAAAATATTTTTTAGAATCTACCAATCTCACATTATATGGCTAACATAGACTATAAACACAACTTTTTTCGTAGTTTTGGAGTGTTTGGGGGAATGGGTGTGATCAAGAGCGTGTTGGATACCACAGAGCTTGGGAGCTATGAGTCCATAGGATCCAGTCTCAATACCGGACTTATCTTCGTACTTACTTCTTTTTAGAGTTAGGGTTGCACGCACGCTATGTATTTTATGGCAGTTATACGATAGATTCAGGATTTTTGCCAGAGATAAATGGTGAGCAAGTCAATGAGCACAAAGCAGAGTGTGGCAACCCACTTCATCTCTACCTTGGGCTTAATGTGAGATTCTAAGCCCTCTTATCGGCTTTTTTGCAATTCTTCTAATAATTCCTTTGGATATTCTATCCCACCGCCAAGCGCGCCATAGAGATTGCACAGAGATTCCATATAGAGGGTTTTGAGCGCGATGAGGTGCGTCTCTATCTCTAGGAGTGAGCGTTGCGCATCAATGACCTCCAGATATGAAGAATACCCTGTATCATAGCGTTCTTTTGTATGTGCGAGTGCCTCTTTTGCGGCTTCTTGCTGTTTTTTGGTGCTAGTGCGTTCTAGGTTTATGTAGGCGGCATTCGCATACGCGTCTTTTGCCTCTTTGTAGGCTCTGATCACCACATCGCGATAGATATATGCTGCCTCATCACGTTGCGCATTAGCGATGCCAAACATTCCTGTGAGCTCTCCACCCTTAAAAAGTGGGGCAAGCACACTGCCACCAATCCCTCCTATGAGCAAAAACTGCGTGAAATTCTCATAGCCTATCGCCCCAAGATTAAGCCCGAGATTAAAATCTGGCAGGAAATCCGCGCGCGCTTTTTGGAGATATTCGCTACTTGAAGCGAGCATAAACTCCGCATATAGCACATCGGGGCGGTTGTTTAAGAGCTTGGAGGAGAGTGTATCTGGGAGTTTGGGGGCTTGTAATGTGATGAAAACATTGGTGGCTGTGCTGACTTTAGATTTGTCAGATTCACTAGATTCTTTGGTTTCAAGTCCGCTCACCCTAAAACCCTGCAAGCGCGAAAATCCTTCAGAATCCACATCCACGCCACTAAGATATTTTAGTGCATTTTTGCTCCTAGTGATGGCGCGTTTGGTATCGGCGATTTGGGCTTGGACAGATTCATAGGCGATGATGGCTTGCTTGGTGTCATAGGCGCTGATGTAGCCCATATTTTTGCGCGATTGTATGATCTCAAGCTCCCTCTTGCGTGCCTCTAACGTGGTATGCAGTAGTTCCAATCGTGCATATGAGCCTAGAAGTGTGATGTAGGTCTTTGCCACAAGTGTATCGATGAGGAGTCGCGTAGCATAGCTCTGCGCGATGCTTGCCTGCAGGGCGTAGTGTTTGCTCTGCTTGGCGTGGCGGTATTTCCCAAAAAAATCCAAATGATACGAAATGTCCAAAGAGCCTTGTGTGAGTGCATAAAGGGGGTGAAGGATCGTTTGATTATACGCGGGATCTATACCGAGACTTGCATGAGGGTAGAGCTGTGCTCTAGCGACTTTGATGGCGTTTTGCGCTGCCTCGATGTGCGTCTTGGCGAGTTTGTTTTGGGTGTGGTATTCCCGTGCTTGTGTGAGCAAATGCAGCAGTGCAGGATTATGAAACTCCTCCCACCAGCGCGTATTTACACTCTCTTGTGAATCACTTAAGGCTAGCGTGATGCGTGAATCTTGCGGCACATCGCTTATTTTTGGCGCACAGGCAGTGAGCATGAAGAGGCAGGGGATAAGTATGAGATTCCATCGTTTCATTTCGTATATACCTCTACCACCACGCTCATTCCCGCGCGCAAATCCTCCACACCCTCGTTACTAGAATCTATTTTGATTTTCACTGGGATTCGCTGGATTATCTTGATGAAATTCCCCGTGGCATGATTGACCTTGATAGGGCTAAACTCACTGCCTGTTGCTGGGGAGATTTCCTCCACCACGCCGTTAAACTCCCTGCCGCCCAGCGCATCGACACTAAAATGTACCTTTTGCCCAATCGCGATCTTATCCATCTTGGTTTCTTTGATGTTGGCGATCACCCAATGCGTGTGTGGCACAATGTAGGTGAGCGCACTCTCTTGGGAGACGAATTGCCCAAGATTTGCGAGAATCTCACCTAGTTGCCCATCTATGGGGGCTTTGATCAGCGAATTATCCACATCTATGCGGGCGAGCTCTAGGAGGGCTTGCGCGCGATTAACATCCGCTTCTAGCGAGGCTTTGGTGGTTTTGAAGGCTTCGAACTCTTGGAGGGCTTTTTGGTATTGTGCCTTTGCTTGCACGAGTGTGGCTTGCGCGCTTGAGAGCCGGGCTTTGGCGTTGTCATAGTCGCGCTTGCTGAGACTTTCGTTTTTGACGAGTTTTGAGACGCGGTGATATTCTGCTTGGGTGTTTTTGAGATTTGCCTGCGCGGCTTTGATGTGTGCTTGTGTTTCTATGATGTTTGCCTCGTGCAAGCGATAGTGCTGTTGGTAAGCTTGCAGGTTGCTTTGTGCGATTTGTAGCCTTGCACGCGCTTCTTCAAGCCTCTGGAGGAAAATGCGCTTATCAATCTGTAAAAGCGGCTGATTTGCCCTGACAAACTCAAAATCCTTGACATACACCTCGGTCACATAGCCGCTTACTTGTGGGGAGAGGAGGGTCGTTTTTGACTGCACATAGGCATCGTTTGTCGCCACGACATTGAGAAAAAACGGCGGGAGCTGCCACGCATAGAGAATAAGCAAAATGCCTACGATCATACCGATACTAGTGGTGATGATGATAAAGAGTTTGGGCTTGCTGGGAAGCCATGAGTAGTGTTTTGTGAGTTGTTGGCTCATTGTCTTTCTCCTGATGTTTGGGATTGTAGCTGCGCAAGGAGCTGCGCTGTCTTGGTGTTGTTGTTTATTGATCGGGTTTTGAGGATGTCAAGCTCACGGCGCAGGGAATTGGTCGTGAGCTTGAAATACACATAGCGCGCGAGCAAGATCACAAAAATCGCACTCCCAATCACACCGATGGTAAAAAACAAATCCTCATAAGCCAGCACGCCTGCGTGTGTGATGAGCGTATGCTCGGCGTGGGTATCAAAGAGGGGATTGGTGAGATTGTGGTTGATGAGATCTTGTGCGTTTTGGGTGCTTTGCCATCGCACAAAATACCCAATGATTGCTGATCCAAGAAGCCCAAACACGCCTTGAGAAAAGGTAAAAATCACCGCGAAAGTGATCACATAATTTGTCCCACGCGCAAAGCCTAGCACAATGCCATTGACGATAATAGGACCCATAAAAAACACACTTGCAAAGGCGATGAGAGCCTGCCCGAGATAAATATCACTGGGCAGCATATCGATGTTGAGATTCATCGAGAGGAAACTCCCCAGTGGGATAAGTGTTGCGGCAAAGAGAATCATACCATGGGAGCGTTCGTAATTATAAATACACAAACACGAAATCCCCCCACCTAGCGCACCTAGCGTGAGAATCCCATAATACCCCATAAGCTGATAATCACTAAAGCCAAGCACACTGCGAAATAATCCCGTGGCACCCGTGCTCTGCTCTGCGAGACACATTCGCACGAAAGCAGCAGCTAGAGCGAGCTCGATGAGCTGGAAATTAGCAAGAAACTTGAGGTGGATAAAGGGACGCTTTTTAAAAAACTCCGCGATGAAAAACAGCCCAAAAGATACTATGGCAGCGCACAAGCCATAGGCGATAGATTCATAATGCCACCAAGCGATATTCCCCACGCTAAAGATGAGGCAGCAAATCGCCGTGCCAAGCGCGAATAAAATCACTGTGAAATCCTCTGGGAAAAACGCTCTGTCCGTGTGTGAAGGCGGAAGCTCGATGAGCAAAAACACACAAAAGGCAATGAGGCAAAATCCTATCTCAAAATAATTCATTAAATGTGGGTAGTCGCCCACGCTAAAATACGCCACAATGAAGTGCGCGAGCACCGAGCCAATCTGTGAGAGCCCGATACTGGTGGGGAAGAGTAGGTATTTTTTGCTCATAGGAAGCATTTGGATCGTGTAAAAAATACACAGCACGCTAATGCCCCCACCCACGACACCACCGATAAATCGCGCAAATACCACCACCCAAAAGTTGCTAAAACTAAGCTCGAGAATCTGCGAAAAAAGCAGCACCACGAAAATACAGCTAAAAAAGACCTTAAGCCCAAAGTGCTGACGAAATCGAAAAAGTATAATCGTCGTCCAGACATTGCCCATATAATACGCCGCGCTTATACATGCGCCTTGAGTGGGGGTAAATCCCATATCACCTTGCAGATAGTCGATGTAGGCGATGATGAGGTTGTTTTGTAAGCCGGCAGTGAGTAGCACGACCGCAAACGCTACGCCATAGAGCACACGGATGTGGCTGGGTAGCTCTGGCTTAGCTGGACTGCCCCAGATAGAGGGCATTTCGTTGGGTTTGAAGTGTTTTTTGATATTTATTTGCATACATCCTCCATAGATCACATAGAGAATCCAAAGCCACGCAAGATATACAGAATCTAAGTGCTAGATTCTGTATCTAGGGTGGCAAACTCTTAGTTGGCTCTTAAGGCTAAGAGCAAATTACGACGAGATTAAGATATGGTTATTGTGAATAATCCTAGTCTAGGGCAGTCTATAAGGCTGGAGTAGGCTTGGAAAGACGAACTCAACTCTTAAGACTAGATTCTGCTTAAAAGTCGAAGAACAGAAATCCATTATACTCCGATTTGTTAAAAAATATTTTAAATTTTGATGATTTGTGATTGGACATTATCCGAAAGTCATTAATAGAATCTATGCAAACAAATTCAGGTAAATGTATGCACGCGAAGCAGAGGAGTGAGGGGCTCTGCCTTGAACCATGATAAACAATTTGCTATAGCAAACTTATTTAAAATCAATAGAATCTATGCATTCACTTGTGCTAAAAAATGCATAAAAATTTCATAGAGTTTTTGCACATCTTGGGGCTTGACACGCTCATTGATGGCGTGGATCGTATCGTTTGGCACGCCCACTTCCACCACCGGTATGCCCCTAGCACCAAAAAACCTCGCATCGCTTGTGCCACCGCTGGTGCTAAGCTCTGGAGCGTACCCGCACACAGAATCTATACACGCACTCATCATCGTTACCAGCGCAGAAGTAGTCAAAAATCCCACCGAGCTTTGTCTAAGCTCTAGTGTGAAATCCAGTCCCTCTAGCACTTTGCGCACATAGGACTCTACATCGTCTTTGGTGGTTTGGGGGGAATTACGTACATTAAAGAGTATGCTAAGGTCATTTGGTGTCACATTCACCACTTGCATACCGCCGCGTATATCAGTGATCACAAGCTTGCTTGGATCAAAGTGCGCATCGCCCTCATCGAGATTCACACCGGCAAGCTCACCCAATCGCGCACCCAAAAGCTCGGTGGGGTTTATGCAGTTTTGTGGATAGGCGACATGCCCTTGTTTGCCGAAAATTTTGATTTTGCCATTGATACTGCCGCGCCGTCCGACTTTGATCGTATCGCCACAGGTTTGGTGTGCGGTGGGCTCGGCGATAATCGCCATCGTGGGCAGGAGTCCTCTAGATTCTAGCTCTGCTAGCATATATTGCGTGCCATAGGTCCCTTCGCCCTCCTCATCGCTTGTGAGTAGGATTGAGAGACGCAGATCTTGGCTTGCCTTAGGATTGCGCGCTAGGAAATCCCTCACCGCACACACAAACGCACTCACACCACTTTTCATATCTTGCGCACCGCGTCCATAGAGGTAGCCATCTGTGTGCGTAGGGGTAAATGGATCGCTGATCCAGCCCTCACCCGGTGGGACGACATCGATATGTCCAGCGAAGCACAAATGTTCGCGCGTCTTATGCGGCGTGTATAAAAAGATATTTTTCACACATTCTTTTTCTTGCGTGATGATCTCAAATTCCCCATACGCGTGCGTGAGAATCTCTTGTATCAGTGTGTAGATTCCACATTCATTGGGGGTGGTGCTTGGGTAGGCTATGAGTTTTTCTAAGAGTGCGATGGGGTTAAGATTCATTGGTTGTTCCTCTGTGGCTCTAGTTTGGGGGGATTGTAGCACAAAATTTGCAATACGCTTATGGTAGTGCAAGTGTTTGTATGCTAGAATCTTAGGCTTATTTGTGCTACATTGATATAGGAATTACAAGGAGAGATTATGTGTGATATTGCCGCGTTGAGTGCGCCTATAGGGGAGAGCGAGAGAGAATCTATCTTAGATTCACACAAGCTAAGTAAGCAGGATTATGAGGAGATTGTGCGGATTTTAGGGCGTGTGCCAAACCTCATAGAAATAGGGATTTTTTCGGCTATGTGGAGCGAGCATTGTAGTTATAAATCGAGCAAAAAATATCTGCGTGGCTTCCCCACACAAGCGCCTTGGGTGATACAAGGACCGGGCGAGAATGCCGGCGTGATAGACATCGGCGGGGGCTATGCCGCGGTGTTTAAGATAGAATCGCACAATCACCCTAGCTTCATCGAGCCATACGCGGGAGCGGCTACGGGCGTGGGCGGGATTATGCGCGATATTTTTACGATGGGAGCGCGTCCAGTAGCGAGTCTGAACTCCATACGATTTGGCGACATCAAGGATAAGGGCACGCTGGGCGAGAAGCACCGCTATTTGCTACGTGGTGTGGTCGAGGGCATAGGCGGCTATGGGAATTGTATGGGTGTGCCTACAATCGGCGGTGAAATGAGTTTTGAATCCAGCTACAATGGCAATATTTTGGTCAATGCGTTTTGTCTGGGTGTGGCAAAAAAAGAAGAGATATTCTACGCAAAAGCCGAGGGCGTGGGCAATCCCGTGATGTATGTGGGGAGCAAGACCGGGCGTGATGGTTTAGGCGGGGCAGTGATGAGTAGCGATAGTTTTAACTCGGATTCTAAGGCATTGCGCCCTACGGTGCAAGTGGGCGATCCCTTTGCCGAGAAGCTATTACTTGAGGCGTGTTTGGAGCTTTTTAAGCAAGATTATATCGTAGGGATTCAGGATATGGGCGCGGCGGGACTCACAAGCTCGAGCTTTGAGATGGCGGCAAAGAGTGGCAGTGGTATGCGCTTAGATCTGGACAAAGTCCCTATGCGTGAGAGCGGTATGAATCCCTATGAGCTCATGCTTAGCGAATCTCAAGAACGAATGCTTATTTGCGCTAAGAGGGGCTGTGAGCAAAAAGTGATAGAGATTTTTAAAAAATGGGAGCTGGATGTCGCGGTGATCGGGGAAGTGACTGATAGCGGCGTGATGGAGCTCTTTTGGTATGGGCAGCCATGCGCTAGGATCCCCATAGATGAGCTTAGCAATAGTGCGCCATTGCTTGATAGGGCGGTAAGGGAGCTAAAGCGTGAGAGTGATAAGGTGCAGAATCTACGCACAGATCTGAGCGCACAAGAGGTGTTTGAGAGGCTCCTAGCTAGCATAGATATCAGTGATAAAAAATGGGTGTATAGTCAGTATGATAGCAGCGTGCAGACTAACACGATCGTGGGTCCGGGTAAGTGTGATGCGAGCGTGGTGCGTATCAAGGAAAATGGCGCAGCTCTGGCGATGAATGTGTATTGTGATGTGCGGACGTGTTACCTCAATCCGCGTGAGGGTGCCAAGCTCAGCGTAGCTGCAGCGGGGCGCAAGTGTGCCACAAGAGGCGCACGCCCAAAGGCTATCAGTGATTGTTTAAATTTCGGCTCACCCAATAATGCCGAGGTGATGTGGGAGTTTAAAGAAGTGTGCGAGGGGATAAAAGAAGCCTGTGCTGTACTCAATACGCCGGTGGTAAGCGGTAATGTTTCACTACATAACCAAAGTGATGGGATTGACATCTACCCAAGTCCTAGTATCGTGAGTGTGGGTGTGCTGCCAGATGCGAATGCTACAATCACAAGCGCGCTCAAAAATGAGGGTAATGCTTTGTTGTTAGTGGGAGAGATTGGAGCAGATTTTGCCGGTAGTGTGGCACAAAAGTTGTGCGAGGGCAGGATCTATGGCGAGGTTGCGCGTATAGATTTGGCAAAGGAAGCACGATTGTGGGATTTGCTCTGTGAGGAGAATGCCGCGATAGAGAGTGCCAAAGATGTGGGCAAGGGCGGGCTTGCTATCGCTCTAGTCAAAATGGCGCTTTTGGGTGGCAAGGGCGTGCAGGTGCGAAGTGGGCTAGAGTCTTGGGATTTGCTCTTTGCCCAAAGCCCAAGCTGTGTAGTGCTAGAAGTCGCGCCGCAAAATCGCACTGTGATAGAATCTAAAGCGCGCGCTCTGGGCTTGTGCGTGCGTGAAATCGGCGTGGTAAGTGCTGCTGATATCTGCATAGATTCTCTGCGGCTTTCACGGGAGAGAGCAGAGGAGCTGTATTTTGGGAGTTTCGCGCATGATGTGATGTAGATTGGATTATGAGTATCTAGCACCGCTGACACGTTTTAGAATCTTAAGTAAGCTTTAGATTCTAAAGTGATGGTGTTCGCGTAAGCGGAGGGGCGAGTGGCTTTGCCATAAGCCCCGATAACAAGTTTGTGCAACAAACTTGTATCAAAAATATAGTTGAGAGGAGGTTGTAAATGGTAGTTTTTATCACAGGGGCTTCGGTCGGATTTGGTGAGGCGAGTGCGAGGAAATTTGTCGCTAATGGGCATAAGGTCATCTTGCTAGCGCGCAGGCTTGAGAGGCTGCAAGCACTCCAAGAGTCGCTTGGCGGTGAGCAGTATGTCCAGATCATTGCGTGTGATGTGAGCGATACTGCATATATAGAATCTGCCTTACAGAATCTACCGCAGGAGTTTAGAGAGATCGATGTGCTAGTCAATAACGCGGGGCTTGCACTTGGGCTACAGAGTGCGGATAAGGCAGATATTGCTGATTGGGAAAAGATGATAGAGACAAATGTGTTGGCACTTGTGCGTCTGACGCGGTTGGTTTTGCCTCAGATGGTGGTGCGCAAAAAGGGGCATATCATCAATATCGGCTCTATCGCGGGGCGCTATCCCTATCCCGGTGGCAATGTCTATGGTGCCACAAAGGCGTTTGTGCGGCAGTTTTCGCTCAATCTGCGTGCGGATCTGTATGACAAGCACATTCGTGTGAGTAATATCGAGCCGGGGTTATCGGGCGGGAGTGAGTTTTCGCTCGTGCGGTTTAAGGGCGATGAGAAGCTAGCAAATGTTGTGTATGAAGGTACAAAGCCACTTTTGCCCGAGGATATAGCCGAGACGATTTTTTGGGTCGCCACACTTCCTAGCCATGTCAATATCAACACCATCGAGTTAATGCCAACAATCCAAGCTCCTGCAGCTCTTAATGTGTGCAAGGAATAGGTGTTACATTTCTAAAAGTTTTAATAATTTTTATCTTTTTTCTTATTGCCCGTTTTTTTTTTTTTTGTATAATGAACCCCGCAGGCTTAAGATATGGGGATACATTAGGCTTGCGTATTTTTAGTGTTTCCCCGAGACTTCCTCCAGGTCTGATGGCACTAATACTTTTGACACAAGCATCGCCCAATTCCCAATGACCCCTCCTCCATTGGGCGGTGCGCCTATTCTTTTATTTTCGATGCAATTTGCTTGACACAGATTGGTATCGCTTCAGAGAAAATAAATTCTGCTTTGTGTGCATACGCAGATTTTTTAGAATCTCAGGTATTGTTTAGTGCCAGCACTTCAGGAATGCGATTTGATAATGGAGTAGATTCTAAAAAACCCATCTCGATTTTATTGGTGTTTGTTTTGAAACATCGCCCACAAATCTCTTATAAAAATCTTGACAACATTACTTGTTTGCCATAGAATGTTTTGGTATCACAATTTAAGGAGATTTTAATGAAAGTAATCCAATCTATCAGCGGAGCCATCGGCAACACGCCTCTTTTGTTTATCAAGTCCCTCTCCAAAGAGTGCGGGGCAAATATTTATGGCAAATGCGAATTTTTTAACCCAAGCGGTTCGGTCAAGGATAGAATCGCGCTTAATATGATCGAATCTGCACTAAAAGAGGGCAAAATCAACGCAAATACAACCCTCATCGAGCCAACCAGTGGCAACACAGGTATCGGACTAGCCGCTGTGTGTGCTGCTAAGGGGATTAAACTAATCCTCACAATGCCAGAATCTATGAGTATCGAGAGACGCAAACTACTTAGTGCCTTTGGTGCGAGGCTAGAGCTAACCCCAGCTACACAAGGAATGAAAGGGGCAGTCAATCGTGCCTTGGAATTGCAAAAAGAAATCCCAAATTCACTTGTGCTGCAACAATTCCAAAACCCAGCAAATCCAGAGATTCATAGACAAACCACCGCGCTAGAGATATGGGAGGCAATGGAGGGCAAAATCGATGTGTTTGTGAGTGCTGTGGGCACAGGCGGGAGCCTAAGCGGCATAGGTGCGGTGCTAAAGGCAAAAAATCCCAATATCAAAGTCATCGCGGTGGAGCCTATTAACTCTCCCGTTCTTAGCGGTGGTGCGCCCGGACCGCACAAGATTCAAGGCATTGGTGCGGGGTTTATCCCAGATACTTTGGATAGGAGTCTCATCGATGAGGTGCTACAAGTCGATGCGCAGTGGGCGGCAGAGCAGTCGCGCAAAATCGCTAAAAACGAGGGCGTGCTGGTGGGAATCTCAAGCGGTGCGAATCTCTGGGGTGCGTGCGAAATGGCAAAGAAATATCCGGGCAAAAACATCGTAACGATTCTTTGTGACACAGGGGAGCGGTATTTAAGCACAGATCTCTTCACTGCGGAATAAATAATCTTGAATAAGGAAATTTTATGCAATTAAAAATCGCTCTAGTAAGTATTTTATTTGTAATTTTGGCAGTCTTTGTGTTTTTTTATACTAAGTCGCCTACTACAGGACTTAATGATCTTATCTCACCTATCATAGAGATAAAGATGGCAAAATTTAGGCAATACAATTTGCCCCAAAATACACAAGAGGATACACAAGATTCTAATCTCGCTCTACCATTTGAACAAACTCCTCAAATGCGTCTTTTGCGCCTTGCTAAGCAATACCAAAAAGAGCATTTTGGCTTTCTTGATCAATTAGAAAATCTCGCACACACTAAGGAGCAAAAAGCCTTTGTAGAAGACTATGCAAAATTTTTGCGCTTGGTGCTTATCTCTTCTCTTGCGGGATTTTATGGTAGCGAAGATAATGCCATGTGTTACCTCTTAGGGCATGGCAAACAATTAGCAAAGGATTTTAGGGGCACACCTTTTGGTAGCGATATCGAGCAATTTTTACAAACAGTCCAAGCTGGGTTTAATAACACAACATTTGCTAGAACAGAGACCATTGATTGTCGCACGAAAGAGCAGGAGTTTGTGGGAACTTTGGAATCTTTTTTTGCAGATCAGAGTGTGTTTGTGGAGAGTTTTGGAGGAGAGTTTTTCACATTTTTAGAAAATTACACACCACTTCATGTATGTAATGATGCAACTTGTGGGCATCCCACAGAGCTTTTTGCCCTAAAAAATACATTAGAAAAATACAAAAGTACAGCCAATGAGCAAAAGCTTCAAGAAATCTTTGAATACGCATTAAAAGGCTATATGTCCTATAGAATGATAATGACCGCCACAGATGGGAATCTTAAGGATTTAGAATTTATGGAGATATTAAGACGATACGCTGATACCTTAAAACAAGAGGAGATTCAATCCATTCTCCAAGAATTTGAATACGGTGAGGATCACGGTCTTGAAGGGTTGGGAAATTTTTGGATTTTTACTTATCTCAATCAACTCTATGGTGGGAGCTATGTGCTAGCCTTAGAAGCAAAGCTTTTAGAGAACACACAGAATACACAAGAAATAAATCAAATTATCAAAACTGCTATGGATCAAGGCTTTGCTATCTGTAATTATGGCAAACTTAGCAAAGAGGCACAAGGGGTTTGTATGAATTTAGATTCAAGCTTTAGCAGTGCGTGGTTGCCAGATAAAGTTACCAAAGACAAAAGGTTTTTTATCGCACAAAAACAAAACTGCTTCTCTTTGCAATACAAGCAAGATGGCAATAGATTGTTTTTGCACATAGAAAATAGCAAGACAAACAAAAGCCCACTTTGCAAACACGCACAACATCAAATCAAAGAGATTGCCGCACAAGAAGTGTATGATCTAAGAGATATACAAGCGCAAGATTCTAAGCAGAGTCCTATTCTCACACAAGAGCAGCAAAATGCTCTAAACCTTATAGAATCTCCGCATTTTAGCGAATATCTTGCACTATACCAAAAAGGAGAATCTAGCAGCACACAAGAATACCAAAAACAAAAATACCAAAAACTTTGTGAATCCAAAAATCCCCTTGCATGCGCTATCATCGGGCGTGATAAGAAAGATATGGGCATGTTGCAAGATTCCTGCAAACAAGGTGTAATAGAAGCGTGTGATGATCTCATTAATGCCTTTCTTTCCAAAGATAGCACTCTTTCACCACAAGAGTTTTTGAATATCAGCAAGGTAAATTGTGAGTTTGGGAGCTATGAGGCTTGTTCGCTTGTGGGTAAAATGCTATTGCACACAAAAAATTTTGATTTTGAGGGTATTGCACAAGATACAAAAAGTGGTTTGAAATATCTTATGTTAGGCTGTCAAAAGGGTGGAGGGCTTGGGTGCGAAGATGTCTTAGCGCACATTGATGAGGTTATCGCACTTGGGCTATTGTCCCAAAATACAGAATCTAGCAGTAAAGAAACGTTTAAAAACTATGCGTGCAATAAACTAGAGTTTTCTATCAAAGAGTGTGCGGGAGAGGAGGCTAAGGCGATTTTTGAGACACAGGCACTCTTTATGCAAAAGATACAAATGGCAAGGTATGAAAATGGCACAATCATTATGCCAAACACTACCGATAAACAGAGCGAGGGTTTCACTCAAGAGGACATTACTTTTTTTGAAAATACCTGTAAAAATATAGGAAATATTGCGTGCGATTCGCTTATGAGGGCGTATCAGTATTTCTACACAGATGATAAGGAAGTGCATAATCAAAAGCTTGCTTGGGCGGCGGAGATTGGCTGCAGACGCGATGATGCACGATCGTGCGCTATCTTGGCAACATTTAGTGACGGGGTAGATTCTGCCCACTTACGCCAAAAGGCATGTGATCTTATGCCATGGCAGATGGGCTATGTTAGCCCCTTTTCACGCGTGTATAAAAACTATAAGAATTGTGAGATTGTAGGGGATTTGTATCAGCTAGGCTTAGATGTGGCGCACAATGGCGATATGGCGAAAGTATATTATTACAAAGCATGTATAAATGGCGAAAATGAGGCGTGTGAGAAACTCTTGGGCATAATAAATTCCAAGTAATCCTCTCACAGGTGCATTGTGTCATCGTGTGTTTTGATGAGATTCTATGAAAGTGGTAGATTTTGAAATTGTTTTTGGCTTTTGTGGATTTGGTTTTTATACTTTGATGAGAATCTAGGCTTATAAATCCAAGATTCTAAAATCTGCTTTGTATCTTAGATTCACAAAATCAAAGATTAGAATCTAGAATCACGTTCTAATAAGACAAAATTTTATAAAAATTCTAGGATTGCGCGTAAGGTCTGCTTATTTTGCAAGTAAGTGCGCCGGGAGCTACCTAAGCGGCAGTGACTATGCACGACCGGAGGAAGTAAATCCCAGCGGGCAAACCGAGTGTGTAGATTCCCTAAAAAGTCGCACAAAGCCAAATGCCTACACTAAGCTTTTTTCTCGCTCACGATATCTACGATGTTATCGCCTACCATCACGGCAATTTTCTCCATAAATTCCGCTGGAGAGGTGAATCCCACGCACGAGCAGTTAATCTCGCCTAGCACATATTTATCCTTGCCATTTGCATCTGTATCGAGGATAAAATCCGCTGTCCAAATCAGTGGCAAGTCGTAGTTACCGAGCTTAGAACGAATCTCTGGGAGTTGTGCCAAAAACCAATCAATGAGAGCCTGCCAATCCTTTGGCTCATCGTAGCGGTACTTTGCCCCGCTAAAGAGTGTCGCAGAAAACGCATCGCCGCCCTCGGCTGGTTTTTTATGCACAACATACACAGGTGTTTTATACAGCATTAAGATTCTAATCTCACCTTCTTTGATACGCGGCAGGAAAGTCATATCCACAAGCATACCATTATCGCCTACCAAATAATGCTCACAAAAGTCCATAAACTCACCAAGTCTTCGTTCCTCTGTGTGGTTGTCTTTAGCCTCGGTGCAGATGATTTTGGTATCAAGTGGGAGTGAATCTAGCTTGCCATACTCACTAGCAGATTCTAATCGCACACGCCAGATTCCTTCACCTGTGGAACCGCGGTTTTGCTTTAGCACCCGCTCGCCCTTAGCTAGGGTTTTGGGGAAAGTCTTTTTAAAATCATGCTTATCACTCCATACTACGCCAATTCTCTTCGCCTCTGCAGGGTCATAATACGCATAAGTATCACTAGGCACAAGCTGCGTATCTGCTAGCTTAGTTAGTGCGTCCTTAGCACCATAGCCTATCATCGCATCGGGGTGTGGCATACCCACGAGCCCAGATTCACACAGCTTTCGCAACACATCAAAGTAGAGCTTTTCCTCTTTGAGGTTGCCCGGATTGACACGCGAGACATAGCCATCAGCGGTGTTTTTGACATGCTCATAGATTTTGTT
>CALVBL010000026.1 GCA_944325775.1 uncultured Helicobacter sp.
TTGGCTGAAACCACGTCCCTGCTAAGGACGCGTAGCCGCAAGGTTACCGAGGGTTCGAATCCCTCCCTGTCCGCCATTCTTCGATCACAATATAATATCTTAACCAAGTCTTTTATCTCACGCACTTTAACACCATAACACAATCATCACCCCCGATCACTCTTTGTTGTCACTATTGGCACCACGATGTGTTGGGTCTATATACAACTTTGTTGCCCATAGATTCACCATGGGAAAGATTTTGTAGTATGGATTCTGTATTAAGATTTTTCTTTCATATTATCAAAATAAGAATTGTTATTAATTTTTGGTTTAACAAACTTCCTTATCATTACACCATCACTTTGTGATACATATCTCTGATGAAATACCTCTTACAGATGCATAGGTTGGGTGGGCGGGTTGAAGTGCATCTTTCCTTCCTTATTTGTTGTTGTGTTCTCTTACACTCTCCTTCTCGGGAGAGGGAGGACATTTTCACCTCACAAATCTTAGAATATCAAAAAACAAGCAAGCTAGATGAGATTGTGAATTCTATAGGGCTAGATTCTAGGATCTATGCGATTAAGATTCTCAAATTGTGCTCTAAAGCTAGAGGAGTTAAGTAAATTTCTGGTGGGCCTTGCAGGACTCGAACCTGCGACCGATCGGTTATGAGCCGAGCGCTCTAACCAGCTGAGCTAAAGGCCCACGATGGATTGGGGAGTGCGCATTATACTCAAAAACAAACCTAAACGCAAGGGCGTTTTCTAAAATCATTAGCAAAATCACAAAGGTCATAAAGCTCGTGCCGCCATAGCTCATCATCGGAAGCGGTATGCCTACCACAGGAGCTAATCCGATCACCATACAGATATTCACCCCCGCATACAAGAAAAACAGAATCGCGATATACCCACTCACCACACGCAAAAAATAATCCTTCATCGCGCCCAAACAAATGCTTAACAAATACAAGATGAGGCACATATACAGCCCAAGTAGCCCAAACGCCCCAAGTAGCCCAAATCGCTCGACATAATACGCGAACAAAAAATCCGTGCTCGCATAAGGGAGAAAATTAAGCTGGGATTGGGTCGCCATCTCTCTTGTTTGTCCATTGATCCCGCCAGAGCCAATCGCGATAAGAGCCTGCTGGACTTGATAGGGGTATTCCCCACTCACAAAATCACTAATACGCTTTTGATGATAAGGCTTGAGCAACCCCGCACTAAACGCCACAGAATAAGTGATAGGGATTAGCAAGACCCCAGCAATAGCAAGAGTGATCCAGATTTTTTTATTCACACCCACGAGGAAAAGCACCCCAAAGCCCACAAGTAAAACGATAAGCGCCGTGCCCAAATCCGGCTCAAGCAGAATGATAAAAAAGGGCAAAAGCACAAAGGAGAGGATAATCCCAAAGTCTTTCCACCCATAGCCCTCTTCTGGCGGTGGATTTTTAGAAATATATGATGCCAAAAACAGCATAAGCGCGATTTTCATCACCTCACTAGGCTGGATCGAAAAACTCGTAAAGGGAATCTCAATCCAGCGCACCGCGTAGTTTTTCTCCACACCGATGAACTTCACAAGCACCAGCAGCACCAACAACAACACATACAAAAAAATCACAGAATAATTAAGTCGTCTAAATGGGATAAAAAACACCACTAACCCCACACACAAGCTCATCACAAGATATTTGATTTGCTTGGCAAACATCATCTCATCAAGCTCCCGCACCAGCATAAATGAGAGCACGACCAAGGGCAGCACGAGCAAAATCACAATAAAGTCAAAATGTGCTAGAATCTTCTTGGCATTCATCTAAAGCTATCCTTAAATCCAAAAGAGTGATCCGTAATGCAGGTGATTATAACACAAAAAGACTTAGCCACCACCCCAAAACCTCGCTTAGATTCTCTGCTTGGTGCTTGCTTGCATATCTCACGCGCACAAGCCCTGCAGCTTATCAAACGCCAGCAGGTGCTGCTCAATGATGTGCTCTGTGTCAAGCCCAGCACACAAGTAGCACTAGGCGATACGCTGCACATACTCACTCCAGATTCACCACCCAAACATCATGACTACACAAGCTTAGAATCTCTCACAGAGCTCAAGCCAGAGTTTGCTAATATAGCGATTTTGTATCAAGATTCAGAATTTTTGATCATAAACAAACCGCCAAACATCGTCATTCACGAAGCTCCATCGCTCAAAGAACCCACTCTAGTGGATTGGCTCAAGCTCACCCAACCCCCTATCCGCAACCTCTGCGGGGATTTGCGCTATGGGATCGTGCATAGGCTCGATAGACAAACCAGCGGTGCGCTTGCCATAGCCAAAACTCCCCACGCGCACAACGCCCTAAGCAACCAGCTCAAATCTCGCCAAATGGGGCGCTACTATCTCGCACTCATCACCAAACCCCTCAAAGAACCCACCACCATAGAATGCTATATGGGGCGCCACCCCAAAAACCGCCTAAAAATGGCAAAACTTGCCCCATACACTCCTCCAACACACAATACCTCTTCACACGATCTAAAGTGCGACATACAAAAGCACGATACACCACCGCACGCGGGCTTACGATATTCTAAAAGCATTTTTATGCCGCTTTTGACACACACAAATTCACAGCACTCCCTCCAGCTTATTGCTGTGAAACTTTTCACCGGACGCACACACCAGATTCGCGCGCACTTGGAGAGTTTGGGGCGATCCATCATCGGCGACACGCTCTATGGATATAAGGGTGAGTTTGGCGATCACCGCGTCCTGCTACACGCGTATATGATGTATGTTTTCCATCCTAAGGGGGCTATTACCTCAACACAAAAGCCATACTCTCCTAAAGAAACTTCGTTGTGTAAATCGCTCACAAAGAGTGAATCTCCGCTTGCTCCGCCATTACTTAATCTACGCATGCACACAGCACCTCAATCTCTTTGTTTAGATTCTATAGATTCTCCAAACCCAGATTCTACACCGCTTGTTTTCAAAGCGCCACTTTTTGCCGATATGGTAGCATTTTTGAAACGATATTTTGATAAGGATAGGATTGATGAAGTTTTGGCACCTCAGTATATTTTGGATTGTTTTGGGCATTTTTAGCGGCTGTAGTCTGCTCCAAAAGCCCCTAAGCATCAATGAGAATCTCCCCAAAATCCAGCAGATTCAAACTCTTAGTGATGTGAGCAGCGTGGCGTTTGAATGGGAAAGCAAGGAAAAGGCAGAGGACGGATCGCCCACGGCTATTGAGGGCTTTGTGGTATTTCGTGCCAGTGAGGAGGATATTGCCTCACAGCCCGCGCAAGATTCTAGCCAAAATTCTAGTATGACAGGCGCACCCACCCTCACTACAGAATCTTTCAAGCGCATAGCCACGATCAAAAACCCCCTTGTAACGCATTTTTTTGATACCAATCTCAAGCCAAAAAGCACTTATTACTATCTTTTTGCCACGCTTGGCAAAGACAATACTATGAGCGCCTACTCTCAAGCTATCAAAGTCAAAACCTCTTTTATCGATCCTGTAGAGAGTGTGTTTGCCATCAGTGTGCGCCCTCGCAATATCAAACTCATCATCACACCCCACCCAAACCCAAGTATCAAATCCTACATTATCCAACGTCAAGATGCAGAGGGTAGATTTGTATCTCTCGCAGAGCTCAAGCACCGCCTCAATATCGAGTTTTTTGATACCAATCTCCAAGATGGCACGACCTATACCTATCGCGTGCTAGCTAAGGATTTTGAAGGCAATATCTCTGAACCATCAGAAGAAGTGAGTGCGCGCACGCTCGATCTCATAGAGCCTGTAGAGGGTGCTAGCGCCACCACGCAGCTCCCGCTAAAAATCCAGCTCACATGGCAACCCCACCCCAAAGCCACCTCATACAGAATCTACGCCGATATACAAAACAATGGCAGATACAAGCTCATCACCACGACCAAAAACACCTCTTACACACACGCACTCCAAGACCATGGACAAAGCATAGCCTATCAGATCGTGGGTGTGGATATGTATGGATTTGATGGGGATCGTCTAAATGCGCCCATTGTAGGCAGCACGCTCTCTCGCCCCATCGCGCCCAACATTACCAGCTCCCAAGTCCAAGGCAACACAATCGCTATCACATGGGATATCCCAAGCGATGGACGCGCCATCAAATACGCGCTGTACAGGAGAGATTCACAAACCAATCGCAACAATCGCTACAACAACATCAAAACCACGCATTTCATCGACAAAGAAGCCAAGCGCGGGATTGAATACACCTATAGTGTCGTGAGTATCGATGAATTTGGCATAGAATCTCCCCAGAGCCCCAGCGTCACGCTCCAACGATAACTATGCCGCATTTTCACACCGCCCAACCCCAAGACTTCCCTCTGCCTTTAAAAAGTGGAAGTTATGAGTTTGTAGCAAGATTCACAAATGCACACAATCCCACCCAGCGCCTTATCCTCGTGCGCTATGAAAATCGCGAGTTTTTTATCCGCGAGAGCGTGCGCACAAACTCGACCTTGTATAAATGCCAAAAATCCACACGCCTCGAGCCAATCGGGATCATCAAAGACGCGCTAGGGATCTTATGTGCGCACTCTAGCGGAGTGCTAGGGCATAATCTCTCTACAAACACCCCCAGACAAAACACCCAAAGTCCCTTTTTGCTCTCGCGTGAGCGCACCTATGAGTTTGTCCTCCACCATACTGCGCCCTTAAGCATAGAAGTAGGATTTGGATCTGGGCGACATTTGCTTGATCTTGCTACCAATAATCCTAATGAGCTGTTTTTGGGACTAGAGATTCACACACCCTCTATTGAGCAGGTACTGCGACAAATCGAGCTTTTGGGACTCACAAATCTCTATGTTTCACACATCGATGCGCGTATCTTACTCCAGCTTATGCCTGATAGTTCGCTCAAAAATCTCTATGTGCATTTCCCTGTGCCATGGCATAAGAAGCCACATAGACGCGTGATAAGCCCGATGTTTTTGTGCCATAGTATGCGCGCACTTAAAAACAATGAATCCTTATCACCTCACACAATGCCACAAAGCGGGTTTTTGCACCTGCGCACTGATGACAAAGACTACTTTGACTACGCGCTTAGCACTGCCCTAGCCCTCCCAAAGGCTAAGATTCTCATAGAAAAAAACGCCAACTTGCCCATCATCAGCAAATATGAGGCGCGCTGGCGCAGACAAGAAAAGCCAATCTATGATAGCAAAATATTCGCGCTCCCACTCCCCCCAAATCCTCAAAAATCACTCCAAAATGGCGATTTTGTATTTTGTGGTGTGTGTGCAAATGTGGTGCAAAACATCGAGAATCTCGTCGCTTTGCCCACATTGCCAAAGATTGTGAAAGAAGGATATTTTTTACACATAGATGCCATATACAAACACGATGAAGCCTATGTCATAGCCTTGTGTTTGGGGGATTTTGCCCAGCCACAAAATGCCTTTGTGCTACTCCAAAATGGTGTGATACGCTATTTGGGCGCGCCCCCACTTCCCACGCAAGCTACCATAAGTGCCCATCAGCTGTTTATACATATCTTAGAATCTAAGGACAAACCTTGAGTGCGATCATAGAAGCAAAAAACCTGAATCTAGGCTACAAAGATGATGAAAATGTCATCAAAAATGCAAGTTTTAGTGTGCGTGCCAAAGAATTTGTGTTTATCACTGGGGCTAGCGGGAGCGGCAAAAGCACGATTTTGAGCTCCCTATATGGGCATTTGCCTATCAAAAGTGGGAATCTTGAAGTATTTGGGGTCAATATGCCTCGTGCTTCGAAATCTAAGATTCACTACTTACGACAAAACATCGGCATCGTCTTCCAAGACTACAAACTCGTCAAAGAATGGAATATCGAAAAAAATGTAATGCTCCCCATGGTGATCAATGGCTATAAAAAAGAGATTTGTAAAGAGCAGGTGGAGCGCCTCCTAGCGCATATCAAACTATCCCACAAAGCGGGTAAATTCCCACTAGAGCTTAGTGGTGGTGAGCAGCAGCGTGTGGCGATGGCAAGAGCCTTGGCGCATAATCCTGCGATTATCCTAGCTGATGAGCCCACGGGGAATCTTGATGACTATTCTAGTGAGCTTATATGGAATCTCCTCAAAGGTGTCAATGAGCAGCTAGGGATCACCATCGTGGTGGTTACACACCGCCTGCCAGAAAGCCTAAATATCAATTACAGACGCTTACATATCGAAGAAGGGGTTGTTTATGAGTTCAATTAAAAGACATTTGGCGTTAATCATTCCTTTGCTTGCCCTGCTCTTTGGGATCGAAAGCATTATGCTTATCAATCGCTCTATCTCTACACACGAGCAAAAACTTGCCAACAGCTACTCCATCATCATCGCTTCTAAAGAATCTCTTGATCTCCAAAAGGTGCAAACCTTCGTGCGTGAGGCAGAAGAGATGAAACCCGTGGCACCAGACTACATGATAAACGAGCTCAAAAAAGAGTTGAGTAAAGACGCTCTGCAGTCGCTTCAAAAAGAGTTGCCATTGTTTTATTCGCTGCGACTCTCTGTCTTTCCAGACAAAGATCGCCTTGAGCAGATACACTCCACGCTTTTAAAACTAAATGGCGTAACAAAAGTAGAATCCTTTAGCAAGTCCCACTCGCAAGTGTATAAACTCCTGCTTATCATCAAAGGCTCTGTGCTGGTGTTTTCTGTCCTAAGCGCGATCCTTAGCTGTCTGCTGATGGTCAAGCAAATCGAAGTGTGGAAATTCGAACATAGCGAGCGAATGGAGATTATGAGCTTTTTGGGCGCGCCATCGTGGATGCGCAATGGCATACTCTTTAGGCTTGCAGTGATAGATTCTGTGCTGGTGAGTCTTATGAGTGTGTGTGTGCTGTATTATTTCAAAGGCAGTGTGCTAGCACAAGATCTCGCCAACACCCTAGAAGTGAGCACAGAGATCATCAAAGTATGGAGTGATAGTGTGATCTTGCTCCTCTCATCGCTTGTGATTTCTCTTGTGTGTGTGCTATTTGTGATACTCAAACAAAAAGATCTCTAAACTCTTATGCGCAGAACTCTTTGGCTTGTGGTGCTTATATCTGCCTGTATGTGGGCGGATATACAAAAAGACATCACACTAAATAATCAAAAAATAGCCCAAAACCAACAAGCCAAAGCGCAAGTAAGTCAAAAAATCTCTGAAATAGGTAGTGCGATCAATGCTAAAAACCAAGAAATTATCAAGCTAGATTCACAGATTGAGAACCTCCAAAAAGATATAAGCCAAAATAAAGACAAATATTCCACCCAAGAAAAATCCCTACAAGAAAACAAAAAACGCCAAGAAGAGCTACGCCAAAAGCGTGATATGATCGAAGAAGAGATTGTGAGCTTGCTAAGTCAGAGTATGGCGTTTTATGCACTAAGTGGCGAGGTGGATAGCAAAGAAGATGTGCTTTCACGAGAGATCTATACAATCCTCATCAATCTTGCAAAGCAACGCATAAAATCCCTCAATCAAACGCGTGATACGCTCGCTAGCGAAATCATAAATGTCTCAAAAAACATCACCCAAATTCAAAACTCCATACAGGAGCAAACCAAAAAACGCGATACGCTTGAGGGCATAAAAGCCAAGCAAGAGCAGATCATCGCCTCTATGCAAGAGGATCTCAAAGTCTATAACCAAAAACTCCAAGATATAAACACAGAGCGTAAAAATCTAGATTCTATCCTTGCTAATCTCAAAATCACCCAAGAACAAAATCACAAAAAAATCCAAGAGAAGATTCAAAAAGAAGAGCAAGCCCAAGCCAGCACCCCCAAACCAAAGCGCACTATCCAAGCAAGCAAAGATATCAAAATCGCCTCAAGCGCGTATAAAGACATCTCCACAGCCTCCTATCGCGGTAGCAAAACAATCCCACCACTCGCGCCAAACACCTTCCGTATCGAGCAAAAATTCGGTCCGACTTTTGATCCTGTGTATAAGATGAAGTTTTTTTATGAAAATATCATTCTTGTGCCAAAAAATCGCAACGCCGATGTCAAAAATGTGCTTGATGGCAAGGTGGTATTTGCCAAAGAAAATCCAGTGATAAAAAAGGTTGTGATCATTGAGCATAAAGATTCGCTCTATACTGTGTATGCATATATGGACAGAATCTCTGATACTATCAAGCCCGGTGTGTTTGTCAAAAAGGGCTATACCATCGGCAAAGTCAATGAAAAGCTAAGCTTTGAAGTAACACAAAAAGACAAACACATCGATCCCTTGCAACTCATCAAAATACAATGATTTAATAAAAATTTTTTTCGCCGATATGTTCTTCCGTATTTCTAAAGTTTCAAGGAGGAAACTACTATGAATATGGCAGTCAATGATCTAAAAGTCGCACAAAACCAGCTTGTGGATATGGTCAAAGCTATGCCCAGTAGCACTAGCACGCAAAAATCCGGAAGCGTGCAGGATCTTATCCAAGATTCTATCAACAAAGAGCAAGCCAAAAAGAGTAAAGAGCATCTCAAAGAGGAGCTTGTAGAACTAAGCAAAAAACTTAATGACGAGATGAAGCGAGTGGGCACGAGTATAAATTTCGCATATAACGATGATATCCCCGGCTTGACAGTTACGGTCAAAGAATACGGCGGGGATAAAGTCATACGCGAGATTCCTAGCAAGGAAGCAATCGAGCTTATGAAGCGTATGCGTGAAGTTGTGGGTATTATTTTTAACCAACAAGGCTAAGCAATGGCTTTAGGCAAACTAAGCTCCCTAGGCATCGGTAGCAATGTCCTTAATTACGACACTATTGAGAAGTTGCGCAAAGCCGATGAAGGCACACAAGTCGCACCTATTGATAAAAAAATCGAGCAAAATGTAGAGAAGCAAACACAGCTTGTGGATCTAATGAGTGGGGTGCGCGAGATGAAATCCCACACCAACAAGCTTGGAGACTACTCTACCTATCTAGGACGCTCTCATAATATCATAGGCGATGCGATCAAAGCCACTATAGGCGATGGTGTGCCTATCCAAGATATTAAGATAGATGTGGATTCGCTAGCCCAGAGTGATATTAACGAAGTGGGGACGAAGTTTGCAGAACGAGATTCTGTCTTTAGCCAAAAAGACGCGACCTTGCGCTTTTTCACTAAAGGCAAGTTCTATGAGATTGAGATACAAGCGGGTATGACACTCGAAGAAGTCGCGCAGCTCATCACGGATAAGACAAATACCGAAGTGATTGGCACGATTATGAAAACCGGTGGCTCAAACCCCTATCAGCTGATGATAAACTCCAAAGAGACGGGTGAGAACAATAGAATCTATTTTGGCGAGACACTCAGTGGCGAAACTCTAAAATCCGGGAGACTAGAGCTTAAAAATGATGATTTCACCATCACACTCACAGACAAAAAGGGTGCGAGCAAAACACTCAATATCGAGCTACAAACCTCCACAGAATCTAAATCCAACGATAATGCTCAAGCCCTCAAAGAAGCCATCATCAACGCGATCTCTGCAGATTCTGACTTGCAAGAATTGCTTGATAATGGCGAGATCAATGTCGGGATTGGCGAGAGCGGCGATAATATCGTGCTTAATGACAAAAGAGGCTATAGCGTGCAAGTGGGTGGCAAACAAACAGCTCAAATGGGCTTTAGGATCACAAACAGCACAGACAATCGTGAATCTAATGATCTCATCACCACCCAAAAAGTCCAAGCCGGCAAGATAGAGGGCACCATCACTATCGGCACCGTGCCACTAGATCTCGCCACTCTCACGCACAAAAATAACTCCTCCTACCAAAATGCCAAAGCCATTGCCGAGGCGATTGATAATATCGCGGGCTTGCACTCCCACGCAACAGATGATGGCAAAATAGTGATCAATTCTGATACTGGCGAGGTAGCCATCAGTGCTAACAACGATC
The DNA here is from genome assembly GCA_944325775.1 of uncultured Helicobacter sp. Lineage (GTDB taxonomy): Bacteria > Campylobacterota > Campylobacteria > Campylobacterales > Helicobacteraceae > Helicobacter_F. The sequence continues at coordinate 9,929 of CALVBL010000026.1, forward strand.
CAAAAAGCAAAAAGGCTCTAGAGAGCTTAGGCAACCTCAAGCAAGGTGTGGCGATGGATTATGTCCGCACCCAAAACGAACTTTTTAAAATCAAAAATATCCAACAAGCCCAAGATTCTAGCTTTAGCTACAATGGCATACGAATGCATCGCCCCACAAACACCATCGATGATGTAGCCACGGGGATCACTATCGATCTACTCTCCACCACAGAGCCGGGCAAGCCCGCTATCATAAACATCACCAATGATAGTGAATCTATCATCGAGAGCGTTACGAAGTTTGTAGAGAGCTACAATCAACTTAGTATGAAAGTCGATGAACTCACGCGATATGATGAAGACACGCGTATCGCTGGGGTGTTTAATGGCGAGAGCAATGTGCGTATGATCCGCCCAGCACTCAATAAGATTCTGACATTCCATATGGGACAAGGGATCGATAAGTATTCACTTGTCAAATATGGTATTAGCGTAAATGAAAAAGGTGTAATGAGCCTAGATACGAGCAAACTACGCACAGAAGTCAATAACGATCCAGAAGGCACGCGGGACTTTTTCTATGGCAAGACGACGACTAGAGAGTTTCGCGAGGTGCATATCGATGGCGTTTTCAAAATGCTTGATAAAGAATTGGCAAATTTTGTCGATGGTAGTAATTCAAGATTGAAGCTGCTTGAAGAAAGTCTCACAAGGGAAGACAAGAGACTAAAAGAAGATAGAAAGCGAGCTGTCTCAATGCTTGATACGCGCTACGATCTGATGGCGCAGAGGTTTGCTGCCTATGATAGCCAGATCTCAAAGACCAACAATGCTTTTAATAGCGTGCAGATGATGATAGACCAATCTGTCGCTAAGAAATAAGGGGGATATATGAGAAGCACAAACGCCTACAATCTGTATCAGCAAAATTCTGTGATGGTGGAATCACCAGTCAAACTTGTAGAGATGCTCTATGAGGGGATTTTGCGGTTTTGCGCACAGACCAAACGCTATATGGAAGCCCAAGATATAGAGAAAAAGATCTATTATATCAACCGCACTACCGATATTTTCACAGAATTGCTCAATACGCTTGATTACGAAAAGGGGGGAGATGTTGCTGTGTATCTCACCGGGCTTTATACCCACCAGATAAAGCTCCTAACCCAAGCCAATGTCACCAACGATACCACAAAAGTCGATATTGTGATGAATGTGGCTAGAGGATTGCTTGAGGCATGGCGCGAAGTCAATGCCGATGAATTGATGCGCTGATGCCACTTAACACACAGCAGTGGCTAGACGCGCTCAAAGTCGCCATTCTTAGCCAAGATGATCAAAAAGCCTATCTTCTCACGCAAGACCTCCCAGCAGATCTTGCCCAAAGCCCCTTAGAATCTAAGCTCCAAGCCAAGGAGCTCATCTCTCAAACCCTCAAACTTCTTACCTACAAAAAACAACTTGCCAAAACCTCAATGGATCAGATCAAAGCCGCCAAGGCATTTTTAGAAAGCTAGATTCTGTAATGAGAATCTATTTTGATTTGTCAAAAATACATTAGCCAAAGTCGCGTTCATGAAGCGGCGACACCAAAAGATTCTAGAATCTTGCTCTAGATTCTATATGATCACATAAATAGAGAAGTGAGGGGCTTTGTCTTGAAGCCAGATACCAAGTTTGTGAAACAAGCTTATACTACAATAATGGCATTTATTCTAGATTATCCAGCACACGGAATCTAAAGTCAATATCCTCAAGCTCACGGCGCAACTTTTTGTTTTCCTCATAGAGGATCTCTCTACTTGTCTGTAGGCTCAAAACCTCCTTGCTCGTGGCATAGATGGTGTTTGTGAGATAGATTTTAGGGAAACACAATCCCAAAATCACAAAAAACATCCCAAACCCATACAGCAAATATCTAACACTTACAACATTCTCTTCCTGCAAGCCCTGCACAAGCCTTTCTCGCTCCTGTGAGCTTTGGTGCGTATTATGCAGTGGCACATTAGAATCCTCTAAGCCATCATACACATCGTCTCTATCGTATTCAAAAGCCTCATAAAACCCGCTAGATTCACTCATCACTCACCCCCTAAACGCAAAAACACGCAACTTTGCACTTCTTGCGCGATTGTTTGTGGCACTCTCTTGCGCGCTTGGAAGTATGGGCTTTTTATAGAGTATCTCGCCAAGCGCACTATCCCCACCACACACACATTTCATCACATTTGGCGGGCACACACACGCCCTGCTCCATTGCCTAAAGGTATTTTTGACAATCCGATCTTCCAGCGAATGGAAGCTAATAATCCCCACTCGCGCACCATGCAAAAATCCATTGTTAAACCCACCTTGTAGTGAATCTAGCAGTCTCTCTAGCTGTCCTAGCTCGTCATTGACCTCGATCCTAATCGCCTGAAAAGCTTGTGTAGCCGGGTGAATTCCTTTGGTGCGCGCAAGAGTATTTGCGCACAGCTCACTAAACTCCCTAGCACTCTTAAAATGCTCCCTCTCGCGCCGCTGCACGATAACACGCGCGAGTTTTTTAGATTCTCTAATCTCGCCATATTGGCTAAACACACGCTCTAGCTGCGTGGGATTGTAGGTATTGAGCACTTCCTTAGCACTTAAAGCTAGCGCACTATCCATACGCATATCAAGCCTATGCGAGCTAAAGCCAAAGCCGCGCTCTACTGAATCTAACTGCATGGAGCTCACACCTATATCAGCTAGCACCGCGCAAATGCACGTCTTATGCTCATCAGCTAGCTGCTCCCACACACTCCCAAAGTCGCTTTTGACAAACTCCACGCGCCCTTTATACGCACTCAAACGCTCCCTAGCAAGCTCCAAAGCCTGCGTATCCCTATCTACACCGATGACCCTGCTATGTGGATATGCCTCAAGGAGTGCCAGCGTATGCCCGCCAAAGCCAAGCGTGGCATCAAGGATCACAGGATCTGATATGTGCGCTAGGTGCAAAAACGCCTCTAACACCTCATCTTTTAACACAGAGATATGTTTCAACGCGTCCCCTCGCAAGACACCTCATCGAGCAGATAGATGATATGCTGCCACGCGCGATTGGTGCTATCACTTAGCCCGATTTCGCAAGTACTAGAAGTGGCATACATGCGTTTGATGCCTTTACCCATGGTATTAGAATCTTGTGTGGCGAAATGCTCCTGCAAGCCATGCAGTGCCGAAACATTAAGCTCTGGCGTGCTAAAGCCCTTATTCCCCGCAAAACCACAGCAATAAGTCTGTGAATGCGTGAGGACCTCGCCACTTGTGCAACGCGCAGCGATCTCATAGATACTATCCGCCCACGCGTATCTTTTGCACGAACACACTGCATACACCCCTACAGATTCACTAATAGGCGTGATGTGCAAACGTGGCAGGATCTCATCACGCACATACATGCTCATATCATAGATTCTAAGTGCTTCAAATCCCTGCAGAGATTTAAGCTGCTCCACCAGCTCACCACTACACGCGCTATGATCGCACACAATGGGGATTTTGCCGTTTTCTGATGTTTTGAGTAGCTCTTGTAACGTGTGATTGAGTGGATTGAGACTAGGATCTTTGGTTGTGAAATCCTTAAATGCCTTGCCGCAGCACATTTTATCGATATTACTAGGATACACCACACTAATCCCTGCCTTGCTACAGAGGCTCTCAAACACCGCTTGTATCGGGCGTTTATCTGCTGCTTGCCTTGGAGGTGCAAACACACGATTAAGACAGCTTGTGAGATAGAGAACAGAATTACTAGAATCTAAGACTTTAGATTCTAACGCATAGGTGTTTTTGGTGGGCATATATTTGGGCACTATAGGTATGCGCAAGAGTGTATTTAACGAAGTGCTAAATCTTTTTAGCACATTGCTCCCTAGCAGCGATGCGCCGATATTTGCAGCACTCACACCCAGCTTTGCGATCGCTACTGCCTTATCCATATTGCGCGCTATCACACCCGCAATCGCGCTCGCACCCTTGGAGGCATTGGCATTTTTAGCATATATAGCGATCTTAGCCGTGTCGATCTCAAGCGGACAGATCGTGGCGCACATCGAGCAAGTCGCACAAGTCGCCACACCATAATACGCATAATCCCTGCGCAAGCTCTCTAGCTCCTCACTCTCTTGCGCACTTTTGTGTGCTAAGCTCTCTAGACGTTTTATCTCCCTATGCACCGCGATCCTCTGACGCGGAGTGAGTGTGATATTTTTGCTCGGACACACCTTTTCGCAAAACCCACATTCCATGCAAGATTCTATATACTCCTCGATACTATGCGCAGGCTTAAGGTTTTTGATATGAATCTCCTTGTCTTCACAGATGATCACATCGGGGTTAAAGAGATTGCGCTCATCAAAAATATTCTTGATACGCTTATTAAGCGCGTATGCCTTTGCTCCCCATTCCTGCTCGACGAAGGGTGCCATCATTCTACCCGTGCCATGCTCGGCTTTGGTGCTGCCTTTTAGCGCGATGACTAGCTCGACCATCTTATCCATAAACTTCGCGAAATTCTCACGCTCTTTTACATCGCCAAGCAGCGGCGTGATGATAAAATGCACATTACCACTAAGCGCATGCCCAAATATAATCCCCTCAAACTCATATTCTCTAAACAACCGCTCAATCCCCTCGATCCCCTTAGCAAAGTTTGGAATCTCAAAGCAAATATCCTCTGTAATTACCGTGCTACCACGCCTTTTGGTCCCAGCGGATATGGGTAGGAGTCCCTTTCGGATTTTCCACCATTTGGCTTGTATCGCCTCATCGAAGCTAAAATCTATCCCAAAGAGTGTTGGCACACTCTCTAGTTCTGTGCGCACCGCCTCTAGGTGTGAATCTAACTCCTGCTTGCTATCAGATTCTAACTGGATTAAGATACAACAATTTCCCTCTTTGATCTTGCCTAACTCTTGGGGCATTCCCTCCATACCACGCACCGCCCTCAAGCACGCATAGTCCATAATCTCTGCCGCGCTTACCTTATCGTCATTGCGCGAGAGGATCTCTATCGCCCTCGCTGCAAGCGAGAGATTTTCATAAAATAGCAGTGCGCACGCTTTGATCGCGTAATCTTTGACCGGTGTGTATTCCACCCGCGAGACAAACCCTAGCGTGCCCTCCGCACCGATAAAGATGTGATTTAAAATATCCTTAATATCCGCAAAATCACTCAAAGCATTGAGCGCGTAGCCTGTGGTGTTTTTGATCGCGAATTTGCGCTCTATTTCTTTGTGCAATGCCACATCACTAAGAATCTCCTCACGCAAGGATAAGATCTCCTCCACCATTTGAGTATGTGTGCGCACAAACTCCTGCACATTTGCCTCATCTGAAGTATCCAGCACATACCCATCGTGCAAAATCACGCGAACAGACTTGATAGTCTGATAGCTATTTTGCTTCACACCACAGCACATTCCGCTTGAGTTGTTCGAAAAAATCCCGCCGATACTTGCGTTATTAATCGTGGCAGGATCGGGACCGATTTTTTTGCCAAAGGGTTTAAGCGCGTTGTTTGCTTCCACGCCGATCACCCCACAATCACACCAGATAGAATCCGCGCTCGCTCTGATATTTTGCCACCTATGCATACACACCACCAGCACACTATCTCCGCACGCCTGCCCGCTTAGACTCGTGCCAGAGCCACGAAATGTGAGTGGGATATTGTAGGTTTTGCTAAGCCTGATGATACGCACCACCTCTTCTTCACTGATGGGCTTTAGCACAAGCTTGGGAATGTAGCGATAGCACGATGCGTCAATCCCATACGCAAAGCGCATAATATAGCTGTCATAGATTCTATACCGGCGCGCCCTGCGATCCTCATCAAACAAAAATTCCCTGCACGCTAGCGCAAAACTCTCATAATCTCGCATATTCACTCCTTATGTTGTGGGCTTATCATATAGCGATTTGAGCAATATCGCCGATAGTCAAAAACTCCCGATAGATCCCGCCAATAAGTGCATATCGATTTGCTCTTAGTTTTTCGTCCTTGTCATTGACTAGCACATGTTCGAAAAACGTTTCAAGCGGGCTTTTGAGCGCAAAGAGTGCGTGCGTGCGATCTAGTAGCGAGGCAAACGCGCTATCTTGAATCGCACTAAAGCTCTCAAACAGCATAGATTCTGCACTATGGACAAAAAGCGCGGGATTGATAGAATCTAGCGCGCTGATATCAAGGTCTTTGCAGATATTTGCCACGCGCTTAAAGGTGCTAAGCAGTGCGGGCTTATCCTGCGTGCTATTAAACACCTCATGAAGCGCTAGGGCGTTTTGGATAAGAGCATTGATATCGCGCTGTGGCTGATTGTGTGTATCTAGCCCACCTAGCGCAGCGCGGAAAATCGATGGATTGATAGGCAGGGCGTTTTCGAGTCGCTCAAGGAAAAAGGATTCTATTTTTTTAATGCAATTTGTCTGTGGCAAATTGTCATCGCTTGGGCGAAATGAATCCGCCTGCACTCCGCTGCACGCAGCGGATTTTTTAGAATCTAAACCATCATTTGGTGCTGCTACCTCATCGATACGACTTGGACGAACGCCTTTTGTATGTGAATCCTCCTTTTGCGCACCATAGCCCAGTGCCTCATAGAGTGTGCGCAAATCCTCACGCAAGCTAAACGCAAAACCCTGATCTTGTATGATCTTGATCACACCATTTGCCGCGCGGCGCAGGGCAAAGGGATCCTTAGAACCCGTGGGGATTTTATCGATACTAAAAAGCCCAAAGACACTATCGAGCTTGCCCGCGAGATTCACTATCGCGCTTAGCGCATTTGAGGGCAGCGCAGAATCTTCCCCAAGAGGCAAATACTGCTCCCTGATCGCTCGCGCCACTAGCGGATCATACCCCAATGTCAGCGCGTAATAACTCCCCATAATCCCCTGCAGCTCGGGAAACTCATACACCATCTCTGTAAGCAAATCCGCCTTAGCATAGCGCACGCTCTGCTCTAGGAGCTGGGCGAAATTTGGTGCTAGAGTATGCGCCTGTGGATATTTGGCATACAAGATCTGTGCGATTTGTAGCTCCCGCGCGCTCTTATCTGCCAAGCTCCCCAACCCCTGCACAAACATAATATTCTCAAGCCCTTGTGTGTGCAAACCACGTTTTAGGTCATTGCGGTAGAAAAACATCGCATCACTAAGTCGCGCGCGTAGCACTTTTTGATTACCCGCGATGATGAGCGAAGTATCGTTACTCGTGGAATTGCTCACGACGATAAAGCCATTAAACAACCGCCCTTGCTTGTGGATAGCAAAATAGCGTTGGTTCTCTTTCATTGAAGTGATGATAACCTCCTGTGGCAGCTCCAAAAACTCCTCGTCAAATCCCCCAAGTAGTGCTTGCGGATACTCTGTGATCGCCACCACCTCATCAAGCAGTGCAGGATCGAGCTCCACCTCTATGCTATGCGCACACCCAATCTTGTGAATCTGTTCTAAAATCCGCTCCTTGCGCTCCTGCTGGTTTAGGATCACCTTGTGTGTGCGCAGTGTGTCAAAATACGCCCCCACGCTCCCCACACCTATGGGTGCAAATCCCAAATCCCTATGCCCAAAAGTCTGTGGCTTAGAATCCACCCCAAACGCGCTAAGGCTTAAATGCGTGTCGCCCAAAAACGCGCAAATATTCTCAATAGGTCGGATAAATCCCTCACTCAAATCTCCCCAGCGCATAGTCTTGCCAAAGCTAAGTGAGGCTAAAAATGTGCGAAAAATCTCTGGGAGCAAGCTGGCAGATTCCACGCCCTTTTGGGTATGTGCATAGTAGAGCACTTCTTTGCCATCTTTGTGCGCCATGCTGACCTTGTCGCGATCGCTCGCAGGATCTAGCCCCAGCTTAGCAAAAAAGCTCGCACCCGCTTTGGTAAGCGCGCCTCGCACATCGCCATTTTCATACGCTATGCTAATGGGTGCACCATAAGATTTTATCTCTTTATCTTGCGAATATAGTGGAAAGTGCGGCGCATAGAGCACGATACGTCTAGGGGTGAAAAACACCTGTGTATCGCAGGGAGCTATGTGGTGGGCAGATAGTGAATCTTGCCATTTGCTAGCGATATGGGGGAGTTCTTGTAAAAACGGGATCGCGGGGAGTTCTTGGGTAAGTATCTCGATCAAAAGCTCTGCTGTCTTCAAGGGTATCCTTTGTGATAAAATCTTGGGGATTCTACCACGCAAAGCATTAGGGTTGCTTTAGTGGAGGCTAGCAAAGATTTAGTTTTTAGAAATCCATCTTGTATGCAATCTTTAGCCGACACAAGCCGAATTTCTTAAAGCCACCAAAAGCGCAATGCCTCAAACGCGAAATCTAAGTATTGGCGAGTCCAATGCTTCTAGCTCATGCACCATCGCATTTGCCGCACTTCCAAACTCCTCAAGTTCCCCAAACTCTCTCAAATGCGCGATACGCACTCCAACGTATTGCGTGATAAACTCCTCGCTATCACGTCCCTCGCTATCACACGCACCGCTGATAACAAGCCCTAGTATCTCCACATCTCGCGCTCTTAGTGCCTCTATGCTAAGCAAGATGTGATTGATCGCGCCTAGATAATGCCGCCCCACAAGCACCACCGGCAGCCGATGATGCACCACCCAATCCAGCACGCAATGCGTAGAATCTAGCGGTGTATAGAGCCCTCCGGCACTCTCGATGAGAATATGCGCGGGCGATACTGCCATAGATTCAGATGTGGGCGTGAGAGATCCTGTGGGCAGGGGCAAGCTAAGCGCGTCGTAGTCTAGGGATTCTAATCGTTTGGCGCGGTGGGGGGAAGTGGGCGTGCGCAGTGTGATCGCACTAGGTATGATAGGCGTGTGGGGCGAGAGAGAGGCGATACGCTCACTATCAGTGGGTGTGCCAGCCTGCACAAACTTGTGATATGCTAGCCCCAAAGTATGGCAGAGTGCAGCACTCACGGCGGTCTTGCCCGCATCGGTATGAGAGCCCACGACCGCCAGAGACGCCATTATAGAATCTGCCTTAGAAATTGTAAGTATAAGCGAGGCTTATCATATAAGGACGGCGCATTGTGGTTTTGGTGGAGTTGAGATTGACAGATATACCTGACACAATACCATCCATTAACGGTGAACTTCCGCTACCTTCAAAAATCACAGAATCTAACATATAGAATTTCGCACCTAGCTCGATCCCATGGTGCTTTGCTAGCACACTACGCAAACCGATGTTTAAAATCGTCTGGAAGTTTGCATACACTTCAGAGCCTTGTGAGGGCTTGTATTCTTTGCCATTGGCTACCCATGTTTCCCCACCGATAGCTACACCAGCAAAGATACCAAAGCTCTCATTTTCATTATCCACGAAGTTATAGAGCAAGTCCGCACCCACGCCATAATCAAAGAAGTGATTATAATAAGTCTTGCCTGTGCCGGTGAATATAGAATCACTAGCTCCGGGAACGAGAGTTACCAAACCAAGTGAGCCGTTATAGCTGATATTTTTCATACTGCCATAGCCATAGCCAAAGTAGATGTATGGACGCACGCCAAACCGCCCTCGCTCGCCAAACATAAACTTATACCCGCCTTTTAAGTAAAACGCGGGGAGAATATTATCCGCGGTAATGTCACCAACCACAGGCTGAGGGACTCCAAAAACGATCGCGGTCGCATCAATATCTTGCTTGAACTTACTCTTGGCTCCGCCTACTTCCACTGCGAGATACCCGCCGCTTTTCTCCGCATACACGCCGCTAGCGAGCACACTCGCGCCGATGAGACTTAGCATATATTTTTGAATTGCTTTCATTTGAAACCTTCCTTGTTGATTTGATAGTGAATTGAACCCTGATTATATCAAGCCCTAGGGAGTTTTCCAAAAAATACATCGTTTTTTTTTTTTTTTTTTTTTTTGATGGGAAAAATGGTACCACTTTCTCCCACAAAAAGTCTAATTATATCTCTAATAATTTTTTAA
>CALVBL010000027.1 GCA_944325775.1 uncultured Helicobacter sp.
TGTATGCCCCACCACACGCCGGATAAAAGAGAGCAGGAGAGCTTTAGCGTGCTTTTAGAGTTTGCTAATGGCGCGCTAAAAGACTTCAAGCTATATTTTCACAAGCTAGAAGTGATGCCAAATGCCTGCAGGATAGCGGTGAGTAAAGAAGAAGAGATGAGCTTTAGCCTAGAGGGGCTCAATGCGCCACTTCAAGATGAGCAATGCTACAAGCAAGCGATTTTAGCGATTGCAAAAAAGCATTTTGAGGATTATAGATTCTATTATGATCTCGCGCTTCTTGCGCCTTCCAAGCGACTTTCACTCCTAAGCAATCTCAAAACATTTATCAAGCGTTGGCTTTTCTCACACAGGGGACTAGCCCAGCGACAAGCCCTACTTTTGCACAATATCCATATCCCCACACATCGCTTTGTGCAAGAAATCGCACTCAAATCAAGGCTCTAGCCTAAGCCTTTGCCTCAATGGACTTACGCACTTTTTGTATGTTTTGTGTGTGCTAGGATTGAGGTGCACATAGCTCTTTGTCCAAACACAAGACCAAAAAAACACAACAGAATCTAAAACAAAGAAGTATTCATAAAAGAAGAAATTCTAAAAAGTGAAAAAGCAAGACAGGAGAGAATCCAAAATGGTGATCACGACTGGACTTGAACCAGCGACCCCTACCATGTCAAGGTAGTGCTCTACCACTGAGCTACGCGATCACGTCACCTGCCAAAAAGGCAAAAGCTACATCAAAGCAGGGTGCAAGTATAGCAACTTTTAGCTTTAAAAAAATTTATTCCCCGATAATCCCAAAAGCCCATAACAACCTACTCAATGCCCATAATGCCTCAATCTCATTCATTATGCACTATTGCTTGATACCAAGTAGTGTTTCTATCATACGATCAATTGTCGTGATGACTTTGGCATTTGCCGCGTAACCGCCTTGGAATTTGATGAGATTCACCATTTCTTCATCTACGCTCACTTGCGAGATCGCTAGATGCTCCTTTTTCACCGCTGAAAGCACAGAATCTTTAGTCTCCTTAGTGCGCTGGGTCTGCTCTGTCTGGGTCGCCACACGCCCTGTGAGGAATTGAAAAAACTCCGGAATACGCATTTTTTTGCTATCAAATTTATTGGTATAAAAATCCACTTCATCGTATTGGAGCTGCTGCATCATATTTGCCACATCAAAGTTCCCATTTATCGGTGCGAGCCACGGGCGTATGAGTGTAGAATCCTGCACATATTCATGGTTTAACTCTATATCCTTCGCGCTACTACCATCAAAAAATCTATTAAGCCCAAAGGCACCAGTGAAATTGCTACCATTGTCTTTGATAGACACATATAACCCCTTTGCAGGGTCCCTAGCTTGTATCACGAACTCTTTAGCCACATCATCATAATACGCGCGGAAATAATCATCAACATCATTAAGGGGATTATTGTCCTTGTTGTCATCGGTGTTGGCATTGATAGCATTGACGACATCATAGATCGTGGTGATTCTATCGATATTGATTGTTTTGCGCACCATTTCATCGCCCGTGGTGTTATACACGATGATATCAAAACTACCTTCCTTGAGATTGTAGTTAGAATCTAGCAGTGCGTATTTGCCCCAAATATCAAGCTTATCGCTTTTTATTACATTAGTCGCACTCTGAGCATAGATTGCGTTTGTCGCTTCGATGAAGCCCTTAGCAAACACATCAAGCTGATTGATATAATCTTGAATCTTACCCACCGGTGTGCCATCTACACCACTGCTATAGAGCCCGATGAGCGATCCTGCCTTTCCCTGCGTGAGCTTCTCGGTGATCTCTACGCGCTTGAAATCATCACCTTGAAAATATACGCGACAGAGATGATTGGCATTGTCCTCCTTTTCTAGGACGATAGGGTGGTACATCGCGCCATCGACTATATTAAAGCCCCTGCCGATATTGAGCACATACTCATCATCGAAATCCGCACGCATAGGGTGGATCGAATAATCGCTCTTTAGATGGTTTTTAAATACATTTGCCCCGATGAGTGCTTGGAGATTAAACTCTAGCTCATCGCGCCTATCACGCAGCTCATTGGCTTGCTTGAGTTCTAAACCATCTTCCATTTCTTTGAGTTTTTTATTGATCTCTGCGATTTCCTTAGCGGCGAGATTGACTTCTTTGACCACCACTTCTAGTTCATCGCTTGCCTTGCGCTGCAGGACCTCAAGCCGTCGCCGCGTCTCTTGGATATTATTGGTGAGGGTTTTGGTATCTTTGGCAAGATTCTGTTTTTGGGCTGGATCACTGGAATTTTTAGCAAGATCTTTCCACGCATCAAAATATCGCTCTAGATCGTTATAGATCCCCACACCATCGATTTCGGGGAAAAATGCACTCGCCTCACGCAAGTATGTGAAATGCGTGTCATAAAACTGCGATTCTTCGTTTGCACGCCTGTAACGCGAAAACACAAACTCATCATGTGCGCGAGCAATCGTCTCGATACTCACGCCACGCCCTAGATTGTAGTCTTGGAAATAGATTGGCTTCTCTGGGCGCACGACGACTTTTTGGCGACTATAAAATTCATCGCTTGCATTTGAGATATTATTGCCCGTCACATCGACCATCACCTGATGGGCTTGTAAGCCGCTGTATGAGGTACTAAGAGAGGAGAGGATACCGCCCATCGCGCCCCCTAGACCTGAATCTGCACAAGATGGCTTTTTGCCTTGCTGGTATTGGTGTATCCGCTATCCTCACAAGGAATTAGCCTGCGCAAGAGCGAGTCATAAAATTCGCTCACGGCAAACACGCTTTTTGCATACGCGCTATTGAGATTTTTGAGTGTTTGGAGTGCTTGGCGTAAATCGCCCAGTCCTTTGTCAATCGCTGGCTCAAGCTGTAGAATCTCAGCAAGTGGTTTATTATCATAGAATTGGATAAGTTTTTGCATCTCTTGTTCCATAAGAGATTTCTTCTGCTCGAAAGATTTAATAAGGGAGTTTTTTTGTGGATTGCGCACAAATATCGCGTCATTGTTAGCGACCTGAATATCCGCGATGTCTTGATTGGTGAGATCTATGAGACTATTGACATCTGCAATAGCACCATCTAAATACTGCTGCAACATCTCTGCCCCCTAAAATCCCGCCCGTTGTGTCAGGGCGAGTGTTTTTAGAGATTAAGCAAATCTGATGCCATTTTTCTAGAAGTTTTGTCGATATCAATAGCGTATGTGCCTTTAGCAATTCTCTCTTTGATGTCATTAACCTTGTCAAATGCCACTTCTTTGCTCTCCTCACTGCCTTGCATTTGTGTGTCATTCGCGCGCCTTAGACCGCGATTACTCCCCAAGGAGTTGGTAGCTATGATAGAAGAATTTACACCTGTAACCATAGTCTTATATCCTTCGTTTCTTATTATTGTAACACAAAATCGACTAAAAGCCCAATGCTTTAAATCTCAATTTGTGTATCGATTGAGCTCTTTTTTGAAATCCTCAATGGTGGTCGTGGTATTGCTCTGTGCGCCATTAAAAAGCGACATTTTAGAATCTTTATAAGCAAAAATCGCCAAAAGCACCATCACATACAAAAACAAGAAAAAAGCAATACTGGGAATAAGCCAATTTTTTGTGGTGATATCCATATATACTCCTTAAAATATAGATTCTAACTTAGCCACTGCATAATGACACGCTTAACCTCAGGGATCTCCACCACTTCCTTATGGACTATGGGTTTATCAAAAACCTTAGCGATATGCGGACTTAACGATCCTCCTAGCGAAAGAATAAACTCTATAGCTTCTTTGTCGCCTAGCCCCTCACTAGTTTCACCATTTGTGCTAGTCCCGCTTTTAGCACCTAGTGCCTCTGCCACAGTAGGTGCGAATTTGCTCCACTCTGCCGTAGAGCATAGCAAGAATTTCTCACCCATTTCTCCCTTAGTGCCCTGCCCCTGATTTTGTGTGCCCTTTTTGACAAATTCCTCATATGCTTTGATCCCGCACGCTGTGTGAGGATCCAGCAGATAGCCCTTAGCAAAGGATTTTGCGATCAAACTCTTGCATTGCTCATCATCACAAAAGCTTGCCGCAAAATACCTCTGCAATGCCTCTAGTTCTACAGAATCTAGTGCATACACTCCATTGTCTTGAAGTGAGCGCATACATTCCTTTGTGCGCCGTGCACCAAAAAGTTCAAACAATACCCGTTCCACATTCGAGCTTTTGATGATATCCATCGCCGGTGAAGAGGTCTTGAGCAGCTGTCTGTGGCGTATATCATACACACCCGTGGTGATGAAGTCATACAGAATATTATTAGCATTTGACGCACTGATGAGCTTGCCCAGCGGCACACCCATTTTTTTAGCATAAAACCCACCTAGAATATTGCCAAAGTTTCCGCTAGGCACGATGAGATTGAGAGGCTGCATACGCGTTAGTGTGCCATCTTTGCACAGCTGACAATACGTCCAAATGTGATAGATGATCTGAAACGCCACACGCCCGATATTAACAGAGTTTGCCGCTGAAAGCGCGATACCTCTATCCTGCAAAAATTTCACAAACTCTGAATCTTGGAGTAAGGATTTGAGCGTGTGTTGCGCGTCATCAAAATTGCCCTTAATGCCAAGCACTTTGAGGTTTGCAGAATCTTGTGTTACCATTTGTAGCCTTTGGACATCTGAAGTACCATCTTTTGGGTAGAGACACACCACCTTGATACTATAATCCTCCCCAAGCTGCTCTCTAGCGAAGCTCTCTAGTGTCGCTGGTCCCGTATCGCCGCTGGTCGCTACGAGAATGAGATACTGCTTGCCACGCGCCAAAGTCTGTATGAGACGCCCAAATGGCTGGAGCGCCATATCTTTAAAAGCACGCGTAGGTCCGTGATAGAGCTCTAGGATAGAGAGATTCTCATCATAGTGCGCTAGACGCACCGGCGCACTTGTCTCATCAAAGCCCTCATAAGCCTGCAAAGCGAAGTCCAAAAGCCCCTCATCAAGCCCCAAACCCAAAATCTCAAACACGCGTTTGCAAAGCTCTGTGTAGGATAGATTCTCAAACTCTTGTAGCATTTGTGGCGTGAGATGTGGAAGGGTAGAAAATGTATAAAGTCCCCCAAAGCTCGCACTCGGATTTAGCAGTGCATCAGCAAAGCATACATCGCTTTTCTCGCCCTTGCCCCTAGTCTGTGTCATCTGTAGCATAATCTTCCTTTGTTTTGATTATTCAATAAACTGCAATCTTACCGCTGGTTAATCTTAGTGTATTACCTTTTTGTTTCACAATTTTAACACAAAGGATTCAAAAATGAATACAAAAATATGGCGCGCGCTTGTTATGAGTTTGGCAACAGCGGCGATGATCACTTTTACAGCGTGTGGGGATAGCAAGCAAGAGCAAGGCAGTGTGCAGAGTAATGGACTAGATTCTATCAAACAACGTGGTGAGCTTGTCGTAGGTGTGTTTGGCGATAAGCCACCATTTGGCTATGTCGATGCACAGGGTGCGAATGTGGGTTTTGATATCGTGATTGCTAAGCAAATCGCTAAAGACTTGCTAGGCGATGAAAATAAGATAAAGTTTGTTATCGTGGAGGCGGCTAATCGCGTGGAGTTTTTACGCTCAAACAAAGTCGATGTGATTATGGCAAACTTCACCAAAACCCCACAACGCGAGGAGGTCGTGGATTTTGCTAAACCATATATGAAGGTCTCTTTAGGTGTGGTGAGCAAAGATGGTGTGATCACAGATGTTGCGCAACTTGAAGGCAAGACACTAATTGTCAATAAGGGCACGACAGCGGATTTTTATTTCACCCAAAACCACCCAAATATCAAGCTTCTTAAATTCGAGCAAAACACCGAGACTTTTGCCGCGCTCAAAGATGGCAGAGGTGATGCACTTGCTCATGATAACACCCTGCTCTTTGCGTGGGTGAAGGATAATCCAGAGTTTGGCGTGGGGATTAAAGAGCTAGGTGAGCACGATGTCATCGCTCCAGCAGTCAAAAAAGGCAATACTGAACTACTAGAATGGCTTAATGCAGAAATCGATACACTTACAAAGCAAAAATTCCTCTTTGAAGCATATGACAAAACACTTGCACCCGTATATGGCGCGGATGTGAAAGCATTAGATGTAGTGTTTGAGTAGAGGAATCATATCGATACATCTTGGTGCGACATCAGTCGCACTATTTAATTTTCAAGTGCTTAAGCCCATGCGCTCTAGCTCCTTTTGCATCAACCTACTGGGGCAGTGAATGTTGAATGTGATGTATATAGCGATAAAACCCGCGAAAAAGTCGCCTATACAAATAGTCGTTAAATCAATCAAAATCCATACACATCGCATAACTGATGTGTTAGGGTTGCATAGAAATGCACCGGTATATGGAATCTCCAACTCCCTACATATCTTCACACCCACAATCTCAAGCCTAAAAGGCAAAAAGAAATGTGCAATATCACAACCCATAAGGGCTCCACGCATAAGATTCTCATCTGGTTTGCCAAAGACCATATGTTGTTTGTGCGAAACCTTCGTCACTAAAGGAATGTAGCGTTCCTTAACAAAATATATTTTTCGCCATCATCACCAATCTCGCAAGAAGTCTGCTGAACAGATTTAAGGGCTTTAGCAGACTTTGTCGTGATGACACGCACTTCAGTCCTCTGCTTAGAATCTCCCGTGCGCACCAAAAGGCACTCATAGATGTGCCATTACTCCTGTCTTTATAAATATCCACGACAAAGGGCTATGATCATGTTTTGTTCCTCTGTATGCGCCTATCCCACCCAGTGCAATGTATCAAAATGCTCTTTAATCGCAGAATCCACCAGCACATCGCTCACAAAGGTGTATTGACTATCATTGTTTTTGATGAGGATACGCAGCTCCCTAGCCCCCTTGTGCGTGCGTGAAAACTCCTTGATCTCTGCAAAAGTGCGCTCAATCACATTTGCCTGCACATCATTAGAATCCACCACCAACGTGAGCGGCGTGCAAGTATCGATCACTTGGGGACGCAAATCTAATGGAATAGGCTGTGGGCTAGATTCTAAATCATGTCCATCTTTGTATTTTTTGAGACGCACTTTTTGATCCTTGGCATCTTCAAGTGTGAGGATATCCATCACGCGCACCTCTTTTTTATCGTCCATTTGTTCGATCTTGCATTTAAATACAAATGGTTCATCGGGATCGCGGCTTGGATCTCGTAATTCTTCAATCCTAAGCAAGTGCTTTTCAAAAATCGTAAAACTCGAACTCCCACCAAAGTCTAGCAATCCCACAATCCCATAGGGTTTGCCTTTTTTGCTGATCTTGCGTTTGACCTCAATGATTTTGCCCACCAGCATACATTGACTACCCACTTCAAGCGTATCGATGTCTGCCATCATACTCACGCCTTTAAGTGCATCTATTTGGGACTTGAATCTATCGAGTGGATGCCCACCGATGTAGATTCCAAGGCATTCAAATTCATATTGTAAGAGCATATTAGAATCATACTCCTGTGTATTTTTGATATTGAGATTCACACTTATAGCGTCAAAATCCTCTTTAGCAAAAAGCGAAGTGCTATCAAGCTGCGCGTTGCCCTTGTCTTTTTGCCGTCCAGCTTCGCAAATGGTATCGATATTATCCAGCATACTTTTGCGTGAGAATCCAAGCCCATCAAGGCTACCACTTTTGATGAGTGGCTCAAGCGAACGTTTGGTGAGTTTAGAAAAATCCACGCGCCCGATAAAATCCGCCAGATCTTTATAGTTTCCATTTTGTTCGCGCTCGACTATGATATCCTCTATGGGGGCTTCGCCCAAACCTTTGATCGCGCTAAGTCCGAAGACAATTTTTTTCACACCCTCGATCTCACTCACGCCAAAGTCATTTTCAGAATAATTCACATGCGGCGGAAGCACATCGAGATTAAGTGATTTGACTTCATTTATGTATTTTGCTACAGATTCTACTTTGTTTGTCTCACTGGTGAGCATGGCTGCCATAAACTCATGCTGATAGTAGGTCTTGAGATAGGCAGTCTGATAGGTGATCATCGCGTAAGCCGCGGAGTGTGATTTGTTGAATCCATAGCCAGCAAATTTGACGATGAGCTCCCACAAATCCTCGGCTTTTTGTCTATCTAAGCCATTTTTTTGTGCTCCATCGGCGAATTCTTTTTTGAGGCGCAGCATTTCATCGACTTTCTTTTTTCCCATAGCACGACGCACGAGATCCGCCCCACCAAGTGAAAATCCACCCACAGCCTGCACGATCTGCATCACCTGCTCTTGATACACGATGATCCCATAGGTAGGGCGCAAAATCGGCTCAAGTATATCAAAGACATAAGTGATAGGTGCTTGCCCATGCTTGCGTTTGATAAAATCATCAAGCATACCAGATTCCATAGGACCGGGGCGATAGAGCGCAAGCATCGCGATGATATCTTCAAATGTGCTAGGTTTTAACTTTTTGCTTAGATCTTGCATACCTTCAGATTCTATCTGGAATAACCCAAGTGTATTACCACTCTGAATCGTCTGAAAGACTGCGGGATCTTCCATAAGCATAGTGGTGAAGTCGATATCTATATCATAACGCTTTTTGATGAGCTTGAGTGCATCATCAATCATCGTGAGCGTTTTTAAGCCCAAAAAGTCAAATTTGATGAGATCCACAGGCTCAAGCCAATCCATAGAATACTGCGTAACCACGCCCTTTGTCTTGTCATTGGCATACAGCGGGACTTTGTGCCAAAGCTCTTGGGCAGAATCTATCACGATAGCCGCGGCGTGGATACCTGCATTGCGCTTTAGTCCTTCAAGGGCTAGGGCGCGATCCCACACTTCTTTTGCCTTAGGGTTGTTTTGCACAAGCTCGCGGATTTTGGGCTCTTTTTCCCACGCGCCATCTTTTTCTTTGCCATCTTTGCCCACTTGTTTGGTAAGCGTGATACCTAGCTCATTTGGGATAAGCTTAGCAAAGGCATCAGCCTCGGCATAGGGCATCTCGAGCACGCGCCCTACATCGCGTATCACGCCTTTGGCTAAAAGAGAACCAAAGGTGATGACTTGGGCGACATTGTATTTGCCATACACGCGCGTAACATACTCGATCATCTCGCCGCGCCGCCGTTGGCAAAAGTCCATATCGATATCGGGCATACTCACGCGCTCGGGGTTTAGGAATCGCTCAAAGAGCAAGTCGTATTTGATAGGATCGATATTGGTGATAGAAAGGCTATAGGCTACAAGGCTCCCCGCCGCCGAGCCTCTGCCCGGTCCTACGGGGATACCATTAGTCTTGGCAAAATTCACAAAATCCCACACGATAAGCATATAACCCGGGAATTTCATATTGGTAATGATCTCAATTTCTTGCTCTAGTCGCTCTTTATAGCGCGTGTGCTCACTTTGTGGCACATTTTGGAGTCGCTTAGCTAGCCCCTCGCGGCATTTGTAGGCAAAATACACAGAATCTGTGATAGATTCTATATCCATTCCTAGCACAGAATCTAAGCCCTCTTTTTTGGCGTATTCTTGGGTGTTTTTGAAAGTCGGCGGGGTGGCGGGGGTGTTGTGCAGGATAATCTCGCCTGTGTGCTTGTTTTTTATCTCTTTGTTTTTGAGGCTGATATTTAGCTGGCATTTTTGGGCAATCTCTTGGGTGTTTGCGAGCACTTCTGGGATATCTAAGAAGAGCTTTTGCATTTGCTCTGGGGATTTGATATAAAATTCCTTAACGATATGCTTTAGCCCCTTAGAATCCCCCATAAGCACGCGGAATGCGATGTTTTGCGCGTCGGCATCATCTTGCAATGTGTAGTGCGTGTCGTTGGTAGCAATGACTTTGATCCCTAGCTCTCTGCCAAGCCGCAGAATCTGCTCATCGATAAAATACTGGTCGCCAATCCCGTGGCGCATAATCTCTAGGTAAAAATCCTCGCCAAAGATGTCCTTATACTCAAGTGCTATGTCCTTTGCCACTTCATAGCCCTTCGCCCCAAAGCGCACATTGCGCTCGTTTTTGGTATTAAGATGCCAATTTATCTCGCCCTGCAGGCACGCCGAGCTACACACAAGCCCATCGCTATGCTCACGCAGGAGCTTTTTATTAATCCTAGGGTAGTAGTAAAAGCCATTGATGAAGGATTGGGAGCTAAGATACATAAGGTTTTTGTAGCCTGTCTCGTTTTTGGCAAAAAGGCAGAGATGGAATCGCTGTTTGATACTTTTGTCGTTGAGCTCATCGCCATTGTGGATATAGGCTTCTAAGCCGATGATGGGGTTTATGCCCTCTTCTTTCATCGCGACATAAAACTCTAGCGCGCCAAACATATTGCCGTGATCAGTGATAGCCACAGAATCCATACCAAGCGCGCGGATTTGCTTAGCGAGATTTTTGATTTTGTTCAATCCATCTAAGAGAGAAAACTCGGTGTGCAAATGCAAATGTGTAAAGCTCATATTACGCTCCTTGCGAGGGCTTATTTGGCGGGGCATTATAATGAGATGTTTATTTAAAGCCCATAAATCCGCGCTACAATTTTCCACGATTTTTACGATTATGCACCAAACTCTAGGTAAGGACTTCTGGTGAAAATAAGTTCGAGATTTTTGCGCTATAGTGTGCGATGTGCTGCGTTGGTATGTGCGCTCATAGGGCTATATAGCTGCTCTCCTCAAACAAACTCAATAAGCATTCAAGCCAACTCCACCACTTCTGCCCAGTCTAGTTTAGATTCACAAGCTATTGATAGCAAAAATAGTGGAGATTTTAAAAACCTTGCAAGCACTCAAAGCACACCCAAACCAAAGCAAAAAGACACCACCAAAGCCCCAAAATCCAAGCCAGCAAGCTCCAAAGATTCACAACACAAATCCGCTGCTAACACTACCCCGCAAGAGAACGATGTATCATCTCAAGCTAGTCAAGACAATAACGATACCAAAGACAAGCCCAAAGATTCACAAGGGTTGAAATTCGCCTACAAAGACCTTATAGCACAATCCCATGAAGGTGTAGAAGGCGGCACAGATGAGGGTGTGGATTACAACTACACGGGTGTGGTGCGCTTGTATTATGATAATGGTGCGATTGCGTGGGAGATCAGCTTCAAAGACGGCAAACAAGATGGCTGGACGAAATGGTATTACGACAATGGACAGGTGCGCACGCAGATGTTTTTTGTCAATGGCAATGCCAATGGCGAGTCGCTGTGGTATTATCGGCATGGAGTGGTGCGTGAGCAGGGCAGATACGAAAATGACCTAGCCAATGGTGAATCCAGACTCTACACCCCAAAAGGCGTGCTCAAATACACGATCCTCTATCGTAATGGCAGAGAAATCTCACGCCAAGAATACAACCACAAAGGGGCGCTATGAGTCCGCATATGATGCGCTATTCGCATATGAGTCTGGGCATCATCAATATGTTTGTCTCATCGCTGTTTTTTGCGATGATGAATGCGTGTGTAAAGATTCTATCGCCTAATATGAGCGCGGTGGAGAGCATATTTTTTCGATCTATTATTATGGTAGTGTTGCTTTTGGGGTGGTTTGCGTATAAACCCCCGCGCAAAAAAACCAAGCAAGGTGGCTGGTGGCTGTTGTTTTTTCGCTCGCTCTTTGGGGGACTTAGTATGCTCGCACTCTTTTATAACATCACGCATATTTCACTGGGTGTGGCATCGACTTTCGCACAAACTATGCCCATTTATGTGGTGCTCCTCTCGATGCTTTTTCTCAAAGAGCGTGTGGGGTTTGTGGTGCTGTTTGCGACCTTACTAGGGTTTGGGGGGATTGTGCTTATTTGCGATCCGCATTTTAATTCTATTCCGTTTTTAAACATCGTGATGGGGATCATAGGTGGCTTTATGATGGCATTAGCGTTTATTAGCCTACGCAATCTCAAAGGGTATTTTGATGATAATGTGGTCGTGCTAGTCTTTGGGATCACGATGAGTGTGGTGAGTCTGGGGATCCTCATCGTGCAAGCAAGTATAGAATCTTGGCAAGCCGTATGGCACACACCCACTCTTGGTGAATGGGGCGTGGTCATCGCGATGGGGATTTTTGGGACTTGGGGGCAATATTTTTTGACCAAAGCCTATATGCTCGCACCTGCCGGGATAGTCGCACCTATTGACTATACGCGTGTGGTGTTTGGGCTGATTTTTGGCATTATGCTAGGCGATACGCTGCCACACTTTAGCGTGGGACTTGGTATAGTACTTGTGATCCTCTCTGGGATCATCATCGGACTACCAAATCTGCTCAAAGATCTTAGAAGCATCAAAAGGAGATAATATGTCCGAATCTATGGACAACCAAACCATAACACAACTGCTTAAGACCGCTAAAACCATCGCCATTTGTGGGCTTAGCCCTAATCCACAAAAAGATAGCTTCCTAGTCGCGCAGTATCTGCAAACACATGGCTTTGCCATCACGCCTATTTACCCCAAAGAAGAAGTGATCTTGGGTGAGAGAGTGTATCGTAGCCTAAGCGAAGCAGTGGCGGATAAGGGGTATTTTGATATTGTCGTGGCATTTCGCAATGCTAAGGCTTGTGAGGTACTTGCAGAAGAGATAGTCTCACTGCCTAGTGGCAGTGTGGGAGCATTTTGGATGCAGCTAGGCATACGCAGTGATGAGGTGGCCAGTCTTTTAGGCACACATCATATCCCAAACATACAAGATAAGTGCATAAAAATCGAGCATGCTCATTAATAATTTTTATCAAAAATACAAGAAAATAAAGTATAATGTGGCTTCACATTAATGAATGATCTAGGGGGATTCTAAATGAAAAATTTATCCGTTCGTGCGCAGCTAAGTATTGGGTTTATCACGCTTGTTGTGCTTATTTTGATTATTGTTGCCGTGGGCTATATGAAAGTAGGCTTCATCTCCAAAACACTAGAAGAAATCAATCAAGTCAATTCCGTGAAACAAAGACATGCTATCAATTTCCGAGGGAGTGTGCATGACCGATCTATCGGTATTCGTGACATTATCTTACTCGTGGATTCTAAAGAAATGCAGCAGACTTATAACCTCATCAAAAAGCTAGAGGAAAACTACGCTACCAATGCTGTACAGCTTGATGAGATCCTTAAAAATGCGCAGATGGTCGATGATAAAGAGCGAGAGATCCTAAGCAATATCAAAGCAGTAGAGGCGAAAACTATGCCTGTAACAAAGCAGCTTATTGACTACGCGCTTGCAAATGACAATACCAAGGCTACCGAGCTCTTAGATTCCAAAGTGCGGGGATATTTTGTCGAATGGCTTGCTGTAATTAATCAGTTTATCAACTATCAAGAAGACAAAAACAAAAAGGCTAACGACATTGCCCAAGCAGAGGTTTTCTCGTATCTGACGACAGTGATTTGGCTCACGATTATTGCAGTGATCGTGGCGATTATCGTTTCAACTTTGATCATCAAAAACCTTATGTCCTCACTAGGTGGCGAGCCTAGAGTGGTGGCAGAGATCATGCGCAACATCGCGCAGGGCAATCTCCAGCAAAACATCAGCACCAAGGTGCCAAATAGTCTGCTAGATGCCACTGCAAAAATGCAAGAACAACTAAAAACTATCGTGCGTGAGCTAATGAGCAACGCTCAAGATCTCAACCTCAAAGCCCAGAGCGTGGCAGAATCTTCAGACAAAGCCAGTAGGGCATCAGCAGAGCAGGTGCAGTCTTCATCAGATTCAGCGCAGAAGATTCAAGAAATCGCGCACAATACAGATAGTATCGCCCAAGTCGCAACCCAGACGGAGGAGAACTCCTCCGCGACTACGGAGCTTTCACAAAAAGGGCGCGATGCGCTTATGCAGACTGTGAGTGAGATCGAACGTATCACCGAAACCGTCAATAGCTCCAATGAGCATATCAAGTCGCTTGAAAAACATGCACAAGACATTAGCTCCAGCACGCAACTCATCAAAGATATCGCCGATCAGACCAACCTCCTTGCACTCAATGCCGCGATTGAGGCGGCGCGTGCAGGCGAGCATGGACGCGGGTTTGCTGTGGTGGCAGATTCTGTGCGCCAGCTTGCAGAGCGCACTCAAGATGCGACTTCAGAGATCGCGGCGATGATTCAGATCATTCAGAGTGAGACACAAACAAGCGTGGAAGCTATGGAGGCAGCGGTACCACAGGCTGAGAAGGGACTACAGCTCGCACACGAGGCGACCAATATCCTCAATGAAATTTATCAGCAAGCCCAAGATTCACTCACTAAGGCAAAAGATGTCGCGCGTGCATCAAACGAGCAGGTGCAAGCCATAGGACAAATCAACACGACGATTTCTAATATGGCAGAGAGCTCCAAGCAAACAGCCAGTCTCATGGAGCAAAATACCAGCGCGAGCGAGAGTCTAGAGCAGATCTCTGCCACACTCAAAGCCCACATCGCACACTTCAAAATCTAAGAATCTCCTATCTTTCATACAAGTTTTGCGATATGCAAACTTGTATGAAGCCCCAGCCTAGTTTATAAACAATTTACCCAAAATCGCATTCCTAGCGCCGATACCACAAAACCATAGAATCTCGCCAAAAATTGAAATGTATGAACGCGTAAGCGGGGTGAGCAAAAATTCGCTCTCCGCGAGCGATACCAAGTTATGCTAAGCAAATTATAATAAAAATATTAGTCTTTAAAGTTTGTCAGCAAGGAGTTCTAGGGGGTGGAGGACACGCACGGGAGAATTTATAGAATCTAGCGCGTTTGTGAGCTGCATTCTGCATGCGCCACACTCGGCACTTACCACTTGCGCCCCACTTGCGTGGATACTTTGGGCTTTTGGGATCCCGGCTTTGAGCGTGAGAGCATAGTTGGAGCTTTGCATACTGATCCCGCCAAACCCGCAACAGCGCGAACAATCCGACATTT
The DNA here is from genome assembly GCA_944325775.1 of uncultured Helicobacter sp. GTDB lineage: Bacteria > Campylobacterota > Campylobacteria > Campylobacterales > Helicobacteraceae > Helicobacter_F. Next base: position 14,920 of record CALVBL010000027.1, read on the forward strand.
CGTTGATCGTGAAGTTTTTAGCAAGCAAGGCACGCGGCTGCTTATACACGCCTAGCACCTTACGCGCATGGCAAGGATCATGATAGGTGATCACATAATCCGCACGCACGCCATTATCAAGGCGCATGGCAAGATCTGTGTGTGCATCAAGCCATTCACTTGTCATAAAGATCTTTGGCAATAATCGCTCCAATCGCTCTATCCACTTTTTGGATTCTTCTGCCTCCTCGCCAAACTCCAACGCGTGCTTCCAATCCACCTTGATCATCGCCGCACAAGTAGCCTCGGGGATTATCATCGCTTCGATACTCTCCCAAAACCGCTCGAAATACTCGATATTGCGCTTTATGAGTGTAGTAACGGTGCGTATATCGCCGGTGAAAAATGCCGGCGCACCGCAGCATTCTTGAAACTTGGGGACAAATGCCTCGATATCCAAAGTGTTTAGAATCTTTAGCAAACTCTCGCCCACATTGGTATAGTTGTAGTTCGCAAGACAACCGATAAAAATCGCCACACGTCGTTTAGTTGTGCTAGGTGCAGATTCTGTATTTTGCGCGCTAGATTCTATAGCTTGTGACTTAGATTCTGCAATGGGTGGCTGTGGCTTGTTTGCCTCTATATCGGGCAATGGCGTGCCATATTTTTGCAAAAAGGATTTTTTAGCGAAAGGAAACACACTGCGCTTTATAGGAAGCCTTAGCTTGGTCGTATCACCCTTAAAGAGACAGGGTGCGATGAAGCCCACACAAGCAAAAACAACATCAGCCAGCCGCCTATGCCGCAGTAGAAAAAAATATAAGCGCTTATACCAGCTTATACCAAACTTACGCGCGATGTCGATACGCACAGATTCTATAGCAGTATCCACCGGCAGACTTGATGGGCAGTTTTGCACGCAGGTGGTGCATAAGAAGCAAGATTCAAAGATATTCTTGCTTGTTTTATCTAGGGGCAAATGCCCTGCTTTATACGCGCCCAGCAAGTCTAAAAAACCGCGTGGTGAGGTAGTCTCGTCGCGATTAACCTGATATATCGTGCAATCAGGGATACACTTGCCACATTTCACACAAGAGAGTGCAGTGCTTTGGATATCAAAAAGCGACATCATATCCCCTTAGATCGTTTTACTGAAACGCTTTTGCTCGTTTGTATTATGCAGATACACATCAAAGCACATCGCGATATTGCGGATGAGCATCGCGCCCGTTTGTGTAGTAGCGATGGCATCTTGGCTGATCGTGAGTAGTCCTGCCTCCTCATATGGGGCTAGCAGTGCAATCTCACGCGCGAAATGACTCCTAAAATCTATGCCAAACTCCTGTTGTGTGTGCGAAAACTCAAGACTAAGGTTGTTCATAAGCTCCATAATCACACTTTTGCGCAATCTGTCTTCTTGTGTGAGCTTGATACCACGCTCGGTGGGCAAAATCCCACTATCGATCGCCGCTTCGTATGCCGCCATATCTTTGTGATTTTGTGCGTAATACTCCACACCCTCGCTAATGCTTGTAAGCCCGATACCCACCGTTTGCGAAAAGCCCTTAGTTGTATAGCCTTGGAAGTTGCGGCGCAACTGCTTTTGCTGCTTGGCGCGATAGAGATCATCACTTGTTTTAGCAAAATGATCCATACCTATCATCTCGTAATCCGCCGCCCCTAGCACCTCGATACTTTGTCGCAGAATTTGGAGTTTTTCCTGTGGTGGCGGGAGTGTGCTTTCATCGATTTTGCGCATAGTTTTTTTCATCCACGGCACATGGGCGTAGTTAAAGATCGCTAAACGCTCGGGAGAGAGTTCCAGCACAGAATCTAGTGTCTGCTTAAAGCTCGCTAGATTCTGAAATGGCAATCCATAAATAAGATCGAAGTTGATAGAATCTATCCCAAATTTGCGCGCTAGCTCCACCGCTTCGCGCACGAGCTCGGGGCTTTGATGCCTGTGTATAGCTTCTTGGACTTTTGGATTAAAATCCTGCACACCAAAGCTTAGTCGGTTAAATCCTCCATCGCGCAACACCGCCATCTGATCTTGCGTGAAATAGCGCGGATCCACCTCACAGCTGATCTCGGCATCTGGCGCGAAATGAGGAAAAGTAGCGCGGATAGATTCTATGACCTCTTGGAGCTCGTGGGCATTAAAAAATGTCGGTGTGCCACCGCCAAAATGAAACTGCACCACTTCCCGACTTGTGTCCATACTTTGGGCAAGCAAGGCTAGCTCTTTTTTGAAATACTCTATATAGCGCGCTTTTTTCTCTTCTTTGCTCGTATAGACGACATTACACCCGCAGAAATAGCACGCAGATCGGCAAAATGGCAAATGCACATACACAGAAAGTGGTACATGGGCATATTGCCTATCGCTTGCTTGGAGATTCTCTACATATTGTTTGGCACCAAAACCACTGTGAAACTCCACCGCCGTAGGGTAGCTCGTGTATCGTGGTCCGGGCTTAGAATAAGCAGCAAACTTCTCAAAGTCGATCATCACGCTAATCCTCGCTCATCTTTTGCCTAAGAATATATTCATCAAGGTTAAAAAACAAATTGGGATGTTGCTTTTTGACTTCACGCACCACAGAGGCGACATTGACCATAGGCAGTGTGCCATCACTCTGGCGGTAAGATTCTAGATACATCTTTGCCACACTCATCGCATCATCAAAGTCAATGGGCATCTGTGCCGCCACCTCGCGCTCTAGGCGCATAAATAACTTTTCTTCTTGCACTTCTTTGATGCGCCCTAGGAGCTTATTTAGCATACTTTGGGGCATAAGTACAAACTCGCGATTATCTCCATCTTGCAAAAACCAAATATCTTTGTTGTTTTCTAGGCTTCCTTCTTGGAGTTTGAGTAGAGCACTCTGACTATCGATTTTGCTCAAATATCCCATACCAAATTGCTGATGTATGTCATCTTGTAATAAAAGTTCTTTTTTTGTGAGTTTCATTGTTTGTTTTGCCTTTGTAGCCATACCATAATGCCCTTTTGGGCATGGAGGCGGTTTTGCGCTTCTAGGAATACCCTGCTTTGCTCGCCCTCTAGCACTTCCTCACTGACTTCTTGTCCGCGATAAGCTGGCAAGCAATGTAAAAATATCGCGTCCTTGTGCGCTAGAGCCATTGTAGCACTATCAACACAATACTCTCTAAATGCCTCTTGGCGCTCCTTTTTTTGATCTTCTTGCCCCATAGACGCCCAGGTATCGGTTGTTACGACATTCGCACCTTGCACCGCGGCTTTGACATCATCGCCGATATGAATACGCGCACCGCTCTTTGTAGCTTCCTGCAGGACTTGAGATAGGATAGATTCTTTTGGCGCATAGTCTTTAGGTGAGGCGATACGCAGCTCAAAGCCAAGTTTAGCACACAGCCACAGCCATGAATGCGCCATATTGTTGCCATCGCCTATATATGCGACTATGGGGCTTTGTGAATTTGACGGATAGAATCTAGCGCTATGAGGTATGGCGATCCCGCACTCTACCATTGTCATATAGTCAGCTATCAGCTGCACGGGGTGGTAATCATCGCTAAGCCCATTGATCACAGGCACACTAGAGTATTGGGCAAACTCCTCAATCCTTGAATGCTCTGCTGTGCGCATCATCACCATATCGAGCATAGAGCTTATCACGCGTGCAGTGTCTTTGATGGGTTCGCCGCGTCCAAGCTGTATGTCTTTGTTTGAGAGGAAAATCCCCATACCTCCAAGCTGGTAAATCCCCGCTTCGAAGCTCACACGCGTGCGCGTAGAGGATTTTTCAAACACCATTCCTAAGGTTTTTCGCTCTAAATACAATGGCTGTGTTTGATCGCGCCATTCTTGTTTGATTTGCAGTGCAAGGTCGATGATCTCTAAAATCTCATCTTTGCTAAAATCTCGTAATGTCAAAAAGTGCCGAATCTTGCTCACCCAAATCCCTCCAAAATCCGAAATAAACCATAGATTCTAGCAAAAAACACCGAGTTTAGCCATAAGTTAGCCACAAATTGATCACAAAACTTTGGGTTTGTGTATTTCTACTCACTGCTTTTCTAGCAGCGATTGAATCTTAGGTGCGTTTGCCTTACTCACGAAAAAAAAGATCTCCACGCGGTTATTTTTGGCACGATTTTGTGGTGTATCGTTTGGCGCGATAGGATCGTATGGTCCATAGCCAGATATGGAGATTCTATGTGGCTGTATGCCCTTTTGCACGAGCTCACGCATCACATTGATCGCGCGCGCACTTGAGAGTTCGTAGTTGTCTTTATACGGCGATCGTGGGCTTAGCGGGGAATTATCCGTATAACCGCGCACATCTAAATGCACATATTCCGGATATGCCTTGATGATGGTTACTAGCCTCTCTAAATAGGTAAAATTATCACTATTAGTGATCTCTGCCACGCCCGGCTCAAACAAAATCTGACTAGGCAGGCGCAAAAAAGTCCCAGAATCTATCTGCTCTAGCACCCCGCCGATGTCAGCCTGTATATCCGAAGGTATGCTTGTCTCTGCGACAGGACCAGAAGAAGGCGTAGTCTCATCGGCATCATTGCCTTGATAATTGCCAGAATCTTGATCCACAGGCGAGGGCATAGGCATCGTGATGGGGAAGTCAAATACCGTGACAAACGCCTCTTTGAGTGCAT
>CALVBL010000028.1 GCA_944325775.1 uncultured Helicobacter sp.
AGCTAAAGCCCTAGTGTGAGAATCTGTAAGCCCTGCCATAGCTATAAAAACCACCATCAAAGACGCATACAACGCCACGCCTATACTCTCGCTTCCTAGCCTTAGGGTATTGAGCAGCCCTGCTCCTAAGCCCACATTTTCACCCTTTAGGCTTGATAGGGCAAGATTATCAATACCTCCAGCATGTAAGCCCATACCACAGCCGATAATAAAAAGGCTTAATATCATACAAACTATTTGCATACTTTCATTTTCAAGCAAAAGCGAGGCTAAAAGAGTAAAGATTCCCACACTCATCATAAGAGACATAATAAGGGCAAGTAGTCTAGAATTCACGCCTTTTGATAAAAGCTTACCCACTAAAAAGGGGCAAAAAAGCATAGGCGTGGTAAGACTTAGCATAAAAACGCCACTAAAAGAAGCTGAAAAGCTAAAAACAACTTGCAAAAAGGTAGGAAAATAAGTCAGCAATACCACGAAGCTAAAGCCAGAAATCACAGCCACAAGGCTAAAACCAAAGAATGCTCTATTTTTCAGTAAGGCAAAGTCTAGCAAAGGCGTGTATCCTAAGCTATGCAAACGCTTTTGGTGCAGCACTAAGGCTATACCACTTACTAGACTTATGAGAAAAATCGCCAAAGTTATAGAATCTAAGTGTGAAAGCCTCGTGATACTTAGCATTAAGCCAAAGATACAAAGCACAAAAAGTATAGCACCGCTATAATCAAAGCGGGATTTTACAGAGCTTTCTTCATTTTGTGTATCGTGGCTATCTTGTGGCAGCACTTTAGACAAAAGCAACACAAGGGCTAGGATAATAAAATGCAAAGCAAAGATAGCACGCCACGAAATGATGGCTTTACCAATAGCCATATCTTTGAAGCTGTCGATTAAAAGTCCGCTTAGTGTGGGTCCTAAAGTAATGCCTAGCCCAGCGGTCGTGCCAAAGAAGGCAAAGGCTTTCAGTCGCTCTTTTTCATCAAAGCTTTTCACTAAGATAGCCGAACCACAGGCAAAGACACTCGCACCGCCAATACCAGCTACCGCCCTGCCAATATCTAGCATAATGAGTGAAGTCGCAAAGCTAGATACTAAAGAGCCTAGTAAAAATAAGCCTACGCCAAATCTTAATGCCCTAGTAGCACCAAATCTATCGCTAAAACTTCCCCAAATAAGCGTAAAACAGGCAAAGAAAAGATTAAAAGCATTGACTACCCATTGCAAAAGCGAAGCTTCATCGCCTAAATCTCTAGCGATGTAAGGCAAGGCTATGGCAGTGCCAGAAATGCTACTTGGCACGACAAAGACGCTCAAGAGAATGGTGAGTAAGATGAGGGTTTTATGAGGTGTTGTTTGCATAAGTGCTCCTTTATGTGTTTGTCTTGGCATTTTTGTCCTTTTTGGGTGGATTGGAATCAAGATTAATAAATATAATATTTTATATTATATTATAATAAAAGTCAAAACAAAAAATATTTGCGATATTTATCTAGCTTTTTAGCTACAAATGAAAGAAAACTTAAAGAGATAAAGTTTTGCTATAAAGGTGGTTTTGAAATTTTGCAATTAATATCACTTAATAATTATAAGATTTAAATTTCTTTTTTAACAAATTTTACCAAAAATCTATGAAGTCGCATAACACAATACAATAAGCCCTCTCATACTTGGTAAAAATAAAGTGAGTAAAATTAAGATAAAGTTAGATATGCAAAAGCCCTAATATAATTTCTGTATCATTTCTAAGCTAAAAATATTTGTAAAGTGTAAAATTTATCTTTAATTTTGTTTAAGTTAATACACTAATCCTTTTGCTTTATGTCCCAAAATTCCTCATCGTCCTTACTAATCTTGCGTAGAGGCATAAAATATATCCCAATATGCATACAAGCTTGATAGATGATAAGAGAAAACACAAGCGTAAATAAGAGACCCTCACCCCAAAACACAAGAAAAAATACCGCAAAAATTGGCACAAAAACTACATCTAGCGGCAGCAATCCATCAAAAAATGAGGTTTTGTATTTGGACTTATACCGTGCTTTGCAGTGCTTACACTCGACTATGCCTCCAGACATGACGCTTTGCCAAGTAGATAAGGTATCCCAAACCTTGTGCATATCATTACCACAATCCTCGCATTTTGCATGAAAGCCCATTATTATATTCTCCTTGTTTTTATAAAACTATCATTGTTTGAGCATTAAAGAATTTACACACAAATCCTGTGTACGTAATTTCTCTAGCAAATCACTAATCTTCACATTTGGACTCACCTACACACATAATGTGTAAATCCCACTCAAGCCATTTACAGTGTACCATAAAACACCAATAGATTCTCATCATTTTTTTACTTTTGTATTACAATTAATATTTATCCCAATTTATATCAAGGATCAATATGTCAAATCAACCTCGCCCCCTCATCTGCTTTCACCCTAAGAAGCGTCAAAGCCAAGGATGTCGCGGATCAAACCAATCTCCTAGCTCTCAATGCCGCTATCGAAGCTGCGCGTGCAGGGGAGCATGGGCGTGGGTTTGCTGTGGTGGCAGATGAAGTGCGCAAACTCGCTGAATCCACCCAAAAGAGCCTAGCTCAAATCGAGGTAAGCGCGAACTCCCTAGCACAAAGCATTGTAGAAATGGGCGAAGTCGTCCAAAGCCAAACAAGCGCGATCACTCATATCAGTGAAGTGGGCGCGAATATGGCTCAAAGCGCGCAGGCAAATCTAGTAATCATCGAGCAAACGCAAGCAACAAGTGGCGAGATCGATGAAATCGCCAAAAATATCAAAGATACGATAGAAAAGAAAAAATTCTAATTTGTTGTGTTTTTGCATGTCATAAACCCAAGCTCACCATGCTACGCGAGTAAGTAATGGATTTGTAAAACCCAAGTAAGGCTTTGCTAGATTCTAAAAATGAGTTTATAAGCAGGAGTTAAGCAGAATCTAAGGCTTTAGATTCTGCTATTAATACAGACAAAAATCAAAGAAAATAGATTCTGTGCGAGGAGAACACCTTTTTCTTTTACAAAAACAAGACATTTTGTGAATCTAGGAAATATTCGTGAGTGGAATTCTTAGAAATTAAAGAGCAAAAGACTTCAAAAAGTATAGAAAGCAAAGCAACAGAGACCTAAGAAATGAACACACAAAACCTAGTTTCTTGCGAAATTCCAACCAAACTCCCTTTTTTAAAGTTTTTTGTATTACAATCTCACAATCCTTTTAACGTTGTTTTTGGCGATAGATTCTTTCAGGGAAGGCATAGAATGTTTGGCGTGGGTATTTTTGAGATTGTGGTGATTTTGGTGGTGGCAGTGATTTTTTTGGGTCCAGATAAGCTACCACAGGCTATCGTGGATATCACGAAATTCCTGCGCGCGGTCAAGAAGACTATCAATGATGCCAAAGATACCTTTGATAAGGAAGTGCAGATAAGCGAACTAAAAAAAGAAGCCCTAGAGTATAAAAAGCTCTTTGAGGACAATGTCAATGCTGCAAAAAGCGAGGTGGATTCACTCACAAAAGATTTAGAGTTCAAAGAGCTAAGCAACCTCTCGCTCAATAACCCCACCAATCAGCCTATCCCCACGCACCCACAAAAAAGTGCAGAATCTCGCGCCTTAGAATCCCTCAACTTCCAAAGTGCGCAAATAGACGCAGAGCTCCAAGAATCACGCGATCGGGATTCACACCCAGAGATTCAGTCAAGTGATGAGGAGCATACACACAGCGCGCTTAATGCGACAAATCAAGATATACGCCAAGATTCACAAAGCCCACAAAGCGAGTTCGCACACTCCAACACGATCGATACCAACCCCACCAACGCACCCAAAGGAGCCTAAGCGATGTTTGAAGACCTAAAACCTCATTTGCAAGATTTACGCAAGCGACTCATCATCTCCGTGGCGGTGCTGGTGGTGAGCTTTGGGATATGTTTTAACTTTTGGGGTGTGATCTTTGACTGGGTCGCTGCGCCCATCAATAGCGCGCTAGAGAATGAATCTATCAAAGCCCACTTAGCCGCCCTCACGATATTAGAAAACATCTTTGTCGCGCTCAAAGTCGCGTTTTTCGCCGCGCTTGTGGTGTCTATGCCTATCATTTTTTGGCAGTTTTGGCTTTTTATCGCGCCGGGCTTGTATAAGCACGAGAAAAAAATCGTCCTGCCATTTGTGGCATTTGCAAGCGTGATGTTTGCGTGTGGTGTGGGCTTTGCGTATTATGTCGTGCTGCCTGTGGTGATTGAGAATGTCCTGCTTTTTGGGAGTGATAAGTTTGAGGGGAGTTTGAGTGCGGAGAATTATGTGATGTTTTTCACGCGCCTTGTGGTGGGCTTTGGGATCGCGTTTGAGCTACCTGTGCTAAGCTATTTTTTGGCTAAGGTGGGTATGATCACAGATAAAAGTCTCAAAAACTTCTTTAAATACGCGGTGGTTATTATCTTTATCATCGCGGCGATCATCACACCTCCTGATGTGCTCTCGCAGGTGTTTTTAGCAATCCCCCTTGTGGGGCTCTATGGGCTTTCTATCATCATCGCACGCTTTGTCAATCCCGCGCCCAAGGAGATACCAGAGGATTTAGAAGATTCAGAGGATTCACAAGCGCAAACAGGCAAGTCCAACGCCCCAATCCAAAATCCCTAGTCTGATGCACACCCACACTCTCCCAAATGACTTTAACCTCTGCGGCTATGACTATGCCCTGCCCCAAGAGCTCATCGCCATGCACCCCACGCACCCACGTCGCGATGGACGGCTACTCGTGTATCATCGTGATAGCGCCCACATTGAGCATAGGCATTTTCGGGATTTTTGTGATGTTGTGCCACGGGATTACACGCTGGTGTGCAATGATACCAAAGTGCTCAAGGCACGACTATATGCGCACAAAGTGAGCAATGAAGCGCGCGATGAGAATCTAAGAGAGATTTTGTTTCACACAACCCATATGAGAGGCGAATCTAGCGAAACATCTAGCACAAAGTTTGTGGTGCAAATACGCGGTAGGGTTAAGCAGGGCGCAGTGTTTAGAATCCATGATACTGCCAAGCGTCCCACGCGCTTTTGTATGCGGGTGCTAGAGCTTTTGGATAATGGTATGCGCGTGGTGGAGTTTGAGAGTGCAGATTCTAGCGCACCATTGGAGATAGGCGCGGTGTATGCAATGCTAGAATCTTGCGGACACACACCCCTGCCACCTTATATCAAGCGCGAGGATACACTTGCAGATAGCCTAGATTATCAAAGCGTATTTGCAAGCAATGCAGGGGCAGTCGCTGCGCCCACGGCGAGCCTACACTTTAGTAAGGAGGATTTCGCGCGCATTCGGGCGTTGTATGAAGTGTGCTTCGTAACTCTGCATGTGGGAGCGGGGACATTTGCCAATGTGCAATCCCAAGACATACGCACCCATAATATGCATTCTGAATCTTACGCACTCACGCCACAAGCACGCGATGTGATCACCGGAGATGCCAAGCTGCTGTGTATTGGCACGACTGCGGCGCGTGTGGTGGAGTATTTCTGGCGCGTGAGAGAATCTCAAGGCTTGTGCGATTTGTTCCTACATCCGGGCAATGTGCCTCAAAGAATGGACGCGCTTTTGACCAACTTCCATTTCCCCAAAAGCACCTTGCTAATGCTTGTGAGCGCGTTTGTGGGACGTGAAGAGGTGATGAGAATCTATGAGTGTGCCATCGCGCATAAGTATAGGTTTTTTTCCTATGGCGATGGTATGCTGATACTCTAAGGAGACGCGATGTGCGAGAGAGATACGATAGGGATAATGGCTGATGTGCAGGAGTATTGTCTGGGGCTTGGGATTGCCCTAAGCGATGAGGGGATAAACAAGCTAGGTGTGTATGCCACCAAGCTCTTAGAGTGGAATAAGATTCACAATCTTAGCGGAGCGAGCACGCTAGATTCGCTCAAAGAAAACATCATCGATTCGCTCTATCCCTTGCGTTTTGTGGATAGTTTCACAAGCTGTCTGGATATAGGGAGTGGCGGGGGATTCCCAGCGATTGTGCTATCCATCGCGCTGCCACAGGTGCGATTTATCCTCACAGAGCCTAGGGCGAAACGCTTTGCGTTTTTGCAACATATCATCGCACAGCTTGAGCTAAGCAACGCGAAGGTGTTCGCATCGCGGATCCAAGAGATCCCCATCGCAGAGGTCAATAACATCGATCTCATCACTTCAAGGGCAGTGATGAGTGCGGAGGAGATCATGCACTATGGACACAAATTTTTAAGCCATAATGGGCATTATTTGCTTTTTAAAGGATCAAATTTCAAAAAAGAAATGCCCATTATGAGCATTGAAGAGTGTTTTAGCCGAAATGATAGAATCTACTTTTATAAAAAGGGGTGAGAGATGAAATTTTTGATTATTATCGTGGCACTTTTTGTGGTGGTGTGGTTTTTGCTACTGCGCCCGAGTTTGAGCTCTAGCGCGTCCAAAGCCTCGCGCAAATCACGCAAAGACCTGCCAAGCGAGATTATGCGAGAGTGCTGTGTGTGCGGGGTATTTGTCTCCGAACGCGAGGGAATGCGAGTGGGCGAGAAGTTTTTTTGCTCCAAAGAATGCAGGGCTAAGGGGTAGGCGATGATCATCTTTGGCTATGAGCATTTGAGTGCGCCTAGATTCCGACATATCCGCACGATTAAGGAGGTTGCGACAAGCAGGAATGATGAGATCGTGTGGTTTTATGCGCGTGAGGATAGAGAGCTTGCGCTGCTAAAGCATTGCGTGACATGCGAGATACCTTGTGCAGTGTGGGTGGAGGAGATCGTGGAGTTTATGCTGTGCGCGAGCTGCAAGCCCACCTATCTCATTATAGAATCTAGCCCAACACTCTATCAAGGGATCGCTGAAAATTATATGCTAGATTCTAAAGTGCTGTGTGTCATCACGCACAAGGAGCAAATTGCCGATCTAGCGCAAGATGGCGTAGATGGCGTGATTTTTAGCTCGTGGCTTGGACTTACGCGATGAATGCGAGAAATTTAGATTTAGAAATTTATTGTTTATGCACTCATTTAAAGTGTGCAAACCGATATTTCCAAAACCTTAAGATTCTAAAAGTAACATAAAGTAACCCTATAAACCACGCGCATGGATTCTATACTCTACATTTGCGATATATGCGCGTGTGTGGGCTGTGGCTCTAGGCTAAAAGTCCAGTGCGATTCTCACCAAATCCCTGTAATTTACCAATTATTTACAATCCCTTAAGATTGTTTTTACAAAAGTATAGTTACACTGATTTCTGTTCAAAACAAAATTTTGGGAGGAATGCAATGAGAAACAAGATTTCTTTAGTTTTGGCAGGTTTGCTCGGATCTGGGTTACTTGTAGCAGATGAGGCTACTCAAGCTCCAAGTGAAGCCAAAAAAACACTTAGCGGGTTTTTTGATGGTATGGAGGCAAAAGGCTTTGCGTTTGGTCGCTACACGACTATCGATGGTGCGGGCGGCACAGGTGCCGATCAACAATACAGAATGAAACTCGACCTCACTTCTGGCAAAGTCGATGGCTGGAGCTTCACTGGTGGGATTATGTTTAACTATGGTGGAAGCAACCCAACTGCAACATCTAGCACAAACTATGGTGCGCAAGGCTCTATGGCGGTAGTCAATGGTAAAAACTACAACGATAGATTTGGTGTTGCGACTTTCTCGGTTAATAAAGAGATCGTTACTGAATCTACTAAAGCAGAGTTTAATGTCGGGCGTATCAATATCGATAATGTCTTTGCAGACAAGACTACAGACTTAGGTACTGGGGGCAAGGCGCGACTCAAAACAAGCAGTGGTATCACCTATGGTGCAGATTACTTCGATAGCTGGATCACAAGCCATGTAATCTATAACATGAGAGCTGGTTCAGGATTAGGAAATCTAGGAGCTGGCAATGTTTATGCTGGAAGCCTTGGAAACGATCTGATTATGCTCTCTATCAAGGGCGACAAGGTAGCTGATAGTGGCTTTAGCTTCAATGCCGCTGTGGGACATGCTAATAGACTTCTGGACTACCTCGCATTTGTGGATGCGAAATACGACTTCGGCGGATTCTATGTATTAGGACAAGTCTCTGCCGCTGGTATGGCAAGCAATGAGAACTTTATGACAGGTGGCAGTGGCACAGGTAATGGAAGTGTCAATATTACAGGTAGCAACTGGAATGTTGTTGGACAGCCAACCGGTGGTTATCAAGGTTTTGACAATAGTGAATGGGCAAAAAGTAGAGGTATGTATAATATCCAAATCGGCTACAAAGACAAAGAAGCTCCAGTATCTGCTAAGCTCGGCTATATCGGAAGCTTTGGCGATGGCTATGGCACATTGCTTGATGTCAAAGGCGGGCTAGATATGGCAGGTAAATTCTGGAATAGCAACTACGATGCGACCAATGAGGGCTTTGGCTTCATGGGTGCAGGTGGATTGAGCGGCACAAGCATTCAGGTAGCGTATTTTGCTATCGATTATGCATTAAGCAAAGCATGGAAAATCGGACTTGATTACTCCTATATCACAGGCAACAACAACTATCCATTTGTGACCAATGTAGTCTCAGACTTGCAGGCAGCTAACGCACTCTCTGGCAAAGGTATCACATTCCATGAGATCGCACCATCACTTACCTACAAACCTATCAAAAATGTAACGGCAGTAGCTATGTATGGTCGCAATGTCGGCGATGTGAATTATGGCAAAGCTCGCTTTGAGATCCGCTACGATTTCTAAGCCTCTCTTTTGATATTGATGCAAGTTTGCGTGTCGCAAACTTGCTATCACTCGCGGCAAGTGGATTGCCGCTCACTTCCGCTTTCGCGAATATATACTATTCTAAAGTCTAAGATTCTGCTATAATTAGTCTCAAAAGCTAAAAAGGTGTAAGTTATGCACACACAAACCCACAAACTTCTACAAGCCCTACCCAAAGTCGATGTCTTGCTCTCGCACCCGCACTTAAGTGCGCTCAATCCCCGTATCCTAAAACCCCTTATCCAGCAGCACTTAGATGCCCTGCGCCGCTCTATCCTCGCGCACTCCCTAGCCACCACGTACCCAAAGCTATCAGAATCCCTCGCGCACCTAAAATGCCCAGAAAATAGCCAATCCACCCACACACTAGATTCGCGCGCTACTCTTACATCGCATTTTACCCACGCTCTTGTAGAATCTATCGCGCACGACTACCACGCACATCTAACCCCCTCGCTTGTGCCTGTGGTTAATGCCAGCGGTGTAGTGCTCCAGACCAACCTAGGCAGGAGCGTGTTTGCCCCAGCACTCTTAGATCGGATACGTCCGATTCTCACGCGCTACTGCAGTCTAGAATACGACATCGCCCAAGGCAAACGTTCCAGCCGCTATACCCACGCCAACGCCCTGCTCAAAGCTCTCTTTTGCCCAGAATATGAGTTTTTGCTTGTCAATAACAATGCCGCAGCGGTGCTACTCATCTTAAACACTTTCGCTAGGGACAAAGAAGTGATCATCTCGCGCGGGGAGCTTATCGAAATCGGCGGGGAGTTTCGCATACCCGAAGTGATGAAATCCGCCGGTAGCCTACTCATCGAGGTGGGCGCGACGAACAAAACACATCTGTGCGACTATGAGCGCGCCATCTCTCCAAACACCGCTATGCTGATGAAAGCCCACAAGAGCAATTTCGCCCAGATTGGATTCTGTGAGGAAGTGGATATGCGTGAGCTAAGCGCATTGGCACGCTCAAATGGACTGATTGATTATTATGATTTAGGAAGTGGGTGCGTGGCGGATATAGCGGGCGCGCACTATGTGGCTGGCGCGCAAGCCGAGCCGACATTGTATGAGATTTTTGCCTCACCACCATCACTCCTAAGCTTTAGTGGAGATAAGCTCTTTGGTGCATCACAGGTGGGGATCATCGCGGGCAAGCCCGAACTCATCGCCGCACTCAAGGCAAATCATCTCTTGCGTGCCTTGCGCGTGGATAAGCTATGCATTAGCACACTGCAAGCGACACTAGAGGCGTATCTGCACGATGAGCTAGATTCTATCCCCACACTCTCTATGCTCACACTCACACGCGATACCCTGCACCAACGCGCCCAAAGCCTGCTCCAAATGATAGAATCTCACGCACTTAAACACATATCCGCGCAGATTGTGGAGGTGGATTCTCTAGCGGGTGGGGGGAGCTTGCCCGATAGAGTGTTTGCGAGTATGGCGATCGCACTGACAAGCGACACACTCAAAGCCAATGTCTTAGAATCTCGCTTGCGCAGGGAGTTTCACATCATCACAAGAGTGAGCAAAGAGCAGGTACTCATCGATGTGCGGACATTACTAGAGGGTGATATAGAGCGCATTTGCCAAGCACTAAGCACGATAGAATCTAGCCAATCCACAAAGGACTAAGCCATGTCTGAAAATCCAAACAAGCCTACAAATAGCGACACCAAGAGCGATACGCATACCCATAACGACATCATCGTGGGCTTAGCCGGGCATATCGATCATGGCAAAACCTCGCTTATCCGCGCACTCAATGGTTTTGATGGTGATAGAATGCAAGAAGAAAAGGAGCGCGGAATCACATTGGATTTGAGTTTTTCGCACCTTCGCACACCTACGCGTAATATCGCCTTTATCGATGTGCCCGGACATGAGAAGCTCATCAGACAAATGATCGCCGGGGCGTATGGGATCGATGTATTGTTGCTCGTGGTAGCGGCTGATGATGGGATTATGCCACAGACGCGCGAGCACCTTGCCATCGCTGATATGCTAGGGATCACACAATGTGTGTGTGTCCTTAGCAAGGCTGACAAAGCCACATCCACACTCATCGCCCAGCGCAAAGCAGAGATCACAGAGCTTTTTAGCGCGCATACGATCGCGCTTGTTGAGATTATGCCCTTTAGCCTGCTAGGGAGTGCAGAATCTACGCGCAATCCCTACATTGATCCGCTCATCACTCTGCTCCAAACCCTCCCCAAGCCCAAAAGGCGCGACTATGGTATGGTGGTGTATTATATCGATAGAGCCTTTAGCGTGGCGGGGGCTGGGTGCGTGGTGACTGGCACACTCGTGAGTGGTGAGATCGCTAAATCCCAAGATCTCCTTATCTGTGAGATTCAAAAACAAGTCCAAGTGCGCAATCTGCAGATTCACGATGAGGATCACGCGCACGCCACACCCTCACATCGTGTCGCGCTCAATCTCACGCACACGAACCCTCACGAACTGCAAAGGGGCTTTTTGCTCACGCAAAAGGGCTTCGTGCGCGGAGCAAATCTCATCGATGTGTGGGTGCGCTGCTTTGAGGGTATGAATCTAAGACATAATGCCAACTATGAACTCTACATCGGTGCGCGGCACTTGAGCGTGCGGCTCAATATCCTAGATGATGGGCTATGCTCTTTGAGCTCTAAAGAGCCTATTTTCGCACTTTTTATGCAGCCTTTTATCCTGCGTGATGGCAATGTCAGCGTGGGTGGGGGCGTGGTGCTAAACCCCATCAATGACCCTATCAAGAAAAAGACAAAGATTCCATTGCTCCAAGCTCTTGTGAAGCGTGATTTTCCACAAGCCTTTAAGATCCTCACACATATCCATAGGCATGGCTTTGGCGTGGTGAGCTCTACACAGCGATTTGGGCTTAGCCACCAAGAGAGTAGCGTGATTTTGCAGAATCTGCACGAGGAAGGCGCGGTGTTTTTTGACCAAAGGGAGCTTGTGGCGTATCCGATGAGTGAGATCGAGTGGCTCAAAAACGCGATTTTGGATATTTTTATCAAAAACAAACACGCCTTGCTCTCTGCCCAGAGCCTACAGCTCAAATACAAATGGGCGTCTCTGCAGCTGCTACAAAGCGCACTTAGTGAGCTTGTAGCACAGAGATTTATCCTCCAGCGAGATTCACTATTTTTGGCAAAAAACAATGGCATTGACGATATAGAGGAGTTTTTGGAAGATCGGATCTATACGCTACTAAGCGAGCAGGGCTATGCGCCCATAGCACCCTATAACCTCTATGATAGTCTTGAGATAGATCGCAAGCTTGGCGATAAGATTCTAAAACGTTTGAGCAAATCCCAAAAGGTGCTACGCGTAGCGCATAATCTCTTTATCACGACAGATTCTATGAGCAAGCTCACGGCGATCATGCGCGAGATTATCCACACGCATGGCTATATCGACATCGCACTGCTGCGCTCTGTGCTGCCGCTAAGCCGCAAATATCTCATCAATTATTTGGAATATCTTGATAAGTTTGGGGATATTAGTAAAGATGGCGAAAACAGGAGGGTATTGCGTTATGGGCTATCCTAGAATCTGATGGGTGTTTGAGATATGTAGTTTTCCTCGATAAATGCGAAAACGGCGCAAAAGACTGCGAGTCATTGCCGACTAGGTAACTCCCTCGCACTTTTCTTGCAACCCACATTTTTCATTCAAAATCTTAGAATGCCCAGCAAGCCAAGCGCAGAATCTAGAGCAGATTCAAAATCTCAAAGATTTAGATTCTAAATTCACAGATTCTAAACTAACACGAAAGGAGCACAATGTACCACCTCGACTATCTACCCAACCCCCCGCGCAACAAAGAAGCGTGCGCGATCGTAGCAAATAAAGCATATGCGATCCCAAACCCTTTTAGTATGGAGGATTCTAAACACACCAAAGATATGCAAAAGCGCATAGGCGAGATATTTGGGCATGAGTGGGTGCAGTTTTGGGGCTGTGGTTGGGAAGCGTTTAGCGCGTTATTGCTTAGGCTTGGAGCGGCACAGAGCGCGCTAAGTGTGGGCTTTTCGCAAGCAGCGTATCAGAGCTTTGGGCTATTTGGCGATCTGCAAAAGCTCATCGTCCCCACGCCCGAATCTGTGCGCGCACTCGATGCACGATACTATTTTGTTCCCTATGTTAATGAAGATGTTTTGAATCTCAATCCAATCTTAGAGATCGTGAGCGCGCTGGATTCTACAGGGCGGGAGTATGTGCTGTTTGTAGAGATTTCCGCGCTTTTGCAAGTAGGCGCGTGGGAGATCATCGCTACGCTCTCACACCCTCGCATCGCCCTTGTGGCTAGCGGAGAGCGCATAGGGCTTATGCCCGGCAGTGGGTTTGTGGCACACTCACTAGATAGCCTCGCGCCGTATTTGGATACGCCCATACCTAGTGGGTTTATGCCCTCTTTGCTCTATGTGTGTGAGCAGCTTAGACAAGATAAGTATTTGTGGGAGTATTGTGCTAGTGGGCATAATGCACTATTGTTTAGGTATTTGCAGGATCTATTGGGGGAACGTGTGGGGGTGTTTGCACCGCTGGAGACATGTTTGGGGAATTGCCTCGCTCTGCGTGTGTTTGGAGCAAAGGCACGCGTGCTAGCCCAAAGCCTACTACTAGAAGATGTCGTCGTGATAAATGGCATGGATTGTCTGCTAGGGAACTTTAGACCATCGTTTGTGCTAGGAGAGCTTGGATTCACAGAGGCGCATTGTCGCGAATTGCTTAGTATCAGCTTTATGGATTTAAGCCCACAAGATCTTATGATCATCGCTCAAAAGATTGCTAAAGTTTGCACTATCACGCAAGCTCTAGAGATATGAGAGAAATAAAATCTATGTATGAACGCGTAAGCGGAGTGAAGCTGGGTTCACCCTAGTCGAGCGATACTAATTTGCCGCAGGTAAATTACATGAAAATAATAGAGTTAATTTGGCTTTACATCTAAATCTGCTACAATACAGCGACTTGACACAAAGGAATGCTTATGGAAACACGAAAAAAAGGTAAGGCAGGGCTATATCTCACGCTTGGAGCAGTGATTTTACTCATCATACTTGGTGCGATTTATTACATCTTGCTTGGATCACAAGATGCGGTGTTGGAGCAAAAGGGCGTGGAGTTTTCGCGCCAAAGCTCTCAAGAGGACGCTAAAGATGAGCAGATCAAGCGGCTAGAATCCCAAGCCAAAGCATTGCAAAGCGAAAGAGATAATGTGTCTTTGACACTTGGCTATGTGATAAAGCCCCAAGAGCTGCTCGTGAGCGAATGTGCCATTATGCCTGTGGGCAAATGGAATCTCAACAAAAAATGCCAGCAAACACTTGCTGAAGGACTAAAGCACGCTCTAGAGGACAAAAAAGTCGTGGCGATCGAAGTGAGCGGGATCGTGGATACGCGCCCTTATGGTGGCAATAGCCCAGAGCTCAAGCAAGAGGGTTTAGCAAGCTTCCGCGCTAGAGAGGCGATACTCTATGTGCGCCAAAACGCGCCACATATCGCGGTGTTTGAAGGACTCTCACAGCAAGTGCCAAACAAACGCGGATTTGTCGTAAAAGCGTATTATGTGGTAAAAAACTAAGCGTATATGCCAGAGATTATCAAAGTCGCCAAGATCGGCGTGATCTTGCGCCCATCAAGCCCAGATCTCAAAGAAGTCTTTGAATCTATCAGCGCAGTGTTTGCTGCGCACAGCATAGAGATGAAGCTAGATTCTATCAGTGCGGCGATGATCGGACTTAGGGGCGTGGATTTTGCCACACTCGTGGAGTGGAGCGATATTTTGCTCTCTATCGGGGGCGATGGCACACTGATCGCGATGGTGCGCCGCTGCTATGGTAAAAACATCGCGTGTATGGGGATAAACACTGGTAGGCTTGGGTTTTTGACCGCGATTATGCCAAGCGAACTAGAATCTTTCCTCCCACATCTTACCAACGCCACATACGACCTGCAAGCCCATATGATGCTTGAGTGCAGTATCGTGCGTGATGAGAAGCCTTATTGCAATCTCTTCGCACTCAATGAATTTCTTATCTCCAAGCAAACGCTCTCTGGACTCATCGATATCGAGGCTAAAATCGATGGTTGGAGCTTTAATACCTATTTTTGTGATTCACTTATCGTGGGCACGCCTACGGGATCTACAGCCTATAATATCTCTGTGGGTGGCTCGGTGGTGTATCCGCATTGCAAAAATATCCTACTCACGCCCGTAGCGCCGCATTCTCTCACACAGCGCCCACTGATCGTGGATAGCGACGTGAAGCTAGAGTTTGGCGTGCGTGAAAAGGCATTACTCATCATCGATGGACAAGAGAGCATCGATATCCTCCCCCAAGATAGAATCTTAATCCAGCAATCCCCTCAATACGCGCATCTCATCTATCCCAAAGAGCGCAACTATTTTCAGATCTTGCGTGAGAAATTTAAATGGGGTGAGCTATGATACGACGAATTTTGATCAATAACTCCCCGGCTTTCAAGCTCCTAGAGCTTGAGCTTTTTGGCGGATTTAATGTCTTTAGCGGAAGTAGCGGAAGCGGAAAGTCGGTGTTTATGGAATCTTTGCTCGCGATTTTTGGGATTAAAGATTCTAATGCGGACTTGATCGAGGCAAACATCACACTAGATGCGGTGCAAATCACTCCAGAACTTGAAAACCTCCTAGAAGAGGGCGATGATGAGATTGTGTTAAGTATCCTGCGCAAGGACAAGGTGCGCTATTTTCTCAACCACCAATCCAGCTCTAAAAAACGCTTAGGCGAGCTTGTATCGGGCTTTGGCAAGCATATTAGTGCGAAGGGCGATGAGGATTTGAAACCAGCAAATATCTTGCGAATCTTAGATAATTTTATCGCGCTTAAAAGTCCTAGCCACGCGCAAAATCTCCAACTATGCAAGCAGAAATTTGCCACTTTGCAAGAAATTACACGCGAGCTAAATGAGCTTAGCGCGCAAGAATCCCAAATACAAACCCTCAAAGAAATCGCAGAATTTGAAATCAACAAGATAGAATCTATCGCGCCCAAAGAGGGCGAATACGAGGAGCTACTAGAGCTCAAAAAAACTCTCTCACGCCAAGAAAAGATCGCCCAAGAGATCGGAAATGTCCGCACAGCGCTGCAAAATCTTGGCTGTGTGGATAGTTTTTTGAATCTCATAGACGAGCCATGTCCGATGTTTTTTGACGGGCTTAGCGAGCTAGAAGCACTTTTAGAATCCAAAGAGCAACAGCTCCAATCACTCGAAGATGTCAATCCAGAATCTCTGCTCAATCGTATCGGCGACCTCTCCGAAGTATTGCGTAAATACGGCAGCATAGACGCCGCACTCACACACCTCGCCACGCAGAAGCAAAAGCTCGCCCAATATGAAAATATGGCATTTGACAAACAAGAGCTACAAAAATCCCAAGCACGTTTGCAAAATGAGCTAGAATCCCTCGCGCAAGAGTTGCACACAAGACGTATAGAATCTAAAACAGCCTTTGAAAATGAGCTAAGCACGATTATGCAGGAGCTACGACTTAAAAATCTATGCGTAGAGATCACGACCAAGGCGCTTGAGGGTAGTGGGATTAGTGCAGTGAGTTTCACACTAGGTGGCAGCGCGATTAATACTTTGAGTGCTGGAGAATACAATCGCGCGCGACTTGGACTTATGTGCCTTGATGTCTCCATTAGTCCGCGTGCTGGGCTTTTGGTGCTTGATGAGATCGATGCGAACTTAAGCGGTGAAGAGAGTGAAGGCGTGGCAAAAATCCTCAAAAAACTCTCAATCTCTTATCAGATCTTTGCGATCTCTCATCAGCCACATATGCCTACCCTAGCCGATCATCACTATTTGGTGTATAGAGATGGTGCGCTTAGTAATGTGAAGCTGCTTGACACACAAGGGCGTATCGAGGAGATCGCGCGTATGATTAGCGGCTCACAGGTGAGCAAAGAAGCGCTGGAGTTTGCCAAAGGTGTGCTTGCCAAAAATGGTATCAAGGTATGAATCTAGGGCTGCTAAAGGGTATTAGCGCGCACTTTTCATGCTTTAGCAAGATATATTGGTGTCGGCGCGTCGATGACAACCTACTTGCGCTAAACCTTGAAGGCAAGGTGTTTTATCTCGATCTTACGCGATCACAGAGTATGATATTTTGCGCTAAAGAGGCGATTTTGGGGGTTAAGAGCTATCACGCACCCTTTGACATCAAGCTGGGACTTTGCCACAACGCACGCTTACTAAAAAGCCAAGTCGATGGGGATAATAGAATCTTGCAGCTGCGATTCACACCACAAAACGCATATAAAAAGCAAGAATTTACCCTCGAGCTGGAATTTACCGGCAAGCACACAAACGCGATCTTGCTTGATAGCAAGCGCGTGGTGATCGAAGCACTGCGCCACATTAGTGAATCCATACGCCCCGTGCGCGTAGGCAAACCCCTAGATCCGCTCCCACAGCCGACAAATCCAAAGCCCAGCGAGATAGTAGCCGTGAGCGATGAGCTACTAGAGGAGCTATATCATAATCGCACAGATCGTCTTTTGCACACGGCTAAAGCCCAGCAACTCAAATCCATAGAATCTAAAGAGACAAACATTAAGCAGCTTTTGCAAGAGATCCCAAAGACAAGTGCGCTTAAGGAGCTTGCAGCGCGCTATAGTCTCTATGCGCACACGATCACAGCGCATTTGCACGAGCTTGATAGCGAGGATATACACAGGGATTGTATATCTTTATCGTGCTTAGATTCTGCGGGGCTAGATTCTAAACAATGCGTGCAAATCCCTATCCTAGAGCGGACAGCGAGCTTTTCTCAGCTTGCCCAGCGATACTTTGCCCTAAGCAAAAAATCCGCCAAAAAGGCGCAAAATCTACACTTGCAGATTCAAAACCTTGAGAGCTCTCTGCAGTTTTTGAACGCCCAAAAGTCGCTGATTGAAAATGCCCAGACGCTTGCCGATCTCAAGATCTTTAGCCCGCCCAAATCCCACAAAAAACTCAAAAAACACCAAAATTTTGAAGTCTTTTTCATCAATGGAATGAAAATTGGTGTGGGTAAAAACTCTACACAGAATCTTGCATTGCTCAAAAGTGCGAGCGGTGAGGATATATGGCTGCACATCTGCGATATTCCAAGCTCGCATATGATCATCTTTTGTGGTAAGGCAAAAGCGCGCGATGAGGTTATAAGCAAGGCAGGTGAGATCCTCGTGGGGCTGTGTGGCGTTAAAACAGGGAGATTCCGTGTCGATTATACAAGACGCAAGTTTGTCAAAATCACCCAAGGCGCGAATGTGGTGTATGGCAAATACCAAAGCCTAGAGTATAGCAAATAGAGTGCTCAAGCAAAGCACAAGGAGGTTGCAATGGCAGTAAGCTTAGTCGGAAATATCACCTATATCAATCAAAACTCCCAGACGAGCGCGGTGCAGCACGCCGCTGCACAGGCACGCCCTGATGTGCTGCTAGAAGCCAACAAAGGTGAGTTTGAGCGCAAGCTCCAAGAAATCGCACACACCAATCCCGCCCAGCCTTCACCCAAGGTGGATAAAGACGGATCCAATGGATCAAATAGCGCGCAACAGGGCTTTGAGAAAGATTCTAAAGATTCTAAACAAAAACAGGGCGCGCAAGCTCCAGCACAAGGAAACAAAGAAGAATACAAAGAATACTACGATGGACTGCTAAATATTAGCGTGTAGATTCTTGCTGTTTATTTTTCACATTCTCCACCATGCTCTTGCACATTTTTCCTCTTTTTTAAGGTTATTCTAAGGGTGGGGGAATACAATGAGGCGTTTTGTTTTGTGTTTGGTTTAGTATTTTATGCTACCCCCTCACAGACAAGCATTAATCCTACAAAAACAACCAACAAAGGAGTTTAGATGAAACTAAAAGGGATACTTCTCACATCTTTGCTTGCGCTTTCTCCGCTACTAGCTGCCGAGAAATCATTGCAACAGCAAATCGATGAACTCAACGATCGCGTGGATCAAAACGAGCT
>CALVBL010000029.1 GCA_944325775.1 uncultured Helicobacter sp.
AACTCCGCTAATGGGTGCTTCGAGATTGCAAAAGCTTAGGTTTGCGCTAATAAGCTGCGCTAGCTCCGGACACACTTTGATACGCTTGCTACTCACGACATCACCACAGACAAAAATTCCCATTGCGCTTCCTTGAGGAGTTTTAGGAAATCCTAGCAAACCTTCACTTGCTTCTTACTTAGAGCCTATTGCTAATGTAATTTGCCTTTGATAAAAAACCAAAGCCCCTACGCTCGCAATCATATTGGTATTCTCATTAAATTTGTGCATTGACTTTAACTTCCCTAAATGTTTCAAACACATCACCCACGCGCACATCATTGTAGTTTTCAAGCATTATCCCGCATTCATAGCCCTTGCTCACTTCTTTGACATCATCTTTAAACCGCTTGAGTGAGGCGATCTGCCCGGTATGCACTACTACGCCATCGCGTATGAGGCGCACCTTGATCCCGCGTGTGATCGTGCCATCTACGACCATACAGCCTGCGACCACACCGACTTTGGGGATCGTGAAAGTCTCACGCACTTGTGCTTGTCCGGTATCCTCCTCGCGTATCACAGGACTCATCATTCCAAATACAAGCCCTTTAATCTCATCAAGCAAGGCATAAATCACTGAATAGGTTTTAATCTCGATACTAAGCTCTTTCGCCTTGGCTTTTACATTACCTGTGGGACGGACATTAAATCCAAGTATGAAACTATTTTCGCTCGCGCTTGCTAGCGACACATCGCCCTCGGTGATCCCACCCACGCTTGCACTCACGATATTTACACGCACTTCATCATTGCTAAGTCCTTCCAAACTCGCTTTAATCGCTTCAAGACTGCCTTGCGTATCGGCTTTGACGATCACTGGTAGCACAGCAAGATTACCTTGTGCCACCATATCGCCCAATTCTTCAAAAGTAACCTTTGTGCTTTTACTAAGTTCTTTTTGACGCAAATATGAGGCGCGCTTTTGAGCGTATTCCCTCGCCTGTGCTTCACTATCTAATGCCACGAGCGTGCTACCTGCCTCTGGCACTTCGGATAGTCCCACGATCTGTGCGACGCTGGATGGTGTGAGAGATTTGACTGCGCGTCCTAGATCGTCATTCATAGCGCGTATGCGCCCAAAAGCTGTCCCTGCCACTACAGAATCTCCCACTTGCAAAGTCCCGCTTTGCACGATGATAGTCGCCACAGGTCCTCTGCCTTTTTCCAAACTCCCCTCTAGCACTACAGCTTTTGCTTTGCCCTCGCTAGCGGCTTTGAGTTCTAGGAGCTGGGCTTGTATGAGGATAGTCTCTAGTAGCGTATCCACGCCCAAGCCGGTTTTAGCCGAAATGGGAATAAACTCATAGTCCCCACCCCAGTCATTTGGGGTAAATCCTAGCTCGGCACACTCGGCTTTAAGCTTGTCGGGATTGATATTTTCTTTGTCCATTTTATTCATCGCGATGATGATCTGCACACCCGCTGCCCTGGCGTGGTTGAGCGCTTCTATGGTTTGGGGTTTCACACCATCATCTGCCGCAATCACGATGATAGCGATATCTGTTACCTGCGCGCCACGACTGCGCATACTGCTAAAAGCCTCATGCCCGGGCGTATCGATAAAGCTTATAATTTTGTTGTCTTTTTGCACCATATACGCGCCGATGTGCTGCGTGATTCCGCCGGCTTCCTTGTGTGCTATGCGTGAGTTTCGGATATAATCAAGCAGCGAGGTTTTGCCATGATCGACATGCCCCATAATCGTCACTACCGGTGGGCGTTCTTTAAGTGAGTCTGTGTTTTCTTCATACACGACTTCAAAGCTGCTTTTTTGATCAAGTATAGAAACTTCGATTTTGAATTCCTCGGCGAGAATCTCAATAGAATCTTTGTCCAAAAAGTCGTTTTTAGTCGCCATCACCCCAAGATCAAAAAGCACCTTAATCACATCTTTTAGCTCCCTACCAGAGAGCTCGGCAAACTCATACACACGCACTTCCTCGGGGATCGTGATAACACTTTTAAGCTCCTTTGGTGGTTCTTTTGGCTGATATTTTTTATTTTTTCTGCTACCGCGGCGGATAGAGCCTTCATTCATCCATGGACTCTTTTTATGCACTTGTACGCGATCGGTGATGGCCTGTTTTAGTCTATTTTCCTCTTCCTCATCGCGCACCTCGCGTTCATTGAGGTCAAAGAGCATAATCTCATCTTGCTCATCATCATAATCGCGCTCAAAGGTGATTTCTCTATCCTCCAAAATATCGATTTTATGCTCATCGCTATGTTTGTGTGCAGGGCGGGCTTTGGGCGATTTTTTGGGTTTGGTTTTGTATTCGTCATCTTGGGTTTGGGCTAGCAACTCTTTGTAGCTGATAGATGAGGTTTGTTTAGGTTGTGGCTGGGTAGGCTTGATCTGATCGTTTTTGCGCACGATTCGAAGTCCCTTTTTGGGTGGTTCCTTGCTCGGCTCTGGGATAGATTCAGAATCTAGCACCTTTTTTGGCTCTGATGGCTTTGCTTTGGGAGCTTCCTGTGGATCTGTAGGTTCTTGCACTTCTTGCGCAGCTTTAGGAGCTTTGGTGCTCTTTGGTTTGGCGGTCGTTTTTTTAGCGGAGGATTTTTCTTTTGTAGGGGCTTTTGGCTTAGGAGGATTGGGGTTAATCCCCGTGGATAAAAACTCATACAGCGCACCTGCTTCTTCCTCTGTGATGCTTGAAGAAGTCGTCTTGACATCTAAGCCCATCTCAAGAGCTTTTTCAAAAACCTCTTTGGTGGTTTTGGCGCATTCTTCCGCTACTTTTGTCAATCTCACTTTTGCCATACTCTTCATACTCCTTTAGATTCTGTGTTTTGCTGTATGTTATAACGCTTCATCACTCCACGCATCATCTTTGTGTCATTGTAGCATCGCGCACAAAGATATATGCTCCTGCCCGCACCACTAAATGCACACAAGGCATTTTGCACGACCTGAAATCGTTGCAACTCATCTTGCAAAAACCGCGCTCTGCAAGCCACGCACATTCTTGTTTGTTTGGGATTTCTCATCATTATACCAACATTCTAATTAAAATTCTCTAACACCCAGATTGTCAAACTCCAGCGTGAGTATGCGGCATTTTGGGAAATTTTGCTCTAGCACGCGTGCGAGATTATGTGCATCGTCCTTGTAGCAGATATTTAGAAATGACGATCCACTGCCACTTAGTGTGCTTAGTAGCGCGCCATGCTCCAAGGCAGCTTTCTGCAGACCAAAGAGCATAGGCATGGCTTTCATACGCGTGTTTTGGTGGATTCTATCGCGGCTTGCTAGACGTAACTTTTCCCAATCCTGTTGCAAAAATGCCGCTGTTAGAAGTGAGGAGTGTGAGAGATTAAACACACAATCTTTAAGACTATAGTGTTTGGGCAGTGCTTTGCGAGAGTATTTGGTCGAGACGCTGCGCATAGGGATCGCCACCACCGCACGGATAGAATCCGGAAGATCCGCGCGGATATGCACGACATTTTGGGACTGAATCTTATTGCCATAATGTTCTAAAATCGCAACATTAAAGCCCCCAAAAACCGCTGGTGTGATATTGTCTGGGTGGTTTTCGTATTCTATGGCGAGGTTTAGAATCTTTTGTTTATCAATAGGCTCTCCCACATATCTTAGCGCCGCATAGATCGCACTCACGATTACCGCCGAGCTTGAGCCAAGCCCGCGCGAGACAGGTATGGTGTTTTCAAACAAAAACTTGCAACGCGCCTGCCTATCATAACGCTCTAAAATCTGTGAAAAAATCTTGACAAAGACATTATCCACTTTGAGTTTGAGATATTGTTCGCCTTCGCCCACGATCTGCACACTTGTGATATTTGCTGGAGTGATTTGGATTTTGTTATACAAACCTAGTGCTAACCCTAGAGAATCAAAGCCCGGACCGAGATTTGCGCTTGTGGCGGGGACGATGAGATTCATTGTAGATTTCATGACATTACCTTTCATACTGCTGGCAAGACATACAGCGGGGTATTCTCACGCCCAAATTCTTGGGGATATAGAATCTGGGGTAGCATAAACTCCGTGGCTTTGTGATTAGATTCTAAGACAATCTCACCATTATGGAGTACAAAATATTTATTAGCAAAGGCGTGAATGGGGTTATTGCCATTAAACGCGAAACTTTGCGTGCTCAAGAGCTCATAGCCTTTTGTTTGAGAGAGCGTGTGCAAGTAAATATGCGTGGCTTTGAGCGCGCTAAATCGCCCGGGACCGCGTGCGTAGTAGATCTTGCGCACGCTCACACCCTCGCTAAAAAGCGCGCTAAAAAGCTCATTAAGCGCGTGAGTGGTGTGTCCATAGAATCTATATTCTTTGCATAGTTTTAGATTATTGTGTGAATCTAGTGTGCTTTCTTCTGGTGTGTGCGCCTCTGGTGTTCGCATTTTTTGTGCGTGTTTATCCTTGCTCCCCTCTGTGTGCCCTTGTGTGTATAATCCTGCTAAAAGTGGCTCATTGACACTAATAATCACCAAATGATACATCGATCTCTCACTCTGCTGGGATCTCTTGCTGGTTTTGCTGGGTGGATTGTGGGGTAGATTCTGATGATCTGGGTTGTGTTGGGTTAGATTCTGGATTTTGGTTAGATTCTAAATCTTGCGCTGGATTTTGCACCCCTCCTTGTGGATCTTGCAACGAATCTGCGAACGCACTTTTAGGGGCTTGGGGTGCTGGCGGGAGATTTGTTGCTTCCTCGCCCTGTGGCTTACGCATTTTTTGTGTGATCGCTGCGGCTTTTTGGGCGTCCATTTTAGCGAGGATCTTGCTCACATCTTTTGGATTCATACTTGAGAGGATCTCTACGACCTCTTCTTCTGCCATTTGTTCAAAAATCGCTGCGGACTTGCCCTCTTTCATCTGTTGGTAGCTTTGTGTGATCTTATCGTCCCCACCCTTTTTCATTTTGTGCAGGAGCTCTTCGTTTTTGGCGATGAGGTCTTGGACATACTCCTCACGCGCCCTCATATCAAGCTCAGCTTGTTCTTGGAGTTTTTGAAATTCTGCTTTTGCCTGCTCTTTTGCCTTCTCAAACTCCGAGATCTTTTGATTGAGCTGGGATTCTTGCTCGCTAAGCTTGCGGCTTTTTTCCTCTAATATCACTTGCGTGGCGTTTTGGAGCACTTGGAGGGCTTGCTGTCGCTCATCGATGACTTGGAGCTCTTGGCGTATTTCGTCTTTGCGCTGATCAAAGATAATATTACAATCAAGCAAGTGCGTATTTTGCGATTGTGTGGTGGTTTGTGAGTTCTGAATCGGTGCTGCTATCACCACGCCTATAGCAATCATACATAATCGCACTATTCTCATACCACTCCCCTGCGATGAAGTATGATAGAAATCTCATCTAATTCCTTATCTTGCGTAATTTTTATGGCTTTGAGCTTAGATTCTTGCTCTTTGGTATCAAGATATTTGATTTTTTCGTATTCGATATGGAGGGTTTTATATTCCTCACGCAGGGCTTTTGCTTGGGATTTAAGCTGTGAAAGCTCGGCATGAAGAGTATCGACGTGTCCTAGTAGTCTGTCTCTAGTATCCGCAAGCGCAAGATACGCGCCAAAATCCCCGATTTTTGGGAATTGCACCTGTGCTATATCGTGCATAAATGCGTCGATCTCGGTTTGTTTTTGTGCGATGAGGAGGTTGTGCTGCATCATCTTGCGCTCATGGCTTTGGAGTGCTTTATGGCGCACATCAAGGATCGCGCTAAATTTCGTCTTCAATCTTCCTCCTTAGCGTATGATCACATCTTCACGCTCTGGGCTTGTGGATATGAGGGAGATTCTCACACCCACAAACTGCTCCAAAAACTCGATATAGGTTTTTGCATTTTGTGGGAGTGCGGATTCATCGCGTATGCCCGCCACACTATCCCAGCCGGCAAACTCGGTATAGATAGGTTTGGCGTTTTCATAGTCTGTGGGGATATAGGTGATATTCTGTCCTTTGTATTCATACGCTGTGCAGACTTTGATACGATCTAATCCATCAAGCACATCCATTTTCATAATGCTAAGGCTCGTGCAACCATTGAGGCGACACGCGTATTTGACTGCCACCGCATCAAACCACCCACATCGTCGCGACCGCCCTGTCGTCGTGCCAAACTCCGCACCCCTCTGACGCATATACTCACCACTCTCACTAAAATCCTCTGTGGGAAACACACCATTGCCCACTCTGGTGCAATATGCTTTAGCAATCCCTATCACTTCATTAATATCACGTGGGGCTAGTCCCGTGCCGCTGCATGCGCCTGAAGCGGTGGTGTTGGAGCTGGTGACAAACGGATAGGTGCCATGATCAATATCTAGCATACTGCCCTGTGCTCCTTCACACAGAATCTTCTTGCCTGATTCCTGTGCTTGCCACAAAAGTTGTGTGGTATCACACACAAATGGCAGCAGCACTTTTGCATTAGATTCTAACTCGCTCATTATAGATTCTAAACTAGGCAGCGCAAACTCATAGGCATCTTGCAAAATCTGCATATCTTGCAGATTGGCAACGATCTTGCGCTCCAAAGTTCTAAAATCTCGCAAGTCATTCATTCTAATCCCATTGCGCGCGATCTTGTCTGTATAAGCTGGTCCTATACCTTTGCCAGTCGTGCCGATCGCCTTATCTTTTTTGCTTAGTTCCCTTGCTTTATCAAGCATACTATGGTAGGGTAGGATAATGTGTGCCTTATCACTGATAAAAAGCCGCCCTTGCAAACCTTCAAATGGCTTTAGCTCTTGCAAGAGCGCGCTAGGATCGATCACTACACCATTGCCGATAATGTTTTTGCAATGCGGATACAAAATCCCTGATGGGATAAGGTGTAGAGCTATCTTTTGTCCATTGACTACGATTGTATGTCCGGCATTATGCCCGCCTTGATAGCGCACGACATAGTCATAGGTTTTTGCAAGTGCATCGACGACCTTGCCCTTCCCCTCATCACCCCATTGAATCCCAACGACCAAATCTGCCATTTACTAACTCCCTTAATTGTATTTTGTCTTATTTTGATGATTGTTTGAGCAAAATATCCACGATATTATCCGTATAGATCGCAAAGCCACATGATGGGGTTTGTGAAATCGTGTATTTACCCCCGATAACAAGAATTGTGTTAGCAGAAATCATACGATAAAACAAATCCTCATAATAATGCCCCGGCGCGTAAAAAAGTGGCGAAAATATGCTCTCTTTATACTCACAAAAGCTCGCGCACTCTAGCATCGCCTCTAGTTCTTTGGTGAGGAAATGTGGCATATTTTTGATACATCGCTCCAAATCTTCTTTGGTATTGACTTCGATGAGTTCTTTTAGGAAATGCTCTTTGTTTGCGATGTATTCCATATCGGGATTATTAAACTCTTGGATATCGATATTGAGGTGCTGGGCGCACAAAAGCGGGATTTTTTGGTTACAGATCTGCAAGATAGGGCGCAATCCCAACTCACTCATAATCATTGTTGAGAGTCCCATCACCGGCATGAGGGAGACACTATCGAGAAATTCTGCGCCGATTTGGTGTAGCTCGGTGGTGGGATAGTCATACACTGGCTGGATATAAAACCACTTCTTATGGCTTGTGCTGCGTGCGATACGCTTGGTAATAATGCGCATCACATCAATCGTGCTATCATAGCGCAAGACGATTTGGTGATTGTCCTCACCGCTAAAGCAGATCATATCGCGGTTTGAAAAGTCGTCTTGATGGCTTAGGAAGCTAAAAATAGGCGTGGCAATCTCTTTGTAGTCGTTTTCGTATAGAATCTTTATTGCTTTAGATTCTATATCGCGCTTTAGTCTTGCGGATTTGCCAAAGTAGAGCTTGCTCCCTTGTGGTAGTTCGTGGTCTAAAATCAATCCCGAATCCTTTGTGAAAATAAAAGTGCGGATTATAGCACACACACGCTTTAAACATTATTAACATTTACTTTAACACCCTACAATACCGAGCTTCATCAAGACACTAAAGGATCTAAATGGCAACCAAAGTAGCACTGCTGATGAGTGGTGGCGTGGATAGCTCATACTGCGCCTATTTGCTCAAATCCCAAGGATATGAGGTGATAGGGATCTACCTCAAGCTCCACGACAAGCAAGCCAAACACGATGTATTCATCGCCAATTGTCAAAAGGTAAGCGCCGAGCTAGGCATAGAATTTCATATCTTGCAAGCACAAGCGGAATTTAAAGCGATCGTGTATGATGAGTTTGTCAATGCCTATAAACGCGGTGAGACGCCAAATCCCTGCACACTTTGCAATCCGCTTATCAAATTTGGCTTAGCCCTGCAAGAAGCCACAAAATTGGGCTGTGAATATATAGCCACAGGACATTATGCCAAGATCACAGAATATCAAGGCATTAAGCGAATCCAAAAAGCACGCGATGAGACAAAAGATCAGAGCTATTTCCTCTATGCACTGCCCCAAGAAGCTATCGATCGCATTATGTTCCCACTAGGCGATAGTATCAAGGCAGAGATCAAGCCCACTGCGCTTAAGATTCTGCCATTTTTGGGCACACTAGAGACTTATAAAGATTCTCAAGAGATTTGCTTTGTAGAGACGAACTATATCGATGTGCTCAAAAAGCACGAGCAAGTCGAGCAGAAGGGCATAGTGCGTAATACGCAAGGCGAAGTAGTGGGCGAGCACAATGGCTATATGCAATACACCATCGGCAAGCGCAAAGGATTCAAGGTCTTTGGTGCGCATGAGCCTCATTATGTGATGGGGATCAATCCTGACAGAAATGAACTCATCGTCGGAAGCAAGGAGGAGCTACAAACCAACATCGTGTATGCGCACAACAAATCTCTCAATCTCGCGCTCAACAAGGAAATGTATGAAGTCAAGATCCGCTATCGCTCTCTACCTATCAAAGCGCGCGTGAGTGTGGCAAATGGCATCATCACCGCAGAATTGCAAGAGAGTGCTTATGGCGTGGCAAAGGGACAAGCTCTCGTGGTGTATGATGGCGATGTGGTGCTTGGCGGTGGTGTGATAGTATAGATTCTAAGCCTACCAATAACGTTATTAGAATCTAGGTAAATAGATTCACAACCCCTCCCCCCCCCTTAATCCCAGCATAAGTAATAAAATGCTAGGATTGCGCGTATATCCCTATAAAGCTTTATTTCAAAGGAATGCGATGCCCACAGATAAACGAGTCGCAGTGATAATTCCGTGCTACAATGAAGAGCACACCATACTGCAAGTGATTGATGAGATTCACACGATCTTGCCACAGGCTAGAATCTGCGTATTTGATAACAACTCCACAGACAATTCAAAAGCACTTATAGAATCTACCATAGCCACCAAAATGGGGGGGGGGGGGCGAGAGCGAGCAGCCTACATTCACTCCTAGTTTATCCTCTCATACTTTCTCTCGCTTCTCTTCTCACTCCTCTTTTTGTCCATATTTACAGCTCTATAGTGTCCGCACACAAGGCAAGGGTGCGGTAATGCGCGAAGCCTTTAGTCTGATAGATTCTGATTTGTATGTGATGATTGACGCTGACACGCAGTATGATACGCATATTTTGCCTCAAGCCATAGAGCATTGTATTAAGCACTCACTTGATATGCTCAATATCGCCAGAATCCCCACGCACAAGAACACACATCGCAGGGGACACAGCTTTGGCAATAAACTCCTCACACGTCTAGCCTCCGCGCTCTTTGGTAGGAAACTTGAAGATATGCTAAGCGGATATAGAATCTTCTCAAAAGCCTTTGTCAAGAGCTTCCCCGCACACTCACAGGGCTTTGAGATAGAGACAGAGCTCACGATTTTCGCACTTCAGCAGCGACTGCGCATAGATGAGATAGCTGCTCCCTACAAGGCACGTCCTGACAATAGCTTCTCTAAGCTCTCGACTTTTAAAGACGGCTTTAAGATTCTAGGCATGATCCTTCAGCTTCTTATCACCGAACGCCCCATGTTTGTCTTTGGGATTGTAAGCCTGCTGTGTTTGGTGCTTGGGGTGGGCTTGAGTTTGCCTATCGTGTTAGAGTTTTTGCAGACTTCGCAGGTGGCGCGGTTTCCTACACTTTTTGTATGTGTGGGGTTGCTGGTTAGTAGCGTGGTGCTTGGCGGCATTGGGTTTTTAGCGCATTTGGTAGCTAAGGGTATCAGAGAGCAGCGGCATTTGACATTTTTATCATATCACAAGGAGTAATTGTGCAGATTCTAAAGAGATTTTATGATGTATTTGGCGCGTTGCGCGCGTGTTTTGCATTACCACCCAAGCACGATAATCTCACCATACAACCACTAAGACGAAAAGATAAGGTGTTTTTGGGA
This sequence comes from uncultured Helicobacter sp., assembly GCA_944325775.1. Taxonomy (GTDB): domain Bacteria; phylum Campylobacterota; class Campylobacteria; order Campylobacterales; family Helicobacteraceae; genus Helicobacter_F. The sequence goes on from CALVBL010000029.1 coordinate 10,346, forward strand.
GCGGTTGTGCTATTGTGCATTGGTTTATGTGTATTTCAGTTCTGGCTTGGATTTCCGGGGTATCACATCATAGGAGATACTTACAATTCTATCGCCAATGCTAAAAATAACTGGCACCCTGTTTTTATCGCCTATGTAACAGAGTGGCTTTATGCTATTTTTGGCAAGCATTTGTATTATCTATTTTTGTGCAATCTTATCCCTTTTTACACCGGGCTTTGCTTTGTGGTTTGTGGGCTATATATCCGCTTTAGAAGTCCGATCGCACTTTTGGGCATATTCCCGATCTTTATAGGCAATATTTACTTTCAAAATTTCATACAATACCACAGCTTTGCCCTGCCTATGATGCTCTTTTGTCTCTATGCGATGGCACTCTTTTATTTTCTTACTACTTCTGTGTTGCACTACACAAGATTCTGGAATAGAGCCTTTTGGACAAGCTTCTTTATCCTAATGTTTTGTACGATTTTGTGGCGGCATAATGCGATTTTTAGCGTATTTCCATTGTGGATTGTGCTTAGCTTTGTATTTTTACAAAATCGGGGATTGAAGGGCAAATCTTTTTATAAACCTCTTACAATCCTCATGCTAACAAGTGCCATGCTGTGTTTGGCAATCGTCATTATTGTGCCCAAGATTCTTACCAAAGGACAATCTTACCCAAGCAATCATTTGCTTTTGCTTCAGATAGCTGGAGCTTGTGTGCCCGCTGATGATGAGAGTTGTTTTTTACAAGAATGGTATTATGGTGGTAAGAGCTTTGTAGATGTCAAGGCTGCCTATGCTAAAGATCCTCGCAATGCTGATCCCTTTAATGTGCCTTGGTGGGATAAGCAGCAAGTGCTTTTTAATCCGGGTCAAAAGCTCCCTCATCTCACAAGTCAATGGCTACACGCCATCGCTAAATATCCACTAAACTTCCTTCAGCATGAGTTAGGATTTATAAACGCTATGTGGATTCAGACTCCCTCTTGGATTTTTGATGCCAAAAGACTGCAAAACAAGCCATCTCACCCTTGGCATGTGAGCGTTACCAACAGCTTCCCAGAAAATGAGCGATCTATCACACTCACCCCGCTTAGAGAGCAAATCTACACTTTTTTGTTTGAGCACAAGATTTTGCTCAATCACATCGTGGGTGTTTTGATTGGGGTTATTTTGCTTGTGCTAAGTAGCATTTTGCTCATTGCCAAAAAACGCGTAAATGCCCTACTTGTCTTTACATTTAGTGCGGCATTTGCTGCTTTTGGCAGTGCGTTGATGATCGCTTTATTTTCTCCTGTGCCAGAGACACGTTATATGCCGCCTGTGTTGCCTGTGAGTTTGATGGCACTCATTGGGTTTGTTGCGTTTGTGTGGGATTGGCGCGCTAAGCCTGCACATTAGTTTTGTGGGTTAGAGCGTTCGCTTTGTCCCAAAGCCCTCTCTAGCACAAAAGCGCGGAGATCGTGGATAGTGGGGATTTTTAGCTTTGGATTATTTTGTGTGCTACTAAGAAATGCGCGGGTATTTTTGAGCTTATTTAGCTCGTTTTGGGTGAGCTTATCGGCTTTGGTAAAAATCGTTACGATCTCTTGATCCCCGCGCTTAAAACCCTCTATGAGCGTGCATACCTCATCGTCTTGTGTTAGTCTTGGGTGACGCGCATCGCGCAAATGGATAAAGAGCTTGATACTCCCTCGCTGACGCAAAAACTCCAGTAGATGTCGCTCCCACTTTGTCTTTGTCTCTTTGCTCACCTTGGCATATCCAAATCCGGGCAGATCCACAAACACAAGCGGGATCACCCCATCATCGCGCGCAAACTCCACGCTAAAAAAATTTATCAGCTGTGTTTTGCCCGGCGTGGCGGAGCTTTTGGCAAGTTTTTTGCCTAACAGGAGATTGAGCAGGCTGGATTTGCCCACATTGCTACGCCCTAGGAATACGATCTCGCTACTCTGTGGGCTTGGGGTTTGGGCGATGTGCTGCGCACTGGTTAGAAATCGCGCGTTTTTAGCAACGATCATACGCGCCCTAGATTTACCAGATTCATTAGATTCACTAGATTCATTGTGATAATTCACGAGATTCGCTCCTGCTAGATTCTAAGCCCTTTATTTGCGCTTAGATGCGGTATCGTTATTAGGATCTTTGTCCTCATCGAGCAAAAATATAAGCGTCGTTGGCTTGTTTTTCGCCCCTTCAGAATACGCCTGTCCCTGTTTGTTATTAAGTGTCATAAATTCCCCCGTGATTGTGTTGGGGCTGTCCTTTTCTTGAATCTTCGCGTTTTCATAGAGGCGATACTCATCTTTGAGTGTATCATACACTACTTTTTGTGCGCTGCCATTTATTTTCCTACCATCTTCGGTCTCTACATAAAACCTCACACTGCCCGTTGCGGTATATTCTAAGGGCTTGCGCTTTTTGTCGGTTTTGATCACTACCTTATCCGCCCAGAGCTTGTCATTGGCTTTTTTGACAAACACATCGGTGTTGAGCTCGATGAGATTTGTTTTGTCATCACTATGGAAAGTCTTGGCGTTGATTTCAAGTTTTTGCGCACCTAAGAGTATGTGTGTCATCATCGCTATTATGAGGGTTAGTCTTGTTATGTGCTGCTTCATATACTTACTGCCTTAGATTCTATGATTTTTTGGGGATTGGGATCACGATTTTTTGATTGATTGAGAGGCGCGTGCTTTTCAAGCCATTGACGCGCTTTAGCTCATTGACATTTGTTTTGTATTGACGCGCGATAGAGCTTAGTGTATCGCCTTTTTGGACTTTGTGTAGGATAAAGGCGGAGTTTGGCGTGTAGTTTTGATCAAAGTGCTGCTTAAAGCGCGCGAGTTTTTCGTATGGTAGATAGACATTGTATTCTTTATCGCTTGATCCGGGTGGTAAAAACGCGTATTTAAAGTGCATATTATAACTGCGCAATTCCTTTAGTGACATACCCGCGCTCTGGGCAATAATGCCTAAAGGCACGCCACTTTTTAGCTTGAGTATAGCGAGCGTATCGGTCGCGCCACGATTGAGTAGGTATTCAGAGTTGTTATTTTTCAAAAAATCCGCGTCATTAAACACCAAACTCATTGCCACGATCTTGCGGATATAGTTGCGCGTTTCGGGCGGGAGGTATTTTTTGTCCTCATCGAGCAGGGTTTGGAGTGAGCTATCGCCCCCAGCCTCCTCGATAGCCTTTTGTAGGCGCGTGTAGCCGCAGTTATACGCCATCATCGCCAGATACCACTCTCCTGTGAGATCATAGAGTTTTTTTAGGTAGGTGATGGCTGCCTGCGTGCTTTTGATCGGATCTTGTCGTTCATCGATGTAATCATTGATCTCTAGCCCCAGCCCCTTAGCCGTGCCGGGCATAAACTGCCAAATCCCAGAAGCTTTTTTGGAGCTTTTGGCATTGATGATAAACTCTGATTCCACCATCGCGAGGAATAAAAACTCTTGTGGTAAGCCTTCTTGTGCGATCATATTGCGTATGATGGGGATAAAGGTGTAACTATTGTCAAAGCGTTTGAGAAAATACTGCGCACTAGATTCTATCGCGTCGCGCTGATCTGTCTGCTCGGGCAAAAACTCATAGCCCAGCCCAAAGGATTGTAAGATCTTTGGTGTGTGCTGATCGCTATCGACAAACGAATAATACTCCACGCCCACACAGCTCATCACCCACACTGCGCACACGACAAAATATCTCATAACGCATCTCATATAGCCTGCTCCATAGTGCTAAGCGGTGGCACTTGGCTAAAGAGCCTATAGGCATTTTGTGTGCTTATGGTGTGAATCTCTGTGCTTGTGAGTGAGAGAATCTCCGCGATTTTTTCCGCGATGAGCGGGATATATTTTGGTTCGTTGCGTGTCCCTCTGTGTGGGTGTGGCGTGAGATAGGGTGCATCAGTCTCAAGTAGCAGGCGATCTAGGGGCACTAATGGCAGCACTTCCACAAGTCTGCGCGCGTTTTTGAAGGTGCAAACCCCACCAATACCATAATAAAAGTTCTTAAGCCCTAGCAAGATTCTATCGGCGTTGAAACAATGCAGCACGCCCCTAAGATCTGGATAGTTTTTGAGAATCTCAAACGCATCGTTTGAAGCCTCGCGCACATGCACAATAAGCGGCTTATCAAGCTCTAGCGCGAGATCGATTTGTGCGATGAAAATCTCCTTTTGACGCGATTTATACGCCTCCACTTCTGAATCTGGCAGGCGAAAATAATCCAGCCCACACTCCCCGATAGCCACGCACTTTCTATCGCGCGCAAACTCTGCTAAAAGCTCCCTATCAAAACTATCAAGCTCACATGGGTGGATACCCGCGGCGAAGTAAATATCCTCATAGCGGTGTGCGATATCCCTTGCCTTGGGTAGATCGCCACCAAACGCACCGGGTATGATGATCTGTCTCACCCCAGCACTCCTAGCCTCGGCGATCACGCACTCCAAATCCGCGTCATAGGCTTGTGAATCCAAATGGCAATGTGTATCAATCATCATCGTATAAAAAACCTTTGAGAGAAATTATGATAAAATTTTTTCCAAAATCTTGATTGTAGCATAAGTAAGTTTAAGCAAGGATTGTGATGTTTAGCGGATTGATTAGGGAGATTGGCACGATTGTGGGGTTGCAGGGCAATAGGCTTAGCGTGCGTTGTACATATCAGCCACATATCGGGGATTCTGTCGCGGTCAATGGCGTGTGTCTCACTGCTATACAATCCCACACACAGGGCTTCCTCGCCGATCTAAGCGAGACGACAAAAAGCCTCATCGCTTTAGAGAATTTCGCGCCAAATGTCCCCGTGCATATCGAGCCGGCATTACGCGCAGATTCTAGGCTTGATGGGCATATCGTGCAGGGACATATCGATGGCATAGGCGTGATTGATCGCATTACACACCACTCTGCCCAGAGCGAGTTTTTTATCACCACCGCGCCTAAGACTCTAGATGCGATTTTGCCCAAAGGCTCTATCAGCGTAGATGGCGTGAGTCTCACAGTGGTGGATGTGGCGCACAATGGCTTTTGGCTCACTATCATTCCGCACACATTACAAAATACATTATTTAAGACCTACAAACTTTCCCAACGTGTGAATCTCGAAACCGATATGTTTGTGCGCAACACCCTTGCGATTTTGGAGAATCTCCAAGCGCGCAAAAGCACCAAATCATGGACGGATATAGATGCGATCCAGCTTGCATTTTAGATTGGGTGTTTAGATGATGGGAGCATAGATGACACAGAGATTTGCTAAAGCCGCTGCACTTGCATACGATGCCCACATTCACACCGCGCCCAAAGTCGTGGCGAGCGGCAGGGGTGAAGTGGCGATGCGCATCATTGCAAAAGCCAAAGAATACGAAGTTCCGCTGTTTTGTAACGAAGTGTTGGTGGATTCGCTGCTGGATATGCCGCTAGATTCACAAATCGCGCCCGAGCTCTATATGGCAGTGGCGCGTGTGTTTGCGTGGATCGTGCGATGTGAGCAGAGCGCACAGCTTAGCGAGAAGGAATGAAATGGCACTACTACAGACACACAATCTTGGGCATAGTTTTGAATTCCTCATCTATGAGGGGCTAGATCTCACGTTGCATGCGGGCGAAAAAATCGCCATCGTGGGCGTGAGTGGGAGCGGCAAAAGCACGATTTTAAACAACCTCTCCACCATGCTTGCCCCCAAAAGTGGTGTGGTGGATATTTTGGATTCTAAAGATATTTATGCGCTTAGAGAGCAGGATCTGCTCCGCATACGCCGCTATGAGCTGGGCATTATCTTTCAGGCGCATTATCTCTTTCGCGGATTTGATGTGTGTGAGAATCTTGAGCTTGCGAGTATCCTTAGCAATCAGCCTATTGATATGGAGCTATTAGAGCGATTTGAGATCGCTCACACGCTCAAGCAGCAGATCGGGGAGCTTAGTGGCGGACAGCAGCAACGTCTCTCTATCGCTAGGGTGCTTAGCAAAAAGCCAAAGATCATTTTCGCCGATGAGCCCACAGGCAATCTTGATGCACAAACCGCACATAAGGTGATGGAATGCCTCTTTGAATATGTGAGGGTGTATAATGCCGGTATCATCATCGCCACGCATGATATGCACATCGCGCAGATGTGCGATAGTGTGTATAAGTTAGAAAATCACCACCTTGTTAGAATCTAAGCAATTGAGATCTTAGCATTGTAAATCATAAGTAGATTCTAAAATCGCCTTAGATTCTGCACTTGGCTTGTCCTTCATAAGCCCAAAAATTAAAGACTTTTATTATACAATTATCCCAAACAAACCTAAGGACAACCTATGCTACAAACAATCAACCTTTCAATGCGCTATCCGACCAAAAAGCTTTTTGAAAATGTGAATCTCACGTTAGATTCTGGCAAACGTTATGGGCTCATCGGCGCAAATGGCGCGGGCAAATCGACATTTCTCAAAATCCTAAGCGGTGTGTATGAAGCAAGCAGTGGCGAAGTCATCATCGCACCAAACTCACGGCTTGGGGTGCTGGGGCAGGATCAGTATGCTTTTGAATCTCTTAGTCTCAAGGACGCGGTGCTCATTGGCAACAAACGGCTCTATGATGCTATCAAACGCAAGGAATACCTCTATGAAAACGCCGATTTGAGCGATGATACGGTCAATGAGGAGCTGGGTAACCTCGAGATAATCTGCGCGGAGGAAGATCCGATGTATGAATACGATGTGGTGATAGAGAAGATCTTAGAGGATTTGGGGTTTGAGGCAAGCACGCACAATGATCTGATGAGCACGATCACTGGGGGCGATAAGTTTAAGATACTCTTAGCGCAAGTGCTCTTTCCCAAGCCCGATATTTTGCTCCTTGACGAACCTACCAACAACCTCGATCTGCCCTCCATCGCGTGGCTAGAGGAAAATCTCAAGCGCCATGAAGGCACGATGGTGGTCATCAGCCACGATCGACATTTTCTAAATAGTGTCTGCACTCATATTTTGGATATGGATTTTGGCGGTGTGCGGGAGTTTAGTGGGAATTATGATGACTGGTATATCGCCTCCACACTTATTGCTAAACAGCAAGAAGCCGAGCGCAACAAAAAACTCAAAGAAAAAGAGGAGCTAGAGAACTTCATACGCCGATTTTCTGCCAATGCTTCTAAAGCCAAGCAAGCCACTAGCCGCCAAAAGCAGCTTGATAAACTTGATATACAAAATCTCGCAGTAAGCTCTAGGCGCGATCCGAGTATCGTGTTTAAACCAAACCGCACTATCGGCAACGAAGCCCTAGAATGCGAAAATATCTCCAAAAGCTATGGGGATAAAAAAGTGCTAGAGAATCTTAGCCTAAAGATTCTGCCCGGGGATAAAATCGCGCTTATTGGCGCAAATGGTGTGGGCAAGAGCACGTTCGTGCAGATCTTAGTGGAGGAGTTGCAGGCAGATAGCGGCGTGGTGAAATGGGGCGCGACGATAGAGCGAAGCTATTTCCCCCAAAATGTGAGCGAGGAGATCAAAGGCGAGGAGAGCCTCTATGAGTGGCTGCGCGGGTTTGATAAGAAAAAAGAGAGTGGCGAGATACGCAATGCGCTAGGGCGAATGCTCTTTAGCGGGGAGGAGCAGGAGAAGTCTATAAACGCGCT
>CALVBL010000030.1 GCA_944325775.1 uncultured Helicobacter sp.
CGCTTCAAAGCTCACGCGCGTGCGCGTGGAGGATTTTTCAAACACCATACCTAGGGTTTTGCGCTCTAAATATAGGGGTTGTGTTTGATTATGCCATTCTTGCTTGATTTGCAGTGCGAGATCGATGATGGCTAAAATCTCATCTTTGTTAAAATCTCTAAGTGTCAAAAAATGTCGAATCTTGCTCACTCACAAATCCCTCCAATCCTTAAAATCCAAATAAAGCGCAGATTGTAGCAAAAAACGCCGAGTTTAGCCATAAGTTTGGGATAAAGATTCAAAACTTTGCGCAAGCCCGTGCGTGTTTGTAATGTATCGGGCTATGGGGGATTGTGCGCATACTAGCGCAGCTTGATGGGAGGCAAGCGGGGGTAGTGCTAGGTTTTTAGGCATTCTCACTGCTTTTCTAGCAGGGATTGAATCTTTGGCGCATTTGTCTTGCTCACAAAGAAAAATATCTCCACGCGATTGTTTTTTGCGCGATTTTGCGGTGTGTCGTTTGGCGCGATAGGATCGTAGGGTCCATATCCGGATATGGAGATTCTGTGGGGTTGTATGCCCTTTTGGACGAGCTCGCGCATCACATTAATCGCACGCGCGCTTGAGAGCTCATAGCTATCCTTATAGGGCGAGCGCGCGCTCAGGGGCGCATTATCAGTGTAGCCGCGCACATCTAGATGCACATACTCGGGATAGGCTTTGATGATGGTTACAAGCCGCTCTAGGTAAGTGAAGTTATCGCTATTGGTGATCTCTGCCACGCCGGGCTCAAAGAGAATCTGACTAGGCAGTCGCAAAAATGTCCCAGAATCTATCTGCTCTAGCACGCCACCGATATCAGCCTGTATGTCTGAGGGTATGCTTGCCTCCGAGATGGGACCAGAGGAGGGCGAGCTCTCATCGGCATCATTGCCCTCATAATTGCCAGAATCTTGATCCACTTCGGAGGGCATAGGCATCGTGATGGGGAAGTCAAATACCGTGACAAACGCCTCTTTGAGTGCCTTTGCTTTCTCCACGCTTGTAGAGGAGATCGCCCACAGAGCGATAAAAAGTGCAAGCAAAAGCGAGAGGAAGTCTGCATAGGGCACCGCCCACTTTTCACCGGCAGCACATTCAGGACACTTTTTCTTTTTTGCCATTGTGGTTCCTTATTCAAATTGTGAGATTTTTGCTTCACCGGGCTTAATGAATCCAAGTAGTTTTTCTTCGAGGTTACGCGGGTTGTCACCATTAGCGATACTCACTACACCTTCTAAGATCAACACTTTTTCTTGCACAATATCTTTGCTCTTTGCTGCCATTTTGTGTCCCCAAGGACCAAAAAGCGCGTATGCCCCAAAAATCCCCGTAACCGTCGCGGTAAATGCTCCAGAGATCCCCGCCGCCATCGCTTTAGGATCATCAAGAAGTTGGAGGGCGAGCATAAGCCCCATAACCGCACCTACAAGCCCAAATGTCGGACAAGTCTCACCCATGGTAATCCAATAATGTGCGCTACCATGGTAGTATTCTTCCAACACCTCAATTTGAATCTCCATATCCTCGCGCACCGCCGCCGCATCGCGCCCATCGATGATCATACCAAGTGCTTTGCGTAAAAAATCATCTTCTATCTGCGCGGCTTTGCCTTCTAGGGAGAGCACACCATCTTTACGCGCCATAGTCGAGAGCTCGACAAGCTGCCTGATGGTTTCGTTGAGATTGATACTAGAGCTAAGGAATACGAGCTTGAGCTCTTTATACGCACCTTTGACATACGCTCCATGTGTCGCAGTAATCGCCGAAAACGCCGCTGTAGGGATCACAATCATCACAGAACTTAAGTGAATCACATGCAAGGGGTTACCACCCTCGAGAATATCCCCGATGGAAATACTTGTAACCGCCAACACCATACCCATAATCGTCGTTAAATCCATAACACGCCCTTAGAAATTTTAGGCTATGAAAGCAAAAAGCGTTCTCAACTAAGCCAAATCAAGCAAGATGTGGCTTAGTTTTGGATCTTGGAGCAAACAGGACAAGATGGGTTTTTGGGCAAGGTGAGTTTTTTAAAATACAGAATCTGTGTATCAAAAATACCCAAAGCATTGATGAGCAATGTATCATATAAATGTGGCGTATCTCTATGCAAGAAATATTTGAGTGCCTCGCCCGCCTGCATAGAGCCCAAAATCCCGGTGCTAAATCCACAAACCCCACCCTGCATATTCCTACGCAACTCTTGTGGAGTGAGATTCTCAAACGCACAGGCAAAGCACGCACTGCCCGGGATATGAATCATAATCTGCCCTTGGTATTGGTAATATCCAGCGGTGCTAAAAGGCTTGTCTGTGGCGATACAGGCTTGGTTGATAATAAAAGTCGTGTGGAGGTTATTGGTCGTATCGATGATGAAATCATAGTCTTGTATGAGCTTGAGAGCATTGCGTACATCAAGAGCTTGGAAATACCCCTCGATAGTGATGTCTGGATTCATTCTTTGGAGTTTAGCTTGAGCGGAGCGCACCTTGGGACGATTGAGGAATGAAGTCTCATACAGGACTTGATGTTGCAAATCACCAATATCAATCGTATCAAAATCAACAAGCCCTATTCTACCCACACCTGCGGCAGCCAAATAGGTGCTTGTGATCGATCCGATAGCCCCTATACCCACGATGAGCACACTTGCACTTAGGAGCTTTAGCTGTCCTTCTTCGCCGACATCGGGGAGATTGATAGCGCGCAAATATCGCTGTTTATGAGATTCGCTAAGCATAGCTATATCCTAGAGAGCCAAAATTTCACATTGGCTTGCTCATCACGCGCGATGGTGCGCTCCCCATGTCCGGGATACAGAGGCATCGCCGCGACCTCACACATAGATTCAAATCGCAGGAGGGAGTGGCGCATATCCTCGGGGCTAGAATAGGCAAAGTCACTCCTGCCGATACTGCGATAAAAGATAAAATCCCCACTAAAAATATGCCCCTCTATCTCTATCATACAGCAGCCCGGCGTGTGCCCAGGGAAATGATGAAATTTCACCTCCACACCGCCTAGCGTGAGGGTTTGGCTGCTTTGGGTAGATTCTACAAGCATCGTGGGGTGGCTTGGGGTAAGCCCGAGATCAAACACATCACTCTCTAGCAAAAACGCATCGAGTGTGTGGCAAACAAGCGGGGTATTTTCAAAGTGCTCTTGGAGCTTGGCATTATCCCAAATATGATCAAAATGCCCGTGGGTATTGAGAATGGCTATAGGATTAGGACAATGCGCAATCACCCACTGGTGCGCGCCATCGCCCGGATCGATGATGATCTGTCCCTGCGGCAGTTTCACAATATAGCAGTGCGTCTGATACACCCCAAAAGATTGCTGTAAAATCTCCAAACCCACTCCTTACACGCCAAAACCCTGCGAACTCTGCACACGATACCTCTGCACAATCCACAGAATCTACGCGCATACAGAATCTATATTCGGTAAAACACAAAATTTTCGCTAGAATCTAAACGATACATTCTATAATATTTTAGGTGCAAAGTGCTACAAAAAATCTTGTTTTTCTCTCTAAGTATTACATTATTACAAGGCGTAGATAAGATCCTCATAGATTCTACACTTTCTGCGTCAAAAGCCTCTGTATATGAGCAGCTCCTCTACACGATCTCTATTCAGATTCACGAGGATATGTTTGAGCAGATTCACTCCCTAGACATCGCACGCTTGTATGTGCCACAGGCAAAGGTCATCGAAATCGAACGCATAGAGGGATCGCACAGAGGCGAGTATATCGTGTATGAAATGCGCTATTGTATCTACGCACTAGAATCTGGCACATTCACCATCGATCCCCTAGCAGTGCAGGTGGGAATACAAGGGAATGCGCAAGCAGAGGGTTTAGATAATGATGAAACAAATGATGTATTTTTATCGCCAGATTCAGCACATAGGAGCTCATACACGATCCTAAGTCCCGCGCATACGATCACTATCACGCCCCTAGCGCTAGATTCACAAGATAATCTCTATACCAAAACCCCACTCTATGGTGCAAGCCGCCTCATCACACACGCACCCGTGCGTGATGTGAAGGCAGGGGAACCACTGGAATTTAGTATCGCGCTAGAGAGCTATGGCGATGTGTTTGATTTGGATTTTGTGCTTGATATTCCTAATGTCAGCATTTACGCCACACCCGCTACGATTAATTCTAAATGGAGCGATGGGCGATACCTCCATACACTAAGCAAACATTTCACACTCATCGCGCAGGATACCTATGAGATTCCATCATTTGGCTACAGCTATGTGCAGGGTGCTAGGACTTATCCTATCGCCAGCACGCCCTATGCGATCCATATCCAAGACAGCCCACTGCCGATGCGTGAAGTGGCAAGCTCTCTATCATGGTGGTGGATTATGCTGCCTGTGATAGTCGTGTGTGGCATTCTTTTGTGGCTGTGGCGGCGACGTTATGAACAGAGGCTTTATACACTCATAGCACACTCACACTCATATAGTGAGCTTTTGGGTGCGATTCTTACGCGCTCACCTCGTGTATATGCGCCCTTTGTGTATGCGCTAGAATCTCATCTCTATAGGCGCGATCATCGACACGACACACATTCAAAATGTGCTTATGACAAGAAATTCTTACGCGCACTTGCTAGAGAGTTTTATACCATACACAAGGAGCAGATGTGAATCCATTTCTCAAAGCCCTAGATGAGATTAAGGCGCAGCATAGCTTCCGCGAGATTCAGCCGTATGAGCACGATGGTGTGTTTGTACGCTGGGGCGATGGCGAGCCAATGCTCAATCTTGCTTCTAATGATTATTTGGGCTTGCAGATTCTCTGGCGTGATCGTATCGCGGAATTTTTAGATCATAAGAGCAGGGAAGGCGCGTTTCTTAGCTCTAGCTCATCGCGCCTGCTTAGTGGGGATTTCCCGATTTTCTCCCAGTTAGAATCTCTCATCGCAAAGCTATATGGCAAGGACTGCCTGCTCTTTAATAGCGGCTATCACGCCAATGTCGGTATGATCCAATCTCTAAGCAAACTCAGCAATGTACTCTTTCTTATTGATGAATACGCGCACGCAAGCGTGTTTGATGGGATTGCTCTCTCTCGTGCGCGCTTTAAGCGATTTGCACATAATGATATGCAAGCCTTAGAATCTCTTCTAGCGCATTATTATAACCAATACGACAATCTCATCATTGTGGCGGAGGGCTTGTATTCTATGGACGGGGATTTTGCCCCTGTGGCAAAGCTCGTAGCGTTAAAAAAACGCTATGACAAGACATATATCTATCTCGATGAAGCCCACAGCATAGGCGTGTGTGGCGATGAGGGCTTAGGGAGGGCGAAGGAACTTGGAATGAGCGAATCTATTGATTTTTTGATTCTCACATTTGGTAAAGCTATAAGCTCTGTGGGCGCGTGTGTAGTATGTACAAGTGAGGTCAAGCACTACTGCGTAAATACCGCGCGAAGCCTCATCTACTCCACCGCCCTGCCCCCACTCAATATCGCTTTTAGCGCGTATGTGTTCGCCTCTCTCTCACAATTAGCCCCATACAGAATCCACCTGCGCGCCTTGAGCTCGGAGCTAAAGCGTGAGCTAAATGCATGCGAAAAAAATTATCATATCCTTGGCGAAGCGCATATCCTAAGCCTTGTAGTAGGGAGCAATGATCGCGCTCTAGCTCTTGCCAAACATCTGCGTGCGCATAAAATCTTCGCTCCAGCGATCCGCTATCCGAGTGTGCCAAAAGAGAGCGCACGCGTGAGAATCTGTCTCAATGCTGCGCTAGAGCCCACACACATACACGCGCTTATAGAAGCGGTGCGAGGAGCGAATATATGAAAGTGCAGTTTTTTAATGGCGCACCGAGTGTGCCATTTGGGCTATTTATGGGTGGATTTGGGGTGCTGCCCAGCGCGTTTGCGCCCAAAAAGCCCATAGCGATGGTGTATGACTATCGCGACTTTAATAACCTAGAGGAGATTTGCACTCTTGCTACAAATGCGCAACACCTCATCGCGTGGTCTATGGGGGTCGCCATCGCCTCTAGAATCTTCACAACTCAAGGCTTTGATCGGGCAATAGCGATCAATGGCACGATTGCGGGCATAGATTCTAAGTTTGGCATACACCCACGACTTTTTAGACGCACGATAGAGAGCTTTGATAGGGAGGTGTTTGCGCGTGGGTGCTTTGGTGAGGACTTTGGCACATATTTATCGTCTAAGGATATGCTCATAGAGGAGCTATGTGCTTTAGAATCGTTTTGCACACACACAACTTCCTCCTATTCGCTTCAATGGCACGAGGCGTATGTGAGTGAAAATGACGCGATCTTTAGCCCCATTGCGCAACGCCTCGCGTGGGAATCCTATACTAAGACCAACAAGGATTTTATCCTACACACGCTCACATATCCGCATTTTGTATTTGGGGCGATGGAGGTGCTGTAGTGTCTCTCTCTGCTAAACGATTTTTGCGCCATATCCATAACTATGAGCAGCACGCTATCGTGCAGCACCAGATGGCAAAAAAACTCATAGAGATCGCACGCACTCACCCACAGAGCGCACCCATTGAGAGTATCTTTGAATTTGGCTGTGGTGCGGGGAGCTATACGCGACTGCTAGCAGAGACCTATCCAAACGCGCGCTTTGTGTGCAATGACATCAACGACTATGCACGATATTTTGATGAGGACAAAGAATTTATGCAGTTTTGCATGGATCACATTGATACATATCTACCGCTAGAACACTTTGGAAGCAGTTTTGATCTCATTAGTGCCAATGCCGCGCTACAGTGGCTTAACCAGCGTCAATGCTTGCAGACATTGCCTAGATTTTTGCGCCATCGTGGTGGGCTACTTCTCTCAAGCTTTGGGCAGCGCAATCTTTGGCAGATTCAGGAATTATGCGGGGTTGGGCTGGAGTATTTGAGTATGGAAGAGTATGAAGAAATTTTAAGTAGGGATTTTGAGATCTTGCACCTCTCACGCAGTAGCCATACACTACACTTTGAATCCGCGCTTGAAGTATTTAGACATCTGCATTATAGCGGGGTCAATGGTGTGCAAAAGGGCTTTTTCTTAGGCAAAGAGCTGCTACACACTTATGAAAAAGCTTTCAAAAACGCGCTCACATACGATTGTGTTTTTCTCTATGCGCGAAAGAAACACAACACTTGAATCTATGCCCCTAAAATCTCCCTTAATAACATCACTACAGCCATCTGCACAGCTTGCCTCTGCACACTTTTACGATTGCCACTAAATACATGCCGCTCTACTTTCGCCACCTCGCCTCTGTGCTGCACACCGATATATACGAGCCCCACGGGCTTTTGCGCACTTCCGCCACCGGGTCCAGCTATACCACTTGTCGCTAGGGCAAAATCCGCGCCACTTAAGTGCAAAATCCCCTTGCACATTTGCGAGACGACCACCTCACTCACTGCACCAAAACTCTGTAAATCTTGTGAATCTACACCCAGCCAAGATTCTTTGATGCTATTGTCATAGCTGATCACGCCACCTAAAAATACCTCCGATGCCCCGCTAATCTGTGTAAATTCATAACTTAGTAGTCCGCCTGTACAACTTTCAGCAGTGCTTAGTTTTTGGTTTGTGGTTTTCAGCAGTGCGATGGCACTCTGTGCGAGGTTTTTGCCCTGCACGAGTTTAGAACCAAAGAGTACCCCCACTTCGCGCATAAACGCCTCTAAAGTAGCTTTGTGTGTATGCGTGGCTTTGATAAAAAATCCGCTAGATTCTAAACACACATCACTTTTTTGTGCAAGTGAGCCAAGCAACGTGATAGCACTCATAGAATCTATACCGATAAGCAAAAACGAGCAAGTATGTTTCATAACAGCACCTTTTGGAATATTTTTATGTTGTGGATTACAATATTTTAGCATTTATTAATGCATTTTTTTATACCCTCGAGAGATAATCTAACAAAATGGGAGGGTGCGCATATGTCAAAAACAAAGCAACAGCTTGTAATTCGTCCAGAAAATAGTATGGACATCAAGGAAGTGTATAAAAAGAAGTCTGGCAGAATGAAAGAGTCTTTTTATGAAGAAGAGTTGCAAAAACTGCACATAGAGCTTTGCAAACTGCAAAATTGGGTCAAAAAATACAAAAAAAAGGTTATGATCATCTTTGAAGGACGTGATGCAGCAGGCAAGGGCGGTATGATCAAGGCTCTAACAGAGCACCTCAACCCTAGAGGTTGCCGCACAGTGGCACTCTCAAAGCCTACAGAGACAGAAAGCACAGAATGGTATTTCAAGCGCTATATCTCGACATTGCCAAGTGGCGGGGAAATCGTCTTTTATGACAGGAGCTGGTATAACCGCGCGGGCGTGGAAAAAGTGATGGGCTTTTGTACCCAAGAGCAGTATAAGGAGTTTATCACGCAGGTGGCAAACCTTGAGCATATGATCATCGCTAGTGGCACGATGATTTTTAAATACTTTCTTGATGTGGGCAAAGAAGAGCAAAAGCGCAGGATCTTGCGCCGCAAGACCGATCCATTGCGTATGTGGAAACTTAGCCCTATCGATGACAAATCTCTGGGGCTATGGAATGAATACACTGAAGCGTTTGAAAAGATGTTTGCGCGCACACACACACATTTTTGCCCATGGATAGTTGTCAATACCAACGACAAAAAACGCGCTAGACTCAATGTAGCGCGCGATTTGCTTAGCAAGATCGACTACGAAGACAAAGATCAAACACGCGTATGCTTGCTCCCCGATCCACACATCGTGTGGCAGTATTCTGAATACCAGCACTATAGCGACGATCCGACTAAGGAGATTTTGACGCAATTTAAAGAGCGCAAAAAAGCAAAAGCACTCAAAGACAAGAGCAAAAACGATCGCAAAGAGGATCAAAAGAAGGACAAAAAGCAAGATTCTGAAGCTCCCGGACCAAAATCCCAAACACCACAAGATAAGCCCAAAGAGCCACTAAGGAAAAAACCCAAAGAATCTAAACCAAAAACGCCCAAGAAAAACCATAGAAAAAGCCACAAAGAGTAAATAGGGGGTTAGTGAAATGGCGACCCCTGCAAGATTTGAACTTGCGTGACCGCCTAGAAGGGGCGGTATCCTTGGCCACTAGATGAAGGGGTCAGCGAGGCAAAATTATACAAAAATTCCCACAAATCACCAAGACTTCCAAAAATTTTATTTAAGAACTTTTGTATAAGGGTGTTGTAGTAGCATTCCAAGCAGATGGCATAGAATCTAAAATACTTTTAGATTCTGTAATCTTTGGGGGAATTTTGTATCTTGGGTAATGATTCGAAAATACAAAGTTTCCCCGCCACATAGAATCTAGTGATGTGCAAAGATAGGTCCATTGCACACCGACACCCCAACGCTTCACAACACCAAATATTACGATTCTCCACACCCCAAAACCAAACCTCCAAAAAAACAATAACTATTGACTCCATTTTTTTATAATCTAGGCTTTTAAGGAGGTTAGATAGTATGCGTATTGTGGAATTGGCTCAAAATGAGGTATTGGCAGGCACCAAAAAAACAATGCTCATAAGCTGTCTTGGCTTTGCGTCGTGCTTAATCCTTTGTGGGTTATTTAGTGTGCTAGGCGGCGCGCTGGCTTCGCCTGCTTTTTTTATAGCCGCTGGGTTTATGGCGTTTGTGTGTTTTATTTTTTGGATTGTAGGCTTGGTAGGGCTCTACCAATTTAGCCAATTTTGCAAGACTTTCGTCTTTAGATTTTATATCTATGACCTTTTGATTAAGATACTTTTTATCGTAATTATACTTACTGTGCCTTTTACTCTTAGTTTCATAATAGCCAAAACCACAGATCTAACACTTGAGTTTGTATCTGACACAGCTACACTTTGGTTTTTTGGAGTAGTTGATAAATTTTCCATAGCATATGTCATATTGCATATATACCTGACATACAAGATGAGCCAAGAAATGCACCGCCTCACAGAATGCGGAGAGTTTATGGCAGCGTTTAAGTTATATGTTGCCTTCATACTCGTATCTTTTATAGTGAGCATAGTGAATTTTACAGCAATCTCCGGATCTGAATCGGATTGGATTTGGATATACAGGATAATTCTTGGGATTTTAGCTTTTGTGGTGCTGTGTATCTCTATCGCATATAATGTTTTACTGATTTTAGGAGTGTATAACATACGCAGTGTATGCCTTTTAGATTCTACGCCCTGTGTGCAACCAGATTCAGAAACTAAACAGCAAGAGAATTTACAGAATCTAAGCCGCTGAATTCTGAGAAATCGTAGAATCTAAAACATAGAGGAGAGATTCTGAAAAACTGGATTCTAAGCATTCCCATGGAATCTAAGCAGACACACAACAAATTCTTAGATTACTAAAGAAACTCTGCGCTTGTTTTGAGGTATTGCTTTGGGAGTTTTGTCCGATTTTTAGGGTAGAAGCTACCTAAGCGATAGTGACTACCCCAAAAACACTCCCAATCTCTCGAATGATTACCCGAGATACAAAATTTCCCCAAGGTGGTTATTCAAAGATTTCCTCCACCCTTGCTATAATACGCCCTTTTAAAAAACCCCATAAGGAGTCCCTATGCGACACACATTGTTTGCCAGCTTCCTTAGCGCCCTGTGCGCAGCCCACCTTAGTTGTGGAGTTTTGAGTGCTGAGGATTCTCACACTCACCATAATGCCCACAGCCATGCCTACCCACACACTCACACCACAGACAGCGCAAACCAAGCCACCATAAGCAAAGCTATCCTCGAGGCTATGCACGCACCGATGATGCTCCAAGATCCTTCAGAATCTAAAAGCCCAGAGATCGACTATCTCACCGATATGATTCCCCATCATCAGGGTGCAGTGGATTCTGCCACACTGCTTTTGCCACACATTACAGACGATGAGCTTAAAACACTCGCACAAAACATTATCAGCTCCCAAACCAAAGAGATTGAAGACTTCAAAGCCCTGCTTGAAAGCAATACACTCACTAATACGACACTCTCAAATGCTGATTACAAAGAATTTCTCAAAGCCAATAAAAAAGCAATGGAATCTATGATGCACCAAATGCACGCAGTGCAGCCCACAGATGATATCCAAAAAGACTTCGTACGCGCGATGATCGCCCACCACAATGGCGCGATCAAAACCTCTAAAATCGTCCTCGCTTATGCTAAAGATCCCCAAGTCCGCAAGATCGCTCAAAGTATCATAGCCGATCAGGAGGGTGAAGTGAAGCTTATGCAAAAACTCCTCAAAAAACTCTAAAGTTTAATACGGATATCTTAAGTAGATTCTATCACTAGATTCAGAGTGTGGCGTGTCTAGGGCTTGCGTATAAGATAGCGGATAGTCGCTCCTATCTGCTCCACTTCCAGCACCTCATAGCCGTGACTTTTGGCATCAATAGGGATATTATTGATACTTTGTGGGCAATCGCTAAGCACTTCTAGCACCTCGCCACTTTTGAGCTCAGGCAAAACCTCTAGTGTCCTTATAGCAGGATAAGGACAAGGCTCACCCTGCAAATCCAGTGAAAAATTTGGTGTGATTTCTGCTGCCATTTCTAACCTCCTCTTAGGCTTTTTGGAATTTCGCTTTGACGTGGTATCTGCGCTCCATCCACAGCACCCAACCCAAAAATACCAGCAAGAGCGCATAGCTCACCAAAAGCCCGCCATAGTTACCAAAAGATTCTAAGAGATTGATTTTTGGGAAATTTGTCGCTAGAGGCGCGGCGTAATAATCCCAAGTGAGCGCTAAAATACTAGAGCCAATGACATTGCCAAGCCCCACGATCCAATAATGCACTTGCCCCTCTACCGCACGATACATCCAGCCGCACTCACAGCCCCCAGCGATCACGATCCCAAAGCCAAAGAGTAGCCCACCAATGATGGCATTTGGCGCAGCCCACATAATCTTAGGCGCATAGCCAAGCAAGATATAGCTAAACACGCCAATAGTTGATACCATCATTCCAATGATCACCGCACGCGCCATATAGCCCCTACCTGTGATAAACAGATCCCTAAACGCGGAAGTAAAACAAATCTGCGCACGCGAGATCACAAACCCAAACCCCACACCAAAGATGATAGCTATAGGCAAAACCGGGATCACCTTGCCCTCTGGAGTCGGGCTAAAAGCCATCAGATACCCTACCCAAACCACCACTGCAAGTAGCACAATCATGCCTATAAGTGTAAGAATTCTCTCACGCGTGGGATTTGGAGCGATGGGCTTTGGATTTTGAATCTTTTGTAGCGGGGCTTTAGATCGAAAGATTGGCAGGAGCACTACTTTCGTACCTAGATACACGCCAACGATTGTCATAATAGTAAAAAACCACGCATGGAGACTAAACTGCGGGATACCTGTGAAGAAACTAGCGAGATTACACCCCATAGCCAGCCTCGCCCCAAATCCTGCGATGATACCGCCGATGAGGGCTTGTGCCACTCTCATACCATTTTGTGGAAGACGGAATTTGACATTGTTAGCAAAGCTCGCCGCGACAAACGCCCCGGCAAACATACCAACAATCATCACACCATCGACGCGCTCTAGTGGCGTGCCTTTGAGTCCGACGAGCTTAAAATATCCATACGCGCTTGTATCCACGCCAAAAAATTGTAAGATATGCCCGCCCCAACGTGTAAATTCACCCGTAACCGCCCAATGCGTGCCAACGATACCTAGATAATACGCCGACATAATCCCAAGCGCGATCACAGCAGGCATAGGCGACCAAAATCGCACGAGAAACCTTTGTCTAAAAGATTCAAACATCATATATCCTTGTGAAAAGAGAGAAGTGAGTGTATGAGGGAAGTCTCATATGTTGGTGCTTTGTCCCAAAGCCTAATAGAAGCAGAAACGCGATTATAATGCGTGATTGATAAAAAAATATTTAAACATAATTTTGGATGTTGTGCGATAATGGCATACTAAATCAATACCATACACAAGGAGACAAAATGAGTACAATAAGCATAATGCGATGGCTACTTGGCGTGCTGCTAGGGGTGCAGAGCTGCAGTGGCTTGTGGGCGCACTCTAGCGCGGATTCAGGAGATTTGGTGGATTCACAGAGTATCGCCGAGCTATTTTATACCCTAAATGGCGAATCAGATAATCCGCACAAAAAAATCAATCATACCAAAGGATTTTGCGCTGTGGGTGAGCTGATACCAACGCAGGGTATCACAAAAACATACGACATTCCATTGCTAGAAGCCTCTAGCATTCCTGTGCAGGTGCGATTTTCGCTTGGTGGTGGCAATACAATGGCTAGCGATAGCACAAAAATTAGGGGAATGGGGCTTAAGATTCAAGGTATGAGCGAGAGCTGGGAGATGGCTCTGCTCAATACCCAAATAAATTTCGCTAAGAATCTAGAGGAGTTTGTGCAATTTCTTGAGGTTAATAACCCGCAAAAAAGCGGGGTATGTGCGCAAAACGCACCACGAGATTCTACCTCACGCCCCGATGCACAGAATCAACGCTCTTGTGATGAAATATTAGCCTCCACCAAATCCTTTGCAAACTACAAAAAATACCTAGCCACTCTCCCACTCACACCAAGCGTGGCGCACACGATATACCATAGCGTACATACATTTTATTTTCAAGATTCTAAAGGCAGGAGTATCCCTGCGCGCTTTGCGTTCATACCTGTGGCAGGAGAGAGAGGACTAAGCACAGCGCAAGCAAAGAAGCTGGGCGATGAATTTTTGCAAAAAGACTTCAAGACAAAAATAGCTCATCAGCCTATCGAATACAAAATGGTGCTTATCCTTGCTAATCCTAGCGATGTTACCAATGACACCACCGCGCTTTGGGAGGGCACACACCAAGAAGTACAACTCGCCACGCTAAGGGTTACAAAATACACAGGGGAGGGCTGTAATGGCGATGTATTTATGCCAATCGTGCTGCCAAAAGGCGTTGGTGCGCCAAAAGATCCATTGTTTGAGACAAGAAGTGAAGTGTATGGGCTAACCTTTGGTAGGCGACAATAGAGGATTTAAGATCTTAGAATCTCTAAAAGCAGATTTTAATGAATGCGCAAGGGAAATTCACCCAACGCCACATACGCGCTTGGCTTACTTCTCTAGCACCCGATTAAAAAAATCCTTGCACAGCGGGGTGGCATAGTGACAGAAAATCTTAGGATTTTGACTAAGGTCTTGGGGTTCTATACTAAAAGCAATGCTTGCCTCACCAACGCGCGCATACAGCATAGGGTGAGCATAGCTAAACCCGCACGACGCATTAGGTGTATGCAGAGAATCCAAAATCGCACTAGCTTGCAGGGGTAGATTCTGAATCGGTGCAGAATCTAAAAAGCCACGCAGATACAATGTATGCAAACGCTCCTGCACGACAAAAAGCTTGGTGCGTAGATTCTGTAAGCACACCTTTTGTGTTTTTAGCCCCACTACTCTAAGCGCACCCACGCTCAAAATCCCCACGATCACGATCACTAGCACCAACTCTAGCGCGCTAAATGCGCTCCTAAAAGATGGCATTTGATGTATTAAGTGGGACTTTCTTGCCTCCGCTAAGATGTCTGGCAAAGAGTTTTTCGCACAACGTAGAATCCGCCTTTTGGGTAACACTAAACTCCAAAATCGCATTTGTGAGACTTAGATTAACACAAGAATTTTGCGTATCTGACGTGGCGTTTTTGCCTAGAGTGATGGTATTACCCTGTATCACCCACCGCGAGGGACTAAGCCCAGCAAGAGTGAAGATCTGGGAGATTGTGAGAGTCTTAGGATCAAGGTTTTGCGAAAATACCTCGCGCTGAATTGTGCTAATGGCGTTGTTGATATCATTCTCAATCGCCACAACTTGCGCGTCTATACGCGTGAGTGAGAATCTAGGAATGGCAATAGCCGCCAAAATCCCCAAAATCACGATGACAAACACAAGCTCAAGCATACTAAAAGCACCACGCATCTAAAGCCTTTTGGGATCAACGAGGAGATTGAGTCTAAAGGTATCTTGCCATAGTTTGTGAGAATCTTTCGTGCGTGTGCTGTGAGGTCTGTGTGAATCTAGTGCATCGCGTGCATATGCTATAGGTTTGCGCACCAGCTCAATCACACAGCCCTTTTTGATCATAATAGCCCCACACCCACTCAAAAACTCCACAAAAAGCCCAATATCAGGCTGGTGTCCCACAAGCAACAACGTCTGTGAATCTGCATACTGCTCCAAAACTTTAATATAGCCTTCACGCCCGCAATCTGGCGCGATAGATTCACAAACCACAAAGGGTGTATGTGCGAGAATCTTCCTAAGAGGTTTTGTCGTCTGAATCGTCCTTGTAGCCGGGGAACTCACGATATGGCTAATGGGCGTGTCTTGAAGAAAATCCCGCACAAAGCGCGCGATTTTTTTACATTGCACCCTGCCTTTTTTGCTAAGTGGGCGCAGTAGGTCGTTTGGGTGTTTGCGTGCAAACTCCACTCTATCCAGAGCGTGCGCATGACGCACAATGATAATGCGTGAGAGATTACTAAAGCTCAAGTGCGTATCCAAGGGCTTTGAGCATTTGTAGTGTGAATTGCGCACTGACTTTGGCTGCAGATTCTAAAAACTCATCAAAGCTCACATCTGCGCTGCCATCAGCACTATCGCTGATAGATCGGAAAATGCAAAATGGCACACCAAAGGCATTGCAAACCACTGCCACGCTTGCACCCTCCATCTCTACCGCGTCCGCGCCAAATTCTTTGATGATCCATTGTTTTTTGGATTCACTAGCGATAAACTGATCACCCGAAGCGATGATGCCCTCAAAAAGTTCCTTTCCTATGAGTTTTGCGACTTTGTGCGCTAGAGCGTTGAGCTCTGAATCTGCCTCTATGAAAGTCGCGCTCTCGGGGATAAAGCCCAGCGGATGCCCAAATGCACTAATATCCACATCATGCTGACAGAGCTTAGAAGCAATCAGCAAATCGCCGACTTTGAGATTCTGTGCTAATCCCCCAGCCACGCCACTAAAGAGAATCTTCTCACAGCCAAAATGTGCGATCATCACACTTGCAGTGATTGCGGCATGCACCTTGCCGATCTTGCTGTAGGCGATATACACATCATTTGCGCCCACGCTCGCTTTGTAGTAGGTGTTGCCCCCAATCTGTTCTTGTGAGATAGGGCAATGCAATGCTTTCAATGCCTCAATAAGCGGAGTGATCTCCTCAATCATCGCACCGATAATGCCGACTTTCATTTGTGACTCCTTATAGGGATTCTAGGGTTTCTTTGAGCGTGGCGAGATTGCTCACATTGTATGTGGGCTTTTGACTTAGGCGCTTGTTGAGTCCCTTTAGCACATTGCCATTGCCAAACTCTATATAGCCATCAACTTGTGAATCTATCTTCAGCACAGATTGCTTATATAACACAGGTGCGATAAGCTGCTTGCTAAGGAGTTCTTTTGCCTCCTGCTTGCTTTGATAGGTCTGTAGGGTCGCGTTTGAGAGGATTGGTACAGACGCATCGCCACTCAAACTCTCCTCCAAAAGCGCACCAAACTCGCTCAAAATAGGCTCCAACATAGGACAATGGCTCGCTACAGACATAGGCAAGAGTAGCGCACGTTTGGCTCCTAGTGCTTTGATCTCGGATTCACACGCGCTCAAATCGCTTTTTTTACCCGCTAGGACAACCTGTCCATCACCATTGTAGTTAGCACACCATATCTTTTTGCCACTGCTTTGGGCTTGACGACAAAACTCCTCTAGTGCGCTATCCTCTACCCCCACGACGACCATCATACCAGCATCTTGCCCTTCGCACGCCTTCGCCATGAGCGCACCTCGGGTATGCACCAATCTCATACCATCGCTAAACTCCGCTCCATTAGCCACCACAAACGCACTCACTTCACCCAAAGAATGTCCAAACGCAAGGCTTGGCATCAATGGATGCTCCTGCTGTAGCACGCTATGAGCTATATAGCTTATGAGAAAAATTGCTGGCTGTGTGTATTGCGTGAGATTGAGATTGTCATTTGGGTTAAAAAGCAAATCTTTCATATCAAGCTTTATCGCCTCGCTCGCTTCATCAAAGAGCTCCTTAGCAAGCGTAAAATTCTCATAAAACTCCTTGCCCATACCCACACTCTGACTACCTTGACCGGGAAATATAAACGCGTATTTTTTCATCGTATTCCTTTTATTTTGTCGTTTTTTGTGTTGATAAAACTTAGATTCTAGCATATTTCTCACTAAGATTTGCTAAAAGCGTGTTAAGCCTTGTTTTATGTTTTTTGGGCTAGAATCGCGGTTTTTAATTCGCTGGACCGGTGGGTGAGTTGGCTGAAACCACGTCCCTGCTAAGGACGCGTAGCCGCAAGGTTACCGAGGGTTCGAATCCCTCCCTGTCCGCCAT
>CALVBL010000031.1 GCA_944325775.1 uncultured Helicobacter sp.
TTTGGGGCAAACTGCCCTTTATTAAGAGCAAAGTCTAAATATAGCTGATAATCAAACTTCGGATCTAGTGCTGAAGCGTGCAGCGCACCCTGTGAGCATAGTAAGAGTAGAAAAATTGTATTTACCCATGCCAAAAACCTCATCATACTATACCTCATAAGCTCCAAAATCTTAAGATCCAAGTCCTAGCTAAAAATAAACCCTAAACCCGCTTTGTATCCCATAGCGCGAGATATAGGGTTGCGGGAGGAGGTTAGATTCTAACGTGAGAAAAAGCCCGAGGTTTGGGCGCAGATTTATCGATCCCGTGGCACTCACATAATGCCCAAGATCTCGCGAGCTATAGGCTCTTAGCTTATACTCTAGCGCGAGTTTTAGCGCGCCATCATTGCCTAGCACCACCCCAAAGGCGTTTGAGAGTAAAAACCTGCCTTGATTGTGCTTATCAAAATACAAAGTGGGCTCAAGGAGATAATACACATAGCTATAGTGCCCTATGCGCGTGGAGAGCCCGCCACCAAGGGCGAGATAATAGCGCAGAGTATCGTGCAAAAACTGCCGTGAAAACCCCGTGTCTAGGCGATAAGAAAAGGGCGTGAAAAACTTGCTCACCATACCAAAGGAGGCGAGCGAGAGAATCGTGGCGTGGTGGATATGCGCGCGCATTTGGTTTTGTGAATCCACCCCAGTGTAGCCTAAGATTCTCAAAAACTCGATCTGCGCACCTGTGAGATAGCCCCTGTCATTGTCTGTGATATCGTGATAAGCAAGGCGAAAGTCCAGCCCCAAGCCCTGCTGCGTGATCCCGCCAGAATCTGCATTAGCAAAATACATCGGGCTTACTCTCAAGCCACGATTGCCCATTAGCGGGGAGTTTGGCGTAGGGATATCTACTGCCTCACTCGCCCCTAGCTTTGAGCGCACAGAGGCACTCTCGTGGATTATCTGCGTGTAGTCCTCTCGCTCAAGCTTACCCTTGGCATACCAATACTCGCTCATCTCAATACTAGATTCTAAGATATATTGTTTTTGGTGTAAGGCTAGATTTTCATCATCAGCGACACTTTGCGCACTTAACTTGCCTTTGGCGATCTTTTTGGCTTTGCGCACATCGCTAAAACTCATATCACGCTCATAGGCAAGGAGCTTAGCACGTCTGCTAGGGCGATAAGTCTCTTTAGTGATGAGCCCCGCATCGCGCATCACAAAGAGTGTCTCGGGGGGATTGACTTGGTAGATAAATTTTTTGCGCAAATTTAGGCTAGGGCGCGCCACCTCTAAGAGCCACAATATATTATACGAGCAGTTTTCATCAAAAAAATAATACCACGACCACGCATCGCCAAGTTCCCAGATATGCCGATACATCTGCAGGACTTCCTCATAGCTTAGATTGAGGTCAAACTCCCAAATATCGCGGTTTTCAACATCACGATATTCTTTGATCTTCTCATAATAAGGCAGGATAGAAAACCGCCCATCATACATTCCTAATAATCCCTTAAATGCAAAGGCAAAGCCGTTTTCGACATTAGGATCTGCCGAGGCTTGGTAGTTGATCGCAAAAGAGAGTAGGCGCGAGTTAAACCCCGAGTTTAAGAGCAAAAATGTATGTCCAAACATCGAGGCGGGTGAGTTGATATGCGCAGAGGGGAAAATAATCGTCGCACTTTTGGGATTGACATAGGCAAACATTGCCTTAAATTCTTGACACTCTAAACGTGGCAAACCCTCAAAATGTAATAGTGAATCCAAATAAAAAAATCGCGCCCTAAAGCGACAAATCCCATGATAATCCTCTGGGCTACTGGATCGACGCGGCAGAGAAGTGATCGCTGCATCAAGTAGAGCGTTGGATTTGCTCACACGCTCTATGAAATCCTCTGGCACGATGATAGAATCCACAGATTGATAAAATGCCTCAATAGTGGCGATAAGCTCTGCTTTGGGATCTTTTTTTCCGTTTTTGGCATAAAAAAACTCGGGTGAATCAATCTCGCTCTCTTTGCCATCAAAATGTAGCAGATCTAGCCATTGTTTTTGCTTGTAAATCTCAAGCTCTAGGGCTTTTTGTATCGCTTCGTCCTTTTGGAGAGCTAGTGAGGGTACAATACACAAAATTAGCACAATAAAATATCGCATACACACTCTTTAGTTGTTTTGCGTGGCATTATAGCTTAATTATCGCGTATTGCCAAAAATTAATCCAACCGCCTTATAATGGTGGCTCATTTCAACACTTAAGGAGCTATGATGAAGACACTCATACTTTTTGCCCATACTTTTTGGGAAAATTCTAAAGTCAATAAGGCACTTTTAGAATCTGTGCAGGGCGCACCAAATCTCACGATAGAGAATCTCACCCTTACCTGCCCTAATGGTGCAATCGATGTGGAAGCCCAAAAAGCATTGCTCAAAAACGCTGATATGATTTTGTTCCAATTTCCTTTGTTTTGGTTTAGCACACCAAGTCTGCTCAAAGAATGGCAAGATAGAGTGCTAACAGGGATCTTGTATGGAAATGAGCCAAAACTCTTAGAGGGCAAGACCTTTGGGATCGTCACGACTGCAGGTGGCGCAGAATCTAGCTACGATGGACATCATGGCGCGACTATAGAGGATATTTTCGTGCCTATCTATCATAGCTTTAGGTATTTGGGGCTAAAGACCAAAGAGCCATTTTGTATCTTTAGTGCAAACGCACAGAATCTACCACTAGAACAATACAAAGCATAGTGCTATCTGATAGAATCTAGGTGGGTTTATCAAAAATGTGCTAGCCCAAGCGACATCGATGAGGTGGCGACACCAAACAATCACAGAATCTCGCTCTAGATTCTGTATATGTTCGCGCAAGCGGAGTGAGCGGAGATTCATTCTCCGCGAATGATAGCAATTTGTGTCAAGCAAATTGCATCGAAACAATAAAATCCTTCTAATTACCCTCCCTAAGCATTGGGTTGGTATCAATATCAAAATCAAAATATTCTGACACAAAATCACTGCTACTGACTTGCTCATAATGATCGCGTGCGGCTTTGAAGTTTTTGGCTTCTTGATAGAGCAATCCTAGGGCAAATTTAGATTCTAAATTCGTAACAGATTCCATCTTAGAGATTTGCAGCAGTGCCACGGCGTTTTCGTGACGCCCAGCACCCAGTGCCGCCACCGCACCTAAAAATCGCGTCTGCGGATCGTCTTCTTTGAGATCATCAATGAGTGTGTTGTAATACACAAACGCCTTTTCAAAATGTCCGCTATAGATATTCAAAAGCCCCAAAACCTGCAAAATCCCGGCATTGCTTTCATTGGTGCTAAGCAGCTTATGCTCTATCTCTGGCTCGATAGTGAGTAGTGTGCCTGTGATAAATGATGTATAGATATACAGCTCACGCGCCAAAGACGCCCCAAAATAAATGCTGCTC
Organism: uncultured Helicobacter sp.; assembly: GCA_944325775.1. Classification (GTDB taxonomy): domain Bacteria; phylum Campylobacterota; class Campylobacteria; order Campylobacterales; family Helicobacteraceae; genus Helicobacter_F. The sequence goes on from CALVBL010000031.1 coordinate 3,426, forward strand.
ATATCCAAATCCTTTTTGTAATACAGCTCATTGAGCTCTAATGCCACCTCTTTGAGATCGCGCTTATAAAATCGCGAAAGTTCATACATCACATTTGCTACGACATCTTTTGGATAGATTCTCTGTAGTGTTTCAAATCCCTGCATAATCATCGCGGGATCTTGCTTAGCTAGGCTATAGGCACTTTTTAGCGCGTGATAAACAGGCTTATTAAAATCTCCCATCCACGCAAAATCCTCTATGGGGACATTATTGAGATAGCGCAAGAATGAGAGCAAAAACGCCCTCTGCTCGTTAGATTCAAAGCTAATATCTGAAAAATCCGCGCTAATGGAACTTAAGATTCTATCGACATTGCGATATGTTAGCCGCCCAGCGATCACGGCAAAAAGCCCAGAGAGCACATCATTACTATCAAGATGGTAGGCGCGTAAAAAATGCGTGTAGGCATTGTCATAATCACCCGCTTGCGCATACAGCACGCCCATATTGTAGTGCAAAATCGCGTGATTAGGATAGATACTAAGTGCTTTTAGCATAAATTCTTGGGCTTTGCGGATGTTGTTTTGATTGACCTCTCGCAAGGCAAGAGTGATATTTTGATTGACTCTAGCGATCCCACTTCCCTCGCCTAGCGTGCTTTTTGCAAGCTCTATATTGTTGATTTTGAGGTGCATACCACCCTCTTGGATCACTTCTAGATTTTGCTTGGCATCAAAGATTCTAAAAGGTGCGTAATAATACAGAATCTTATAACCTAGAATCTGCTCATGCTCAAACTTGCGATTCCAAAAATTCTCTTGGGCTTTGTGGATATCAAAAAGTTCTTCTTTGAGTTTGACGCGTATGGGATAGAGATTTAAATCAGGGTTTTTTTCATCTTGACGCATCATACGATTGAGCACGCTCACGCTTTCTTTGAAGTTTCCTAGTTTTAGCTCAATGAGCTGCAAGGACATAAGCGCATACGGGTCTTTGGCAAAAGTATTGAGATATTCATAAATGTATTGGCGTGCTTGCTTATATTCACCCACTCTAGCGTGGAGCTGGGCTATGGCGAGATTATCTTTTTTGGTGGGCGTTTTTTTGAGCATAGCAAGGGCATTGTAGTCATCATTAAAAAGCGTGAATATTCGTGCCGCAATTCGGTTATTATACGCTTTGTAGGCTTGGGAATTGGGGTTTAGCAGCGAGGAGAAAGATTCAAAATAAAAGCCCTTATACACATCAATGAGGCTATAGAGGAATGAATAAAAAGGCGCTGTGTTGGATTCAAAAAGATGTGAAGAGCTAATGCCCACATAATAATCCACCAAATCCTCTCTACCAAGCTTGTGCGCGGCATAGGCGGCATTGATCGCACTCACAGCGACATCTTCGCCCGATGCGATCGCCATATCAAAGGATTGCAGGGCTTGCTCGTATTCTTTTTCTTTGAGCTTTATCACGCCTAGGTTGTATCCAGCAAGCGATTGGGAAAAGATCGCAATATGCTCAAACAGATCCAATGCCTCTAGCTTGTCGCCTTGCTCATAAAGAATATTTGCCTTTTTGATCATCTGCCCTAGCTCGCTCTCATCGACATTACCCTTTTTGGAGAGCTGCTCTACTTGCGGAGCTTGAGATATTTTGGTGGTTTTTGGTGGAGGTGGAGGTGGCGGAGAGGGCTCTGGCTCATCATCACTAAAGATAAAAACAATAAGACTAATGATAAGCAGCAATACACTCACAGCCCCGCCAATGAGCGCGAATAGAGCCTTTTTGTTATGCTTTAACATGACAAGAGCGGGGAATCTCTGCACCATAGGCGTGAGGATTGGCTGCAGAGCAGATGCCAAAAACGCGATAATTTTTTGTTTTAGCCCAGATTCTGATGGAGTAGATTCTTCACTAGATTCTGTATCTTGGGACTCTTGATTAGCATTTGGGTCGTTGAGATCGACTTCTTGTGCTGCCATAGCTTACCTTAGAGATATTTGTGCAAGACTTTTGGGATAGTAATACTCCCATCTTGATTTTGAAAATTTTCCATAATCGCGATGAGCGTGCGCCCCACAGCAAGCGAAGAGCCATTGAGTGTATGCACGAGGGTGTTTTTTTTCTCATCTTTGAATCTAATCTTTGCCCGGCGCGCTTGGAAGTCTCGTGTGTTGGATATGGAGCTGATCTCACGATAGCAGTTTTGTCCGGGCAGCCATACCTCTATATCCACCGTGTTGCTCGCGCTAAATCCCAAATCCCCACCACATAACTGCACAAGGCGATGGGGCAACTCTAGGGCTTGCAAGATCCCGCTTGCTGTCTCTATCATTTTTGCTTGCATTTCATCGCTAGATTCAGGGTGTGTGAGTGCGACAAGCTCGACTTTGTCAAACTGATGCTGGCGGATCATACCCCGCGTATCGCGCCCTGCACTCCCGGCTTCTTTGCGAAAACAGGGCGTATGGGCAGTGAGCATGATAGGCAACCTATCTTTTGGGATAATGCTGTCGTTGTAGAGATTGGTGAGTGTGATCTCTGAAGTGGATATGAGATAGAGTTCATGCATCTTGCTATCATGTGAATCTAGCTCTTCAATTTGGGTCTTGACCTTGAACATATCCTCTTCAAATTTAGGTAGCTGCCCTGTGCCAAAGAGACAATGTGCATTGACAAGCAGCGGCGTGCTCACGATCTCAAAGCCCGCACGCTCATTATAATCCAGCATAAAATTGATAAGCGCGCGATTGAGTCGCGCACCTTCACCACGTAGCACGCTAAAGCGACTTTTGGCAAGCTTGACACCAGATTCAAAATCTATCCAGCCATTTTGCTCGGCAAGCTCCCAATGCTCCTTAGGCGTGAAGTCAAATCTGCGAGGAGTGAGAATCCTAGTGATCTCCACATTATCACGCTCATCATCGCCTGCGGGCGTCTTAGAATCTGGGAGATTAGGAATGCTATGGGCAAGACTCTCAAGCTTAGTTTCTATCTCTGTGAGGTGTGTTTGGGCTTGAGCGAGCTTTTGCTTATTGGTATCTAGCGCGTCTTTTAGTTCGGTGGTGTCTTTGCCCTGTGCGCGATATTGTCCAAAAAGCTTGGAGGTTTTGTTTTGGTAGGCTTGGAGTTCTTCAAGGTCTTGTTTGTGTGTTTTGTATGCGCTGGCTAGGTCGCGAAGCTCTGTGAGGGTTTGGGCGCTCACTTTTTTGATCGCGAGCTTTTCTTGTATGGATTGGAAATCATTTAGCACGGCTTTGATGTCGATCATTACGCATTCCTTATAGAATCTTTATAGAGTAAAAGCATTTGTTATTCCGAGCGAGATCACCACATCACTACTCGTCCAAAAATATTTTAAGCTTTTTATACTCTTCCTTGGTAAAATACCGCCATTTGCCACAAGGCAGGTTATTAAGAGAGCAAAACCCATAGCCCACACGTTTTAGGTCTAAAATCTCATAGCCAAATTGTGCGAAAAACCTCCTTAGCTCGCGGTTTTTACCCTCATCAATCACCACACGCACGCGTGGCAACGCACTATCACGCAAGATTTCGAAGTCCAAAAACGGCGTGAGAGTAAGAGAGTTAATCTTGCTTAGCGTGTGCGCGCCCTTGAGATTATCAATCACAAAGTCCTTGCCCTCTGTGATCATTGTGCGCACAGAATCTAAGAGTTTGGGGCTAAGCGCATGGGAGAGCTTGAGATTATAAGTGCGTGGGAGGGCTGCGGTACTTAGGGTATGCACCACCTGCTTGCTATCACTTAGGATCAAAAGCCCCTCACTCGCATAGTCCAGCCGCCCGACATAGCTAAACCCCCCAAACTTAGAATCTAAACCATCATAGATCACCCTGCGTCCGCGATCATCGCGTTTGCTAACGATCTCACCTTTGGGCTTGTGGTAGATGATGGCGGTGTATTTTTGCACTGGGCGCAAAAGCTTGCCATCGACAAACACCTTGTCTCTAGCCCCTAGCACGCTTTGAGGGGTAGCTCTCGTGTGATTGATCTTCACGCGCCCAGATTCTATGAGTACATCAGCCTCACGGCGCGAAAACTTCGAATTATGCGCAATGTATTGATTGAGACGCACGACATTCCTTTGTGATGAGATAGTGGCATTGTAACAAATTTCCTCTTAAGACCGATCATTGTGTATTTATCGCTCTCCATTGGCTTGGCATTGCACAAAACAATCCATAATGCCCAAAAATGTAAGGAGAGAATATGCGCTATAAACTCGTGATGTTTGGATTTTCTGCGTTATGCGTGGATATAGAGGAAGTAGTAGCGCGCCTCAAGGGTTATCCCCCAGAGCGCGCACAGCGTGAGGGTGGCGATCAATGCTATCTCATCGATCTGCACGATGGCGCATCCTATGAGATCGCGCTAGATTCTCAAAACCACTACACCATTATCGGTCTAGCCACTCCAACATCAGCGCGTTGAGCTGCTTGCTAAACTCACTGCCTTGCTCGAGATTCTCACCTTCAGCAATCAGCGCACTGCCAAAGAGTAGCTGCGCGACTTTGGCGATTTTATCCGTATCTTTTGTGTTTTTGAGCTTTTGGAAAATCTCGTGATTGACATTGAGCTCAAGGTTTGGCTTTGTTTTTGGTGCTTGCTGCCCCATTTGCGCAAAAAGCTGGGCTAGCATAGGATTATCATCTTGCTTGATGAGGCTTAGAGGAGCTTGCTGCATCAGACTTGTGAGACTCACTTCGCCGATTTTCTCACCCAGCGCGTCTTTAAATCCTTGCACGATCGCCTCAAACTCTTTTTTAACCTCCTCACTCACACCTTCATCGCCGATCTCATCTAGCGCATCTTTGGAGCTGATGTTTTTGATTGGGGTCTTGTCGTATTCTCCCACCATAGGCATTACCATACCATCGATTTCATCGCTAAGGAGTAGCACTTCAAAGCCCTTATTGGTAAATTTCTCCAAAAGCGGCGAGTTTTTTAGAATCTCTTTGTGTTCGCCTAGCGCATAGTAGATACTCTTTTGCTCCTTTGGCATAGATTCTTTGTAGGCTTTAAGTGAGACAAATTCGCGCTTTTGGCTATCACAGCGCACAAGTTCGAGTAACTTTTCTTTGTTTTCATAATCACCATAAAGCCCCTCTTTGAGTACTTTGCCAAACTGCGCGTAAAATTCTTTATACAGATTCTCATCTTTTGCCATCGTAGCGATTTCTGAAAGAATTTTCTTAGTCGAGGCGGATTTGATATTGGCAAGAATTTTGTTTTGTTGCAAAATCTCGCGGCTGACATTAAGCGGCAAATCGCTACTATCGATCACCCCGCGCACAAACCGCAGGTATGGTGGTAAAAGCTCCTTATCATCATCGGTGATAAACACGCGCTTGACATAGAGCTTCACGCCACTTTGATAATCCACGCGATAGAGGTCAAATGGCGCACTCTTGGGGAAATAAAAGAGTGTGGTGTATTCGAGATTGCCCTCGACTTTGGTGTGAATCCAGCGCATCGGATCGGCATTATCATGAGCAAAAGACTTATAAAAATCCTTATAATCCTGCTCTTTTAGCTCGGATTTGGGCAGAGTCCAGAGAGCTTTTGCTGAGTTTATTTGCTCCTCTTTTTGCTCTAGTTTTTCTTTTTTCTTATCCTCCTTGCCCTCTTCGCCCTCTTTTTTGGGTTCGCTCACCACTTCGGTGTAATGCAGATAAATCGGGAAGGCAATGTGCTCGGAATATTTGCCGATAATACTCTGAATCTCCCATCGTGAGGCAAAATGCTTCTCATCTTTTTTAAGATAAAGCGTGATTTGTGTGCCAAACTCCTCTTGCACGCACTCGCCGATTTCATACTCGCCCTTGCCATCGCTCACCCACGCATACGCCTTATCCTCGCCTGCTTTTTTGCTCTGCACCACCACGCGATCTGCCACCATAAACGCCGAGTAAAAGCCCACGCCAAATTGTCCAATAAGCGCAGAATCTTTTTTCTTGTCCCCAGAGAGTTGGGAGAGGAAGCTCTTAGTGCCGGATTTAGCAATCACGCCTAGATGCTCTTTGAGGTCGGATTCATTCATACCGATACCATTATCTTGGATCGTGATAGTGCCCTTTTTGTCATCAAAGGAAATATCAATACGCGGACTGAAGGTAAGGTTTTTAAATTTCTCATCAGTAAGCGTGAGATATGAGAGCTTATCAAGTGCGTCAGAGGCGTTGCTCACAAGCTCACGCAAAAAGATTTCTTTGTTTGAATACAAAGAATGTATCATCAAATCCAAAAGTTGTGTGATCTCTGTCTGAAAAGAATGTTTTGTAGCCATACAATACTCCTTGTAAGAAAAATTTCGGCGCATTGTATCAGAAAAAAGTAAAAAGATTCTAAGTTTTATATATTTATACTAAATAAACTTTATATCATATGTATAAACTTTTCTTATAACTTATACTAAATCTTAGATTCAAACTCCTGATGTTGGCGAAACTCATAGGTCTGCCCCAGAATCTGCAAATGCTTGCTTTTTAGCTCTAGCACGATGTTTTTTAGCTTGGTAATGTCTTGTTTGTCTAACTGCGAAAGGGCTTGTGTGTTAATTTTAAGATTCTGTGTGATCTTGCTCTCTTGTGATTTTTGATCTTCCATAAATCCAGCTCCTGTAAGTGATTTCCAAAGACGATAGTATAGTTTTAATTTAATTAATTTTTACTTAATTTATACTCTTTATATTATTTATTTTACATTATTATTACTCTTAAGAGTATATTTTAAGTTTTATGGTGGAATGCCTTTTGCTCGATGCGCTGTTATGGATAAACGAACATTTAAAATACTACTTGCACGCGCGAATTTGAGTAAAAAAGACTTCGCCCAAATGGTAGGTATCAGCCCACAAAGCGTAAATAACTGGGGGTGTAGCAAAGAATTTCCCTACTGGGTGCAAAGTTACCTGCAAAACTATATAGAAGTGCTAGAATACCGCGCACTCAAGGCACGATTGAAAGAAATTTGCCTATGATTTAGGCAGAGCGTGCTACAATGCCAGCACAAAAGAGCAGATATAAGGAGCGCAAATGTCGCACACACACAAGATTGCCCAGCTAAAAGAGCAGCTTAATGCCTGCATTTTGGGACAAGAGAAGCTTATAGATATGGTGCTTATAGGGGTTTTTGCGCAGGGGCATATGCTCCTAGAGAGCGTGCCCGGACTTGCCAAGACCACGCTTGCCAAGACCCTCGCCAAATCACTCCAGCTTAATTTCAAGCGGATTCAATTCACGCCAGATCTGCTCCCTAGCGACATCATCGGTGCGCAGATCTATAGCCCCAAGGATAATGATTTGCAAACGCGCTTTGGTCCGATTTTTACTAATATCTTGCTTGCTGATGAGATCAACCGCGCGCCTGCCAAGGTGCAATCCGCGCTCCTAGAGGCTATGCAAGAGCACCAAGTCACCATAGGCGAGGATTCTTACTTGCTCCAGAGCCCTTTCATCGTCATCGCCACCTCCAACCCCATAGAATCTGAAGGTGTGTATGCACTCCCTGAAGCCCAGCTTGATAGATTTATGCTTGTCATTCCCTTGAGCTATCCTGATAGCGCGAGTGAGATTGCACTACTCCAAAACAAGCACCATGCGCGCGAAGTCGTGCCGATCTTAGAAACTTATGAGCTAGATTCTATTAAGCACAAGATAGAATCTATATATTGTGATGAGAGCGTATATGCCTACATTGTCGCACTAAGCAATGCCACGCGTGGGGAGCTACTCATAGATGGTGTACAGGCGCTACGGCTAGGCGTCTCGCCTCGTGCTAGCTTGGATCTAAGCCTTGCGGCAAAAGCCTATGCGTTTTTGCATGATAAAGAATATGTGAGTCCTAGCGATGTATTAAATGTGCTGCCATTTGTATTCTCACACAGAATCTTACTTAGCTTTGAAGCGCTTGGACTAGGGATAGATTCACAAAAGATCCTAGATGAGATCACTAAGCGCGTGCCAATCCCCTAAATCTGACACAGAATCTATGCTACGACTAGCCCACAAACTGCCCTTTGTCAATCTAGAGAATCTACACACACACGATATTGCGGGCGAAGGCGGGGATTTCCTCGAATTAGGCGAGTATGTGTATGGGCAGGACGCACGCTTGCTCTCGCCTGCTGCCTGTCTCAAACACCAAAAACCAATGACCAAAATCTTTCAAAAGCAAGCACTCTCACACCTGCATATTTTCCTGCTCCCGAGCAAAAGTCTCCTACTAGGCACACCTCCCAAGCTAGAATCCATCACGCACATCTGTGATATTTTGCTCCAGAGCGCGCAGATCTATGGGCTAAAGCCACTTTTGCACTATTTAGATTCACACAAGCCACAGACTTTCATCACACACAAGCACATACGCGAACTGCTAGATTCACTAAAAGCCCTGCGATTTTCTCATCGCGACCAACTCCACAAAGCCACAGGCTTGCAAGCCCTGCGCCACCTCATCGCACACAAACACAAGAAAGGTTTGGGCGTGATCATCGGGGATTTTTACAAGCTAGATTCACTGCCCATCGTCGCTTCTTTAAAGCATTATCTCGTGCTGTATGCGCTCTGTGTGCGCTCAAATCTTGAATGGGAACCGAAGTTTTTGGATACTGTGCGCGGGATTGAAGTGTGTGATGTGGAGACTGGGGAGAGCTGTGAAGATACCCTCACACTCGCGCAATATAAAGAAAATCTTGCGCACTATGATGCGCGATTGAGGGCATATTTCACGCGTATGGGTGCAAGGCTCTCTTATCTCGATCCCCACGACACGCTCCTCCCCCAACTCCAGAGGGCTTTTCACTGATATTGGTAATAATTTTTGGGAAGCTTTAAGAGGAGTGATTTAGCTTTTGCTCAAATCACATTTTTGTCTTTGCCTCTATCCCGATGAGAGACAGACCTAGCGTGATACTCTCACTCACCACCAACAAGGCTTTGAGAATCTCTGCCTGATATGGCGAACCCAGAATCTTATGGGCATTGTAAAAACTATGAAAATCGCTCGCTAGATTCTTAAGATACTCGCATACCTTTTGAATCTCGCGCTCACAGAAGCTAGAATGCAAGATCTGATGGATACTTAGTGCATTAAACACAAGCGCGTAGAGATCTTGCCACATTACTGAATCCTCACCCACAAATCGCGCACTAAGCACCTGATCGCGCGCAAGAGAGGATTTTTCTAAAAGCGTGTGAATCCTTGCATTCGCATAGTTGATGTAAAAAATCGGATTGGACGCATCTTGCTTAGAGAGCGTGTCGATGTCAAACTCTAAATGCGTATCCACGCGCTTGGTCAAAAAAACAAAACGCAGCGCATCGCTCCCGATATCCTCGACCACATCACGCAGGAGTATGAAATTCCCCGCGCGCTTGCTCATCTTGTAGTTTTGCCCACCTTGAGAGAGCGCGACCATTTGAGAGAGCAAAATCTCTAGCTTGCCGCTATCATAACCCAAAAACTCGATCGCTGCCTTCACACGCGCAATATAGCCGTGATGATCCGCGCCCCAGATATTGATATAATGATCAAAGGCACGCATAAATTTGTCCTGATGATAGATGATATCGCCAGCTAAATAAGTAGGCTCGCCATTTTCGCGCACGATCACGCGATCTTTTTGATCGCCCTTATCCCTAGAGCGCAGCCAGAGCTTGCCCTCTCTTTCTTCCACGCCATTATGAGCTTTGAGCACCTCTAGAGTCTCTGCCCACCTGCTAAAGAGCTCCTTTTCGCTCACATAATGATCAAATTCTATATCAAGGCTTTTGAGATTCTTGCGGATTTCTTCTAGCATCAAATCTTTGGCAAATACACTAAGGAGAGGAATGCTCGAATCATCAGCAAACGCTAACTCGCCAAAATGTGCTATAGCCGCCTTGGCAATATCCACAATATACGCGCCTTTGTAGTATTCCTCCGGGTAGCTCACCGCCTCGCCTAAAATCTCCCTGCCGTTCAAATACACAGAAAGCCCTAAGGTGTTGATTTGACTACCCGCATCGTTGATATAATACTCGCTCACAATATCATAGCCCAAAAACTGCCCGATACGCTTGAGACTATCACCATAAATCGCCCCACGCGCATGCCCTATATGCAGTGGTCCCGTGGGATTTGCGCTCACAAACTCTAGCAAGATTCTCTCTTGCTTCCCAAAATCTTGAGGGACAAAATACTCGCCATTTAAGGCTCTCTCACATAATGAATCTAAAAAGTTGTGTGAGAGCGTGAGATTGATATAGCCATTTAATGGCTGCACCTTAGCAAATTCCTTATAATCCTGCAAGAGTGCACTAAGCTCTTGGGCAATGAGGTTTGGAGACTTTTTGAGAGATTTAGCAAGCATAAATGCTATGGGCGTGGCAAAATGTCCAAATTCTTTTTGTTTGGGTCGCTCTAGGGGGACTTGGATAGGCTTTGATGGCGCAATGCGCGTATTTATGAAGTTTTCTAAAAGATTTTTGATATGATTGTGCATAGTAACAATACCTTGATTGCGGCGGTGGTGAGCAAAAATTAGCTTTTTTGCTCTGGGGTAGATTCTGTCTTTTGGATATTTTGTGGTTTAGATTCTGTAGTTTGAGTGATTTTCTCCTGCTCCTCATCGTCCTCTTTGATAGCTTTTTTGAAATTCTTCACTCCGCTCCCTAAACCTTTTGCCAGCTCTGGAATCCTCTTGGCACCAAAAAGTAGCACGATGACTAATAGGACAATCACCCAATGCCAAATGCTTCCTGTTCCCATACATCTCTCCTTGTGGTAAATTGAGGGCATTGTAACCAAAATGCCCTTAAAGTTTGCTCCAATTTTGCAAAAGCTCCTCGTTTTGGCGCGTATTGCGATACAGCAGGCTCTGCGCAATCGCGGTGATGGCTTGCTTCGCCTGCGTGATATCATCATTTATAAGCACATAGTCAAAAGTATGCAAGTGCTGCATTTCCTCATAAGCCTGTATGAGGCGAAACTCAATCGTGTGCTCATCATCGGTCTGACGACTTTGGAGTCTGCTTTTTAGAATCTCCTTATTTTTGGTCGTGATAAACACCGACTGGGCAAAGTCCCCAAAATGCGCCTTGATATCCCTATGTCCCTGCACATCGACATCAAAAAGCACGATCTTCCCCTGCTCTAGTGCGCGTGTGATAGGCTCTAGGGAAGTGCCATAGTAGTTGTTATGCACCTGCGCCCATTCGAGAAACCGCCCCTCCTGCACCTGCGTGAGAAACTCCTGCTCGCTCACAAAGTGATAATGCACACCATCTTGCTCGCCTTGGCGCATAGCACGCGTGGTAGTGGAAATAGAAAAATACAGATTAGGGATCACGCGCAAAAGCTCTTGGGTCAGTGTGCTTTTGCCACAGCCACTAGGTCCAGAGATGATGAGCACCGCACCCTTGCTCATTTGTGTGTGTCCTTGAAGCTGATATTG
>CALVBL010000032.1 GCA_944325775.1 uncultured Helicobacter sp.
GCCACTGCTCATTTGGATTCAAAAACACGCTAAGCAACTCACCATTTCGATCTAGGAGGATCTTGCTGTATTGGGATTCGAAAGGATCGCGTGAGGTGGGGCTAGTGAGCGGAGCGAGTAGAGAATCTAGCGCATAGAATCTATACACGCCATAGCCTGTGACAAGCACGCACAACAGCGCACCAAGCCACAAGCAGAGCTTATAGATTTTGTGTTTCACTTGATGATCCTTTGTTTGGCTTGATGATTTTTCTTGCGTGGATTGATTAAGGTTTGTGTGGTCATTGCTTATCTCTCTTGGGATTTTTGGTATTATAGCATTGTCTTTGGTTGATGCTTAAAGAGTTTTCTGCCTTAACAGACTTGAGTATCTATCAATGTCTTAGCGCGTTTGGTGAGAGATTCTCGCGTGTTTAGGAGTTTTTGAGCTATTACCTCTGTTAAGAGTGCTTGGAGTATTTTGCCCACGCACTTGCCCTTTATGTTGGGTTTTAATGCCTTGATGGTATCGCCGCTAATCTGGAGAGTTTTTAACTCATAGCACGCATTTTGTGCAAGATCACATACATGCTCTCTCAAATCCCCCAAATCCCCATATCGCAACTCCCAAAGATTCAATACCTCACACACACTCTGTGCCCCAAATCGCGCAAGTAGGTTTAAAATCTCGCTATCATCGCGCGGCGGTGTGAGAGAGAGTAAGGCGAGCAGGGAACAGATCTCTCTCTTGTGGGCGTTGCTAAAGCGTAGATTCTCCATAAGGCTGGCTCTCATCGCCTCATCAAAGCCACCTAGCAGCCACGCGTATCGTATAGGCAGGTGTGAATCTAGTGTATCGATGTGCGCCGCTATCTTGCAGAGTGTGGGGGAGAGATTGGCAGATTGGCAGGCTAGATGAGCAAAGAGATGCGCAAAGATTCCTGCAAACTCCTCCAATACCCCACCCACATATGCGCCTAAGAGGGTTTTATCAAGCTCCAAGCGTATGCGCTCAATGGGCAGGGTCGTGATGAGATTGCTAAGCTCTAATAGCGCATCTTTGGTCTGTGAATCTATACTAAAGCCTAGAGTCGCCCCAAAACGCATAGCGCGCAAGATCCTAAGAGAATCTTCGCTAAAACGTGAATGTGCATCACCCACGCACATAATGCGCTTGTGTTGCAGATCTTTTATGCCATCGACATAGTCCAGCACGCCTTGCTGTGGGTTGTATGCGAGGGCATTGATACTAAAATCCCGCCGCACAAGGTCTTGTGCCAAATCTCGCACAAACTCCACACCATCAGGGCGGCGCGCATCGCGGTAGATTCCATCGCTGCGAAAGGTGGTGATCTCATAGCACACACCCTCTATACACACGCCTATTGTGCCGTATTTAGATCCGGTGTGTATGAACTTGATACGAGTATCGTGCGCAAATATTTCACAAATGGCTTGGGGCAGCGCACTCGTGGCGATATCCCAGTCTTTGGGAGCTATGCCAAGCAGGCTATCACGCACGCAGCCTCCGACGATGTAGGCGCGATAGCCGTGGGATTGTATCGTGCTTAGAATCTCTGTGAGATTCTGTGGTAGAGCGATGTGGTGGGGATAAATCCGTGGGGTAGCGCGCATCGGGCTTCTCCTGTTTTGATAACTTAGCAAATTCTACATTTTTCATATAGAAAGCCTTTTGTGAAACTCCTTCTATACGAAAATCCTTGCAAGGACGCATTATACACTTAAACCCACACAAAAAATCACGATTTAATTTTGTTTGCTGTGCATTTTGGCTACAATATGCCCAAAACTTCCCCTAGGAGCTTGGTGATGAAGACCCTTAAGATTACGATGGTGTGGCTCATTCTCACGTTGTGTGCCCATATCCATGCGCAAAATTCCGATGAGGCTATGCAAGAACTTGTCAATGGTAACTACAAAAAAGCCCTGCAGATGTTTGAAACTCTTTGCAAAAATAATGATTTTGGCGCGTGCTATCAGCTGGGGATCCTGTATAGCAGTAGCGACAATGTGCCACAAAATTTCCATAAAAGCGTGGCATTTTATGATCTCGCGTGTAGTGCGAATGTGCTCGCTGCGTGTAACAATCTAGGTGTGATGTTTTATCGTGGTGAGGGTGTGCGTCAAGACTATCAAAGAAGTCTGGAGCTCTATGACAAAGCATGCAAGGGGGGGAATGCAGACGCGTGCAATAATTTGGGCGTGATGTTTGAAAACGGCTATGGTGTAGAAAAGCGCGACTATGTTCAGGCGGGATTATACTATACCGATGCGTGTATGGGCAAAAGCGCTAAGGGCTGCTACAATCTCGCGATCTTAACCTATGATGGCAATGGTGTCAAAAAGGATAGGGCGATGGCAAAAGAGTATTATGGACTAAGTTGTGATTTTGGGCTGCAGGCGGGGTGTGAGCAGTTCAAAAAGCTTAATCTTGAGTAGGGGTTGATGATGAAAAATCTCGCGTATATTGTGCTAGCATGCGTGATGATAGGAAGTGGGTGTAGTAATCAGGTGCTGCAAAAAACCTCCCAGCTTGCTGATGATAGCTCCATCGCTCACGAATCCCCTCAACTCCTCCAAAGTATCAAAACACTTAAAAGCTCGTGTGGTAGCGGCAATAGTATGGATTGCTACAGGCTTGGGACACTGTATGCTAAAGGTGAGGGTGATGTGCAGTGGTATTCTAAAGCCGCGCAGTTTTATAAGATAGCGTGTGAATCTGGTGTGCTCAAAGCCTGTAATAATCTCGGTGCGCTCTATGAGGAGGGGCTAGGCGCGAGGCAGAGCTATCAAGTGGCGTTTCGATACTATCAGGCGGCTTGCTCGCGGGGTGAGCCCGATGCGTGCAATAATCTCGCGCGTATGACAGAAAATGGTATCTTAGTTACCAAGGATGCTTCGTATGCTGCGCTATTGTATGAAAAAGCGTGTATCGGCGGTAGCGCGGTAGCGTGTATGAATATCGGCAGAATGTATGTCAAGGGTAAAGGTGTCTCAAAAAATAAGCAGAGTGCGAAGAGTTTTTTTGGGCAGGCTTGCGATCTGTCTTATCAAGAGGGCTGCGAGGCGTATAAATCGCTTTTGTAGTGGGTTGTGAGTGCGGTAGATTCTGCTGCTTTGGTGCGGTTTGCTGTGGCAGGGAATGATTTCTGCCACTTGCAGGTACATATACAGTGCTTGAGAATATTTGCTTAGATTCTTAATGGATTCTACACCACCGCGTAGAATCTGTGCTCAATTAGAATTTGTAAAAATCTATCACAAATGATAAAAATTATTATTTGTTACAAATTTATTTACTAAAGTTTCTTAGAATTTTTTCATCTTAAATCTTTAAGAAATTAACCCAAAAGGAGGATACGATGAGCAAAATTATCGATCAACTCAAACAGATTCAGGCGGATGCACAGGTGTTTTACATCAAGGTGCATAATTATCATTGGAATGTCAAAGGTATGGATTTCCAGCCTACACACAAAGCGACAGAAGAGATCTATGAAGAATTCGCTGATGTCTTTGATGATACGGCAGAACGTGTGTTGCAGCTAGGTGGTGTGCCATATGTGACACTTGCTGATATGCTAAAGAGCGCAAAAATCAAAGAGGAGAGCACACATAGCTTTGATTCCAAGGCAGTTGTGAAAGGAATTTTGGCAGATTATGAATATTTCCTCAATGCATTTACTGAACTCTCTAAAAGTGCTGATGAAGCCGGAGACAAAGTAAGTGCAGCGTATGCTGACGACAAATGCGCACAGCTACAAAAAGCCATCTGGATGCTAAAAGCACAGCTTGGCTAATCTCCCCTTCCCTCACTTAAGCAAGTGGGGGATCTTCTTTAATCCTCTTTTACTCACAATTCTTTGTTTTATTATTGAGCGTTAAATCTCATCGGCTTTTAGATATTTTTGTGCTGCATGCAAATCCTCTGGTGTATCGATTCCCACGCTATTAGTTTGCACGACTTCTAATGCGATTGTTTTACCATGGTAGAGCGCACGGAGCTGTTCAAGTTTCTCAATGTGCTCTAGTGGGCTTTGTGTCAAGGCGCAAAACTCATCTAAGTATTGTTTTCTAAACCCATACAAGCCCAAATGTCCCAAATATGGATATTCGCTCAAAGTCTTAGTATCCACACCATCGCGCGCATATGGCACACCTAGCCGAGAAAAATACAGCGCTTGCTTGCGAGCATTGACTACGACTTTGACGAGATTGTGATCGGTAATTTCATCAGGGGAGATGACTTTGGCAAGTGTGTTCAAAAACGCATCACTCTCCCTAGTAAGTCGCGCGAGAGTCTCTAGGACATAAGATTCTATAAATGGCTCATCGGCTTGGAGATTGATAATGATACTCTCGCTCGCGAGCCCTAGGATATTTGCCGCTTCTGCACATCTATCAGTACCGCTAGAGTGGCTTTTGGCAGTCAGCACACTTGCGATATTGTGTGCCTTGCACACTTGCATAATCTCCTCATCATCACATGCCACGACGACTTCATCGACTTTTTGGGCATTTTTAGCAGTCCTCACGATCATAGGCATACCCCCAAGATCGGACAAAACCTTTCTTGGCAGTCGCGTAGATTCTAAACGTGCTGGAATGATAATCATGGCATATTCCTAAGAGGGCACAATACACATAGCATTTGGTGCATTATAAAATCGCCTTTGTGATGAGATCACCCATCGCCTCACACCCCACGGCTTTGAGGCTAGAATCTGCAGTGTCTAACATATCCAGTGTGCGATAGCCCTGATTAAGAATCTCCTCTATCGCGTGCTCTATAGCCTGCGCCTCATTATGTAGCCCAAAAGAGTGTCGCAACATCATCGCTACGCTCAAAATCGTGCCGATAGGGTTAGCCTTATCCTGCCCAGCGATATCTGGTGCGCTGCCATGGATTGGTTCATACAAACCTTTGCTTGTGTGTGCAAGTGAAGCAGAGGGGATCGTGCCGATACTGCCAGTGATCACACTCGCCTCATCGCTCAAAATATCACCAAACATATTTTCAGTCAAAATCACATCAAACTGCCACGGCGCACGGCAGATCTGCATAGCGGCATTATCGACATACATATGGGTGAGATTCACATCAGGATAGTCCTTAGCCACTTTTTGGGTGATGTTACGCCATAGTCGTGAGCTATCAAGCACATTTGCTTTATCCACGGAAACCACTTCTTTTTTGCGTCCTCGCGCGATATCAAACGCTACGCGCGCAATGGATTCTATCTGTGAGGCACTATAGCGCATATCGTCGCTTGCTACAAGTTCGCCACCGATCTCTTGGGTTTTGTGCTCACCAAAATACACGCCTCCGATGAGCTCACGCACGATGATAAAATCAATGCCTTTTTTGAGAATATCCTCTTTGAGCGGGCTTGCGCTTTGGAGTTGGGGGAGGAGCAGAGCAGGACGGATATTAGCAAATAATCCTAGCTCTTTGCGAATCTGTAGCAGTGCCTTTTCAGGGCGATTGTGGCTTGGCTGATTATCCCACTTAGGACCACCTACTGCGCCCAAAAGCACACTATCGCTTTGCTTGCAGATCTCTAGGCTTTCTGCTGGGAGGCACTCGCCGCACGCATCGATCGCGCAGCCTCCTGCTAGCACTTCTTTGTATTCGAAGCTGTGATTGTATTTTTGCGCTATCGCATTGAGCACCTTGAGGGCTTGTGTGATGATTTCTGTGCCGATTCCATCGCCGCGCACTACTGCTATGGTTTTTTGCATATTTCGTCCTTTGTGTAGATTCTATACTTGTTTTCGCTTAGCGATCCAGTTGAGATAGCCATTGGCATTGATGATCTCTTGGATAAATGGAGGGAATGGCGCGGTTTTGAATCTCGCGTTTGTGCTGAGGTTAGTGATCTCGCCTTTGTCAAAGTCTATCGCTACTTCCTCACTTTGCGCGATGGAATCCGCTATCTCGGGAGATTCTATAATCGCTAATCCGATGTTGATGGCGTTGCGATAAAAAATACGCGCAAAGCTCTTAGCAATGATGCATGAGATACCACTTGCTTTGATCGCGATGGGAGCGTGCTCACGGCTTGAGCCACAGCCAAAATTCCAGCCACCTACCATAATATCACCCTCTTTGACCTTATGCACGAAGTCCTTGTCTATGTCTTCCATACAATGCGCGGCAAGCTCCTTGTGATCAGCAGTATTGAGATAGCGTGCGGGGATAATCACATCGGTATCGACATTATCGCCGTATTTATGGACAAAACCTTGAGCTTTCATAATCTCTCCTTGAAAATAATTAAAATTTATAGAATCTACAGCACAGATTCTGGCGCACTAAGCACACCGGTAATCGCGCTTGCCGCCGCTACTTCAGGCGAAGCGAGATACACCTCACTGCTTACATGTCCCATACGCCCTACGAAGTTGCGGTTTGTTGTAGCGACGCATTTTTCATTTGCTGCCAAAATCCCCATATGCCCGCCCAAGCATGGACCACAAGTAGGAGTAGAGACGACACAACCAGCTTTGATAAAAGTCTCCAAGTAGCCCCTTGCGATGCACTCTAGGTAGATGTTTTGAGTCGCGGGTATAACGATACAGCGCGTGTTTTTAGCGATTTTTTTATCTTTTAGAATCTTTGCAGCAATCGCCATATCGCTAAGTCGTCCGTTGGTGCAGGATCCGATAACGACTTGATCGATCTTGACTTCGCCCCATTCATCGCGCTCCTTGGTGTTTTCTGGCAGATGAGGGAATGCCACGGTGTGATCGATCGCGCTTAAATCAATGTCAAACACCTGCTCGTATTGTGCATCTTTATCCGGTGCATAGATTTGGAACTGCTTGCTGGTGCGTGCTTTGGCATATTCTATCGTGATATCATCGACTTCAAAAATACCATTTTTCGCCCCCGCTTCGATTGCCATATTCGCAATACAGAGCCGATCGTCAATCGTGAGATTCTTAAGCCCCTCACCGCCAAACTCCATGCTCTTATACAGCGCGCCATCAACACCAATCTTACCAATGATATGCAAGATCACATCTTTGCCACTCACATACGGGCGCAACTTGCCTTTGAGATTGAATCGCATCGCTTGAGGCACCTTAAACCACGCCTCGCCTGTCGCCATACCCACTGCCATATCCGTAGAGCCCACACCGGTAGAAAACGCCCCCAATGCTCCATAAGTGCAAGTGTGTGAATCTGCGCCGATGATGAGATCACCGATAGTGACGATACCTTGCTCAGGCAGGAGTGCGTGCTCTACGCCCATATTGCCCACATCATAGTAGTGTGATATGTCAAAATCTTTGGCAAAACAGCGGCATTGCTGGCTTTGGGTAGCGGCTTTGATGTCTTTATTGGGCGCGAAGTGATCCATCACTAGCGAGATTTTATCTTTGTCAAAAACTTCGGTGAATTTCGCTTTTTTAAAAGCATTGATCGCCACAGGTGTGGTGATATCATTGCCTAGCACCATATCGAGCTTTGCCATAATGAGATCGCCGGGTTTGACAGATTCTAGACCTGCCTTGTGGGCGAGGATTTTTTGGGACATTGTCATACTCATATTTGCTCCTTTTGTGTGTTGTGAATCTTAGAATCTAGCGCAAGGCACGATTGATCGCGCTAATCAAACCATAAATGCTCGCCGCGATAATATCGGTATCAATCCCCACGCCAAAATACTTGCTCTTTGCGTTTTGAATCTGCACATATGAGATCGCTTGCGAAGATGAACCCTCTTTGAGCGCGTGCTCGCTATAATCCACGATCTCAAAATCCAGTGCTAGATTCTCTCGCAGTGCGTTTGCCACCGCGTCTAATCGCCCATTGCCACTGCCGCCTATCTCATGGCTTTTGCCTTCAAATTCCACGCCTAGATTTACGCTTAGCACAGAATCTTCGCGTGTGAAATGATAATCCTTGAGGCTTAGAGGGCTTTTTAGATTCACAAAGTCGTTTTGGAAAATATCGCAAATATCTTGTGGCGAAAGCTCCCTGTGTGCCTTATCGGAAATGTCTTTGACATAGTAAGAAAAATCCTCTCTAAAAAGCGCGGGTAGATCGATACCAAATTGACTATATAGTACATACGCGATCCCACCCTTGCCACTTTGGGAGTTGATACGGATCACATCGCTTTCATACACACGCCCGACATCTTGGGGATCGATGGGGAGATATGGCACGCTCCATGTGCTTAGATTATGCTCTTTGTGGTATGCCATACCTTTAGCGATGGCGTCTTGATGGCTTCCTGAAAATGCTGCAAAAACAAGCTTGCCAGAATAGGGCTGACGCTCATACACATGCATTTTGGTAACCTTCTCATACAGATCACAAATCGTTGGGAGATTGCTAAAATCAAGCTTAGAATCCACACCATGAGAATACATATTCATCGCAAGCGTGATAATATCCACATTGCCGGTGCGCTCACCATTACCAAATAGCGTGCCCTCAATCCTATCCGCTCCAGCGAGCAGCCCTAGCTCCGCATCAGCGATCCCACACCCGCGGTCATTGTGTGGGTGGAGCGAGATGAGGACATTTTGGCGGTTATTGAGGTTTTTGGAGATGTATTCTACTTGACTCGCGTAGATGTGTGGTAGGCTCATTTCGACAGTTACAGGGAGGTTTAAGATGAGTTTTTTCTCCGGCGTGGGTTTAAACACATCAATCACAGCATTGCAGACTTCAAGCGCGTAATCTACCTCTGTGCCACTGAAGCTCTCGGGCGAGTATTCAAAGCGGAAATTCCCTTCAGTTTGTGCTGCCATTTGTGTGAGGTAGTTCGCACCATCGATGGCGATTTGCTTGACTTGCTCTTTGGATTTTTTAAACACCTGTTGGCGTTGGGCGAAAGATGTCGAGTTATACACATGCACAATGGCATTTTTACAGCCCCTAAGACTCTCAAAAGTTTTTTTAATGATATGCTCACGCGCTTGGGTAAGCACCTGGATACAGACATCATCAGGGATTAGCTCTTCTTCGATGAGTGTGCGCAAAAACTCGTATTCTGTCTGACTTGCAGCAGGGAAACCCACCTCAATTTCTTTGAATCCAATCTTTACCAGCAGTTTAAAAAATTCGATTTTTTCTTCAAGACTCATAGGTGTGATGAGTGCTTGATTGCCATCGCGCAGATCCACACTGCACCAAATCGGGGCTTTGTCAATGTATTCTTTACTTGCCCATTCTAAACTAGGTGTAGGAGGCATAAAATAGCCTCGCTGGTATTTTTGGTGATTCATACAAGCTCCTAAAATGCGGGATAGTGAAAATTTTTACTAATTATTATAACACTAAAAATTAATGTGGGAATATGGATTTTGGAGTTTTGTTTGTTTTAAGTTTGTTCTAGGTTTGTGTGCATTACAATGCGACTTTTGCTACGCATTTTGCAACAATCTTACAACAAGGTGTCGGTTTATGGTGTTAAGAGTTTTGGTGTTGTTATGTTTGTCGTGCGTGCCTGCGTTTGCGTATCTTGATCCGGGTAGTGGCTCGCTGCTGCTCTCATCAGTCGTCGCGGTATTTGCTTCGGTGGTGTTTTTTATCAAAAACCTCTTTTACAAACTCACTTCGCCTAGCACCCTCCTAAGCGGTGGATTTAGCCCTCGGGGGGGGGGGAATTCTACCCTAAGAGATCATATTGTATTTTACTCTGAAGGTAAGCAATACTACTTTACTTTCAAACCAATCCTAGATGCTCTAGATTCACTCAAGCACCCTTATACTTATCTCACTTCCGGAGAAGACGACCCGGCACTTGCGCGTGAGGGCTCGCAGTCTTTTGGCACATTCACATACATTGGCGAGGGCAACAAAGCCTATATCAAGCTCAATACCCTAAGGGCTGATATTTGTGTGCTGACTACGCCGGGTTTAAATGTTTTGCAGATTAAGCGCAGTCGTGGTGTGCGCCACTACTGCCACATCGTGCATTCGCTCACGCCGATGACTTATCGGGCGTTTGGGTTGGATTATTTTGACTCGGTGCTGGTGGCAAATGAGATTCAAAAAGATTTCGTGCGTGAAGTGGAAGCGGCACACGATGTGAAGAGGAAGTATATAGGTGTGGTGGGTTCGACCTATCTTGATGAGCTCTCTAAGTTGAGAAATTCGTCTCTTACGCAATCTTTGAATGATTTCGGCGGTTCGGCTCGGTCACTTACGCCTAGTAAGCTCCCTTCGCCTCGCCTTGAAAAACATTCAAATCTTACGCAAGATACTAGAATTTCTGAAGGCAAGCCAAGCGCAGAATCTAAAGAAAATAGAGAATCTAGTTTTGGTAATGTAGATTCAGAATCTAACGCATTTACAGAATCTAATTCCACACAATCGCACACAGATTCACAAAAATCCGAGCTTGCACACACAGAAGCACAAGAAATTCTAGCATCTTGCGATGATTTTGTGGGTTATCAAGCGAGGGGCGCAGGGAGCTACCTAAGCGGTAGTGACCAAGCACCGAGCGTAGATTCCCGCAAAAGCGCGCAAGAGGCGAATTTATCTAAAACGATTTTAGTATCTCCCTCGTGGGGCAAGGAAACCATACTTACCAAATATGGTCTGCGCCTCCTAGAGCCCCTCGCCCAGAGCACTCACCACATCATCATCCGCCCCCACCCTCAAAGTCTCATCGGCGAAGCAGAATCCAAAAATATCGCATACTTGCAAAAATCTCTACAACAATATCAAAATGTAGAGTGGGACATCGGCACGCCTAATGTCTATGCGTTCGCACGCGCTGATATGATGATTTCAGATTTTAGTTCGGTGATTTTTGACTTCGTCTGCCTAGAGGGCAAGCCCGTGCTCACGTTGGATTTTAGCTTCGACCCTGCGGGCTACGATCTCGCGGATATCAATTTAGAGCATTTCTACACCTTTGAAGCACTCAAAGCCATAGGCGGCAGGCTTGAGGAGTGCGATTTCCCGCGTATTGAGGAGATCATCGCGCAGACCCTAGATTCTGCCAAGACAAAGGAGCTTAAAGCCTGCGCGGAGGAGCTCTGGTGCTATGCCAGCGAGGCTGGGGAGCGCGCAGCGAGGGAGATTTTACACATCGAACGCGAGCTGCTAGAGCGCGAGATTGGCGCGGTGCTGCCGCAGGTGCGGAGGATTCGGGAGTTAGATTCTATGATTAGTGGGGTGAAAATATGACAATGCGCCCCCTAAACACACTTTTTAAAAATACCAATTTTTCAGAATCTCGTTTCCAGCGAATCTCCCCTAAGATTCTCAAAATCTCGTGTTTAGCGCAAAAAGAAAAGGGGTTTATCCCCTCCCCGCTCCCCTTAACCCCGAAAAGAATAAAGCGCCGCTTTTTCTTTTCGGCAATCAAGGGGAGAGTCTCGCTTTTTCCGCTTCTAGCGTCCGCGCCGCGGATGCACTGCTGCATCCTTGTTTCGCCGCTCCCGCACCACGAAGCGGGCGAGTTTTTGGGTGCTGCGCACACATTGATTTTACGCCACAGAATCTATTGCACAGATTCTGTGAAAGTTTCAGAATCTAAAGCAATTACAGAATCTAAGCGCGCTCTAGATTTTGAGCTGCCCACAAAAGGCAATTCTAAGATTTCTGATGAAAAATGTGGGTTGCAAGAAAAACACGAGGGGAGTTACCTAAGCGGTAATGACCCGAAGTGTTTTTCGCCGCTCCCGCATTTACCCTCTGGGATTTCCTCCCTTTGGTCGAGCATGTCGCAGAAAGCTGAATTGCCCCGCGCGAAAGCCAACGCGCGCCACCAACGCGAGACTAAAAGGATTACACAATGATTGAAACATTATACTACATCTTCATCTACCCTATGCAAACCCTGCTTGGTGCGCTGTTTGAATGGCTCTATGGCATCACACATAGTTATGGCTGGAGTATTATCCTCCTAAGCCTACTTATCAATGTCTTTTTGCTCAAGCTCACCAATCTCTCAGAGTCCAAAGCCCGCGCGATTAGTGTGCTTAAAGCCGCGTGTGATACCAAAATCGCGGAGTTTAAAAAGGTCTTTAAAGGTGCGGAGCTCCACGCCTACACACAGACGCTTTTTAAGCAAAAGCACTATCACCCTATCTACAATCTCACCTCACTTGGAGGGTTGGCATTGCAGATTCCATTTTTTCTTGGTGTGTTGTTTTTGCTCCAAGACTTTGAAGGCTTAGAGGGTGCGCACTTTGGCATAATAGGGGATCTCTCTAAGCCCGATACTCTGCTTTTTGGATATGCACTTTTGCCTTTTGTGATGAGTATTTTGAGCCTTGTGAATGTTTTTGTGAGTAGCCAGGAGCTCGGTGCGCGTATTCAGGGTGGTCTCATCGCGCTTATTTTTCTTGTGCTATTGTATGCGATGCCAAGTGGGTTGGTGTTGTATTGGACGATGAGTATGGTGTTTTGGCTTGTCAAAACCCTATGGAAAAAGCGTTCAGTTTTGCGCGATAAAAGCGGGAATCTGCACTCGGATTTTCGGTCATTTGCGTCTAGCAAACTCCCTCAATCCTCGCTTGATAACCCACTTTTCTCATCGCAAACCTTAGAACGCAACACTTCGCCAAGGCACGCAAATTCAGATTCTGTAGCGCGTTCAGAATCTAGCTGCACAGATTCTGTGAAAATTACAGAATCTAAACACGCCAAAGATTTTGAGCCGCACACACAAAGCAATTCTAAGATTTTCGATGAAAAATGTGGGTTGCAAGGAAAACACGAGGGGAGTTACCTTAGCGGTAATGACCCGAAGTGTTTTTCGCCGCTCCCGCATTTATCGCAGAAAGCTGAATTGCCCCGCGCAAGAGTCAACGCGCGCTCAATATTGTATAACATATTCACGCCTTATAAAGACTTAGATTCTAAAGCCTATCTAACCTACCGCAATATCTCTATCTTTGCGCTCTTAAATATCTTTTTTCTTATCTTTGTGTTTTCGCCATTTGCAGTGTATAGCTCGGATGTTAGTCAATTTGATCCAAGCCAAACTTTCCAGACACTTGGCGGACTCTTTGGCTTTTTCTTGCTCTTTAGTTTTTTAGGGATTTATATCACAAGCTTTTTTTACAAAACACGATTGCTAAAACTCGGAGTTTTTGCGTGCATAGTGCTTGTGCTGATTGCGATAAGTTATGTGTTTTTTTTCACAGGCAATATTTTCAATGGTCGCCCTTATGCGCCCCTAGATGGACTACTCTTTAAAGATGGTGGGGCAAATATTTCACACCCTTTTGCAAAATATTTTGATGTAGGCTATGCATTATTTCTTATGCTTATTGCCATTTTTGTGTTGTATAAATTAAAAAATGTAGTGCGTGTGATGTTGTTTTTTATGTTTAGTGTTATTGTTATCTCTGGTATATTGGATTTAGGTAGCGTGATTATAGATCATAGTAAATATGCACAAGCAGAGTCGCCCACACAAGATTCTAAGGATAATACACCAACCCCCACTATACCAGATTATACAAAGGATTACTTGGGCTTTTCAAAAGATAAACAAAATATTATCGTGCTTATGTCCGATACAGTACAAAGTGATAATTTCACACAGGCACTTAAAGATTATCCAGAATTTTATGATGTCTTTGAGGGCTTTACTTACTATACAAATACCCTTTCAGCTTCAAGTATTACATTTGCTTCTTTTCCTGCAATCATTGGAGGGGAGTATTACGCACCTTATAATGTCAATAAACGAGAGCTTAAACACACACTTGCAGAGGAGAACTCAAAGGCAATTGTTGATGTGGCAAATAGCTTTTCAAATGCCGGTTATGCGGTAAGTTTTGGGACTATTTTTCCCGGGGATGAAGTTTATATACGACCGCATTTGAAAAAAGATGTCTTGCTTATCCCAAAGACTGATCACAGTGCGTGGGTGGGATTTTACAAACAGCATTATCATATCAAAGAACCAAGCCTAGATTCTAACATTCCCTTTGGGGAACTTGTCTCGCTTGGATTTTTCCGCGCTAGCCCATATATATTTAGGGCGAGACTCTATCAGGCGGAGGGTTGGCTTTTTGGCGATTCGCTTCTATCAAACCATTTTAGATATTCGGTCAATAACGCCTCAAAAATAGCGAGTTTTGCTGTACTTTCTAACACAGATTCACCCAAGCCTACCTTTAAGCTTTTTCATGAGCTTACGGAACATTTCCCTTGGCTTCTTGATAAAGATAGTGCATGTCAGCATATCACAGACCCAAGCTTTTATCGCTCCAAACTAATGTCAGATAAAGCAGGACTGGCATATTCTAATCATATTTGCTATGTAAAAAATCTTGCTTCGTGGCTCAAGTGGTTTAAAGATTCTGGAATTTATGATAATACTAAAATCATCATTGTAAGCGATCATGGCAATGGTGGGCTGGGTGCGCCTCTTGTCGATCTACCACGCAGAGAATTGCGAAACTCACACATATTTTTTATGGTGAAGGATTTTAATGCTAAAGGCAAGCTTAAGATTGATAGTACAACTTTTGTAAGCAACAGTGATGCTATGGCAGTGGCATGCGATGAGATAGATTCAAAATGCCCCAAGATTCCTCCAAGTTTTCTCAAAAATCCAATGCCAAATCGCGAGCTTATCTTTACATTTGTAGATGGTGGTAGCGGGCGACAGACGAACACAAAATTTGATGTGATTTTGCAATATAGAGTAAAAAATAGCATTTTTGATTTGAGTAACTGGATAGACATCACCAACACAGAATCTAAGGAGCGCTAATGGATCTAAACTACTGGAACGACTACTACAAATCCCATAGGCA
>CALVBL010000033.1 GCA_944325775.1 uncultured Helicobacter sp.
GCCAGTGAGATACTTGCTGATGTGGAGAAGAAGAAGTTTTAGTATAGATGTTAGATTCTAAGGTTGAATCTAACACTTTTTATCGCTCCTTAGCCTGCTGTTGCGAGCGTAGTGAAGCAAAAGCTTGAATGCCTAACATATTAATATAAAAATTCTATATCACAACGAGATTTTTATCTTATAGATTCAATCTTGTATCAAGGTTTTGATAATCTCTCTATCATCGAAAGGCAGGGTGTTATCTCCGATGATCTGATAGTTCTCATCGCCCTTGCCGAGCACGAGCAATACTTCATCATCGCACATATCTTTGATAGCAGATTCTATGGCTTTTTTGCGATTAGATTCTATGATGATCTTGGTTTTATCACGCACACCCTGTGCGATTTGTGCGATGATAGCATCTGGATTTTCGCTGCGGGGATTGTCGCTTGTGAGATAGATTCTGTGTGCGTATTTGTCAGCTACAGCGCCCATTTTAGGTCGTTTGGTCGTATCACGATCACCCCCCGCACCAAAAAGCACGACAATCTTACGCCCCAAAAAGCTTTGAAAAATCTGCTCCATACCATCGTGCGTGTGTGCAAAATCCACGATAATTAGCGGTCTGTGTGAGAGGATCTCCATACGCCCACTCACCCCTTCAAACTGCGCGATCACGCGTGCGAGTGAATCCAGAGGCTTGCGCGTGAGGATTTTGAGCGCACTTAGGGCTGCGAGGGCATTGTAGAGATTGTGTTTGCCAAAAAGCTTGGCTTCAAGGATTGTGCGTTCCAAATCTCCCCTTGCCATCTCTCGTGCATTTGTATTAGTATTTTTATCGTTGTTTTGTATTGTATCGCTCCACGCCACTTGAGCGCGTATGCCATCGTGCAGATCATACGAGAGCGTGCGCATATTGGCACTAGATTCTATACCATAGGTGTAGGCATTGGCGGGATTGTAGTGGGCGTTTATTTCATCGGCGTTGATGAGTTTGGGGCTAGAGAGAGCAAAGAAGCTATTTTTCACGCGGATATACTCCTGCAAACTCTTATGAAAATCCAAATGATCGCTCGTGATATTGCTTAGAATCTTGAGCCCAAACTCCACGCCCGCGATGCGCTCCTGCACGATAGCATGTGAGCTCACCTCCATCACGAAATACGCACATTCCTTGGCAAGCTCAAAATCCTCATACAGCTCCAGCACTCCCGGGGTCGTGAGCCCTTTGGGCTTCATCTCCACACCATTGATAAAAAATCCACGTGTCCCCAGCAGCGCCGCATTAAATCCCAGAGCGCGCAAACTCTCATAAATAATTGTGGCGGTTGTCGTCTTGCCATTGGTGCCTGTGATGCCGATGATACACTTTGGCATGGCAAAAATCTCCCCCAAATCGTGTGCGTGAATATATGGTGGCTTGGGTTCAAGGGTGCTGAAATATCGCTCATTTTGCTTGGTTTTCACAAAGAGTGTGTGAGAATCTATGCGCTTCGTATCATCGGTGATCGCGCTAAAATCACGATTATGATAGGTTATGTTTTTTGTTATGAGCATTGAGAGCCTTTTTAAGGATTGCATCTAGGCGCGGGTCAAAGCGCGTGTGCTTGAGGGCTTTGAAAGATTCTATATATTCTAGTCCGATTTCTATAAAGCCATTATCAATAAGTTGCTCTAAGAAGTCATAAAACTCCTGTGGTGAGGCAAAAGCGATCTTGGTGCTAAACATAATATCTTCAAAAGCTTCTTTGAATCCAGAGCGGTTTTTGATAGAGTG
This sequence comes from uncultured Helicobacter sp., assembly GCA_944325775.1. Taxonomy (GTDB): domain Bacteria; phylum Campylobacterota; class Campylobacteria; order Campylobacterales; family Helicobacteraceae; genus Helicobacter_F. The sequence goes on from CALVBL010000033.1 coordinate 1,760, forward strand.
TAAGAAGTCCTGATACAAAATGCCATCAAGCTCTTGAATCTTTTTTTGTTCAATCCCCTTAAACATATCTGAAAGGCTAAAGCTCGCCCTATCCACGGATTCTAAGATGTCTAGAATCTGCCTTTGGGCTTTTTGCTTGGAGATTTTAGATGAGAGGAGGATCTGATAGTACTCAAAAAGCGAATACGCATTTTCGGGCAAATCGCGCGCGCTATCGCAGAGCAAGATTCCGATTTTGGCATCTTTGTTTTTGGGCGCGATAGAGAGGATATGCTCAAAGCTCTTAAACGCACTCTCAAACTGCTTGGTGCTAAAGAGCTCAAAAGCTTTTTTGATAGCTTTGTTGATCGCGTAACGCGTGTTTTGTGTGGTGAGCTTTGACATATTTATCCTAGCGGGTTTGGGGTGTTGTGCGGGACATTGATGATGGCGATATCTGGGTGAATCTCTTCTTTTAGTCGGCGTTCAATGGCGTATTTGAGAGTGTTTGAGCTGCTAGGGCAGCCGTGGCACGCACCCTCTAGCCGCACATAGACTTTCGCATCTTTGATACCAAGGATCGTGATATCTCCTCCATCAAGGTGTAATGTCGGGCGCACTTTTTGTATCACGAGATCGACGGGAACTTTGAGCTCTTCATCGCTAAAGGGAAAATCCTGCATTATCACTCCTTATTTGTCTTTTTTGAAATAGTCTTTGTTGCGATATATGAGAAATATGAGATAGCCTAGCATTACCGAGGCTATTACGATCTTTTCTTCTAGATTCATCACTGCTCCTGTAGTGGGTTCGTGCGCGGTGTGTCAAGGTGAGCGAGAATCGCTTCTTGATTTATGATCCTATCATCGTATTTGATGATCACCACGCCCTGTGTCGTGTTGATATACCATTCTATGACACCTTCCACATTGTTGAGATTCTCTAATCGCACTTGCGTGTAAGAATCTATCGGCAAATAGAGGTTTTTTTCATTGTTTGGATTGTGTAGCCATATCATCATCACGATCGCCCACAGCACGCACACCACCACCACGTTTATACTGAGATTTGCAAGACTAAGAGATTCATAGAGCATACCGCTACAAAGTGCGCCAAGTGCCGATCCCACGAAGCCAAGCGTGGTGAAAAATCCAAGTGCCGAACCCTTTTGGTGCGCCTTTGGATAACGACTAGCGAGTGTCTGCATAATAGGCTCATGGATCGAAAATCCCACAAAAAAGATCATAATCCCAAGCACAAAAAGCCACAAACTCCCCACAGCACTAGCATACGCGATACACGCATATGAGAGGATAAACGCCACAATTCCAGTAAGCAGGACTTGCTTGAAATACCCCTTTTTTTGCGCTAGGATCGAGGCAGGTGCAAGCACAAGCAGCCCCAAAATCGCACCGGGTGCATAGATCTCCCATAGGCTAGATTCTGTAATGTCAAAAGATTCTCTAAGTGCCATGCCCACGATGACAAAAGTAAAAATCATCAAAAATTTTTGCAATAGAGCGCTTAGGTTGAGCACTTGGAGATTTGGGTTTTTGAGGATATTCATAAAATCGGTGTTGTTGTAGGTGTAGGTGATTTTAGGCGTGGGTGGGACGCGCACGAGCAGCAAGATGAGTGCTAGGGCGTTGAGTAGGGCTGTGAGTAAGAAAATCGCTTGCAAGCCGATATTGCCCGCGATGAGCGGTCCTAGGATCATTGCCAAAATAAAGCTCACAAAGATCCCAGCACCCATCATTGCCATAGCCTTGCTACGATCTTCCTCTCTGACCAGATCAGCTATCTGCGCACTGATCACACCCCCGATCGCCCCAGCACCTTGTAAAAACCGCCCGATGATAAGCATAATAATATCATTGCTAAACGCACACACCAACGATCCTAGGATAAAAATCACGAGTCCTAGGGCAATCACGCGTTTTTTGTCATAGGTATCACTCCAGATTCCAAAAGGAGTCTGAAAAATAATCTGTGTGATCGCATAGCCCCCTGCAGCGATCCCGGCAAGAAATGCGCTTGTGCCAAAGGCATCGGTATAGAGTCCGATGGCTGGCAGCGCGACAAAAAGCCCGAAAAATCGAAAAGAGGACACAAGCGTGAGGGCAAAAACATCTTTAAACATAGAGATTTCCTTTTGTTGTTGTGAGAGCGTAATTATATAGAGATTGGGTTATGTTTGTAAAGTGGGGTTTGTGAATCTAAGATTCTAGAGTTAGGACATCGGTTTTTCTAAAAAAACTTCGTTTTGGTGGTAAATCACTGATTTTGTGCTCGGTCATTATCGACTAGATAACTTCTTTGTCTCCAATCTACACAACCTCACTTTCTCATCGGAAATCCTAGAATGCTCGAGCAAGCTGCTCCGCCGAAATTATTTAAAGATTGCGCACAAGTCGAGTTTCTAGATTCCAAAATCTATTTAGAAAGGCGTGAGATGATACTCTGCTTGCCAATGAAAATCTCCTCCATCTCCCCATCTGAATCTAGTAGCACCGCTGTGGGTGTAGCATGCACATTATAGCGCGCTGCGAGTTCGTTTGTTTTAAACTCGTGGGTTGTGGGCGTTTTTGTTGCGTGAGTTGGGGCAGGATCTGATGAGAGAGATTGGGAGCTGGCGGACACAAGGGTATGAATGTGTGGGTGGCTGAGGTCGATATAATACGCCCAAAAGCGCGTGCGTAATGAAGCTTGGAGGGCTGTGTCTGTGCGTAGAGATTCTAAGAGCTGCTGGCACTGCGTGCATGTATCTGCGCCAAAGAGGAGCAGGGTTGGCTTGCCCCCAAACGTGATCGTGCTAGCATCTAAGAAGCCATCGTGTGCCTGTGTATCGTGTGTTTTGTCCGTGTTTTTAGAATCTATTAAGGGCGAGGATATATCCGTAAGTGCAGCACTTAAGAGCTCAAAGCTTGGGTTATCAATCATGCGGTATAGCCCTCCGTCTTTGTCAAACAAAAACACGTTTGAGCTGTGTGCAATGGAGTATTCCATAGCAGAATCTGGCAGTGACGTGATTTGGTATTTCACACCATAGGTATCGGCAAGAGTACGTAACTCCTTAGATTCTAACCACAACCCATAAGAGTGTGGGAAGAAGCTCTGTGCGTATGTTTGGGCATCTTGTGGCGTATCGCGATTAGGATCGAGCGTGATAAAAAGTAGAATAAAATCATTGGGATTGTTGTGTTCTTGCAGGGCGTTTGAGAGGAGTGAGAGCGTAGTGGGGCAGACATCGGGGCAAAATGTGTAGCCAAAGTAGATGAGGATATTTTTACCCTTCAAATCGCTTAGACATACCTCACCTTGTGTGCTTGTGGCGCAAAACTCATATGGATTTGTATGCGAGTTAGCATGCACAAATAAATATGCGCTCATCACCCCAAACCCGAAGCAAAACACCGCCATGACACTCAAGATCTTGTATTTCATCATTGCTTCACATCAAAATCTATAAAAACCCCTAGCTCTCGCGCACCATCATAGAGTGCGATGCGATAGCGCATAGTCTGTAGTGAGCATATCGCGGGCGTGAAGGTGGCTTGGTAGCTCTCACCCTCTTTGGTGGCGCGCAGGGTGGTTGTGCCCATTTCCATATTGAGCCCATAGATTTTTAACGTGAGCGTATCTGTGAGGTTTGCAAGCCCGCTAATGCGCAAGGTCGTGGGCTGGAGTGCTTTGATAGGGCGCGCGGAAGATTCTATACTGATATGAGTGTCTTGGTAGGGGAGCGTGCATCGCGAGGTATTGAGCGAGCAGGGTAGAGACGTGAGGGGATCGTGGGATAGGGCTGAATCTTTGAGCAAAGATTCAGTTTGGCGTGGAGATTGCGCACTAGGGTGCAAAAGTCCAAACACCGCCCACGCGCTTCCTATGCCTCCTATGAGCGCACCACACAAAAGCAGGATTGTCTTGAGATTCATTACCCAGCCTTTAGAATCTAGCCTCTGATCGCACCCAAAGCCGTGATTTTGTATTTGTAGGTTGTGAGCGATTCTATGCCCATAGGTCCGCGCGCGTGGAGCTTATTGGTAGAGATGCCCACCTCCGCGCCAAACCCAAACTCTCCGCCATCACTAAAGCGTGTGGAGGCATTGGCATATACGCACGCGCTCTGGATTTTGTTCAAAAACTCTTCCATCGCCCCAACATCGCTTGTGATGATAGAATCTGAATGCTGTGAGCCAAAGGCATTGATGTGCGCGATCGCTTCGTGCAAGTCTGCTACGATCTTGATATTGAGCGTGTTGGTGCCGTATTCACGCGTGTAGTCTGCCTCGCCGTCAATAGTGATGATTTGTGCGACTTGTGAATCTCCCATCAGGCTTGTGCCCTCTTGTTTGAGAGCGTGGGCGATTTTGGGCAAGGCTTCTTTAGCCACTGCGCGATCTATGAGTAGTGTTTCGATCGCGTTGCACGCTGCAGGGTAGCGCACCTTGGCGTCTAGCACGATTGGGATAATATAGCTAGGATCGTGCGTGGTGTGGATATAGAGGTGACACACGCCCTTATCGTGTTTGATGATGGGGATCGTGGAGTGCTGCTGCACATATTTGATGAGATTTTCTCCACCGCGCGGGATCAGCAGATCGATATAGCTATCTTGGCGCAAAAACTCTGCGACTTCCTCATGTGTAGCGATCATATTGATACACTCTAGCGGCAAATGATGTGCCTTTAGCGCGCTATGCAGGGCGTGTAAAATCGCGGCGTTAGAATACAGAGCTTCCTTGCCACCTTTAAGCACACAGACATTGCCACTCTTTAGGCACAGCGCGCTCACATCGCTAGTAACATTTGGGCGAGATTCATAGATCACCCCCACCACGCCAAGAGGCACGCTGACCTTTTGGATTCTAATCCCACTTGGCATTTCCCAGCCATCTAAGATTCTATTGAGCGGGTCTTTGAGCGCGGCGATTTGACACAGTGAATCTGCCATAGATTTTAGCTTGTGTGCATTGAGTTCGAGACGTTTTTGCATGGATTCAGAGAGGCTCTGGGCATTTTTCAAATCACGCGCGTTGGCTTGTAGAATTTCATGTTGGTGTGCAAGTAGTGAATCTGCCATAGATTCTAGCACGGCGTTGCGCTGCGTGAGCGTGAGAGCGCTTAGGGCAAGCGTGGCGCTTTTGGCGTTTTGGAGGGTTTGGAGTAGAGACATCTTATGCTCCTTTGGATTCTGCGGTAGCGCGTTCAAGTGCGAGGGTTTCTACTTCTTGGATAAACACATCTAAAATCTCGCTTTCTTTGTATTTGCCCAGAATCTTGCCGCCTTTGATGATGAGCCCGTCTTTGTTGCCAAAGGCGATGGCGATATCTGCGTGCTTAGCTTCGCCCAGTGCATTGACCGCACAGCCCATCACGCTTACTTGTAGCGGTGTTTTGATATGGGCAATTTTTTTCTCCACTTCCTTTACTGCGCTCACCAAATCCACCTCGATCCGCCCACAGGTGGGGCAAGAAATGAGCGTGATGCCGTTTTTTTGGCGTCCGCTGTATTGGAGGATTTTGCGCGCGAGGTGGATCTCCTCCTCGAGCTCGCCCGTGATAGAGCAGCGCATCGTATCGCCTATGCCCTCCATCAGCAGCCCGCCTAGCGCCATTGAGGATTTGATAGCCGAGTGCATCAATGTGCCTGCTTCGGTAACGCCTAGGTGGAAGGGATATTCTACGAGCGGGCGGAGCATTCTATACGCCTCCATCGTGCGCACCACATCACTTGCTTTGAGCGAAACTTTGATATTGGTGAATCCAAAATCCTCTAAGAGCTTGATGTTATAAAGTGCAGATTCTACCATACCCTTGGGCGTGGCGCCGTATTTTTGCTCGAACTCCTTTTCTAGGCTACCGCCATTGACGCCGATACGAATGGGGATATTGCGCGCATTGCACGCATCTGCCACGGCTTTGATACGGTCTTTTGCGCCGATATTGCCCGGATTTATGCGGATACAATCCACACACTCCGAGGCAATGAGCGCGAATTTGTAGCGGAAGTGAATATCAGCGACAAGCGGCAGGGGCGAGATGGCTTTGAGATTTTTAAGAGCATTAGCATCTTTTTCATCACTCACTGCCACGCGCACGATGTCTGCTCCAGCGAGAGCTAGGCGATCGATTTGGGCTTTGGTCGCTTCAATATCGCAAGTTTTGCTAAAGGTCATACTTTGGATAGAGATAGGCGCGTCGCCGCCGATAGCGACTTTGCCCACAAAGATTTGCTTGGTTGGGTATCGTTGCATGAGAATCCTTAGCGTGATATGTATTGTGTTATAGAATCTAGAGATTATAACATAGAATCTGTGCGAGTGGTTTGATAAAAAGCCACAATTGCTTTTTACTAAGTGGCTCACACAGATTGCATAGATTTTGTGCTTGATTTACCCCGCAAGCGGTGTGGTTTGGGTGTGTAGATTCTGCGTTGCTGTATATACAGAATCTAACGCACTCTAAAAACATACATTTGGGAAGGCAGCTTGAAAGTATTGCCGACATTGCTTAGGGCGTGCTTGATACCTAGCTGCTGCAGCACATAAGCTCCCAAGCTCATCATATTGTATGAGGGCAGATAGCCAAAATTATCCGTAACAAACAAAAGCTCGTGTTGTTCTCTTAGAGTTTGGATATATTCCTGCGTGATGGGTTTGTCGCTAAAAAATGTGAGGATAATCAAATCTCCACTTCGTGGCTGGCTCACTTCGTGTGTGTTGTAAAAACTTAGCTTTGATTCTGGGTTTGTGCTAAATGCCTTGCCATTTGGTTCTTTGGATTTTATATCAAAAATCTGTGTATTATAGAATCTGGGGAGTATGCTAAAGATCGTGCTATACATCCAAGAATTGTAGTATATGTCCCTACCGCGCCCAAAACCATCAAAGTAGAGCGTTGTTTGGGGATATTGTGCGAGATAGTTTTGGAGGAATTGCATTGTCTGATCGAGGTTGCGCATTTGAATCTTATTGAGACTAAAGTAGTGTATGCCTTGAGGAATGGTATTGCCTACCAAAATAATCCCAATCACACCACTCACACACCAAAAGAGCACTTTTTTGACAAGCATTTTTCCATAGAGTGCCAAGAAATAGAGCGCATAGATATAGGCAAGCACATTAGCAGGCATAAAATAATGAAAACTCCCCATACCCAAAATGAGAAACGCCAGAAAATACCCAAACGCGATAAGCCCGATACTATCCCAAAAGGGATTTGGGCATTGTCTATGCGTATAGAGCCACACAGCGCGCGCTAGCAGCATACATGGCAGAGCGATACTCACCATCGGGGCGGCTAGCACAGAGACAGCGAGCGTGCGTATGGGGCTAAAGACGAATTCTTGATTGGTATAGCTAGAGTGCGCGTTGGCAGTCATATACGCATAGCAGAGCAAAAACACTACGCCGCTTACCATCAGCGCGATGTCAATGCCAACAAGCCGTTTGTCGAGGGATTTGAGGGTTTTGTGGTTTGAAAGAAAGCTAAAGAGGAGGTGTAAGAATCCAAAGCCACTAACGAGGATAAAAGACACTTCTTTGAGATAGATGACACAATTCCCCGCAAGCAGTATCAGTGTCGCATATATATATATATATATCAGTAGTAGTATGTGGAAGCTTGGCGTAGAAGTGATAAGCAGCGAGTAAAAAAATGCACAAAAACAGAATCTGTGTGTTTTCTGGAAAGGGAATTTGTGTGATGATCTTGGTATAGCCAATCGTGAGTGCAAAAGTGCTAAATGACACTAATACAAGCGCCCTATGAGCTTTTGTGTAAAGACTAAGCTTAAAAAAACAAAACGCGATGAGCACAAACACAATCGCATTGCCTATCATAAATGCGTATGGGCTAGTAGAAAATGAGGCAATGAGGTTTAGATTCCAACCTGCGAGAGGGAAAAATCGCCCTACATTCACATCAAGTCCGTGCCACGCGTCCCTGCCCTGCACCAAACTTGCATAAAAGACAATATCATCGCCGCTCATAAGCGGCATACTTGATTTATAAACGATACAAAAGGCATACAGCCCGACAAAAAGCCAATACAGCTTATCCCAAATATTGCTATGTGTGGTAGCGGTGTTTGTATGAGGATTCATTACAGCTCCTTTGAGATTGTGGATTTGAAGCTGGGGATTATAGCTACAACTCTTGCAAAACTCTCTTAAAATGTCGATAGTGCGTTATTGATATGATAGAATCTAGCTTGGTTTATAGAATCTGTTTTATGCCCAAGTCGCGTTCCTGATGCACTAACACGAAGAGATTCTAGAATCTTGCACAAGATTGAAATGTATATTCTCTCAAGCGGAGCGAGGACGGATTTGCTCCGCACGAGCGATTGCATTGTTTGTGAAACAAACTTACATTAGATAAGGATAGAATCTATGCACGAGTTATCCATCGTCAATGCACTTTTGGAGCAGGCTTGCGAGATAGCCACCCAGCATAACGCGAGCAATGTGCATAAAATCATCATCAGTGTGGGCGAGCGCAGTGGCGTGGATATCGGACTGCTTACACGCACTTTTGAGACATTTAAAAGCGAGTTTGCTCTCTGCCAAAATGCACTTTTAGAATCCGTGTATGAACGAGTGGAGCTGCTGTGTGAGGATTGTAAGATTCAAAGCCCCGCGCAAGATATGCAATACGCGATATGTCCCAGCTGCCAATCGCGCAATGTGCATATCACCAAAGGGCGTGAGCTACTGCTGCTAAGCCTAGAGCTTGATGGGGCAGAGGTCGCAGAATAGGGAGTGAAGATGGCACAAGATATTGATACGCGGATTTTCAAGGAGTTTTTGCAATACGATCTCACAAGCGGGAGTTTGTGGGAGATCGTGGAGATTTTTGAGCGACATAGAGCGAATTTCAAAAATGAAATCAGCCAATACCAGCAAGAAATCGCACAAGCCAAGAAGGAATTGGGGGAGTTGCGAGAGCAGATTACAAAGATTAAGAGCGCACAAAGCACCCAAGCACCAAGTTCTATCCCTCCCAAAAAGCCTAAAAAATCCTCCAAGCACAAACCTACAGAAGCGATACCGCAGGATTATAGGCAACGGATCTTGGATCTAGAGCTAGAAAATCGGCGGCTAGAGATCGAGCTACGCGACTTAAAACAAGAGATCGAGCTCAATGAGCGAGAATCTAAGCAAAAACTTTCACCCATGCTATCTCCCAAATCTCATACCAAAGCCCCAAAATCCGCGCAAAATCTCCCATCACCAAAAGACACAAAAGACAATGCGTGAGTCTCATATCGCTAAAACAGAATCTAAAGGCTAAGAATGCAACAAAATAAAACCATCTCTCATAAGATATTTGTCAGCGCGATCGAACCCAGCGCAAACCTCCATTTAAAAGCCCTCGCCCATGAACTCAACGCATTAGCAAGGCAGCGGGGTATCACACTAGAGATCGTGGGGATCTTTGATAGTAGCGTGTTTGTGGATTGTGAGTATTTGCAGGCACATTCAAGCTATGAGTTGAGTGCGTTTGCGGCGATGGCGTTTATTGATGTGATAAAAAAGTATTTTTTTTATAGGCGTGTGAATCTAGAGATGATAGCCCTTGCCAAAACCTGTCAAAAAGCCCTACTAATCGATAGCTCAAGCTTCCATATACCATTGGCAAGAGGGCTTTTAGGTAGCAGTGTGGAGGTGGTGTATTATATCTTGCCTCAAGTGTGGGCGTGGAAAAGCTGGAGGGCTAAGGAGATAGAGCGCATTTGTGATAGGCTGTGTGCGATTTTGCCATTTGAGCTTAGTATGTATCCAAACGCG
>CALVBL010000034.1 GCA_944325775.1 uncultured Helicobacter sp.
TCCTCTTTGAGGTTGCCCGGATTGACACGCGAGACATAGCCATCAGCGGTGTTTTTGACATGCTCATAGATTTTGTTTCGCTCCGCTTCATCACGCAAAATCTCATCGGTAAAAAACACCACTTCTGCGCTCCAGCCCTTAGCTTTTAGCGCATTTACCATCGGCATAGTATCTTTTCTATATCCATCAGGTCCCTTGTCGCTGCCGCCCCTTGCCTCGAAAAACACGATGTTCTTTTTCATGTCCTCTCCTTTTATGTAGATTTAAGATTTCATTGTATCCCAATTCTCTGCAAAGTTTTATAAAACTTTTGAATTTTATGTTACTAAATTAATGCTACAATGCCCACCGCTTTTATAAGCAACAAAATTAAGCAAGGAGAAGAATCATGTTTAGTCTAAGGACCCTACCTTATAGCGACAAAGATTTTGGAGATTTTTTGAGCCCAGAGGCGTTTAGCTATCACTATGGCAAACATCATCAAACCTATGTCAATAATCTCAACAATCTCATCGCCAACACAGAGTTTGCCTCTAAAGGCTTGGTGGATATTATCTTAGGTTCCAATGGTGGAATGTTTAACAATGCAGCGCAGGTGTATAATCACGATTTTTATTGGGATTGTATCGCGCCTAAGGGTGGCAGTGCGAGTGCCGAGCTCAAGGCTGCTATCGATGCGGAGTTTGGATCACTTGAAGGATTCAAAGAAAAGTTTATCGCTTCTAGCACGACACTTTTTGGCTCTGGCTGGAATTGGCTTGTGTATAACACAGCAAGCAAAAAGCTTGAAATCGTGCAAACAAGTAATGCACAAACCCCAATCACAGAATCTAAAGTGCCTTTGCTCGTGGTTGATGTGTGGGAGCATGCGTATTATATCGATCATAGAAACGCGCGCCCTGCGTATTTGGAGAAATTCTGGAATCACATCAACTGGGATTTTGTCTCTAAAGCCTATGAATGGGCGATCAAAGAGGGTATGAGCTCTGTATCATTCTACGCAAACGAACTCCACCCTATTAACTAGAACGCGCCTTAAATAACAATGCGCTTATTCGCTCATTTCGCGGCTATCGCCCTTTGGGTACTGCCGCTTGGGGCGAATCCTACATTTTCTGACGCCAAGCGAGAGCTGGGGCAACTCTATCTTTTTTTAGATTCGTCATTTCACAAAGATTTTTATTGTCAGATCCCCTTTAGCGTGCGTCTATATCGCGGTAAGCCTAAGCTAAAAGCCATGCCACAAGTTTCTATGGATTTTAAAGATTCTGTGATTGAGTGGGAGCACATTATGCCCACACACACTTTTGGGAAATATCTCGCATGCTGGAAGCAGGGCGGACGCAAAAAATGCCAAAAAAATCCGCTTTTTCAAAAAATGGAATCTGATGTGCAAAACATCGTGCCAACCCTAGCGCGCCTTAATCGCGACAGAAGCAATTACGCGTATGCCAACGCACCCAAATCCATACAATTCACCCAATATGGAGATTGCGAGGTGTATGCAGATAGGCAGGCACAGAGATTTTATCCCGCGGCATATTCTAAGGGCTATATCGCGCGCAGCTATCTGTATATGGCAAAGACCTATAAAATCCCGTTAGATTCTGATACACTCACACAAATGCGAGAGTGGGATAGAATCTACCCTATGAGCAAGCAGGAGCGTTACTTGCGCTATCAGCTTGATGTGCTTAACCAAAGGCTTCTCTTGCAGTCCTTGTCTTTGGGGAATTTGCTACGCTGAAGATATAGAATCTACTCCATTGCCAAATCGCGTTCCTGACGCGCTGACACCAAATAATCATAGAATCTCGCTCTAGATTCTATGTATGATCGCGTAAGCGGAGTGAGCAGAGATTCACTCTCTGAAGCGATACCAATTTGCCCCAAGCAAATTGCATAAAAATAATAGAATCTGCTATAATCCTGTGTTGTTATAAATACGATAAAAGCGAGGGTCGTATGCTTTTTAATAGTTTTGCGTTTGTTGCGTTGGTTGTCGCGACACTTTGTGTGTATTATCTGACTTTTGTGCTTAGACGTGGTTGGCAGGTGTATGTGCTCATTATTGCGAGTTTTGTGTTTTATGCATATGGGCAGCCTTGGCTACTGCTTTTGCTCATTGTTTCGGCTTCTATCAATGCTTTTGTAAGCTATCAGGTGATGTTTGCCACGAGCTTGCGTCAAAGATATTTCTATGCGCTTGGCGGCGTGGTGGTAAATCTCGCTGTCTTAGCGGGATTCAAATACAGCCCGCTTTTTGGCAGGGTGCTAGAATACTACACTTCACTCTCAAGCCTAGGAGAGTTTCTCATCGCCATTCCCTTGCCCGTAGGGATTTCGTTTTATACCTTTCAGGGGATTAGTTTGCTTGTGGATTTGTATCGGCGTCCAGACATACAGAGTGTAGATTCTACAAACGCTCCCGCGCACGATTTTTGGACGCATTATTATAAGACACTCTTTTTTATCGCATTTTTCCCTCAACTCGTCGCGGGTCCTATCCTAAAAGCACACGAGTTTTATCCACAGATTCGGGTGAAGTATGCCAGAGATATTGCTTGGATCGGAGCGCTTAAAGTCATCATCATCGGGTATTTTCTCAAAATGGTCATCGCGGACAATCTCAAAGATCAGACTTTTTGGATAGCCTATCCGTATTTTGAAGCGTATAACACCTTGACTTTGGCTGGACTATTGCTGGGGTATAGTATGCAGATTTTTGCGGATTTTGCAGGATATAGCCTCATAGCCATCGGTGTGGCGAAGCTCTTTGGCTATGAGTTGCCTAAAAACTTCAACTTTCCCTATATCGCGCGCTCATTTTCGGAATTTTGGACTAGGTGGCATATTTCGCTCTCTTCGTGGCTCAAAGAATACTTATATATCCCCCTTGGGGGCAATAGAAAAGGTAGAGCGAGGACTTATGTGAATCTAATGATCGTGATGATTTTGGGAGGATTTTGGCATGGTGCGGCGCTCTCGTATATGGTGTGGGGCTTGTATCATGGAATTTTGCTTGTGCTGGAGCGTTTCCTCTCGCAGTTTGTGCGACTTAGAGAATGCCTAGCCACACATATTTTCAAGGTAGTTTTTGTGTTTGCGTGTGTGTCTTTGGGCTGGTTGCTCTTTAAGCTTAATGATTTTTCAGATGTGTTGTTGTATCTCAATAAAATGTTTTTTGTAAGAAGTGGCGAGATGAGTTCTATGCTCTTGCTTTGTATTTTGCTCTACACTTTGCCCATAGGGGTGTATTATGCCAATCACCTGCTAAGCCTTAGGTATCAGAAAAATCTTTTAGATTCTAGTGGGGTGTATGCGATCTTGCTCTTTTTTATTACCACAAATAGCGGAGGTAGCAATGCGTTTATTTATTTCCAATTTTAAGAAAATCTTTGTGATTGTGGGGGTATTTTTGGTCCTTTTTGTCGGGTATAATGCCTTTGTGGTGCTTGCAAAGCCACAAATCAACGCGTTTCAGAATCAATGGCAGAGTAATATGGTCTTTGCCCAAGATTATTTATATACTGCCCCCCCCCCCAATGCCTAATAGTAGGCTCCTCACTCGCGGCGCGTTTAGAATCTAATCTCCTTGCCTCCAAACACATCTACAATCTTGCCTTTGGCGGCGGTAGCGCACTCACGGGCTTGAACATCATTAGAGAGCACACCCAGCGCACCGGTGCTATTCCCCACACAATCTATATTGAAGAAAACATCGTAATTATCCGCGGTGTCGATAATGCCATGCTTGATACGCTTTTTGATCCTATAGGCTATAGGCTACGGCGCTACATTCCGGCATTACAAGAGCGCTATGCACCTATTAATCTTGTTCTAAGTTTGGTGAAAAAGCGATTTGGCAAGAGTGAAGCAGAGAAACTCGCGCACAAGCGCGATGAGCGAATGTATCGTATTATCCTAGAGCGCAGCATACAATCCTATCAAAAAGAATTGGTCGGATATGAGTCAAAGCTCGCGAACTTACACGAACTTTTGGAGTATTTTGAGAATCTAGGCACCAAAATCGTATTTTTTCAAATGCCTATAGATTCAGAGCTTGCAAGCTTGAGGCAACCACTGCAGCAGCATGAGATCTTGCAAATACATTTTCCGCAATATACATTTTTGCCTAGCCCTTCACATAATGACTACACGACCAATGATGGAGTTCATCTCATCAAAGAAAGCAGTATGCGCTTCACACAGGATTTTATGCAATTTCTCTCGTGTCCTTGATAGAGCGTGTCCGCTATGAGATATTGAGTATTGTGTGTTTTGTTGGCTTTAAGTGAGATTGTGTTGCGCTTGATGTGTGTGAATGAAGATAAAGAAGAAGTGGTGCGGAAGAGAGGACTTGAACCTCCATGCCTTGCGGCGCCAGATCCTAAGTCTGGTGCGTCTGCCAGTTTCGCCACTTCCGCGTTTGGGTTAAAAGCCGAAATTATATGATGTAAATCTTAAATCTTGACTTAAATCCCACCACAAAACACACTTAATTCTGCTATAATGCACCCAAAAACAAAGGACCTCTCTTGCGCCATATACCAAACATTTTAAGTATTTCGCGGATTTTGCTTGCTATTTTATTGCTCTTTATTGTGCTCGAGAGTGATGTGATTTTTCCCCCGTATATGGATACGACTTGGATCAATTATTTTGCCTCACTCACTTTTTGTATTGCTTCTTTGACGGATTTTTTTGATGGGTATATCGCGCGTGAGTATGATCTCAAATCCCTATTTGGCGAGGTTTTTGACCCATTGGCTGACAAAATGCTTATCCTCTCGGCTTTTATCGCGCTTTTAGTGTTGCACCGCGCTTCGCCTTGGTTGATATTTTTGATTTTAAGCAGGGAGTTTTTTATCACTGGATTGCGTGTCGTGGCTGCAGGAAGTGGCAAAAGCGTAGCCGCCTCCAATGCTGGCAAATATAAAACTGGCGCACAAATCGCGGCTATCGCATTTTTACTGGCAGATTTTTTTCCCGGTGGCGAGGCACTATTGTGGTTTGCGGCATTTCTCACGCTCTATTCAGGGCTAGAATACACCATTAATTACTACAAAAGTCTAAAGGCATAGTGTGGGCTTGCTTCTCGCGCTTGTCATCTTAGCTTTTTTTATCGTGTTTCACGAGCTTGGGCATTTTATCATAGCGCGGGCATGCGGGGTGCAAGTTGAGGTGTTTAGTCTAGGATTTGGCAAAAAGATTCTAAGTTTTGAATTTAGAGGCACGCAATATGCCATCTCTGCGATCCCTCTAGGTGGCTATGTCCAGCTTAAGGGACAGCAGGAGGCTTTTACAGAATCTAAAGATTCTCACATTTCTAGCACAGCGCACAGCACAGCAACAACTCCAAATATACAGGCGAATACAAAAACACACAGCCACGATTCTTTTCTTGCGAAATCCCCGCTTCAGCGCATTGCGATCCTCCTTGCGGGTTCGGGGTTTAACTTTTTACTGGGGTTTTTACTTTATGTGTGCGTGTGTCTGTATGGTGTGGTGAGTGTGCCGCCTATCGTGGGAGAGGTGGTAGATTCTATGCCTGCGCAGGCGGCTGGGATTTTGCCCGGAGATAGGGTTTTGAGTGTCAATGGTGTGCAGATTCGTACTTGGGAGGAGTTGGCTAAAGCCGTGCAAGATTGCACAGGTGTGATCTCGCTATATTTACAGCGCGGGGATTCGCACACAGAGATCACACTCACGCCCAAACTTATAGAATCTCACAATATCTTTGGTGAATCCACCACGTACAACGTCATAGGTATCACCGCCTCACAACAAACTCAAATCGTACGCTACACGGGATTAGAAGCTCTCACAAAGGCGTGGGAAAAAACTATAGAATCTTCAAAACTCATCTTGCAGTCTTTGCAAAAACTCATCAGTGGTGTTGTCAGTGTGCAGCATATCAGCAGTGTCGTGGGTATCACACATATGATGGCTTCATACGCCCAGAGTGATATAGTGGCGCTCCTTGCTCTAAGTGCGCTGATTTCTATCAATCTTGGGATTTTCAATCTCCTGCCCATACCGCCTCTTGATGGTGGGCATATTCTCTTCACACTTTATGAATCCCTCACGCACAAAAAGCCAAATGAGCGCGTTGCAAATGCTATTGTGATCATTGGAGTGGCGCTACTGCTGGGGCTTATGAGCCTTGGTGTGTATAATGATATAAATCGTATCATCGCCCCGTAATTTTGCGAAAAAAGTTGGTTTATTAACTTTCTTGGGTGCATAATATAGGCATAAACTTCAATTAAAAGGCAGGATTATGGAAGATATTTTTGACTCGCGGTGTTTGACTATGAGTATTTTGGCAAGTCCCAATATGGCGAATTTTAGTGGTGTGGTGCATGGCGGGGAGTTGATGAAGCTCCTTGATCAAGTGGCGTATGCGTGTGCGACGCGTTATTGTGGGCATGGTGTGGTGACACTTAGTGTGGATAATCTCATCTTTAAGCACCCCATTCCTATCGGCTCACTCATCACATTTCTTGCGAGCGTGAATTATGTAGGCAAGACAAGCTGTGAAGTGGGAATAAAGGTCGTGAGTGAGGATATCAAAAACCACTTTGTTACGCATTGCAACACTTGCTACTTCACGATGGTGGCGATTGATACCAAGACAGGTGAGAAGAAGACAATCCCACCATTTGAGCCCAAAACCCCTACTGAAATCAAACGTTACGAAGCCGCGCTCAAACGCAAAAAGGCGCGCGAGGAAAATGTCCGAAACTTTAAAACCATCAAACAATCCTAACGCACACTTTGGTATTGATGCAGATTCTTAACCCACAGGAGTTTTTGCAGATTCAGAGTTCTGGTGCTAGCTCTGCGGAGGTGATCATCGATGTGCGCAGCCCCAGTGAATTTGCACACTCTCATATCCCCGGCGCACAGAATCTACCCGTGCTAAGTGATGAGGAGCGCGCGCAGGTAGGCACACTTTATAAACACAATCCTTTTGAGGCAAAGCTCCTAGGTGCCTCACTTATTTGTCAAAATATCGCGCATTTTCTCCCCACTCTAGGGCTAACCCCCGCGCATATCATCAGAATCTACTGCGCGCGGGGTGGTATGCGTAGCCTCTCATTGCAGACGATTTTAACCAACATCGGCTACCGCACTATTCGATTGCAAAATGGCTATAAGGCGTATCGAAAATATGTCTTAGAATATCTTGCTAAAGCACCTAATATGCGATTTTTTACGCTCACGGGACCCACTGGAAGTGGCAAAAGTGAGTTGCTAGCACTCTATGAAGATTCACTAGATATAGAATCCCTTGCCAAGCATTGCGGTTCGAGTTTTGGGGCGATTTATGGCGCACAGCCAAGTGTGGCGATGTTTGAAAACACGCTCTGTGCGCGTCTAAAAGAGCTAGAGAAAAAAAAGGTATTAGTGGAATGCGAGAGCAAGAAGCTAGGGAGATTAATCGTGCCAAAGTCTCTATATGACGCCTATCAGTGCGTGCCAAAGATCTATCTACACACGTCTATGGAGCTGCGAGTGGAGCGAATATTGCGCTATTATCAGCATATAGATGAGGTGTTTTTCACCCAAGCTATGCAAAAAATAGCACCATTTATGCAAAAAAGTTTTTGGCTTGAGGCAAAGGAAGCCTTTGCGCGTGATAATAAATACAAGGTCGCACAGATCTTGCTAGAGCAATATTATGATAAGGTGTATAAAAAAGAGGCATACACCCACCGCGTGGATTCTAGTGATCTGCACGAGGCATTAGAGCAGGTGCGCGAGATTATGGCTAGATACTAGCCCATGTCGCAAGCGCAGTGAGGATAAGCCCAAGTGCGAAAGCAAGCAGGGCTTGTTTGCGCTTTTTTTTGCAAAATGAAGTGATGATAAGCCCAGAGAGATAAAACACCACAAGCGAGAGCGAAAAGCCCACCGCAATGATGTCAAAATAAAACTTGCCCTTTGACTTGTGCATAAGGAGCAAAATCCCATACAAGCCCCTATCAGTGACGCGCACGATAGATTCGCCCTGCTTGTTGGTCGTGATACTCGCGCTGTATTTGATAGAGCCCATAGTCGCACTGCCTTTTTGGATACGCACTTGTGTGTCATTTGGAATCTTGAGATTATGTTTTTTTAGCACTGATAGGATAGCTTCTTGCTCCTCACCTTTTTGGGGCGCAGAGGGTAGAGCAAACTCTTGGATACTCGCATCAGCATTTTCGCGCACATCAAAGATATACAGAGCCCCAGTCAGCGCGTAAATAAGTGCAGCAGGTAAAAAGAATAGGCTCAAATACAAATGCACCTTCATCCATAAGGATTTATCAAATTTCATCTCTCATCTCCTTGGCAAAATTTTGGAGGCATTATATCGCCTAATGTGTGAGATGAGTGTGAAATATGAAATCTAAGCTCGCCATCGGCGTTATAGAATCTACTCCATTGCCAAATCGCGTTCCTGACACGCTGACACTAAACAATCACAGAATCTCGCTCTAGATTCTATGTATGATCGCGTAAGCGGAGTGAGCAGAGATTCACTCTCTGCGAGCGATACCAATTTGCCCCAAGCAAATTGCATAAAAATAATAGAATCTAGGTGGGTTTATAGAATCTGCTCCATTGCCAAATCGCGTTCCTGACGCGCTGACACCAAACAATCACAGAATCTCGCTCTAGATTCTATGTATGATCGCGTAAGCGGAGTGAGCAGAGATTCACTCTCTGCGAGCGATACCAATTTGCCCCAAGCAAATTGCATAAAAATAATAGAATCTAGGTGGGTTTATAGAATCTGCTCCATTGCCAAATCGCGTTCCTGACGCGCTGACACCAAACAATCACAGAATCTCGCTCTAGATTCTATGTATGATCGCGTAGCGGAGTGAGCAGAGATTCACTCTCTGCGAGCGATACCAAGTTTTGCCACAGCAAAACTTGCATAAAATAATAGAACCCAGCTTGGTTTATAGAATCTGCTCCATTGCCAAATCGCGTTCCTGACGCGCTGACACCAAACAATCACAGAATCTCGCTCTAGATTCTATGTATGATCGCGTAGCGGAGTGAGCAGAGATTCACTCTCTGTGAGCGATACCAATTTGCCCCAAGCAAATTGCATAAAAATAATAGAACTCTACGCGCGGACAGCAAGCTTAGTGATCGCCTCACTATTGAGATCATCCATATGGGATTTCATCACTTTTTGATACATATCCACGAGGCGGTTTGTCTCTATGAGTGCGCTCATTTCTAGCACCGCATTGACATTGCTTTTTTCGACAAAGCCCTGCATCACAAGGGTGCGACCTTGGAAGTTTTGCCGCTCATCTAGTCTATCTTGTGGGAATTCATAGAGATTTTTGCCCACTTTTTTGAGATAACGAGGGTTTTCAAACCCCACCACTGCCAGCGAGCCTATAGGCGCGATTTCACCGATAGCGTCGTTGTTGATATTGCGCGTGTAGATGTTGCCATGTGGATCGACCTCTATATGCAAACCCTGCGCGATTGTGATACCCCCTTCGCTATCAAGCCCATTGCGTGAAAGCACGGGGAAGCCTTCCTTGGTCACAAGTGTGCCATTGGCATCAAGCGTGAAGCTCCCATCGCGTGTATAGCGCACACCTTCAGGTGTAAGCACAGCAAAAAACGCATTAGAATCCTGCAGGGCAAAATCTAGTGGATTGTCCGTCTGTGCCATCGATCCCACGCTCCTATCGGTGTATTCCTCGCTGATGATGGGCACTCGATCTAGCGATCGATTGAGAAATTTCGCCGCTTCACGCGTGTGGTTGTGGATAGGTAACTCGTGCTTGTGTGTCTGATAAAGCCGTAGATAATCGCCTATCACGACATCATCGCGTTTGAATCCATTGGTATTGAGATTGGCAAGGTTATTTGAGATGAGATCAAGGCGGCTAAATTGTGTCACCATACCGCCGGTTGTGTTGTAAAATCCACTTTGCATAACGCTCCTCCAAAAAATCGTATGCCGTTAGAAAAACAAAAAACATTCCATTAATCGCACTCTTTTTTTCATTAACAGATATTATTTCGAGGAGGTAGCACAAGAATCTTAATAATTTTGCACCAAATTTAAACCATTTTTTTTTTTTTTGTTACAATCATGCGTTTTGACAACAACAAACATAAGTAAAAGGATTTCGCATGAAACTCAAACTCGGAACAAAGATCGTCTTAAGCATCGCTTCTATCGTGCTTTTGTGTATGGCTGGACTTTTGTTCATCACCACGACAAATGTCAATAAGGAGCAGACAGAACTTACAGAAAAGCTCCTCGCTGCTATCGCCGCTGAATCTGCACAAATCATCAGCGATGATATCAATAGTGCGTATATGTCGCTAGCTGCCACACAGAGCAGATTGCAAGAGCTTATGAATAGCGGTGGTAGCGCGCAAAACCAAGAGCGGCTTGAGGTGCAGATAAAGACCATTATGGACGGCAATACTTCGGGTGTGTATGCCTATATCTACATCAATGAGAGCAGCTACACAGGTGGCAATATCATCAACCCACGCAATCGGCTTGAAAACGGCGAGTTTATGCTGCTAGCAAGCGACACCAAGCCCCAAGAGATAGGCGGTGTGGAGATGCTCCAAGCGAATATGAATGTCGTGAATTTTGGCAGTGTGCAAAAGGCACTCCAAACCGGCGAGCCAAGCATAGGCAATCCGACTTGGCAAGAAGTGGCAAAGCAGGGCAAGAGATTTGGCTTTGGGATCAATATGCCGCTTAAGAATAAGCAAGGCGAAGTGAAAGGCGTGGTGGGGATCTTTGTCGATTTAGCGAGTATTTCAGACAATATCCTAGATCCTGCATTGTCGGCGTTTAAGGGGGATTATCGCGCGGTATTATCGGCAAATGAAACCATAGCAGTGCATCAGGCAAAAGAGGTGCTTGGCAAGCCATTTAGCGAGGTCAATACGCACCCATCAGCAGAGAATCTCCATAAGGCAGTCTCACAAAGACAAGATGGGACATACGACTATGTGAATTTCCGCGGAGATGTGATGATGGCACAGCTCAAGTCCTTTGAGATAGGCAAGACAGGTGTCCATTGGTTCGCACTCGTGCTAGCGCCAAAAAATTCTGTATATGAATCTCTGTATAATCTCCAGACACTCATTGTGATCGCTATTTGTGTATCGCTAATTATCATCTCATTCTTTACTTTGCTCTATATTAGATTCAATGTCGTGAGTAGAATCCACGCGATTTCAGAGCATTTATTTGCGTTTTTTGCGTGTCTGCGCCATGAGAGTGACAAATGCCCCGCACCGCTCAAGCCAAAGGCTCCAGATGAGCTAGGTGCTATGGCAGTGGCGATCAACCACGGGATAGAAGACATACAGCGCAACCTCGACCAAGACTCCAAACTCGTAGATGAAGTCGTAGGTATCGTAGAAGAATCCAAACAAGGTAGATTTGGTAA
>CALVBL010000035.1 GCA_944325775.1 uncultured Helicobacter sp.
TTGCCACAGCCACTAGGTCCAGAGATGATGAGCACCGCACCCTTGCTCATTTGTGTGTGTCCTTGAAGCTGATATTGATCGTTACTTCCATACCATCAAGCAATGCCGTGAGTTCCGAGCTCTGCAAATGCTTGATAGAATCTTGTATGGACTGGCTTAGGGCATTGGTTACAATTTCTATATCTCTATTTGTTTGATTTGTATCCCCACCTTGCGCTGCATCCGCTGTATCTATAGCAGTGCTCTGATCCTCTAATATGTCTTGTGGTGATTGCAGTGATACTGCCTCCTCGCCAACTGCGCGCAATACCTCCTGCTCATCAAGCGTCTGAAAATCCTCGCCCAACTGCACTTCTTGAATCTGGACTTGCGAATCTCCCAAATCCTCGTCTGGAGATTCTGGCGATCTCTCCTCTGGATTCTCACTCATTTCTTCTAATGACTGATCTTGCGATGTGTCTTGGCTGGATTCTGTAGATTCTATGCTTTGGGTGGATTGCGTGTCTAAATCAGATTCTGGATTGATGCTCTGTATCTCATTAGATTCTAGAGATTGGATCATGTCTTGGGTATCTTGTGCTTCATCATCTTGAGCGCCCTCATCACTCCCGATCTCTGCACTCTCATCTTGCTTGATTTCCTCCTCTTTAATCTCACTTTGGTTCTCATCTTGAATCTCATTTTGGATCTCATCTAGGTGAGTGCTCGCTTCCAAGTCCGCTATATCATCTAAGCTCACATCACTCGCTTCAAGATTCTCCTGCACACTCTCTAGTGGCTCTAAATCTTGAGATTGCAAATCCCCTAGATCAAGGCTCTCTAGATCTAAATCCTGCATACCAAGATCCAAATCTTTAGCCATATCTTCTTGTTTGGATTGTATATCGTCCTGATCAGAATCCCCAATCACATCATTAGATTCTGCAATTTCCCCTATTATATTATCTATGCTATCGGTATCATCGCTATTAGAATCATCAAAGCCACCTTCCTGTGCGCTACTCTCATCACCCACATCACTAAGATCGCTCAAATCCCCAAGCTCATCAAGATTAATATCGCCCATCAGATCTATATCCTGATCCCCATCACTCTCTTTTAGTTCTTCTTCTGTCTCTGGTAAATCTTGGAGCTCATCAAGGATATGACTCACCTCACTTATCTGTTCTGAATCTAGCACCTGTGGCGCACTCACCGCCTCGCTTTTTGTAACCTCCTCTGCTCCCTCGAACTCCTCTGATTGTTCTTGTGCTTGCTCCACCTGCTGGGTGAGCTCACTAAGTTCCTGAAGACTCTCAAAACTCTCATCTTGATCCAACAAGCCCTCTGTGCTCTCCGCCTCCATATCGCCCAAATCCCCCAAATTAAGGCTCTCTAAATCAAGCTCTTGTGTCTCATCTGCTTGCTCTGTCTCCTGTGGTGTATCCTCGGAGACTTGGCGAGATTCTGAAGTAATAGAATCTAGCGAATCCAAATCCACATCGCTAGATTCTCTAGTGTCCAAATCTCCCAACTCATCTTCTAGCTTCAGGTCTCCTAAAATATCCTCTTTATCGATCTCTGTGGGTAGAGACTGTGCATCAGCTGTATCATCTATGCTATTCTCCTCATCGGTGAGATTGTATTCTTCAGATAGGGCTTTAAGATGCGCAAGGGGCGAGAGATTCTCATCGCTTTGATCCTGTGGGTTTTCATCAGATGAAGAGCTAGATTCTGTAGATTCTGGAGTTTGGAAAAACGCTTCTTTGTTTTGCACATTAGCGATCTGGGCGACCATAATCTCAAGGATATGTGTGGGGATAAAGGGCTTTTTGATGTATTCGCTAAAGCCTTCGCTCATCTCTTCGTGCTTGGAGTAGATGAGACACGCACGCCGACCACTTATTAGCGCGTCGTATGCGGCTTTGTCCATATTGTAGCAACCATCATCAACAATGATATAATCATACTGATCCATATCGCCGATCTGGCTTGGCTCACTCACGGTTTTAAGCTCTACATTTGCCTTTTGCGCGGTAACCTCGACAAGTTTTTGGACGATTTGATTTGTGTTAATAAAAAGTATCTTCATCTCACACCTTGCTTAAAGAGTAATTTGGGTATTATAGCTAAACGACAATGAGAAAGGACTAAAAATGTGGATAAAAAAATGTTTTTTGTGTGTGATATGCCTCGCACTCTATGGACAAGAAGCCCCGCAAAAAAGCCCTAGCCAAAGCAATATAGAATCTCTATACATAATGCCCTATGAAAATATTCAAGCTCTGCAATCCCTAATCACACATATCAAAAACGCTAAGAAAAGCATTGATATCTCTATCTATAGCTTCACAAACAGAGAGATCGCCAAAGCACTACGCGATAGCGCCCAAAAGGGGGTGAAAATCACAATCATCTATGATAAAAGCTCAAATCTCAAAAATGACACCTCTACCATCGGCTACCTCGCCAAATACAACAACATCGAAGTCTGCACACTAGAGGGGAAATCCGCACCAAACTACAAGGGCATAATGCACCAAAAAATGGCGATTATCGATGGAGAGACACTCATACTAGGCTCTGCAAATTGGAGTAAAAGCGCGTTTGAATACAATTACGAAACCCTGCTCATCACACAGGAGAGGAGCCACACGCGCAAGGCAGCTCAATACTTCGCGCGTATGGCAAAAGAATGCCAAGCCTTTAGATAAGCTTGGTTACTTCATTCCTACCGAGACCATTTTGCGGCGGAGATAGGCTATCTTGCTCTGCAATGGTAGCTCTTTAGGACACACATCATGGCATGCAATCAAGCTCATACAGCCAAATACACCATTATCATTACCTACAAGCTCATAATAATCCTCATCACTGCGCTCATCGTGTGGATCGATCATAAAACGCACGACACGATTCATTCCAGCAGCCCCTAGGAAATCCTCGCGCATTACTTTCGTCGCGCAACTTGCGATACAGCAACCACACTCAATGCAACGATCAAGCTCAAACACCTCTTGTGCAACTTCAGGCTCCACACGCTCCTCAAGCGCAGAAATATCCACTTCTTTTTGGGAGTGAATCCAACTCTCCACGCGTTTTGTCATTCCCTCAAACCACTCACCAGTATTGACACTCAAATCCTTAATGAGCTTAAAGGCTGGCAAAGGCATAAGTGTGATCACATCGGGCAGATCTTTGGTCAATGTGCGGCAAGCAAGGCGTGGTCGTCCGTTGATCATCATACCACAGCTTCCACAAATCCCCGCTCGACACACAAAGTCAAAGCTCAAATCCGGATCTTGATGCTCGCGGATAAGATTCAGTGCGATAAAAATAGTCATCGAATCCGTTTCTTGGAGCTTGTATTCTCGGAAATGCGGCTTAGAAACAGCACTTTGCGGATCAAATTTCAATGCTTTGATTGTTAGAGTTCTTGCTTGTGCGCTCATTATTTATCTCCTAGTCGTTGGTTTCTTGCTTTGAATTTCGCTTGAAGTTCAAAAGGCATCAATGCTTCTTGGATAGCGTATCGATCGCCGCCCCTACCCTGAATCTCTTGTGTGATAGAATCTATTTGGGCCTGTCGCTGTGCCGAGAGAGGATTTTCTATCATATTGTCCTTGGCACCATACCCACGGAATCCCGGTGCGATCTCCATTTTCATAATATCCAAATCCTCGTATGTAACCGTTGGTAAGGTTTGATTTGGATCTTCCCAGCTTGTCAGCGTGCGCTTAAGCCAATTAAGATCATCGCGTTTTGGGAAATCCTCACGGCTATGCGCACCCCTAGATTCTGTTCTTTGTAGTGCCCCAAGCGCCACACAAAGTGCGATTTTTAACATTTTTGGCACACGATAGGCATCTTCAAGCTCGGGATTATCGTGGAGTTTTTTGTTTTTGACTTGGATATTTTTACTACGTTTATACAGCTCTTCTAGTCGTGTTACCGCATCTTGCAGCCCCTTGCCCTCGCGGAAGATTCCGACATCTTCTTCCATAATTTCTTTCATTTGGTTTTTGATCACATAGACATCTTCGTTACCAGAGTTGTTCAATAAGCTCTCAAGATAGCTTTGCTGCTTGTTGAGGAAAGATTCAACAACATTGGTCGAAATATCAGTTTGCGCTCCTTCGCAGAATTGCGCGAAATAATCACCGATAATCATCCCGCTCACCACCGCTTCACTCACGGAGTTTCCACCTAGGCGGTTAAATCCATGTAGATCCCAGCATGCCGCTTCACCCGCAGCAAAAAGTCCCTGCAAATATGTGTGCCCTTGGTAATTTGTTCGAATACCACCCATAGAATAGTGCTGCATAGGCTTCACAGGTGCCCAGCCCTTTCTGCCCTCATCAGCAGGATCGATACCAGCAAACACCTTACAAATATCTTGCACATCGCGGAGATTGCGCTCGATATGCTCACGTCCTAGGATCGAAATATCAAGCCACAAATGCTCACCATAAGGGGATTTTACACCCTTACCTTCACGGATTCTCTGAATCATTCTGCGCGAAACCACATCGCGACTTGCAAGCTCTTTTTTCTCTGGCTCATAATCAGGCATAAAACGATACCCATCGACATCACGCAAGATCCCGCCATCACCACGACAACCTTCAGTGAGCAAAATCCCAGAGGGGAAAAGCGGGGTGGGGTGGAATTGCACTGCTTCCATATTGCCAAGCTTAGCCACACCTGTCTCCATCGCAATAGCCAATCCCGTACCCTCACAAATCACGGCATTTGTGGTATTTTTGTAGATTCTACCATAGCCGCCAGTGGCGATCAGAGTGCCTTTAGCGACATACGCACTTAGCTCACCTGTCACCAAATCACGCACGATTGCACCATAGCATCTGCCATCTTTGTGGATAATGCTTAGCGCTTCTTTTCTGTCTTGGATATCTACCCCATTTTTATATGCTTCGTTTGCCACCGCATAGAGCATTGTATGCCCTGTAGCATCGGCGGTGTAGCAAGTCCGCCATTTCTTAGTGCCCCCAAAATCTCGTGAGTGGATATAGCCATGCCTGTAGTCTTCCTCTGTGATCGTGGTCTTTTGAGCATTGATGATGGCGGTCCTATCGCCTTTTTTGATCCTTGTCCATGGCACGCCCCATGCAGCAAGCTCCCTGATAGCCTTTGGTGCTGTGGTTACAAACATTCTCGCTACTTCCTGATCGCAGCCCCAGTCACTTCCTTTGACCGTATCGGCGAAATGTAGATCCTCATTGTCGCCATCACTCATTTTTGAGTTTCCTAGGCTGGCTTGCATACCACCCTGCGCTGCCGCAGAGTGCGATCGTTTGACTGGCACAAGAGATAAAACTATTGTGTTCAAGCCCTTTTGCTTTGCGGCAATCGATGCTCTAAGCCCAGCCAAGCCTCCGCCTATCACGAGTGCATCACAATATGTTATTTTCATTTGTTCTCCTTTTTGCCAAAGTCTTGCATATCTTGTACTTTATAGTCTTGCAAAGTTTTTTGTGGATCTTGCTCCAAGCCAATAGACACATACGCAACGTAGGTGCAGATGCCAAGCGCAAGGAAAAATATCGTCATACCCATCTTGATGGCGCGAAGGGTCTTTATTCCAAGCCCTTCAAACCAACCCCATTTGATACAAAGCCTATATAGTCCCACAGATCCGTGAATCTCCACTGCCACAAGCAGCACCAAATATAAAAGCCAAAAATGATCTTGCACGAAACGATATGCAGAAGTGCTAGGTCCGATGGTATCGGGTTTGGTAAGCATAATATAAAGGTGAATACTGCCTAAGAAAAACAACGCAAAGCCTGTAAGCACCTGAAGTCCCCAATAGCTCGTATCACCATGCTTCATAAGATCTTTATGCACCTTAAAAGACAGAAGCTGCTTGTAGTTGATAGGGAATTTGCGCACTGCTAAAAACGCGTGTGTAACAAACGCAATGATCACAATCGCAGCTATCACACTCACGATGATAGGCTTCCCACCTTCAAACAAAAAGTCTGCCTCAAAAAACTTGGTGATCGTATACATCGCTTCTTTGCCAAGCAAAATACTTGAAACAAAAAACATATGTGCTATCATAAACAACGCCAAAAACAAGCCCGTAGCGCTTTGGTAAAAATCCAGCTTCGCAGGGATCTTACTATGCTTGCGTTCTGGAGTTACGCCGGTGTAACTCTCAATCACTTTCTCTTCTCGCATATTCTCTCCTTATCTCTGTGTTATATTCCCCATTATGTTGAATACAATTTTGATTGTAGGACAAAATACTTTTAAAAAGATTAAGAAAAGAAAATGTTATAAAAAAGTTTTTTCTCGCTCGTGTATTTTTGTTACTTTTCCCTCACTGATTTCTACGACCTTATTGGCAAGCTCGATGGTGCTTGGTCTATGGGCGATAAGAATGACGATTTTATCCTTGCGGTTTAGGTGTATGGCTTCCTTGATCAAATCCTCGGTTTGTGAATCTAGCGCGCTTGTCACCTCATCAAGTATGAAAATATCAGGGTTTTTATACATAGCTCTAGCGATAGCGATACGCTGCCGCTGCCCACCACTTAAGTTTGTGCCAAACTCATCTAATATCGTGTGAATCCCTTGAGGCATAGCCTGCACATATTCATACATTTGCGCGCTTTTTAGTGCCTCTATCACGCGATCTTCATCGACTTCCATACCATAGGCGACATTTTTAGCAATACTATCGTTAAAGATAAAGATTCTCTGTGTCACGATAGCGATATTCTCACGCAAGCTCTTTTGCGTGTAGTCTTTGATATTTTTGCCATTGATAAGGATCTCCCCACTCTCGCACTCATACAAGCGCAGTATGAGATTAACCAGTGTGCTTTTGCCACTCCCACTCTTGCCCACAAGTGCAGTAATTTCATTGCGTTTAAAATCTAGGCTAATGCCCTTAATCGCGTGGTTTTGTTCATAGGAAAAGCTTACATTTTTAACTTGTATAGAATCTATGGGCTTTGTGAGTGTGTGCGTGCCATCTGTGATATGAGAGGTTTTGCCAAGGATCTCAAAGATTCTATCACTTGCCACGATCGCACCCTGCATATTGCCCCAAATATTTACGAGCTTTTTAAGCGGGGTGAATATCATAAAAAGTGCCGCAGCAAATGATCCGAACTCTTCAGCCGTGAGCTTCCCAGCCTGAATCTCAATAGTCGCGGCATACACGATCCCAGCCAACGCCACCGCACCTAGCAGCTCCATTAGCGGCGTGGTGAGCTCCCCCACGCGCACAGACTTCATACTGATTTTTAGGAATTGCTTGTTTTGGTCTTTGAAGTGCTCTGCTTCAAGCTTTTCGCCATTGCTTGCCTTGATGATCTCGATATTATTGAAAATCTCGGTGAGCTTGGAGGTGATATCGGCATTTTTTTCTTGCAGGGAGCGAGCGTATTTTTTCATCTTGCGGATAATCATATTAATCGGTATGAGCGCAAGCGGGATCACGATAAGCCCGATAACCGCGAGTTTGGGGCTTTGGTAAAACACCACGCAAACAAGCCCAATAATCGTGCTAAACTCGCGGATAAACTCCGTAATGTAGTTAGAGACTGCCATACGGATAATGCCAATATCGTTGGTAATGCGCGACATTAGCTCCCCGCCACGCATTTTGTTAAAAAATTCTAGCTCAAGGCTTAGCATATGCCCAAGCATTCTATCTCGCACCTGACGCACGATATCCTGCCCGATAAAATTCATAAAATACGACTGCACATAGGTCCCACCGGCTTTGCCCAAATAAATCACGATGATAAGTAGCGGCATAGCAATCGCAAGGAGATTATTATGTGCCATATCTTCAAAGCTAAAAAGAAGAGTGTTTTTGGGGACTTTTCCCATAAGCGTGCCTAGCAGCGGCTCAACCATATAGGTTACCCCTGCCGTGCAGAGTGCCGCCACCAAGGACGCGCTTACAGCGATGATAAATGAAGTGTAATGCCCCTTGATATAGGGCAAAAAGCGTCTAAAAAA
>CALVBL010000036.1 GCA_944325775.1 uncultured Helicobacter sp.
ATAATTTTTTCCTAAAGAGCAAGCATTTTCCTAAATTTACCCTTTGGGATAAATGCTATAAAGCTTCCCTTATCAAGCAAGCTCTGCCTTATTTTAAAGATGTTCCCACTTCGCTCAATATGGCAGAGGATATGCTCAAGTTTTTTGTGCTCGCTAGTCTTGCTAGGAGCTATGTGAGCGTGGATTCTAGGCTGTATGTGTATTGTCTCAATGCCACTTCTATCACCCAAAATCCAGATGCGCACACGAAAAAAATCTGCGATATGCACCACATTATCAAGGCACTGAAAAATCTAAGTGAGGAGATTCGCGCGCCATACGCACGCGAGATCGCCCACACGATGAGCGATCACCTCCGCGCGCTCATCGTGCTAGAATCCCGCTTTGACAAAGGCTGTGTAAATCTCACGGAGGGGGGGGGCAGCACAGAATCTATCGCGGTGGCAAATGTGGCGCAACTCACCATATTTGCGCGCTTGCATAGATTCTCTAGCATTTTGGAATCGCTGCCTTACCTATGTGCGTATCCTCGTCTATATCCTAAGCGTTGGCAGGCTAAAACTCTAGATTCTAGCCCCACGGAGTGTGCCAACCTCTCTAGGGAGGTTGCCTAATGCACGCTCCCAAAGTCAGTATCATCACCGCCACACTTAATGCCGCCCACACCCTGCCTAGCACGCTAGATTCTATCCTTGCTCAAGATTATGCCCATATCGAACATATCATCATCGATGGTAAAAGCAGTGATAACACGCTTAGCCTTATAGAATCTTACCGCCCCAAATACGCGCTTAAAGGCTATGAGTTTAAGGTATCAAGCCAAAAAGATAGCGGTATTTATGACACGATGAATAAGGGCTTAGCATTAGCAAGTGGTGCTATTATTGGCTTTTTAAATGCTGATGATTTTTTCGCTCATAGCAAGGTTATAAGCCTCATAGCGTGGGGCTTTAGTAAGCCCACTGATGATGTGCAAATCGTGTATGCTGATATTGTGTTTGTAGACAAGAATCTCTCCACCATTCGCACCCTAAATGCCAAGCCTTATTATAAAAACGCCTTTTACTTTGGCTTCCACCCGCCACACCCGAGCTTTTATGCCAAAAGGGAGATTTACCAAACCTATGGCGGCTTTAACCTTAAGTATAAAATCGCAAGCGATTATGAGCTTATGCTACGATTTTTAGAAAAATATCATCTCAAAAGTCTCTATATCCAAGAATGCTTTGTAAAAATGCGTGCTGGTGGCGTCTCAAATACTAATCTTAAAAATATTATTCGAGCTAATGTCGAATGCGTTCAGAGCTTTAGGGATAATGCCCTTTGTGCTTTTCCGATATTTATCGCCCTAAAGCCTTTAAGCAAAATATTTAAAATACATTACATACAAGTGATAAAAAATCTACTAGGGGGGGCAGATGAAAACTTAATTGAGATAATACGCTATCTCTGTCTTACTGCTACAAACTCCACAAATTATCCCAATATATCACATCTAGATTCTACTCACCAGCCACATTTGGGAGTAGCCTAATGCCTACTTCTATATTATTTAAGCCAATGCCCACATTTATCCTTCTTGGCAAAAGCGATTGCGCTAACAGGGCTGCTATCTCGCACACACAAATTGAGCAATGGCAAGCACAAAATCTCATCACTTACGCAGGAGAATCTAGCGATGTGCGCGGCTTTATACAATCCTGCTCTTGCGTGGTGCTACCTAGCTATTACAAAGAGGGCGTGCCGCGCGTATTGCTCGAAGCGATGAGTATGGGCAAACCCATCATCACAACCAATGTTAGTGGGTGTAAAGAGTGCGTAAAACCACCATTTACCAAAAATGGTGAAATCCTCATCGGACAAAATGGAATTCTCATACCACCAAGAGATTCACACGCACTTATGCGCGCTATGGAGGTTTTGCGATCTTTTCCACGCGCTCGTATCATACAAATGGGTGAAGCGGGCAGGCGATATGCCATAGAGCGATTTAGCATAGAGCGCGTGATCGCCTCATATCATACTGCCATTACTTCCTGCAAGGACGCCTTTACCATTTCACGTTCTGCCATTTCTTCTACACTCCACCACTCTGCCCCACCCCACACGCCCAAAGACAGCCGCCTAGCCTTTGTGTCCAATACCGCGTTTGCGATGCTCTGCTTCCGACGTAATGTCTTAGAATCTCTGCGCGATGAGGGCTATGAGATCCACATCATCGCACCGCTAGATTCTCATGCGCAAACCTTGCGTGAATGTGGGTTTTACACACACCATATAGAGATAGATTCTAAAGGGCTAAATCCGCTCAAAGACTTCCGCACCGCTCTACATTTGCGCAAGATCCTAAAGTCCCTCAAGCCTGCTATGGTGTTTAACTATACAATCAAGCCCGCGATCTATGGCTCTCTG
Source organism: uncultured Helicobacter sp. (assembly GCA_944325775.1). Classification (GTDB taxonomy): domain Bacteria; phylum Campylobacterota; class Campylobacteria; order Campylobacterales; family Helicobacteraceae; genus Helicobacter_F. The sequence goes on from CALVBL010000036.1 coordinate 2,413, forward strand.
GTGGCAAATGCTCTGCATATCCCAAATATCGCGGTTATCACAGGGCTTGGCTATGTGTTTATCGATGGTGGGCGCAAGCGCGCGATGTTGCGTGTCCTCGTGTGTGCGATGTATAAAATCGCGCTAAAAACCACCAAGCAAGTGTGGTTTCTCAACTCCGATGACAAGGCGCAGTTTTTAGAATTTCATCTCATCACACCCGCACAAGCCTTTTTGCTCGATAGTGAGGGTGTGGATACGCGCTACTTTAGCCCGCAATATCAAGCAAATCAGACGTGCGAGATTCATAAGAGTGCCACCTCGCTAGATTCTAAAAAATCTAAAACCACAAGCGGCATAGCAGAATCTAACCAAGCCCAAGATGCGGATTTTAGATTCTTGCTCATCGCGCGAATGCTCTGGGATAAGGGTGTGGGAGAGTTTGTAGAGGCTGCTAGAATCTTGCTAGATTCTCATAAGGGGGGGGGATATAGACTAAAGTTTTATCTCTTAGGATCCTGTGATGTCAGCAATAGATCAGCGATACCCCATTCCCAGATTGAGCTATGGGAAAAAGAGGGTATTATATGCTATCTGGGTTTTCATTCTGATGTGCGCTCCTTTATAGAATCTAGCTCCTGTGTAGTGCTACCTAGCTATCGAGAAGGTGTGCCAATAAGCCTTTTGGAAGCGATGAGCATGGGTAAGCCTATCATCACAACAGATACAAATGGATGCAGGGAGGTAGTCCGAGATGGTATTAATGGTTTTGTGTGCCAAGTAAAAAATGTAAGTTCTCTTGCCAAGGCTATGTATAGATTTACAGAACTTAGCAAAGCAGAACGATTGCGTATGGGAGAAAATGCAAGAGAATTTGTAACACAACGCTATGATATACAAAGAATCATTCAAACTTACAAAGATACCATCAACCATACTTTAAAACCTTAAAAATACACGGGACAAGAAACAAATAAATCACTATCACAATAGAGTTTTGGCTTCATCACGGCGATGGCTTATCTATGCCAGAGTTATATTAAATCATAGAATCTAAAAAGCGTTCATCACAAAAGCTATTAGCGTGCAGGTGCGTGAAGGCGTTTTTGAGAGATTTGAAAAAATCGGGGTTTTTGGATTCTAATTGCGCGAGAAATTCCTTAGTGTTCGCACGCGCAAAGGGACGCTTATCATCATCAAGCCAATTTATGGGACAATTGCAATCAGGTGCGATATAAATGCCATTATGCGCGATAAAATCAATGATCTGGCGCTCACGCACAAATATAAGCGGTCGTATCACGCCCAAGCCATTTTGTGCCTTGTAGCGCGGAGGCATCGAGCGCAGCGCACCATTATAAGTGAGATTCATAAAAAAGCTCTCGGCAGCATCATCGAGGTGATGGGCTAGTGCGAGCTTATTAAATCCACCCTCTAGTGCCTTAGTATAGAGCGCGCCCCTACGCATACGCGAGCAAAAGCTGCAATACACACTCCCCTCACGCTTGTGCTCTTCTAGGATCTTATAAATGTCGGTGCGATAGAGCTCATAGGGGATACCCAGTCTCTCGCAGTATTCGAAAATATACTCATACTCGCCGCCGCGCCCATAATCCACCGTGAGTGCTTTAAACTCAAATTTAAAAGGCGCATGCGCACGCATATGTGCTAGGATCGTGGCAAGCAATATAGAATCTTTGCCACCGCTTAAACCCAAAAGTACCTTATCGCCCTCTTGGATAAGATTGTATTGGGCATTAGTTTTACCGACAATGGAGAGGATTTTTTTGCTAATAGTGGGTGTAGTCATCACAAGCCTTTGGTTAGAGATTTGGGAAGTGGAAGTGTAGCAGGTTATAGCTATGTAATGCAAGATTCTATAAAGAGCACTTCCACAAATCCACTTTATGACTCATAAACCTTAAGTATTTAATTAGTCTTTAAGCGTTACAATACCGCCTCGATCTTTGTTGTGAGACAAGACATTTTACCATTTGGAGTTAGACTATGAAAAGAGTTATTGTTAGTTTGGCATTGGCTAGTGTGCTCGGCATAGCGGCACTTGAAGCGAAAACCTACGCGACAGTCAATGGAAGCCCCATCACAGAAAAAGACCTAGAGCCACTCACACAAGCAAATCCCAATGTGGATTTTGACAAGCTACCAGAGCAAGAGCGCGAGATGATCCTCAATGAAATCATCAACCAAAAACTAGCCCTAGACGCTGCAAAAGCACAAAAGCTCGATACAACCAAAGAATACACAAGCGCACTAGAGGCGTTCAAAAAAGAACTGCTCCTAAGAGCGTGGCAGCAGCAGCAAATGCAAAATGTGCAAATGCCAAACCCAAGCGAAGACCAACTCAAACAAATCTATGAGCAAAACAAGGACAACTTCATCGATCAAAGTGGCAAGGCTAGGCATATCCTTGTAGCTAGTGAAGATGAAGCTAAAGCAATCATTTCAGAGCTTAACAAAGTCAAGGGTAGTGTCGAGCCGAAGTTTATCGATCTAGCTAACCAAAAAACCATCGATCCAGCTAGCAAACAACAGCAAAATGGCGGGGATTTGGGGAATTTTCATCGTGCAGCGATGATGCCGGAGTTTTCTAAAGCCGCTTTTGATCTCAAGCCCGGGACATACACCAAAACCCCTGTTAGGACGCAGTTTGGCTATCATGTGATCTATCTAGAGAACAAAACCGAGCCAAAAACCATAGGTTATGAGCAAGCTAAGCAAATGATCGTGCAAAATATGCAAATGCAAGCGATGCGACAGGCGATGGGAGAGAAGATTCAAGAATTGCGCCAAAAAGCCAAGATCCAAATCAACAAATAGACAAGGAGTGAGTATGCTAGTAAGCGGAAATGATATTTTGCTCAAAGCCCACAAGGAGGGCTATGGCGTAGGGGCATTTAATTTTGTAAATTTCGAAATGCTCAATGCGATTTTTAACGCGGCTAATGAGGCAAACTCACCCATCATCGTGCAGGCGAGCGAGGGAGCTATCAAGTATATGGGGATTGATATGGCAGTGGGGCTTGTCAAGATCTTAAGCGCACGCTATCCTCATATACCCGTCGCGCTCAATCTCGATCATGGCACAAGCTTTGAATCTTGCAAGAGAGCTATTGATGCGGGATTTACCTCTGTGATGATCGATGCGTCACATCATTGCTTCGAAGAAAATGTCCAAATGACCAAAGAAGTGGTAACCTACGCACACAGCAAGGGTGTGAGCGTGGAGGCAGAACTAGGCAGGCTGATGGGGATAGAGGATAATATCTCTGTGAGTGAGCAAGATGCAGTGCTTGTCAATCCTGATGAGGCAGAAGAGTTCGTCAAGCAGACACAGGTGGATTATCTAGCACCCGCTATTGGCACAAGCCACGGAGCTTTTAAATTCAAAGGTGAGCCGAAACTGGATTTTGCGCGATTGCAAGAGGTCAAGCGCAGGACAAATGTCCCACTCGTGCTGCATGGAGCAAGCGCGATACCAGAATATGTGCGCCAGAGTTTTCTAAGCACTGGCGGGGATCTCAAAGGCAGCAAGGGCGTGCCCTTTGAATTTTTACAAGAAGCAGTAAAAGGCGGAATCAACAAAGTCAATATCGATACGGATCTGCGCATAGCCTTTATGGCGGAGGTGCGCAAAGTGGCTAATGCCGATCCGACGCAATTTGATTTGCGCAAGTTTTTCGCACCGGGTATGAAAGCGATGCAAAAAGTGATAGTAGAGCGTATGCAGATCCTAGGCTCTGCACAAAAAATTTAAATTAGATTCTATAAGGAGCTACAAATGGCAATAGGTATGAGCGAGCTTAAAAAAGGCTTGAAAATCGAGATCGATAAAATCCCTTATCGGATCGTCGAGTATCAACATGTCAAACCCGGTAAAGGTGCGGCATTTGTGCGCGCTAAGATCAAATCTTTCCTTGATGGTAAGGTGATCGAGAAGACTTTTCACGCGGGGGATAAGTGTGATGAGCCAAATCTGCAAGAAAAAACTATGCAGTTTTTGTATCAAGATGGGGATCTCTTCCAATTCATGGATAATGAGAGCTATGAGCAGATCGCGCTCACTCAAGATCAAGTAGGTGATGCGGCGAAGTGGATCATCGATGGCACAATCGTGCAAGTGCTTTTTCACAATGAGAAGGCTATTTCGGTGGATGTACCCCAAGTCGTCGAGCTCAAAATTACCCAAACCGCCCCTAACTTCAAAGGTGATACTTCAAGTGCTGGCAAAAAACCCGCTACACTAGAGACCGGCGCGGTGGTACAGATACCATTCCATGTGCTTGAGGGCGAGAGTATCCGCGTCAATACTGAAACTGGCGAATATGTAGAAAAAGTCAAATAAACACCCAAACTTAATGATACACAAGTCCTTGTGTATCACTCTCTTAAGGTTTTCACTTCTCTTAAACTTTCAATCCCAAAGTGTCGATAAATCTCTGTTCCATAAGCCTTAAAATAGAATCTAAATCGCGCAAAAGGCGAATTTCAGAATCTGCACCTTTAAGAATCCGCTCCATACCAGCCACTCACTCTGCCCTGCTTTTGCAAATGTACGCACAAGCTCTCATAGCTCATATTTACTTGTTGCAAAATCTCTTGCAAGACCTTGAGCGATGCCTCCATACCGCCAATTTTCTCCGCCTCTATGAGCTGTTTATAAACACCCTCTAGTGTCTTTACACCCTCTTTGCTCGGACATCGACGCACCGAGTAGTAGCCCACCATCGCGCCATTACTATCGTATGAAGGCGTGATATTAGCAAACACCCAATACGACTCTTGATGCTTACTGAGGTTTTTGACAAACGCAAAAAACTCCCGCCCACTCTCAATACTCTCCCACAGCAACTTAAACGCTACGCGCGGCATATCGGGGTGGCGAATGAGATTGTGAGCTTTATACAAAAATTCCTTCTCGCTATACCCACTAAAACGCGCGAAATCATCGTTTCCATAAGTGATCTTACCATTTAGATCCGTCTTAGATGTGATAAGCGAATCTTGAGCTAGAAAAATCTCCATATGCACTGTGTCTCCTCTCCTTTTGTATTATCCACACTTAGAATCTA
>CALVBL010000037.1 GCA_944325775.1 uncultured Helicobacter sp.
ACGCCCGCTAGGGAATACAATATATTTTATGCCACCTTATGTGATCACACAGCAAGAGGTGGCGTATGTGTTTGAGAATCTAGTCGCAATTTTGGCTACATTGTGAGCGGTGTGAGGTCATAGCAGGATTAAAAGAGGGCTTTAGAGCCCCATTTTGCCCGGATTGAGGATATTGTTGGGATCAAAGGCATGTTTTATCACTCTAAAGAGATTCATCTCCTCTTGACTAAAGGCTAAAGGCATAAAGGGCGCCTTGGCTAAGCCTATACCATGCTCCCCGCTAAGTGTCCCCTCCAACTCCACTGCGACTTTGAAAATCTCCTCGATACACGCGTAGCCACGCGCTAGCTCGTTTGGATCGCTTGGGTTTGGCACCATCACATTGGTATGCACATTTCCATCGCCCGTGTGCCCGAAACAAGGGATCTTAAAGCCATATTTCTGGCTTAAGCGTGCGATATGTTCTAGTAGCTCGGGCAGACGTGATCTGGGGACGGTGATGTCTTCGTTGAGCTTTTTTTTGCCATAGATGGTGATACTTTGGCTTGCGTTGCGTCTAGCAAACCACAAATCCTTTTCTTCCTGTGCATTTTGAGCTTTTTTGAACGCCACACAGCCATTTTCTCTGAATCTCTGCTCAAGCTGAGTGAGCTGATACTCTAATACCTCTTGCATATCGCCATCCACTTGCGTGATGAGGATCGCACCCGCATCTGTAGGCAAGCCTTTGGCAAACCGCTCCTCGACCGCGCGGATACTGAGATTGTCCAAAAACTCCATAGCCACAGGCGTGATGCCGCTTGCCATCGTCTTATACACCGCATTCATTGCGTCATTGATACTGCTAAACACGCCCATAGCGGATTGGCGAAACTTAGGCTTAGCAATGAGCTTGAGCGTGATCTCGGTAATAACAGCCAAAGTCCCCTCACTCGCGATGAGAATCCCCGCTATGTTGTAGCCCGCCACATCTTTGATCGTTTTTTTACCCGCTTTGATGATATCGCCATTAGGCAGCACTGCACGCAATGCCATCACATAGTCCTTGGTGATACCATATTTTGCCGCGCGCATACCGCCGGCATTTTCGCTGACATTGCCCCCTAACGTGCTGTATTCTTGACTTGCTGGATCTGGCGGATAGAAAAGCCCTCGTTTTTCTACTTCGTTTTGGAAATGCTTATTGACCACACCGGGCTGCACACGCGCGATGAGATTTTTTTCATCGATTTCTAGAATCTGATTGAAGTGCTTTTCAAGTGCGAGAATGATCCCACCACTTGCCGGCAGCGCACCACCGGTAAATCCACTTCCCGCACCGCGCGGAATGACAGCGATTTTGTGCGTGTTGCAGTACTTGAGCACTTCGCTCACATCGCGTTCATCTCTAGGATATACCACCGCTTGTGGCTCATAACGTTCCCTCGTGGCATCATAACAATACGCTATGCGATGTGCGGGATCATCATAGCAGTTCTCCTCTCCTACGATCGCCCTAAGCGCGCGGATATGCGCAGAATCTAACGCTGCAATCATAGCTCCCCCTAAATATTACACTGATTAAAAAATATATCAAGCGGATAATGCTTGCTAGAATCTTTGAGATCCAAATACGCATCGATCAATCGATATTCATCTTTGCCATGTAGCGCGCGTCTATCGCGGGCTTTGTCGATCATCTCAAGCTCAAACATCACATAAAAAAGTGCGTTTTCGGCGTGCTCATCGGCATTGGCAAGAGATTCTAAGAGTTTATACCACTCATGTGGCTCTAGTATGTTTTGGCTCTGCTGGGCGAGCTGGATATAGTTTTGGGCGTTGAAGTGCATCTGCTGACAAATGCGTGAGAGCGTCTCTGCGCTAAAAATCTCGTGATTTGCGACAAAAGCCTGTATGAGTGATGGTTTCATCGAGGTATTGTAGGCTATTTGAGAGTTTAAGAGTCGCTCGAGATCCTTAGGTGAGCCGTGCGTGAGAATCTCCATCACCGCAAAATCCCTAATTTCTTGGGGTTCGCTCTCATTAAGTGCATTAAAGGCAAATTTAATATCGCTTTGAATTTTGTTTTTTAGATTCTGTATGGAGAATTTATTATCTTTGCTTAAACCATATGCGCGCAGATCGACGCTTTTGCCATTCATCACATCTTTGTAATTTTCAAAAAGCTTATCGATTTTTGGCTCAAAGCATTCATTAGAATCTAAGCGCGGCTTGAGATAAAAGCGTGAGAGAATCTTAGAGAGTTTAGAAATATCGGGGTTTTTATACACACGCGATTCTATGGGCTTATTGAGGGCTTGTTCGTTGATCTGTGAAAATAGGTGGCTAAAGTCATTGCGCGTGCGGTAGGACTGGATCAGAGAGCTTGCCCACGATGAGGCAAAGAGCACAGAGGTGCAGAGACAAAACACCAATATGAGCAAAATCAGCCACAAAGTAACCGGGAGATCTATCTCGCGCCCGGTTGGGAGTGTGAGTGCGAAATTCCCAAGCTCTAATGTGTAGGCATAGATACCCAAAATCGCACAAAACACCACCACAAAAGCCATATAGTATTTAAATCGCATCGCCACTCCTTATTGTTTTATGTCTATCGTTGCTTAAGCTTTTTGCATTTTTGCTCTAGGATTTGTGTCTTTTCCACATGCTCACGACAATCAATGCAATACCTTGCGTGAGGCTTGATTTTGAGCCTATCAATATCGATTTGCTCATCACACATCTCACAGATTCCATAGGTTTTGTTTTTGATTTTTATGAGCGCATAGTCTATGTCATCTATCTCGGCTTTTTGCAGCCCTAGTATATTAGTGACTTTGGTCTCATACAGCGCGGCTGCCACAACATCGCTATCATCAGAGAGCTTAGAGCTGTACCATTGCTCCATCAGTTCGCCCTTTTCTATCATAGAATCCTGCAAAACTCGCTTCCTGTGTATTAATAATGTGTTAAAAAATTCATAATCCATTTTGCGCCCTTTGTGAAAGTTATTTGTGATATGGGTGGTTTGCCATAATGCTTAGTGCGCGATAGATCTGCTCGCATAGCACTAGCTTGGTGATTTTGTGGCTTAGAGTGAGTGGCGTGAGACTTAAGGTCTTTAGCGATCGCAAAAACCCCGCTTCAAACCCATATGCCCCCGCGATAAAAAAGCTCACTTCCTGATGATTGGCTATGAGATTAACAAACTGGTGTGAATCTAGCACTTTTGCACTAGGGTGTAGTGCAATATTAAGATGTGAGGGTGTGTTTTTGACAAAAGGTGTGAAGGCTTGGGAGTAGGATTCTTGCGCCTTAGCAGCGGAGATTTTTTGCGCCTTAGCAATAGTATTATTAAAAATATCGTGTATGAGTAGTTGCGCGCCAAAACCTCTGCATTTCATCACAAAATCCTCTATCAGCGTCTGTGAATCTGCCTTATTAATACAATATAGGTTGTATTTCATAGCTTGTGTTGAGGTATCTCATCAAGTCTGCGATCGTTTTTTTGAGATTTTTGCGCTCTACAACCATATCAATCAGCCCATGCTCAAGCAAAAACTCTGCAGTCTGGAAGCCCTGTGGTAAATCCGCACCGATGGTCTGCTTGATCACTCTAGGACCGGCAAATCCGATGATCGCACCCGGCTCTGCGATGATCACATCACCCAAAAACGCAAAACTCGCACTCACCCCACCAAAAGTCGGATCGACAAGCACGGAGATAAAGGGCAGCTTGGCAGCAGAGAGTTTATTAAGCGCGGCGGAAGTCTTTGCCATTTGCATAAGCGAATGCGTGGATTCTTGCATTCTTGCACCGCCACTTGTGGAGCATATCACAAGAGCTTGACGTTTTTGGATAGCGCGATTGATGGCACGCACGATTTTTTCGCCCTCCACTGAGCCCAAAGACCCACCCATAAAGGAGAAATCAAACACGACTAATTGCGTGCCAATCCCATCGATAAATGCCTCTCCGGCGATTGCCGAGCTTGGTCTGCCACTTTTTTGCTCGCCTTCTTGGATACGTTGCTTATAGCTTTTTTTATCCACAAATTCTAGTGGATCAACAGGGCGCAGATCTTTGTCGTATTCTTCGAAACTCCCGGCATCGCACAATAGCTCAATCCTCTCTTGTGCAGAGATTCTAAGGTGATGATTGCATTTGGGACAGACTTGGGATTGGGAAAACACCTCTTTATAATACATCAACGCATTGCAGTTTGGGCATTTGATCCAGTGCGATGGCGCATCGCCCTTTTGGGCGCGTGGTTCGGTTTTTTTGGACTTGAAAAAATCGCTAAATGACATATCTAATCCTTACCTTGGGTGAGAAGTTGCATAATGGTATCAAAAATTTGCTTATCTTTGCTTATAAGCAGAAAATCTCTGCTGTGATTTATGTGCAGCCCTTCGCAGAGGAATAACCCTGCCTTGCTATCATACTCGCGTATGCTACCAGCAAAGAGCATAAAAGAGACCTTGTGTGCTAGGGCAATTGATAGCGCGCTTGCACCCAAAGAGCGGAATTTTAGCCCACTCTCAAAGAAAAGTGAGGCGATGTGGGGGTTTGAATAAGCTTTTTCAAAAATGCCACATTTGGGGGTGTTGGCACAAGTGAATGTGTGTGAATCTAGCGATATAGAATCTCTATGAAAATCCCCAAGACTAAGTGCAAAGATTCTGCCTCCACTGCGCGCTATAAGCCTTTGTGTGCAAAAATGTATCACCACCGCTTCTTTGCAGATTCTATCCCGATTGCACAGTGCCACCGACGCGCCATAATAAGGAATGTGCGAGAGAAAATTATCACTGCCATCAAGAGGATCGAGAATGATTATATCATCAGTGCTATGGGGCGAGGGTATGAACCCACTTTCTTCAGAATCTATATGTGCTAGGGGCAGTAGATGTTTGGCAAAAATCCTCTGACATTCCAAATCCGCGCCTATACTCACATCGCCTCCAGCACCCTGCGTGTGCTTGATATACAGCGCGCTATCACCAGAATCTAGCAGCGCAATGATCTCTCTTGCCGCTTCAATACACCGCGTGAGGAAGGGCGTGAATGGGGCTACATTCATTAAAGTATCCAAAGTGTGGTAATCCTAAGGTTTGAGATTCTATGGGTTTGGTGGGGATAATCGCATTATTCCGCTTAATTTCTTATAAAGCCGTATTTGGGGCTTTAAGTCTCTATACTCACTGATCTTAGCCCACCACCACCATATAAACTTTACACAATCCTTACACGCTCTACACACGCATTTTAAATTGGGTCGTTAGAATTTCCCTGTCCTTAAAAATTCAACCAAGGAGAAACAAATGAAAAACAAAACATCGTTAGTGTTAGCAGGATTGCTCAATGCAAGCTTGCTTAGTTCAGGACTACTCATAGCTGATGAAGCGCAAAGTGCGCAAAACGCGCATGGTAGCGCACAAAATGCACAGAGCACAGTGTCGCAATCATCAAATGAATCCAAAAAAACCATAAGCCAATTTTTTGAAGGAATGGAAGCTAAAGGCTTTGCGCGTATGAGATTCACCACGATAGAGGGTCCGGGTGGCGGTGGCGCAGATGGGCAACATCGATTTCGCATCGATCTCACTTCAGGCAAAGTCGATGGCTGGAGTCTCACCACAGGGCTAATGTTTAACTATGGTAGCTCAAACCCAACAGATGGGAGCAACTCAAATGGTGCTGCACAAGGCTCTATGGCGGTGGTAATGGGCAAGGAGTTTAATGACAGATTTGGTATCTCACAGCTCTCTATCAATAAAGAAATCACTGGCGAGAATACTGAAGCCGAGTTTCGCGCGGGGCGCATTTCGATGGATTCAGTCTTTAGCGACAAGGTAACTGATATAGGCACAGGCGGTGTCGCCAAACTCCAAGTGGGCAAGACAAAACTCGCACTCAATCTCTATGATAGCTGGATCACAAGCCATATCATTTACAACTTCCGCGGCGATACTGCTAATGGTGGCGTGGGCTTAGGTGCTGGAAATGTCAATGAAGGCTCTCTAGGCAATGGACTAGCTATGCTCTCTGTGAGCGGGGATAAACTTGGGGGCTTTAGCTATAATGTCTCTTTGGGCTATGCTAATAGGCTTTTAGACTATATGGCGTTTGGTGAAGCCAAGTATGACTTCGGGGGATTCTATGTGTTAGGACAAATCTCGGCAGCTGGTATGACAAATAATCCTAATTTCATGACAGGTGCTGGGGATTATCTAGGCAGCGACTGGGGATTCACCCTACGAGCTGGGCAAGGCGTGGATAAATACAATGGCTTTGGCAACACCGACTGGGCGAAAAACCGCGGTATCTACAACCTCCAAGTCGGCTACAAAAACAAAGAAAAACCATTCTCATTCAAGCTCGGCTATCTGGGAAGCTTTGGCGATGGCTATGGCACACTGCTTGATCACAAAGGCGGGATCAATGTCGCTGGGAAATTTTGGATAAACAGCTATGATGCGACCAATGAGGGCTTTGGGATCATGGGCGGTGGCGGACGCGCTGGCTCTAGCATACAGGTGGGCTATCTCGCACTTGAATACGCGCTGGGCAAATCATGGAAACTAGGGCTAGATTACTCACTCATCGGAGGAAACAATAGCTATCCGTATGTAGAATCTGTGCTATCAGCAGAAGATCTAGCAGACACACAAAATGGCATGGGCATCACATTCCACGAGATCGCTCCATCAATCACCTATAAAATCGGTAGGGTTACCGCCACCGCATACTATGGGCAAAATGTCGGCGATGTCAATTATGGCAAGGGACGCGTAGAAATGCGCTATGACTTTTAGGTCTTAGATCCTAAGGGTTTTTTATAGATTTTCCTAGATTCTGAATCTAGCCACTTAGATTCACAAGCCAAAGGTCTTTTGGAATCTAAAACCAAAATAGATTCAAATCTAGCTCCTCAAAATCTCTCTTCCTACGAATACTACAGAATCCCCGTATCTTGTGTCTTATGCGAGAGAGGGAAGGGACTTAAATGTGCAAGTATAGGCGAGTGGCTCTGACACACACATGACTACCTCTTGGGTGGGCAAGCCTTTAAGCCTATCCCTCCACCCCGACTGCTTTAATGATGCGTTCTACACACAGAATCTATGTTATTTGATTTTTGCTTTGCATTAATTGGCAGAATCTAAAACTTTAAGATTCTGTATTTGGAGTGTTAGATTCAACCTTAGAATCTAACATCTATACTAAAACTTCTTCTTCTCCACATCAGCAAGTATCTCACTGGC
>CALVBL010000038.1 GCA_944325775.1 uncultured Helicobacter sp.
GTCGTGGCAGTAGGCTCTGTCGCCTTAGGCGGGTGTTCTGGAGAACACAAACAAAAAGAAGTCATAAAGGGCAAGAGCAAGAAGCAAGAGGTGTTGTATAGGAGTGATACAAAGTATTGGCAGGAGTATTTTTCCGTCGCCAAATAGTGAAATTCGGCTTGCACGCAATCTTTAAATGAGTGCGGTGGCTCGGCTCGGTCACTTACGCCTAGTAAGCTCCCTTCGCCTCGCCTTGCACAACATTTAAATCTTACGCACAATCCTAGAATTTCTGGCAAGCCTTGATAAGATTCTCTAAAGTAGCAGATTCTGAATCTATGGCTTTAGATTCTAAAAATGTGGGTTTGGAATCTAGAATCTGAGCTTTTATGAGATTCCGAATCCGCTTGAGATTCCACGCTTGGCTTGCCCCTTGGCATTCTAGGATTTGAGATGAGAAATCGGGGTTGTGCAGTCGCGAACGAGGAGATAAGACTGGATCGTCTATCGACGAAGTGAGCGACAAACTCCCCGATTTATCGCTCAAAGCTGAATGCCCTGTATGAGAGAATCTGAATTAACTTAAAAAAAGGAGAAACAATGAGTGAAGCAAATCCAAAACGCAACGCGCGCCGTTCATTCCTCAAACTCTCTGCTCTCGCATCTGTAGCAGGTGTGGGCAGTGCGTTTGGGAATGATAGCGAGCGCGTATTGCGTCCAGCAAGTGAAGCGGAGCTAAAGGAACGATATCCTGATGCAAAACGCATAAAAACGATATGCACACACTGCTCTGTGGGCTGTGGCATCATCGCAGAGGTCAAAGACGGCGTATGGGTGCGCCAAGAAGTGGCACAAGATCACCCAATCTCTCAAGGTGGGCACTGCTGCAAAGGCGCGGATCTCATCGATAGAGCAAGGAGTGAGACACGACTACGTTACCCTATCCAAAAGGTAAATGGTGAGTGGCAGCGCACTAGCTGGGATTCTGCAATGGATAGCATTAGCAAGCAATTGCTCCAAATCCGCGAGGAAAGCGGACCGGATGCGGTGATGTTTATCGGTAGTGCAAAATGCTCCAATGAGCAAAGCTACTATATTAGGAAGTTTGCAGCATTTTTTGGGACAAATAACATAGATCATTGCGCAAGAGTTTGACATTCCCCAACAGTTGCCGGTGTGGCAAATACATTTGGATATGGTGGAATGACAAATCACCTTGGCGATATGATGTTTTCAAAGTTTATCCTCATCATCGGGGCTAATCCAGCGGTCAATCACCCTGTATCGATGGTGCATATTTTGCGTGCTAAGGAGCGCGGTGCGAAAATTGTAGTGGTCGATCCGCACTTTAGCAAGACGGCAGCAAAGTCTGATGAATACCTTAGAATCCGCAGTGGGACAGATATAGCCTTTATCTATGGTATGCTGCATCATATCATCGAGAAAAAACTCTATGATGAGCAATTCCTCAAAGATCGCGTGTATGGCTATGAGGAAGTGATGAAAGAAGCAAAAAAATTCACGCCAGAAGAAGCCAGTGATGTGACAGGTATCCCGGCTGATACGATCCGACGCATCGCCGAGGAAATGGCAGCAGCCAAACCCGCCACAGCAATATGGAATCAAGGGCTAACACAGCACACTGTCGGGACTTCTAATACGCGCATTGTGCCTATTTTGCAGATGTTTTTGGGCAATATTGGCAAAAATGGTGGCGGTGTGAATATCTTGCGAGGGCATGATAATGTGCAAGGGGCTTCAGATATGAATAACCTATCAGATTCACTTCCGGGCTATTATGGTCTAGGTGAGCCTGCGTGGCGGCATTTCTGTAAGCATTGGGGCGTAGAATATGACTGGATGCTCTCGCGCTTTAAAAACAAAGAAATGATGGGCGCAACAGGCTTTGCACACTCTACTTGGAAATTTGGTGTGCTAGACCCAGAAAATGCGGCAAACAATGGCGATACAATGCTTAGAGCACTTGTGGTAATAGGCACAGGTATGACGACGGTTTCGTTACTAGATTTACAACGCAAAGCTCTTGATAAGCTTGATTTGGTTGTATTTATCGATCCGTATGTGAATGATTTGGCTATTTATAGTGAAAGAAAGGATAATCTCTTTATCCTCCCCGCAGCCTCACAAATGGAAACAGCCGGCACAGTAGCAGCGACAAACCGCAGCTATCAATGGCGCAGTAAGGTAATGGAACCACTCTTTGAATGCCGTGAAGATCAAGATATTTTGTTTGACTTTGCTAAGCGAATGGGCTTCTTGGAGGAATTCCAACGCAGCCTCTATGCGATTGCCAAAAAAGAGGGACGGAGTGAGTTTATTTGGCCCGATGATGCCAATACCGAGCTTACACAAAGTATCCGCAGCATAGGTTTGCAAGGTATGAGTCCTAAGCGCCTCAAAGCGCACCAAGAAAATTGGCATATGTTTGACAAAGTAACACTTGAGGGCAAAGGACCATTTAAAGGCGAATATTATGGATTGCCATGGCCCTGCTGGAGCGATAAGCACCCCGGCACACCGGTAATGTATAATGACAGCATTCCGGTTATGCGAGGTGGTATGGGCTTTAGGGTAAATTGGGGTGTTACTTCGCCTGATGGAGTAAATATGCTTTCCCCTCATAGCCTGCCAGATTCTAAAATCGCGGGGCACGCACCTGTGAGCGCAGAAAATGCAGAATCTCTAGGTATTAAACTAACCGCAGAAGAAAAAGCAGCAGTGGCGGGGACTACTTTTGCCTTTGGCATAGACAACAATATCCTTGTCGAAAAAGCCCTAGAAGCTGGGCTTTGCCCTTATGGTAATGGCAAGGCGCGCGCGAAAGTGTGGAATTGGTATGATCAGATTCCATTGCATAGAGAGCCATTACACTCTGTGCGTGGGGATTTGGTGGATAAATACCCAAGCTTCCCGGATAAGCAGAATCTCTTTAGAGCAAATATCAAATACCGCACGCGCCAAAAAGAACGTGATTGGGTAAAAGAATTCCCTATCAATATGCTTAGTGGGCGTCTTGTCGCACATATGGGGACTGGTGCAGAAACTAGAAGCGCGAAATACCTTGCAGAAGTGCAAAATGAAATGTTTGTAGAGATTCACCCAGATAAAGCCTTTGAGATGAATATCAAAGATGGTGATATGGTGTGGATCTATGGCACGATGGATACGCGGATCTTGGTTAAAGCCAAGCTCTCTTATCGCGTGGATTACAACAGCATTTGGCTACCGCAAAACTTCTCGGGTATGGATCAAGGCAAAAACCTCCTGCACAAATACCCGGAGGGCACACAACCCTATGCTATCGGTGAATCTGCTAATATGATTTCAAGCTATGGGTTTGACTACAACTCGGCTTGTCCAGAGACAAAATGTGGACTTTGCCGCATAGAAAAAGCATAAGGGGGAGCGTATGAGCGAAAATGTATTAAGCGTAGGATTAAATGACGCGGGACATGCGCGTGTGAAGTTTTATTGCGATGATAGTCGATGTATCGACTGCCATGGATGCGATGTAGCGTGCAAAGAAGCCCATCATCTCCCCGTGGGGATCAATCGTCGCAGAGTAGTAACACTCAATGAAGGTATAGAGGGCGCGGAGAAATCCATCTCTATTGCTTGTATGCATTGTGCTGACGCACCTTGTGCGAAAGTCTGCCCTGTGGATTGCTTCTATATCCGTGCTGATGGAATCGTGCTCCATGACAAAAAAACCTGCATAGGCTGTGGATACTGCCTCTATGCCTGTCCTTTTGGCGCACCACAATTCCCCAAATCCGATGTATTTGGCTCAAGAGGTGCGATGGATAAATGCACATTTTGCGCTGGCGGTCCTGAAGAAACACATAGCGAAGAAGAATATAAGCTCTATGGACAAAACAGAATCGCTGAAGGCAAAGTGCCTGCGTGCGCGGCGATGTGCTCGACTAAGGCATTGCTCGCTGGCGGCAGCGATGATGTGAGCGCAATCATCAGAGAGAGGACACTGCACAAAGGCGAGGGCGCGCCAAAGATTCCATACACTTGGAAAAAAGCCTATGGCGACTCATAAGGAGGCGCGATGAAAGCAATACTACGATTAGGGTTTATCCTAGCCCTAGGCTGTGGTGTGAATCTCCTCGCTGCCACAAACAATGCCTACGATATGGAGCAAAAAGGTGAAGTCGATATGTCGTATAATAAACATATCTATGGCACGCCACAAATCGAAGCCATCAAAAACTGGGGGCTTGGCACACAGAGCGCAGGTGTGATCTCTGGAAGCGTCCTAGAGGGCAAGGGCGGCAGTATCGAGCCCCTCACGATGGGAGAGCCCATTGGAGGGATTCGCGGCTGGAATGGCTTAGGCGAACTTTTTACGATATTGCAAGAAAAATACTTTGCGATCATTTTCTTGTGTGTGCTTTTATTTGTGCCGCTGGCATTTTTTGGGCATTACAAAATCATCGGTGCGCGCAAATATAACCACCACAGCAAACTGCAGGTATTTAGCAAATACAACATCATCGTGCATTGGTTTGCCGCGGTGCCCTTTGTGCTCATTTGTATCACGGGGCTTATGATGGTCTTTGGTGATAAGCTCGGCGGTGGCGCGCTTATTAGATTCGCACGCGATGTGCATGGGCTTAGCACGATTGTGTTTGTGGTGTTTGGGTTTTTGATGTTTTTGATGTGGGTAAAAGACTGCTTACCTCGTAGCTACGATCTCAAGTGGTTTATGATAATGGGTGGCTATCTGGACAAGCAAAATCGCATTATCCCTGCACACAAATTCAATGCTGGACAAAAGATGTGGTTTTGGCTCGCAACCCTTGGGGGCGGCGTGATGGCATTTAGTGGAGCAGTGATGTATTTCCAATGCACCGATATCAATACCCTGCGCCTTGTAGCTATCGTGCATAATGTCCTAGGCTTTGGCGTGATAGCCCTACTCATCACCCACATCTATATGGCTGCCTTTGCTATTGAAGGCGCGATGGAGGCTATCATCAATGGGCGTATGGGCGAGGAAGAGCTCTCAATGCTCCATAGCGTGTATTACGAGGAGCTAAAGGCAAAGGGCAAGCTAGATTCTATGCG
>CALVBL010000039.1 GCA_944325775.1 uncultured Helicobacter sp.
CACACCCAAAAGTATTTGTATTTAGCAATGACATAACATGATGTGAGCAGCATTTTCTCCAAAGTCTAGATTCTAAGGTGTGCATGGGTATAGAATTTGAGTTTATACAAGGCAATTCTCAAACAAATGCGGCGGAGGAAATGGAACTGATGAAAAGCTGCAAACACACCATCATAGCAAACTCCACATTTAGCTGGTGGGCAGCATACCTCATCGATCATCGGGACAAATTCGTGTGTATGCCTAGATATATTTTTTGTAATCCGCATTATATCCCGGGTGATCTTGCAGAATATTTACAATGCCCATGTTGGATTCTCATCGATCATATTTGGCAAGATAATCCAACTCACGCACGGCTAAATGTCTTTAGGACTAGATTCAGAGCATGAGATTCATTGCAGTAATACGGGGTAAAAATCCTCAAAGATAGCTATTGAAAGAAAAAGAAGAGAATAAAGAAAACCATATGCCTCCCACAAGCTGTGAAGGCTTATGGGAAAGTAAGCTATCGATTATGCGTTGCGTTTTTCCATAATCTCTTTAGCGATATTGTTAGGAACTTCGCCATAATGATCGAATTCCATCGTGTAGGTACCGCGTCCCTGTGTAGCAGAGCGCAAGTCTGTAGAATATCCAAACATCTCAGCCAACGGGACAAACGCATTGATAATCTTAAGTCCCATACGATCGTCCATAGAGTTGATCTGTCCTCGTCTGCGATTGAGATCCCCTATCACATCACCCATGTATTCCTCTGGCACTTCTACTTCGACTTTCATAAGTGGCTCTAGTAACACTGCATTTGCCTTTCTACACGCATCTTTAAATGCCATAGAACCTGCGATTTTGAACGCCATTTCTGATGAATCCACTTCGTGATAGCTTCCGTCATAGAGCGTTACTTTAAAATCCACAACTGGATAGCCTGCTAACACACCGTTTTGCATAGCTTCTTGGATACCCTTATCCACAGCGGGAATATATTCCTTAGGGATCACACCACCACTAATATTATTAACAAACTCATAGCCACTGCCGGGCTCCTTTGGCTCTAGGCGAATAAACACATGTCCATACTGACCACGCCCACCAGACTGCTTGGCGTATTTGCACTCTTGCTCGACGGCACTTCTCACAGTCTCTCTGAATGCCACTTGAGGCTGCCCAACCTCTGCTTCGACTTTGAATTCTCGCTTAAGTCTATCGACAATGATCTCAAGATGCAATTCTCCCATACCACCAATGAGTGTCTGTCCTGTCTCCTCTTGTGTGCTTACTCTAAAGCTTGGATCTTCTTCAGCAAGCTTACCTAATGCGATAGACATTTTCTCCTGGTCTGCTTTCGTCTTTGGCTCGACTGCGATATGAATCACTGGCTCTGGGAATTCCATTCTCTCCAAAATTACTGGCTCTTTTTCATCGCACAATGTATCTCCAGTAAGTGTATCTTTCAAGCCCACAAAAGCACAGATCTCACCAGCATAAATCTCCTTAATGTCCTCGCGCTTATTGGAGTGCATTTTTAAAAGCCTACCAACACGCTCTTTCTTGCCCTTAGTAGAGTTGAGAACATAGCTTCCAGATTCTAACATACCCCTATAAGCCCGCACAAATGTAAGCTGCCCCACAAATGGATCAGTCATAATCTTAAATGCTAATCCCGCAAACGCACCTTTATCACTAGATTCTACACTGATCTCACTTTCGTCTTTTGGATTGATACCTCGAATCTCTGCAACCTCTGTGGGCGCTGGAAGGAAATCCACCACCGCATCTAGCAGGGTTTGCACACCCTTATTTTTGAAGCTAGAACCACAAAGCATAGGAATAAGGCTCATATCAAGACAACCTGCCTTAATACCCTTCTTGATCTCTTCGACACTAAGCTCTTCACCACCGAGATATTTCTCCATCAACACCTCATCTTGCTCTGCCACAGATTCAAGAAGTTTCTCTCGATACTCCTGTGCCTTATCCATAAGCTCCGCTGGAATCTCCTCTATGTCGTATTTCGCTCCCATAGATTCATCATTCCATACAATCGCCTTCATCTGGATAAGATCCACCACGCCCTTAAAATTCTCCTCGGCTCCAATAGGGATATTGATAGGCACAGGATTTGCCTTAAGACGCTGTTTGATTTGAGATTCCACATTGTAGAAATTCGCCCCAATTCTATCCATCTTATTGACAAATACCATTCTAGGCACGCCATATTTATTTGCTTGTCGCCAGACTGTCTCGCTCTGTGGCTGTACACCACCCACTGAACAAAACACTGCCACAGCACCATCTAACACACGCATAGAGCGCTCTACCTCGATAGTAAAATCCACATGTCCGGGAGTATCAATAAGATTTATTTGGTAATCTTTCCAAAAACAAGTTGTTGCCGCGGAAGTAATGGTAATACCCCGTTCTTTCTCTTGCTCCATCCAGTCCATCGTCGCCGCACCATCATGCACCTCGCCGATCTTGTGACTCACACCTGTATAAAACAAAATCCTCTCTGAAGTCGTAGTCTTACCAGCATCAATATGAGCTGCAATACCTATATTTCTAATTCTATTTAGCGGGGTTTGTCTTGCCATAATCTAGTCCTTCAAGCTCATTACCAGCGATAATGTGCAAATGCTTTATTGGCTTCTGCCATCTTATGCACATCTTCTCTTTTCTTAAACGCCGCACCTCTATCATTCACCGCATCCATTAGCTCATTTGCTAATCTCTCTACCATAGTGCGCTCATTACGCTTTCTTGTAGCTTCTAGAATCCAGCGAATAGAAAGTGATTGCTGTCTAGCAGGGCGTACTTCTACTGGGACTTGGTATGTGGCACCACCTACCCTTCGACTGCGCACTTCCACCAACGGTTTGACTTTCTCCAAAGCCTTTTCAAAAACCTCAATCCCTTTCTCGCCGCTCTTTTCTTCAATCTTATCAAAAGCTGCGTATATGATTTTCTCACTTACGCTCTTTTTACCATCATACATCATTTTATTGATAAACTTCGTAACCACTTTATTGTTATAAATAGGATCACCCAAAACTTCTCTTACAGGAGCTTTTCTTCTTCTCATACAAAACCTTCCTTAAGTGATTTATTTCTTATCAGCGCCACTCTTAGCTTTTTTGGCACCATACTTACTACGCGAAACGGTTCTCTTAGCTACGCCCGCCGTATCCAATGCACCACGCACGATGTGATACTTCACACCCGGCAAATCCTTTACACGACCGCCACGCACAAGCACAATAGAGTGCTCTTGGAGATTGTGTCCCTCTCCGGGGATATAGCTAATAACCTCAAATTTTGATGTGAGCTTGACTTTTGCTACTTTTCTAAGTGCGGAGTTTGGCTTTTTAGGAGTGGTGGTATAAACACGAGTGCAAACACCTCTTCTCTGTGGGCATTCTAGCAATGCCGGTGACTTAGTTTTCTTAAGAACCTTTTTTCTCTCTTTT
This sequence comes from uncultured Helicobacter sp., assembly GCA_944325775.1. Classification (GTDB taxonomy): domain Bacteria; phylum Campylobacterota; class Campylobacteria; order Campylobacterales; family Helicobacteraceae; genus Helicobacter_F. Next base: position 3,468 of record CALVBL010000039.1, read on the forward strand.
CTGATTAACTGATTAATAGTTGGCACGAATATCCTTTCCCAAAGTAATGTAAAAAATGGTGGGATTATAGCCCACCGAAACTTTTATTTATCTTAGAGGGTCCAAAATCAATCCTCTTTTGTATCTCGCACACTATACTTAAATTTCTTATGATGATAGAGACCTGTCCCCACTGGGATCATTCTACCAAGCACCACATTTTCCTTTAAGTCATCAAGTGTGTCTGTCTTAGCCGCTATACTCGCTTCAGTCAAAACCTTAGTGGTCTCTTGGAATGATGCTGCAGAAATCACAGAATCACTGCCTATCGCTGCTCGCGTGATACCAAGCAACACCGGTTCCGCGATGGCTGGCTCCCCACCAAGTTTTAGAATCCGCTCATTTTCCTCTTTGAAATGACGCTTGCTAATCAAATCACCATCGATAAATTTTGTATCACCACTATCAATGATCTTGACCTGTCGCAACATCTGTGAAACAATGATCTCGATATGTTTGTCAGCGATATTCACACCCTGACGACGATACACTTGCTGCACCTCACTCACGATGTATTTATGCAATGCCTTCTCGCCAGAGATTCTCAAAATATCATGACTTGAAACCACGCCATCTGTCATCGCTTCACCTGCATGGACAAACTCACCAGCACGCACTAAGATTCGCTTGTTTTTATCCACAGAATATTCCGCTACGCGCCCGTCATCTGCAGTAACGACAATCCTCTCCTTGCCTCTTAAAGCCTTACCAAAGCTCACAACCCCATCAATCTCTGAAAGGATTGCGATATCCTTTGGTTTGCGTGCCTCAAAAAGCTCTGATACGCGTGGCAAACCTCCAGTAATATCTTTAGATTTTACCAGTGCCTTAGGTGTTTTTGCTAAAATATCCGCTTCCTGCACCACCGATCCATCTTGAATCATGATAGTCGTATTAGATTCTAATGGATAGATATGCTCCTTACCAGCCTTATCAACCACCACGATAGCAGGCTTTTTGTCCGCTGGAATATACTCACTGACGATAAAGCTCTTAGCACCAGTGAGCTCATCTTCTTGTTCATTGACCGTGATACCAGCGATGATGTC
>CALVBL010000040.1 GCA_944325775.1 uncultured Helicobacter sp.
TGAGTGGTCGAAAGCGGCGGTCTTGAAAACCGTTGAGGTGCGAGCCTCCGGGGGTTCGAATCCCTCTCTCCCGGCCATCTCTTTTTACTCCAATTCGTTTTAAAAAATTTGTAAAACCTCAAAATTAAATCTTAGCAGAATCCAAAACTACTCCATGGCATAGAAATAGAATCCAAAGAAGATTCTAAGATAAAATGCTTCCACACACCTACACGCCAATAGCTTCAGAGCACAGAATCTAAACAAAGATTCTAAAATCTAATCCTATCCAATCCGTCACTTTAGAGAATCTAAAGAATCTCGACAAAGCCTTGTCCTACTCGAGTTTGGGGTATTTCCAAGGTATTTTTAGTCAATGTTTTCTTAAACTTTTTTTGATATTTGTAACAATTTGTAACTATTAGGGTTTTTTTTTTTTTTTTTGTCTGCGTTTTTTCGCGCTAGCGAAAGTTTGTGTTAGTATTATGGCAGTTTCAAAGTTTGGGTTTACTTTCATCTATCATCAAGCCCGCATTTCCAAAGATATTTTTAAAGACTAGGAGCACGAGAGTATGGGGTTTTTTAAGAATCTTAAACTAGGTCGCAAGATTGTTGTGGTGATTGCCGCCATTTTGGTGGTGAGTATGGGGATTTTGACATATGTGGTGTATAGCCAAGTGCGCAATGTGATACAACACGATGTCGAGGAGATTTTGCAGGCAAACACTGCGCGTTATGCTAACTATATACAAGGCAATTTCAACGAAGCTGTCGCGGTGATCCAGACTGCGCGTGATGTCGTGCATCAGAAACTCCTAAGTGGCGATCCAAGTATTATTCAGACACTTAGTGTGACACTAGAGCAGATGCTCAATGCTTCGGAATGGGTGTATGTCGGATATGCCTATATCCCCAATCCATCGCCGCGTGCGCAAGAGCAGTTGAGCAGAGATCCTCGATTTCTCACACCAAATGGTAAGCATGTGGTAACGCTTATTAGCGATTATGGTCATCATAATGCTCAAATTATCCAATCCCCGGATTTTTTGGTAGAGCTTCCTGCCGTGCAAGAGGTGCTAAAAACCAAAAAAGCACAGGTCGGTGTTCCTAGGATTCTTAAGATCCAAGATACCGAATTTACTGGGATCAGTGTGGCTATGCCGATATTTTATCCAAACGGCGAGCTTGCAGCAGTGATCTCTGCGATTGTGAATCTCAAGGATATGTCTGACCATTTGCTTGATAAACGTTTTGATATATATGAGGGCAATTTGCGTTTCGTGATCACTGATGAGGCGATCGTGGCTATCCATCGCAATCAAAGCATCATCGGCAAGGATGCGCGCGAGGTCAATAAGCACCCGAGTATGCAAGATCTCTATGAGGCTGTGAGGGATCATAAAAACACACTTTTGCTCTACACGACATTTGAAGCTAAGGCGCCTTCTGTGGCTTCGGTGCGCACATTTGATATTGGGCATGGGGATTTGACAGAGCACTGGGCGATGGTGATGACGGCTCCTGTGGATTCAGTGTATGCGCCGCTTAGGACGCTCTCTTGGATCATTATCGGGGCGAGTGCGGGGATTTTGTGTCTTGTGATTTTGGCGACTCTGCTTGTGATGCACAAGTTTGTTACCATACGCATAGAGGCGATTTTACACGCTTTGATGCCATTTTTCCAGTTATTGCATTACAAAAAAGTCGAGGTCAAACCTATCACAATCCGTGCTAACGATGAGTTAGGCACGATGGGTAAGACACTCAATGAAAATATCGAATATGTACAGACGATTTTAGAGCAAGATTCTCGGCTTGTCGATGAGGTGGTGGCGATCGTAGATGAGGCTAAACAAGGACAATTTGGTAGAACGATTGTACAAACAAGCCTTAATCCTCAAACAAATCGCCTACGAGATTCTCTAAATGAAATGAGTCAAACGCTTGCGGAGCTTGTGGGCGATAATCTAGCAGATCCTACAAGAGTATTTCACGCTTATCAAAACAACGACTTCACGCAACGTGTGCAAGACCCAAAGGGTATGGAAGTAGGCGTGAATGCACTTGGAGATTCTATTAGTGCGATGTTATCGGCTAGTGCAGGCTTTGCTAAGGATTTGAATGCTCAAAGCGAAGAGCTCAAAACCTCTATGCAAAAACTCACTGAAGGCAATCAATCCCAAGCCAGCTCGCTTGAAGAGTCCGCAGCTGCGGTGGAAGAGATCAGCTCGTCTATGCAGGTCCTCACCGATAGGACGACCGAGGCGACGCGCCAAGCAGAGGATATTAAAAATATCGTGGGTGTGATCAAAGACATCGCCGATCAGACCAATCTCCTCGCACTCAATGCCGCTATCGAAGCCGCACGCGCGGGCGAGCATGGGAGAGGGTTTGCTGTGGTAGCTGATGAAGTGCGCAAGCTCGCCGAACGCACGACAAAATCTCTGGGCGAGATTGATGCTAATGTCAATGTGCTCGTCCAGAGCGTCAATGAGATGAGTGAATCTATACGCGAGCAGACGGAGGGCTTGGGGCATATTAATGAATCCATCACGCATTTAGAATCCCTCACACAAGAAAATGTGAGCATCGCCCACACGACTAATCTCATCACGCAAAAGGTTACTGGTATCGCCAGTGAGATTCTGCATGATGTAGAGAAGAAAAAGTTTTAATCCCACACTATCCTCTTACTTCGCACATATCTGGCACAAGCACGTGCTGGTTTGTGCTCTCAAGTTAAGCAAAACTAAGCTAGGGAGGGAGTTTTAATCCCCCTCCTCTAAACTCCCTCCCTAGCTTAGTTTTTCCCTAAATATTCAAGATTCTCCAAGAGACTTTTGGTATAAATTGTAACTATTAGTAACATAAAATCGTTTTTTTTTTTTTTGTTTTTCGAATTTTATTGAAAATTTAAGCTTTTATATATAATGCCGAAAGTTGTTGTAACTGGATTTATAGGTATGAAAACAAAAGGAGCACTATGCGTTTTTTTAGCAATCTCAAAATCGGCACAAAAATCCTTGTCGTGGTAATGCTTGTCCTATGTCTTGGCATAGCGACTTTGGGCGTGATCATCAATAACCAAGTGAGCGCAGAGATACAAGCCAATATCACGAGTATTTTGCGCGCCAATGTGCAGAAAAATGCGAATTTTGTGCAAGGCAAGTTTAATGAGGTCATTGCGACTTTGGAAAACACGAGTGATGTGCTCCATATGATTGCAGCACAATCCAGCGGTAAAGAGTTTGTGGCAGATTCTATACTGAATCTCGAGAGCATGCTTGAAGCATCGGTTTGGAGCAATTTTGCATATCTATATGTGCCCAAGGCAAGCGAGGAGCTACGCGCTATGGATAAGCGATTTGTAACGCCAGAGGGGGAATTTGTCGTGCTTTTTGAAGATAAGGGTGGCACGGACAAAAATCGTATCCATATCTTGCAAGCCCAGGGCGTGATCCCGCAAATGCCTGCAGTACAAAACACGATCCAGACTAAAGAAGCGCGTATAGGTGTGCCTCTGCAGATGAGCATCGGCACTCAAACTTTCACGGGCGTGAATATGACGATACCTATCCTTAATAAGAACGGCGAGATTGTGGCGATTTTGGGTGCAGTGGTCAATCTCAAGGCAATGAGTGATGTGGTGCTAGACCCTAAGTATGATTTGTATGAGAAAAGCGCGACATTTGTGAGTGATGATCAGGGGCATGTGGCGATCCATAGGAATCAAATGCTTGTGGCTAAAGCAATGCAAGAGATCAATAAGCACCCGAGTATGGCTGCGCTAATCGATGCGGTGCGCAAGCAGCAAGAGGTGATTTTGCCCTATTATCCTTACGATACCCAGATCAAATCCCTAGCCGCACTGCAGCCCTTTGAAATCGGGCGCGGGGATCTTAGCGCGCATTGGACCATGATCATCTGTGTGCCAGAGAGTGCTGTGTATGCGCCACTCACGCATTTGCAATTAACGATCGTGCTTGTGAGTGTGCTTATTATGATTGCACTCATCGTGCTTGTGTGGCTTTTTGTGCGGCAGTTTGTGAGCAATAGAATCCTCACTATCCTCTCCACCCTCATCAACTTCTTTAGATTCCTCAACCACGAAAAAGTAGAGGTCAAACCCATCATCATCAGAG
>CALVBL010000041.1 GCA_944325775.1 uncultured Helicobacter sp.
TCTCAAATCCACCCAACCCGTGCCAGAAAAGCTCCAAATCGCGGTGCTAGAGTATGAGGACAAGCGGTTTTTCTCCCATATCGGCGTTGATCCCCTCGCGATTGTGCGCACTCTACGGGACAACCTCTCACGCACCAAACGCGCTGGGGCTAGCACGATCACTATGCAAGTGGCGAAATTTCTCAACCACCAACCCCGCACTTACAAAAATAAAATCGATGAAATGCTTTATGCACTGCGGCTAGAGCGCCTCTATAGCAAAGATGAGATCTTGCAAATGTATCTCAACAACGCCTCCTATGGGCGCAATATCATCGGATACAGCGGCGCGCTACTGCTGTATTTCGGACTAGAGAGTGCGCACTCCCAGCAGCTCACTTGGGCACAGGCAGCACTTTTAGCCATCTTGCCCAATGCCCCGGGACTTATGAATCTAGAAAAAAATCCCAAAGCCCTAGAACTTAAACGCAACGCTCTCTTGCATCGCCTCTATGAAAAAGGGCATTTTTCGCGTGAGGTCCTCTCTCTAGCTATCAGTGAGCCGCTCCCAAGCCAACTCCAATACCGCAAAAACCTCGCTCCACACCTTGCTCTGCGCCTGATTAGAGAATCCCAGCGGGCAGATTCTCTATCATCTGGTGCTTCTAACCCTCCTAGTGCGATTTTGCACAGCACGATAGATAGGCGGATTCAGCGCGATTTTGAATCTCGTATCAAACAATACGCCACAATACTACAAAGAGAGGGTATAGCCAACCTAAGCGCGCTCCTTGTGGATACGCAGAGCAAAGAAGTGCTTGCTTATGTAGGTTCGCAGGATTTTTTGGATATTCAAAACTATGGACAAATCGATGGAATCCTCGCCCTGCGCTCGCCCGGCTCGACACTCAAACCCCTGCTCTATGCACTAAGTATCGATGAAGGGCTTATTGCGCCTTATTCCAAACTCATCGATGTGCCGATGTTTTTTGGCACCTTTGCACCACAAAATGCTTCTAAAAAATATTATGGGCTTATAACCGCACAAAGCGCGCTTGAAAAATCGCTCAATGTCCCTTTTGTGCGGTTATTGCAAGAATATGGCTACGAAAAATTTTTCTTCACGCTTAAAGACATTTTGCACTTTAGCGATACCAACTACACGCGCTATGGACTCTCGCTCATCTTAGGTACTAAAGAGCTAAGCATAGAGCAGATCGCTAAAATCTATCTGGGCTTGGGGAATTATGGGGTGTTTGAGGATTTGCACTATCGACGTGATGAGAGATTTCCAAGCAAACGATTTGTGAGTGAGGGGAGCGCGTATCTCACGCTTAGAGCGATGGAGCGACTCTCCCGCGTGGGGCTTGAAAATCTCCACAAGGACAAAAAGATCTTTGCATGGAAAAGTGGCACAAGCTATGGACTAAAGGACGCATGGGCAGCTGGGACTTCGCCGCGATACACACTCGTGGTGTGGGTGGGGAATTTTACCGGTGAGCCAAATGCTAATCTCTTTGGAGCAAAGAGTGCGGGAAAGCTACTCTTTGAGCTCCTTGGGGAGCTGGAGGGATTAGACACAGACTTTAGTGCGCGAGGTGTGAGTACTATCAAGCTAGACGCACCCACAGGCTACCGCCTCATTCCAGAGCTAGAGGATCTCACTATCCCTGCACTTCAATCCCCCTATCCGATCGACGCCCTGCCGCTGCGCCCCTCGCCATTTATTAAGGTTTTTTGGAGTGATGAGAATGGGAGGGAGATAAGCTCACTTGATAGTGGGTTTGAAAACGCCTTGCGGACTTGGAGCGTGCAACTGCCCACAAATGTGCTGTATTACTACGATACCCAGCACATCAATATCACTTCACACCTAAAAACCATCTCCAAGCAAAACCGCACACTTAAATTCCTCTATCCCACCGATGGCTTGAAAATCATCGAACCAATCGACTTTGCGGGCAAGCAACATCTCATCGTGCGCCTTGCCAATCTCAAAAATCAGAAGTTTTTTCTCTATGTGGATTCTCAAGCAGTGCCCACACCTCAAAGCACAAGCTTTGAACTCACGCTCACACCGGGTATGCACTACCTGTATATCATCGGTGAAGATGGCACTCAAGATTCAGTAAGCTTTGAAATCGTGCGCTAAAAAGTGGGAGATTCACAGCATCACCCCAAAGATCCACCAAAAAAACCCAATCACTAAAATGTATAGTTATAACCGAGCTTGATGATATATGCGCCAAGGCTGATGTGCTCACCATCTTGCAATCCATACTCATAGCCTTTGGTGCTCACTTTTGCTCCAAACGTGATTTGAGAGCTTTCTCCGACATTCCACATCATTCCGATATTTACCGGGATCGCTAATCCGCGCTGCACACCATCGGTCGGTATGCTAAGAGTGCCCACACCCGTGCCAGCGCCACCTGTAAAATTCTTGTGTCCATTAAAGGTATAGAGAGGCTCATAGATCTGATAACCCACGCCCACGCCCACATACACTCCAAATCTCTGCGTAAGATACAAGAGCACATCAAAATTCACGCTGATGTGGTGCTGGACGATATTCGCCTCGGTAGTAAGCGCAACAAAGCCCATCTCCCCTCGTTCGCTTGATTTATATTGCCCATAGAAATAATCTGCATAGTAGCGCACACCAAGCCTATTGCTTAACATATGTCTATGCCCAATTTCTAGTCCAAACCCCCAGCCTGCACCACCGCTAGGAAGATAATCAGAGAGTGATTGGAGATTCGCACCCTGATATGATGGGTTATTAATGGGCGCACCCACACTCACACCGATAAACGATCCGCTTTTGACCTCTGCGCTCGCCACCGCACACAGCACCATCACCGCACCAAGTAATCTTGTGAGTTTTTGCATACACTTCTCCTTTGCTTAAAATCTCAAACCATTATAGAAAAAAAAACGCATTTTGCCACCAAATTATGCGAAATTACTTGCAGGTTTGAGAAAAATAGTGACATATTTTTTATGCAAGTTTTGCTGTGGCAAAACTTGTGGATCGCTCGCAGAGAGTGAATCTCTGCTCACTCCGCTTACGCGTGCATACATAGAATCTAGAGCGAGATTCT